>JBFMCU010000052.1:0-14528 GCA_040754415.1 Planctomycetota bacterium
GCCGCCCCCGCCGGGGCGGCGAATCGTGGAAGGATTGCTCCGGCACCGTATCCTCCCCCGCCGGGGCGGCGAATCGTGGAAGGATTGCTCCGGCACCGTATCCGTATGCTCGCCACCCCCGTCCCCCCCTCACCCGCCGCCCGCGGAGAGGTGGATCGATCCCACCTCGACGACCGGCACCACGCCCGCCGGAACGGGGACGTAGGCGTCCCCCCAGCCGTCGGTGGAGAGGTCGTTCCCGGCCGGCAGGAAGCCGGTCACGACGAGGCGGCTCAGGATCTGGTCGTAGCTCGTCGAAAGCGGCGTGTCGGGGAGGTAGACGCCGTTGTAGAGGGTGATCGCCTGGTTGATCGTCTCGAGCTCGTCGAGGGTCACCTCACGGCGGATCGGGGTCACGTCGAGGAGGACCTCGATGTCGGTGTCGTCCCCGAAGGCGCCCTCCACGCCCGCGCTCTCGATGAGGAGCCCCGAGGTCCCCACGGCGGTGAGCTGGAACGGCCGGGCCCAGGCATCGACCGCCGAGTCGCTGATGCCGGTGATCGGATCGCTGGCGGCGGTCAACATGTAGGGGCCGCTCCAGCCGGCGACGCCGGGGTTGACGTGGAGATCGAGGGGGCTCGCGGGCAGCGCGAACGTGTCGCGGAAGTACTCGGCGCAGGCCACGGAGAGATCGTCGAGCACCTCCCGCGTCGACCGCGTCGCCTTGGAATTGAAGATCATCGATGCCACGGGCACGGCCGAGCCGGCGAGGATCGCCAGCAGGGCGACCACGATGACCAGCTCGAGCAGGGTGAAGCCGCGGCGGCGGGAGCAGGTGGAAGGAACGTTCCGGCGGCGAGGGGATCCCATGGGATTAGCTGATGCGCTCGTAGAGCTCGAAGATGGGGAGGAGGGAGGCGAGCAGAATGAAGGCCACGACGATCCCCGCCGTCACGAGGATCAGGGGCTCCAGGAGGGAGAGGAAGCGATGCACGCGGCGGGGGATCTCGTCGTCGTAGTGCTCGACCAGCTTGGCCAAGCACCCGTCGAGGCTGCCGGTGCGCTCTCCCACCGAGACCATCTGGACGAGGAGCGTGTCCACCAGCGGCTCCTTCTCGAGGGCGTCGCTGATCGTCTCGCCGCGCCGGACGCGCTCGGCGGCCCGGTCGAAGCCATGGCGCAGGAAGGCGTTCCCGCAGGTGGAGGCCGCGACGTCCAGCACGGTGAACACGTCGCAGCCGGCCGAGTGCAGGATCGAGGCCGTGCAGGCGAACTTCGACGTGGCGAGCTCCTTGGCGACCGACCCCAGCTTGGGGATCCGGAGGAGCAGCCCGTCGAGGACACGGCGGCCGCGCACCGAGCGGCGCAGCCCGGCGAACCCGGCCGCCGCGGCGCCCAGGCCGAGGACCAGCCACACGACATTGCCGCGGACGAAGTTAGACAACCCGACGACGATCCGGGTCTGGACGGGCAGATCCTCCACGCCGCCGGGGTACATGCCGATGATCCGCGGCAGAAGGAAGTAGAGCAGGATCAGGATCAGTCCCACGATGGCCACGACGAGGAGCGCCGGGTAGATCAGCGCCTGGATCGTGGTCGACCGCATGCGGCGGATCCAATCGAGGTGGCCCGCCAACCGGGTCAAGACCTTGTCCAGCGCCCCCGACGCCTCGCCGGCGAGGATGGTGGCGCGGTAGACCGTCGAGAAGGTGCGCGGGTAGGCCTCCACTACGCGGGACAGGCTCTCCCCCGTCCGCAGGGTGGAGACCATCTCGGTCACGAGCTGGCGGCCCGCGCGCGTCTCGAGGCGCGCCCCGATCCCGGCGAGCCCTTCGACGATGGGCACGCCGGCGCCGGTCACGGTGGCGAGCTGATTGGTCAGGTTGATGAGCTCGTTCCGCCGGACCCGGATGCCGCGTCCGCTCCGGGAATCCCCCACGACCTTGGCCCGCGTGAGCAGGAGCCCCCGGCCCTCGAGAGTGTGGTCGAGATCGGACTCCGAGGCGGCCCACGCCGTGCCGGCCACGAGGCTGCCGCCCGCGTCGGCGGCGATGTACTCAAATGCCTTCACGCTCCTCCTTCGTCAGGCGCAGGCTGCGGCTCACGCGGAGTACCTCGTCGCGGGTGGTGATCCCCTCCCGCACGAGGCGTTTGCCGTCCTCCTCGATCGTGCGGAAGCCCGACTCGCGGGCCAGGACCTCGAGCTGATCGGCCCGGGCGCCCGACCGCATCGCCATGGCGATGGTCGCATCGGGAAGGAACAGCTCGATCGCCGCGATGCGCCCCTGGTAGCCGGTGGAGTCGCAGCGGTCGCAGCCGCGGCCCCGGCGGAGCAGGGCCTGTTCCACCCCCAGCCACTCGCAGTCCGCCGGGGTGGCGACGACCTCCTCGACGCAGCCCTGGCACGTGCGTCGCATCAGGCGCTGAGACATCGCACCGATCAGGCAGTCCTCGACGAGATAGGGCTCGATGCCCATGTCGACCAGCCGCGCCACCGCCCCCACGGCGGAGTTCGTGTGGAGGGTGGAAAGCACGAGGTGCCCGGTCATGGACGCCTTGATCGCCATATCGGCGGTCTCCTCGTCCCGGATCTCCCCGACCAGGATGACGTCGGGATCCTGGCGCAGGAGGGCGCGGAGCCCCGTGTTGAAGGTGAAGCCGATCGACGGATCCACCTGGCTCTGGCGCAGGAGCGGCAACCGGTACTCGATGGGATCCTCGACGGTCGCTACCTTCTGGCGCATCGCGTCGATCTGGGAGAGCATCGCGTACAGGGTCGTCGTCTTCCCGGACCCGGTGGGGCCGGTGACCAGGAACAGGCCGTGGGGTCGCTGCGAGACGCGCTGCAGCACGTTCTGGTCCGCGGGCGAGAGCCCCAGGTGGGAGAGCCGCAAGGTGCTCGCCGAGCTGTCGAGGATCCGCAGCACGACGTTCTCCCCGTAGTTCGTCGGCATGACCGACACGCGCATGTCGATCGTGCGCTCGTCCACATCCATGCGCAGCCGGCCGTCCTGGGGCCGGCGGCGTTCCGAGATGTCGAGGCGGGCCAGGATCTTGATCCGCGAGACGACGGCCGGGGTGACCCACGCGGCCAGGTTCTCGCCGCCGTGCAGGATCCCGTCCACGCGGTAGCGCACCCGGGTGACGAGCTCCTCCGGCTCCACGTGGATGTCCGTGGCGTGGCGATGGATGCCGTCGAGGAGGATGGCTTCCGTCACGCTCTCCACGGGGAAGCTCCCGGGATCCTCGGCGTCCATGCCTTGCAGCCCGGAGAGGATCTCCGCCACCCGGCTCGTCCGCGCCTGGAGATGGAAGCGGATCAGCTTGTGGAGCTCGTCCTCGGTGGTGATCGCGATCTCCAGCGGATACGGGAACCGATGCCGCAGGTGCGACACGCGCTCCGGGCTGTCCGGATCCGCGGTCAGCACCCGAAGCACGCCGTCGGCGAGGGCGTAGGGGAAGGTCTGGCTCTCGCGGACGAAGGCGGGATCGAGGCCGGAGAGGATCAGCGGATCGGGCTCGATGTCCGCGGCGGAGAGGAAGGGCAGTCCATGGTCCTCGGCCACGAGCCGCGCCACATCCTCCTGGGTGGCGAACCCGAGCGAGGAGAGGATCATCCCCAGGGGCCGATGGAAGCGCTTCTGCTCGTCGAGCGCGACCTGCAGCTCCTCGGGGGTGAGCCTCCCCTGGGCGATCAGGCGCTCGCCCAGGCGGCCCTTGACCTTCAGCTCGGCCATGTCGCGCCGGCTAGCGGCTCCTCGGGTCCGCGAACCCCCCGGCGCGCGAGCGCGCCTCGAACTGGCTCTCGTACTGTCCGGCGAGGGCGGCGGCGGCGCTGGGGTCCAGCTCCCGCGGCGTGATCAGGATCAGGAGCTCGCGCTTCTGGGTCTCGTCGTGGTCGTTGCGGAACAGGCGGCCGAGCAGGGGCACGTGCATAAGCACCGGCACGCCCTCGTCCACCTCGGAGACGCGATCCTGCATCAGCCCGCCGATCACCGCCGTCTCCGTCCCGTTCACGAGGAACTGGTTGACCACGGTGCGCTTGTCGAGGACGGGAACGCCCAGGAAGAAGTCGACCACCTCCGAGAGCTCCTGGTTCACCGCGAGCTGCACGACTCCGCCCGCCTGCACGACGGGTGTCACCTCCAGCTTGATCCCCGCCTCCTTGAAGGCCACGGACGTCTGGGACGTGGTGCCGACCTGGCCGGCTCCCCCGCCTTGGATGGAGGTGGACGTCTCGATGTAGGGGATCTCCGTGACGACCTGGATCGTGGCCTGGGTGTTGGTGATCGCCATGACCCGGGGCGAGCTCAGGACCCGCACGATCCCGTAGCTCGAGAGGGCGTCGATCGTGGAGCTCAACGAGTAGCCGTGGAGGTCGAGGGTAGCGGTGAAGGCTTCGGCTCCGGTCGAGAGGTCCTGGTCGATCTCCAGGGTCGACTCGCCCAGGAAGTCCGGATCGCTCAGCACGTGACGAAGCCCGAAGGAGTACTCGTCGTCGAGGATGATCTCGAGGATCTCCACCTCGATGAGCACCTGCCGCTTGAGGCGGTCGGCCTCGGCGAGGTACGCCCGCGCCGCTTCCACGTCGGCCCGGCTGCCGCGGACGATCACGAGGTTCTGGTTCCGGTCGACCACGAGCGCCGTGTCGTCGGAGAGGAGCCCCTGGAGGTTGGCGAGGACGTCCTCGCCGTTGATCGACTGGAGCTGGAAGGTGGCGGCCGCCGGCTGGCTCTCGTCGTCAGGAGCCACCCAGAAGATGCCCGGCGGGTCTTCCACCAGGGCGAGACCGTTGCGCGCGAGGAGGATCGCGAGCGCATCGTCGAGGGTCACGGCCGGGAAGCTCGCATCCACCGGCTGGCCGAGATCGGCGTCGAGGTAGACGTTGACCCCCGCCATCGCCGCGATCAGATGGACCGCCTCCGAGAGGGGGACCCCCCGCAGATCGAGCTGGCGGGGAGTGTCGTCCCCGATGCGGGGAGGCGGCGCCGGCGCTTCCGGCGGGGACGGAACGGCCGCCGCGAGGGGCGCCTCCCCCGCCGCCGCCGCGAGGGACTCGCGGTCGAGGTCGAGGAGGGCGCGCGTGTCGCGGCGCGCGGGGATCGTGTCCCCGGTCACCTGGCGGTGGTGGAGAGGGGACGGGCCGCGGCAGGCCCCCGCCGCCAGGGCGGCGGAGGCGAGCAGGGCGGCCAGGGTCGTCCGGTCGAGCTCTTTCGTGTTCATCGGGCCCTCCTAGGCTCCTGGCTCCGGTCCGGCCGCCCCGCCCCCGGCGGGCGGAGCGGTTTCCCCCTCCGCGGCGGCCGGGGCCTCGGCGCCCGCGGCCTCGCCGGCCGAGAGGTTCCCCTCCCGGGCCGTAAACGGCGGCAGGTCGACGACCTCCTCCCGCTCCCCGCAGCCGAGCTGGAGCCAACCCGGCCCGATGGCGAGCACCCGGATGCGGCCGTGGGCGAGACGATCGCCTTCGGCGACGACGCGGTGGCCGAGCAGGGCGAGCGAGCGATCGTCGCCGTAGATCATGCCCGAGAGCTCGTTCGCCGCCACGAACTCCTCGAGAAGCGCCAGGGACGACTCGCCCTCGAGCACCGGGAAGACCGGCGGGACGACCGGCGGCACGTTCGCCGCCGGCCCCTCGTCGCTCTCCGCGACGCCGGCGCGGGCGGCGAGGAGCGGAGTCAGGTCGGGTCGTCCGGCCCGGGGAGCGAAGTTCCCGAGCATGGAGAGGGTCCGCTCGAGCTCGCCCAGGACGCCGGCCGGGTCGGTCCCCGCCGCCGCGGGCGCCGCGGTCTCCTCGCGAGGCCCCGGGACGGCCGCCGCACCGGCGGCGAACGGCGCCGGCGAGACCGCGCCGTCGGCCGCGACCTCGCCGCGCGGGACCGGAGTCTCCTCGTCCGGGAACCGATAGATCTGGGGCATCCAGATGCCCACGCTCCCGAGGACGAGCACGGACGCCAGCACGATCTTGGTCTTGCTCCTCATTGGAACTCTCCTTCGGAGCCCGTGGGCACCGTCAGGGGGGGCGCGGGGGGAAGTTCCGCCGCCGCGAAGACGCCCAGCACGATCTGGAACTGGAAGGGATGGGGACCGCTCGACGCCCGCGTGACGGTGAACTCGATCACCGCCGTCGGATAGCCGAGGGACCGCACGAGGGAGACGAGGGCGGGGAGCGCGGGCAGGGGACCGCTCCCCCGCACGTCGACGGACCGCCGGACGACGAGATCGTCGAGCCGGGCCAGGCCCGCGTCGATCGGCCCATCCACGGACACCGTGTCGAGGCGGAATCCGCACCGCTCCGCGGCGAGGCGCACCCCGCTGTGGAGCTCGAGGGCCGTCGTCCCCCACGGCAGGAGCTCCCGGATGCGGGCGGTGGCCGCCGCCAGCCGCTCGGCCCCGTTCTGGGCGGTGAACGCCGCGCAGCGATCCCGCTCGCCCGCGGCCCGCGCGGCGCGGTCCTGCGCCGCCGCCCGCATGCTCCGGGCGGCCTCCATGCTCAGGCTGGGCCGCATGGCGACCCCCCCCAGGGCGATCGTGACGAGGATCAGCGGGACGAGCGGGGGCGCATTGCGCCGCAGGCGGCCGGCCCGGAGGTTCGTGACCGACTTCATTGCGGCACCTCCACGCGAGCCTGGATCTCGAAGACGAAGGGCTCCGCCCGCCCCCCCGCGGCATCGGGGAGCCGGGCCGGCAGGCGGAGGTCGACCCGGGCGATTCCCGGGTCGCTCTCGAGGCTCCGGCGGATCTCCTCCAGATCGCAGAGCACCCGCGCGGGATCGGGGTCCGCCTCGCCCCGCAGGCCGATCTCGTGCCCGCCGTCCGCAGCCGGACCTACCGCGATCTCCGTGAGCTCGGCCCGGCCCGCGAAAGCGGCGAGGATGGTGTCCAGGAGGCCCTCGAGGTCGACGCCGTGCGATCCCACCGCGGCGGCGCGCCCGAGGTAGGCATTCAGCCCCGCCACCCCGTCCTCGATCCGGCGATTCTCCACCGCGAAGGGGGCCAGCGCCGCGATCGTCGTGTTCAGGGACGCGGTGTCGAGCTGAAGATCGCGCAGCTCGGCGGTCGCGTTCCCGTGCACCGTCCACGCCAGGATCCCGCTCGCGACGAGGAAGGCCAGCCCGAGGACGGCGGTGAGGAACCGGCGGCTCGGCAGGGGGAAAGCGAGCTCGGGGCAGAGCCGCCCCGTGCCGCTGGTGGCCTCGAGGAACGCGAACCGCCCGGCCTTCTCGTCGTCCCCCTCGCGGGGCAGGACGTCGACGGTGCCTCCCTCGATGATCGGCGCGATCGCGTGGGAGAGGAGCCTCCCCTGCGCGACGGGCATGCCGAGCACCAGGACGCGACGGACCTGCTGACCGCGGTGGTGCTTGCGCCAGTAGGCCGCGCAGGTTCTGACGAGCTGGACGACGCTCGTCGCGAGGGCGGGCTCGGTGAGGATGTCACCCTCGATGCGATCGCGGTAGACGAGCTCGTCCCCGGCCGCCAGGCTCACCGTGGCGATGCCGTGATCCACCGTGACGACGATGAGCGGCTCGTCGCCCACGCCCGCCTCCGCCTGGGCGTGCGCGAGGGCGGCGAGGGAACGGGAGACGACGCGGTGCACGTGGAACCCGTGCCCGCGCAGCCGCAGGCAGAGGTCCCGGATGGACTCGGCATCGAGGGCGGTGAGCAGCCACCGCCACTGCTTCTCGCGGCCGCGCTCTCCCTCCTCCTCGCCCATCGGGAGCGCGGAGTAGTAGACGGGCCCCTCCGCGAGCTCCAGGAGCTGGCGGGCCTTGCGCTCGAAGATCCGCGGGAGCTCCTTCTTCGCCACGGGCGGCAGGCCGATCAGCCGGTGGCGGGAGAGCGTGTGGTCGAGGGCGAGCACGCAGCGGCGGCGGCCGCCGCCCGCCGCGCGGCGGGCCTCGACCGCGGCGGCGACGATGTCGGGCGGACGGGTGCCGGGCGGAACGTGCGAACCGTAGCGCACCGTGCCATTTGGGTCGCGCTCGTACCATTCGACGCCGTGATGGCTCACGGCGAGCACGGCCAGGCGGGAGAGCGGCGACCTGGGTCTGCTGTCGGTCATCGGGCTCGAGAGCGGGGGGATTCTCGGCGGTCCGCGGCCGGGGCCGGGACCCCGGCGAGGAAGGGGGGGGGGAAGCGGTTTCCGGGTCGGTTTGTCGGCTCGTCTCGATCCCGGCTTGAGGGGCAACCGCGACCTGCGGTCTACGAGATCGGAAACGGCGGACATTCCTTCAGCGCCGCCCGCGGGGGGTCGATAGGGCCCCGCACGCTCCCCCCCCATGGATGAATGGTTCCGGGGGTTTGCATCCTCGTCCACCCCGATCCCCCTTCCCCGCCATGAACAAACGTCCCGCCCTCGGTGGCTTCTCCCTCATCGAGCTGGTCGTGGTCATCTCGATCCTGGCCATCCTCGCTGGTGTCCTCGTTCCCCGCGTCACCAACCACATGAAGAGCGCACGGGATTCCCGGCGCCTCGCCGACATCAAGGCGATCCGGAACGCGGTCGAGCAGTACTACATGGACAACACGACCTACCCGGCCGCCAACACGAACGGCGCGTACGGCGGGTGGGACGTCTCCCTCGACGGCAACTTCATCAGCGTCCTCCAGGACAAGGGCTACCTTCCGGAGGTCCCGGCGGACCCGATCAACGACGCCACCTACCACTACCGCTACTACGTCTACCCGGCTGCCTCGTACGGCTGCGTGGGCAGCACCTCGTTCTACGTCCTCGGAATCAAGGCCTTCGAGAACGCGAGCTTCGCCACGAAGAACAAGGGCTTCTTCAAGTGCGCCAGCCGCGACTGGAGCACCGAGTTCGCCTACGTGACCGGCGGCGGCGCCTCCTACCAGTAGGCACGCGCCACGCTCCCGCGGTCGAGCGCGCCCGGCGGCAGGAAGAGACCTGCCCCGGGCGCGTTTCGTTGGTACCCGGGCGATCGGGACGTAGGATCACCTCCCGCTGCCGCCCATGGCCTCCGATCCCGATTCCCGGCCCCGGCCGGAGTTCGCGACGACGCGGTGGAGCGTCGTGGCGCGGGCGGGGGAGCCGGACGGCGCCGAGGCTCGGGCGGCCTTGGCGCAGCTCTGCGAGAGCTACTGGTATCCGCTCTACGCTTTCCTGCGGCGGCGCGGGAGCGACGCGGAGGACGCGCGGGACCTCGTCCAGGGGTTCTTCGCCCACCTGCTCGCCGGCGGCGGCCTGCGCCGGGCGGATCCCGCGCGCGGCCGCTTCCGGGCCTTCCTCCTGGCCTCGATCCAGCACTACGTCGCTCACCAGGCGGAGATGGCGGGAGCCCTCAAGCGGGGCGGGGATCGCGCCGTCCTCTCGCTCGACTTCGCGGTCGCCGAGGGACGATTCCAGCGGGAGCCGGCGACCCACGCGACCCCGGAACGGCTGTACGAGGCCGCCTGGGCGCGGGAGACGATCGAGCGGACCATGGCTCGCCTGCGCCGGGACTACGAGACGCGCGGGCAGGGGGAGCTCTTCGCCGTCCTGGAGGAGTGCCTCGCCGGCGCCCTACCCGGCGCGCCCCTCGCCCGGAAGGCGGCGCTCCTCGGGAGCAGCGAAGGGGCGGTCAAGGTGGCGCTCCACCGGATGCGCCAGCGGTTCCGGGAGCACCTGCGGAGCGAGATCGCGGAGGCCCTCTCGGAGCCGGCGGAGGTCGACGAGGAGATCCGGGCCCTTTTCACGGCCCTGGCCGCCGATTCCGGGGATCCGCGGTAACCTCGACCGCCGTTTCCGGAAGAGTGGTGCGGAGGCAAGACCGATGCCCGAAACGACCCGATGCGTGCGCTGCGGCGACCCCCTGCCGGCGGACTACGATCGGCGGCGGCCCTGCCCCCGCTGTCTCCTCGAGCTCGCCCTGGGCGATCCCGCCGGCGAGATCGTCCACACGGGCGGCGGGGAGCCGAGCCCCCCGCCGCCCGCCCCCGCCGAGCTCGCCTCCGACTTCCCCCAGCTCGAGATCCAGGAGCTCCTGGGCGAGGGCGGGATGGGCGTCGTCTACCGGGCGCGCCAGCGGGAGCTGGACCGCGAGGTCGCGCTCAAGATCCTGCGCCCGCGGGGCGCCGACGCCGGGGCGTTCGCGGAGCGCTTCCTGCGCGAGGCTCGCGCCCTCGCCCGGCTCTCGCACCCGGGCATCGTGGCGGTCTACGACTTCGGGCGGACCGGCGAGCGCTTCTTCCTCCTGATGGAGCTCGTCGACGGCACGAACCTGCGCCGCCTCATCCGGGACGGCGCGCTCTCGCCCCGCCAGGCGCTCGACGTCGTGTCCCAGGTCTGCGCCGCCCTGCAGTTCGCCCACGACCGGGGCATCGTCCACCGCGACATCAAGCCCGAGAACATCCTCGTCGACCGCGCGGGCCGGGTGAAGATCGCCGACTTCGGTCTCGCCAAGATGGTGCACGGCACGGGCGCGGCGTACGTCTCCCGGCTCACGCAGGCCTCGCAGCGCATGGGCACGCCCCAGTACATGGCGCCCGAGCAGATC
Source organism: Planctomycetota bacterium (assembly GCA_040754415.1). Taxonomy (GTDB): domain Bacteria; phylum Planctomycetota; class UBA1135; order UBA1135; genus JBFMCU01. Next base: position 10,467 of record JBFMCU010000052.1, read on the forward strand.
GAGCACCCGCTCGACGTCGACCACCGCGCCGACATCTACTCGCTCGGCGTCGTGTTCTACGAGCTCTTGACCGGCGAGCTGCCGATCGGTCGCTTCGCTCCCCCCTCCCGCAAGGTCGAGGTGGACGTGCGCCTCGACGACGTGGTCCTAAAGTCCCTGGAGAAGGACCCCGGGCGGCGCTACCAGCACGCATCGGAGGTCAAGACGAGCGTCGACGACATCCAGCGCTCGCCGGGGACGGGGAAGAAGCTCGTGACCAAGCTCGAGGTCCGCGGCGGCCGCCCCGCGCGGTCGGCGGGCTTCTGGATCCTCGCCGTCCTCGCCGTCCTCCTGGCGATCTCCTGCGTGCCCCTGGCCTGCGCCGCCTGGCTCCTCTCCCCCCTCACCACCCGGTCGGCGTCTCCTCCGCCGGCCGCCTTCGAGTACCGGATCTTCGAGGATGCCCCCGGGGAGCCGGCGGCGGATCCCGCCTTCACTCCCCCGCCCGCTCTCGATCCGGACCACGAGACGACGGTCCACGGGGACGGAACCCCCGATTGATCGGCGCCGGGCGGGTCAATCCCCGCGCCGGGTGCTCACGTGCGGCGTCTGACCGCGCAGGACCGTGTTGTCGGCGAAGAGCCGGCGTTGATCGATCGCCGGACCGGCCAGAAGCGCGGCCTCGTCGATCTGCCCCGACTGCCCGTAGGCGTCGAGGGCGTTCCGCCACGTGGTGAGCTCGATCGCCCCCGCGTCGAGGCCGCCGGCCGCCATGAGCCGGGCGGTGCGGACGACCGCCAGCGGGTCGCTCACGCCCCAGTCCGCCGAGCTGTCGACGATGATCCGGGTGGGCCCGTACCGGCGCACGACCTCGACCATGCGCTCGGAGTCCATCTTCGTGTGGGGGTAGATGGTGAAGGCCACCCAGGCCCCGGAGTTCAAGGTGAGCTCGACGGTCTCCTCGTTGTTGTGGTCGACGACGAGCTTCTCGACCGGAAAGCCGAGCCCAGCCGCGATCTCGAGCGTGCGCTGCACGCCGCGCTTCTTGTCGCGGTGCGGCGTGTGCGCCATGACCACCATGTCGTTCGCTTTCGCCAGCTCGATTTGCCGGACGAGGGCCCGCTCCTCGGCCGGCGTGATCTCGTCGAATCCGATCTCCCCGATCGCCACCACTCCCTCCTTGAGCACGAAGCGGGGCAGGATTTCGAGGACCTCGCGGGCCAGGCCCTCGTTGTTGGCCTCCTTGGCGTTCAGGCCGAGCGCGCAGAAGTGGGTGACGCCGAACTGCGCGGCCCGGAAGCGCTCCCAGCCGATGAGCCCCGAGAAGTAGTCGAGGAACGAGCCGAGGCTGGTCCGCGGCTGGCCGACCCAGAAGGCGGGCTCGATCACGCCGCGGATGCCGGCGGCCGCCATGGCCTCCAGGTCGTCGGTCGTGCGGCTCGTGAGATGGATGTGGGGGTCGAAGAAGGGCATGGAACGGCAGGATCAGGATACGGGATCGAGGGCGCGGAAGGCGGCGGCCGACGTGGCCCCCGCGTGTGCGTCGCGGAGGATGCCGAGGATCACGGGGTCCTGCTCCGCCGCCGCGCGGGCCTCGAGCCGGGCGATCTCGCCCGCCCGCGCGAGGCCATACGCCGCCGCGCGCCGCCCGTGGACGTGGAAGTTCGCGGGATCGAGCTCCCGCGCCAGGGATTCGGTCCCCCGTTCCCCGCCGTGGGCGCCGAGGCAGAGCCAGAGCGCGGGGGGAACCGGCCGGCGCGCGCTCCGCCGTTCGTCGGCGAGGTCGAGGGCCATGCGCGCCAGCTCCGGCGAGAGGCGCGCGTCGAGCCCCCACATCCGCCACAGGGGCGCGCCGAGGAAGAGGCACTTGATGGCGGCCTGGTTCCAGGCGGCATCGTCGAAGAGGCGGAAGGGGACCGGCGTGTCGAGGGCGGCGGCCTCGAACACGCTCTTCATGTTCGAGCGGCAGCCCTCCCTCGCCCGCCCGGCGAACCGCTCGGCGGCGGGCAGGAGGGCGAGGGTGCGGTACAGGGCGACGGCCTCTCCCTCGTCGGCGTAGCGGAACGCCTCCTCGACGGCGAGCGCTCCCGTCTCCTCGGCGAGATCGCCGCGAGCGAGGACGAGGGCCGCCCGCAGCGCGTCGAGCACGCTCCAGCGCTCGATCGAGAGCCCTTCGACCGCCCGGGACACCCGCGCCTCCTCCGCGGCGTCCGGGGCGAGGGGAGCGCGGCGGGCGTGCCGGGCCCCCATCGCCAGAAGGGCGCTGAAGCGCGCGGGAGAGGGACCCGCGGAGACCTCGCGCGCCGCTTCGCGGAACCACTCCACGGCGCGGCGCTCGAGGCGCGACTCCAGGAGCTGGCGGAAGAGGAGGAAGTGGGACATGGCGGCGGGGATCCCGCTCCCGGGGATCGCGCCTCACGGCGCGGGGAGGCCGAGGTCGAGGGCGAGAACGAGGAACGCCGTGCAGGCGACCGAGGTGTAGCTGCCGAGGAGGAAATCGGCGAGGGATCCGTCGGCCCGCTGCCGGCGCACGAGATGGGGCCGGAGGCGCGCGTGCCACGCCTCGCGCTCCGCCTCCGGCAGGAGCTGGATCGCCTCGGCGGCGTAGTAGTGGCCGAAGGCGTAGAAGTACCCGGAGTTGTAGTAGAAGGCCTCGTGGGGAACGGGCTTGGTCCACGCCACGTCGAGGAAGCGGTGGTGGCGGAGAAAGGCCTCCAGGCCCTCGCGCACCCGATCGGGGGTGATCTTCCGCTCCCCGGCCCGCGCCAGGCCCCAGTTGCACACCTGGACGCGGCCGAGGCTGCCGGGCACGGCGTCGATGTGCTCGCCGCCGGCGATCGCGCCCATCCGGGGCACCAGGTCGAGATCGTAGCCATAGGCCCCGTTCGGAAGGGCGCAGCGCGAGACGTAGCCCCGCGCGCGCACCAGGATCCGCGGATCGTCCACCCAGCCCATCTCGACCCCCGCTGCGAGGGCGGGCAGGACGAGGGCCGTGCAGAAGCTCGTGTCCCACTTGGGCCGCTTGGAGTAGATCGGATCGTCGTAGTAGCCCCAGCCCCCGCGGGGCGACTGCGTGCGCTCGAGGATCGCGAGGTAGCGCCCGCCCGCCTCCCGCAGGCGCGCCGGCCAGTCCGCCGCGGCGAATCGCGGGTCGCGCGCGGCCTCCACGCAGGCGGCGAATCCGTAGAGCGCTCCCCACACGTGGTCCACGTCCCAGTCCGCCCCGCGGCGGGGGCTCTCGGCGGCGCAGAGCCAGGCGAGGCCGCGATCGAGGGCCGAGCGCACCGCGGGCGTCTCCTCCACCTCGAGCAGGGCGAGGCAGGCGATCGCGCTCGCGGCCACCTTCCAGGCGTAGTAGGCCGCCGGGGGAAAGCCCATCTCGAGGACGCCCTCGACGACGCCCGTGCACCACGAGCCGTCCGCGTTCTGGGCGGCGGCGAGCCAGGCGATCCCGCGATCGCGGGCGGCGCGGGCGGGCGGGGCGTTCATGGTCTCCGGCGCCCCCGCCGGCTCTTCGCCAGCGGGTCCGGCGGCGAGGAGGGCGAGGGCGAGGAGCGGAGCGGCGATCGACACGCTCACTCCTCGGCGTCGCTCTCCCGGGCGAGCTTGACGAGCTTGGCCTCCGCCTCGTGGATGGCGAGCTCCGCCGCGCGGGCCGCGACCTCGCGCGCGAGCCGCGCGGCGACGAGCGCCGCCTCGGCGGCGCGCAGGTCCTCGTCGAGCTCGCGCTCCCGTTCCACGAGCTCGATCTCCGCGAGCGCCGCCAGCTTCGCCTCGGCAAGAGCGAGCTCGCGGCGGGCGAGATCGAGCTGGCGCCGCCCGCGGGTGAGGACGAGCTCCTTGGTCCGCTCCGCGAACTCCTCCTCGGCATACATCGCCTCGAGCTCGACGAGCTCGGCGGCGGCGTCCTCCACCTCGCCTCGCTCGCGATCCACCGCCAAGTGGGCCTCGACGAGCGCGAGCTCGCGCCCGCGCGCGCGGAAGGCCTCCCGGGCGAGAACGGCGGCGGCCCGGGCCGCCTCGGCCGCGGCGATCGCGCTCTCCGCCGCGGCGGTCTCGGCGGCGGCCTCGGCGCGCGCGTGC
>JBFMCU010000053.1:0-4179 GCA_040754415.1 Planctomycetota bacterium
CCGGCGGCGCGGCGGGCTCCCGCGGAGCGGGGGGCGGCGGGGCCGGCGGGGGCGCCTCCGCCGCGACGGCGGCGACCGCCACCGGCGCCGGGAGCGGGCTCGTCTCCGCGGGCGGGGCCTTCGGCGCCGGGACCGGACCGAGGTCCCGGCTCATGGCCTTCTCGCACTGGCTGCAGACGACGCGCCCGTTGCGCAGGACGGCGCGCCCCGTATCCAGATCGACCTGGGGGACGGACTCGTTGCACAGATCGCAGAAGTGGATCTCCATGGGGAACAAGCTCCTCGGCCAGGGGCGGTCTCCTCGCGGCCCACCCCGAGCGCACGAGGGACCCCTCCCGACGCCTCACCCTTTATAGTCCGCGGCGCCCCGGGACCCTACAGCGAGCCGGGAGCCCTTTCCCGAATCGGCTTCCCCCCTGGTCCGGCCGCCCGAAAAGACTAGATTCTCTCCGCGTCCCCCACCCCCTCTCCCCATGTCCCTGCCGGACCCCCTCGAGATCCTCCCCGCCGCCCGCCACGAGCTCGATCGCGCCGGGCAGGAGTTCCTGGCCGACTTCTTCCGGGCCGAGACCGACCGCCACCCCGACAACCTGGGCGCCCTCGCTTCGCTGGCCGAGGTGCTCACCCAGATGGGGCGGCTGGAGGAGGGGCTGGCGACCGACCAGAAGCTGCTCCGGCTCGCACCGGACAACCCGACCGTCCACTACAACCTCGCCTGCTCGCTCGCCCTCCTGGGGCACGTCGATGGGGCGCTCGACGCCCTCGAGCGGGCCGTCGAGCTCGGGTACGACGACGCCGAGCACCTCGTCCGCGACGACGATCTGCACCCCCTCCGCCGGGAGCCGCGCTTCCAGCGGCTCGTGCGCCGGCTCGAGGCGGCGCGCTCGGACGTCAGCTCCCGCTGACGAGCCCCTCCCCGGTGCGATCCAGCCACCAGCGCTCCCAGCGCTGCACGGCCTTCTCGCGCTCGCTTTCCTCCGCCCGCGGATCGAAGCCCAGCGTCTCGTGCGTCGCCTCGGCGAGGGCGTCCAGGCAGAGGCTCCGCGTGTAGAGCCGCGGATCGCGCAGGCCGCCGATGAGAACGGGGATCTCCATCCAGTCGCCGAGCCGCACCAAGGTGCGGGCCCGTTCCAGCCCGAGGTCGGAGCCGCGGCGCGACTCCGCCCACGGCAGATCGCGGATCGCGGGGACGAGCCGGCGATCGGACGTGGCGCCCAGCGCGGCGAGGGCGGCGGCGGCCACGTCGTCGCGCGGATCGGTCGCGAGCTCGAGCAGGGACGGATAGGCCGGCTCCCCCACCGAGGCGAACCAGCGGATCTGCTCCAGCCGTTCGAAGCCGTGGGTCCACGGCAGGCGGGCCGCCTCGTCCTGGATCTGCTGGCGCAGGATCGGCGAGGGCTCGATCCAGCCGGTCTCCACGACCTCGTTCGTCCCGCCGCCGCCCCAGGCGCAGGCGGAGAGGACGAGAAGCGGGGAGAGGAGGAGGAAGCGAAGGCGAGGGTTCGGTCGGCGATTCATGGCGGGTACCGGGGAGCCCCGCGCGGCCGATGCTCGCGGCCGGCGGCTCGGCTCACCTATCGACCATCGGAGCCGCCGCCTTGATCGGACGGCCGGGGAGCCGGCGGCCGAGCCCCGCCAGGAAGAGGAGCACGAGCCCGGCGAGCAGGACCCCCGGTGCGGCCGGGTGGGCCCCGCCGGCCCCCTCCGGTCCCTCTGCCGTCCGCACCTGCACCCCCCCCGCCGCAGGCACCCCCCCCACCGCCGTCCCGCCCACCCGGGGGGTCCGTCCGGGATCCGAGGCGAACTCCGGGGCGGGACCGAGGTCCAGCGGGAGGAGCAGGGTCTCCCCCCCCGGTCCGGCGAGCTGGAGGGACACCCGCGCGGTCCCGAGCCGGCGGCGGGTCTCGAGGGGGAGAAGGGCCTCCCGGAGGGAGCGCGGATCCCGGCCCGCCGCCGCGGCGGGGGGGAAGAGGGTGAGGGGGACCTCCGCGGCCGCCCCTCCCTCGCGGGTCGGAGCGCCGATCGCCACGAGCCGGCCCCCCAGGGCCGCCGGCCAGTCTTCGGCGAGCCCATCGACCCGGAGGAGCCCGCCCTCGACGCGGGCGGTCGGCTCGCCCCCGGAGGCGCCCTGCCGCCGCCCGAGCCAGCGCAAGAGCGGCCCGAAGGCCCGCGGCTCCCCTCCCCCGGGGCGGCCGGCCCAGCCGGGGGCCCATTCCTCGATCGGGCAGGTGGAGAGGAGGGCGGTCCGCCCGCGGCCGGCCCGCGCCACGCCCAGGATCGGCTCGCCCTCGGGGCCGAGCCAGAGTGCCTCCGCTCCCTCCCGCGTCCGGTTGCGCACGGCGATCGCGAGCGGCGGCGGCGCCTCCCCCGCCTCCCCGGCGCCGAGGATCTCTTCCGCCAGGGTGCGGGGGCCAGGAGATCCGGGGCGGGGCGCGAGGTGCACCGGAAGGACCTCCCCCATCGCGAGCTCTGCGCCATGGATCTCCCGCCGGAAGATCGCCTCCAGGTCCCCCAGGGCCTGGGCCCGCGGCACCGGCTCGCCGGGCCGGGCGAGCAGGGCGAGGGTCGCCTCGTCGACTCCCTCCCCGACCCCGATCACCACGAGCGCGGTGCGCGAGGCCCGCCAGCGCTCCCGCAGCCGCGCGGAGCGCGCCAGGAGATCGCCGGGGAGGATCGTGTCCGTCTCCCGCCCGTCGGTGAGCAGGAGGACGAGGGCCTCCACGCCGGACCTCTCCCGCTCGGCGGCGAGCTCTTCCAGGGACTGGAAGAGGTACGTCCGCCCCCCCGGGACCCGCGCCGCCAGCAGGGCCTGGGCCGCCGCCCGGGACGTCCCGGAGCCCGGCGCCCCGAGCTCCCGGCGCGCCTGGATCACCGTCGCCGGCCCGAGACCCGCGGTGAAGAAGCGCAGGGAGACCTCGTCGCTCGGCAGGGCCGCCGCCACGAGGTCGAGGGCCGCCGCCCGGAGGATCTCGAAGGGCTCGCCGGCCATGCTGCCCGATCCGTCCATGAGGAGCACGACGTCCCGCGGCTCCGCCTCGAGGTCGGCCGGCGCCAGGGGCAAGAGCGCGGCGAGGCCCTCCGGCGGGCGGCCGGGGTGCCAGTCCTGAAGGAAGCGCCAGCCGGAGGTGGCGAGCCAGCCGCGCCCGCCGCGGACGAAGGCCGCCAGGAGCCCCGGGTCGAGGAAGCTCGCCGGGAGGTCGAAGGTGACGAGGAGATCGAGCTCGGGGAGGAGCCCGGCCAAGCCCGGAAGATCGGTGAAGACGACCTGGATCCCGGGCAGGGTGGACGGTCCGGCGGGGGCGAGCCAGGCGCGAGCGGCGCCCAGGCGGGCGGCCTCGGCGGCGACCCCGACGACGAGCTCCCCGCCCCCCCGGGTGCTCGCCTGGGCCACGTCGTTCTCGGGAATGGGATCGGGTCCGCGGGCGAGCTCGACCCGGGCGGTCGCCAGGGTGCGGCCGGCGGCGGCGGGACCGATCTCGAGCGAGACGCGCCAGGTGCCGCCGCCAGCCGGCAGCACGAGCGGGAAGGCGGACGAGCGGACCCCCTCGCCGGTCGCACGCTCCACGACGAGCCGGGCGCCCTCTTCGCCATCGCCGAGAACCGGCGACCAGGCGAGGGTCGCCGCCGCGACCAGCGGCGCCCCCTCCTCCACCCGGGGCGGGAGCTCCAGGGAGCGGAGCGCGAGGTCGGCGCGCTCGGCGGGGCCGGGGGGGACGAGGCGGACGGGGACCCCGCGCCGGGAAGACTCGGCGACGAGGGGCCGGGGGTCCTCACCGGTGTGGTCGCCCTCCCCGAGGAGCACGACCTCCCCGCGCCGGCGCGCGGGGTCGGCGGCGAGACGAAGGGCGACCCGCAGGGCGGCGGCGAGCTCGCTCGCCCCCTCCTCCTCCGGCCCGACCGCCGGGTCGAGGGGCGGAGCGCCGTGCCCGAGGAGAGCGTCCTGGAGGGCGCCGGGCGAGACCGGTCCGAGCCGGCAGCGAACGCCGGCCGCGAAGACCACAACCGCCACCTCCTGGCCCGCTCCGGCCGCCGCGCTCCCCTCGGCGGCGAGGGTCGCGCGCACCCCGGGGAGCCAGCCGGCGGGGCGGGTGCGGCGGGCGCTCGCCGAGGCGTCGACGACCAGCACCCGCACCCCGGGGCCGAGCTCCGCGGGATCCGGCCCCCCCGCCGGCAGGAAGA
>JBFMCU010000054.1:0-40633 GCA_040754415.1 Planctomycetota bacterium
CCGCGCTGGGCCAGGCCCTCCCCGTCGCGCTTCAGGCGGCCCTGGCGCCCACCCCCGCTGCCAACCACCTCGGGAAGCGTGACGCCGACAACCCCCGACAGCCCCGATCAATCGGCCGCGGAACACCGGCGCCGCGCCTGCCGGCGCACCCGCCTCGGGCCATGGGGCTCATCCCGTCCCCATGGGGCGATCCCCGGGCCCGGGGCCGCCGGGAGTTCCCAGAGAACATGACAGGGCTCGGATGGACCCTCTCCGCCCCGAGTTCCGTGAAACCAAGATGTCCTCAACTTCTGTGCCGGCGAGTCCCGCTTCCGGGAAGCATTCCCGGCGGCGGCACCAATCCGGTCGGTCAGGGGAGCGGGGCGGACTCCTCGAGGCGAGCACGAGCGTTGCGTCGAGGGGTGTGGGCCGGAGCCGTGCTTGGGGGAGGGGGAAACGGGGTAACCTTGCGCCACTGCCCCCGGGGGCGCGCCGTCTGACGGAGGCCGGACGAGAGCCGCCGCCGGCCGTTCGACGCCGGACGGCGGGTTTGGCCCGGCCCTCTGCATCGCCGTACCATCATCCGGCCATGGAACCGATCTTCATCCGAGCGCCCGGCAACCACCGGCGCTGCGCGGCGGCCCTTGTCCTTCTCCTGGCGTCCCTCGGGATCGTTCCCGCCTGCGGGAAGGGAGGGAGCGGGGGCCCCTCGGCGCTCCTCATCACCCTCGACACGACCCGTTGGGATGCCCTCGGCGCCAACGGCGGGATCCCGGGGACCACCCCGCACTTCGACCTCCTGGCCCGGGAGTCGGTCCTCTACGACCAGGCCCATACCGTGACCCCCCTGACGATGCCGGCCCACGCCTCCATGCTGACCGGGCTCTATCCACCGCGGCACACGGTGCGCGACAACGACGTGTGGGTCCTGCCCGCGGAGATCCACACGCTGGCCGAGCTGGCCCGGAGGAAGGGGATCCAGACGGGGGCCGTCGTCGCCGCCCTCGTCCTCCATGAGCACTACGGCCTGAACCAGGGCTTCGACCACTATGGCCAGCCGGAGCTCGAGGAGCTCAAGGGGGGCCGCACCACCGTGCAGCGGCCGGCGAGGCAGGTGATCGACGACGCGATCGCGTGGCTCGCGGAGCGCGACCGCTCCCGGCCCTTCTTCCTCTGGGTCCACCTCTTCGATCCCCACGCCCCCTATGAACCGCCGCTGGCGTTCCGCGGCGGCGCCCTGGCGGGCAATCCCTACCAGGGGGAGGTCTCCTACATGGACCAGGAGGTGGGGCGGCTGATCGACCGCCTGCGGGACGATGGCACCCTGGAGGAGACCTTCGTCATGGTGGTGGGAGACCACGGGGAGGCGCTCGAGCAGCACGGCGAGCGGACCCACGGGTTCCTGCTCTACGAACCCACGGCCCGCGTTCCCTTCCTCGTCCGCTACCCCGACGGCACGGGGGCCGGCACCCGCTCCGCGGAGATGGTCAGCGTGGTCGACGTCTTCCCCACCCTCGCCGAGGCCCTGGAGATCGCGCCGCCGGCCGACATCGACGGCCTGAGCCTGTATCGCCGGACAGTGCCCGAGGGCCGTGGCATCTACCTCGAGACCTACAACAGCTTCCTCGCCTTCGGCTACAGCCCGCTCCTGGCGTGGATGGACGCCCGGGGCAAGTACGTGCACTGCAACCGACCCGAGCTCTACGACGTAGCGAGCGATCCCCTCGAGGTCACGAATCTCGCGGCCGAGCGACCGGAGCTCGTCACCGAATACTCCGCGAGGCTCCGCGCGCTGGCGGCCCGGCCGGCGGCCCGCCCGCGTAGCGGTTCGGGTCTGGCCCCGGAGATGCGCGATGCCCTGCGGGCTCTCGGGTACGTCGGGGCCCTGGGCGGGGAGAGCGCCGACTTCCCGGGGTTTGACGCGCTCGCGGACCTCGACCTGCCGAGCCCCGCCATTGCCACCGAGATCCACCTGGCAACCCTGGAGGGTGTCAACCTGTGCCTCGAGGGCCACCTGGCGGAGGCCGAGGAACGCCTGGGGGAAGTGCTCTCGTTCATCGGCCGGAACCCCTGCGCCCTGGAATACCTCGCCCTGAGCCGCATCAACCAGGGCACCCAGGCCAAGAAGCTCGAGGCGATCGCCCCCCTCGAAGAGCTCGTACGGCTGCGGCCGGAGCTCGGGTTCTCCCACTTCCAATTGGCGATCTGCCTCTGGGCGGCGGAACGCTACCCGGAGAGCGGGGAGCACCTCCGGAAGGCCCTGGAGCTCGAGCCTGACAACCTCGAGTACATGAGCCAGGCCGTGCCCATGCTGCGCCAGATGGGGCGGGTCGAGGAAGCCTGGGCGATCGATCAGCGGGTCCGGAAGCTCGACACCGAGGGAAAGTACGGGGCCCGCGGGCAATAGGCCTCCAGATGGCCGAGATTGGCGTCGGCGGCTAGCCGCAAAACAAGCGCTTCCGACGCCCGGAGGTGCGCGACGCGCGCGCGGCACCCGAACGGGGGGGCCGAAGCCGGCGTCGAGGCGGCATCGAAGACGTTGAGAGACCGTCGGATCGCTCGCGAAGGATGGCGAACAGGTCGTGAGTGGATCGGCGGCGGTCGTTCGACCGCCATCGGTCGCACAAGAGGGAGGTCTGGACAGACCTCCACCCTCCACCGAGACCTCACGTACCAAGGAGAGGACACTTCGACTGTCAGGCAAACCGATGTCGGCGGAAGTACTCGTGCCCCTCGATGCGGACGTGAGCCCAGGGGCTCCAGCTCAAGAGGCGCAGCACTACGCTGCGCGCAGTCTTCACGACCTGGCAGGGCAGGAGCACCAGCGAGTTGACGAAGCGGCGGAACTCCATCCGGCGGAGCTCCGCTCCCTCCCTGCGGTGCGGCAGGCAGATCGCCAGCCAGGCTTTCAGGTTCCAAGCCTGCGCCGCGATCACCAGGTACGCCCAGTTCGACAGCAGCCCGTCCGACGGCATGCGCATCGCTCGCACGCCGTTCTTGAGCTGCTCGATCGCGTTCTCCTGATCGCAGCGCGCGTTCGCCGCGAAGACCACCTCCTTGGCCGACAGCTCGCCGAGGGGGACGTTGGTCACGTAGAAGAAGTAGCGCACCTCGTCGGCCAGGCGCAGTTGTCCCTGCTCCACGCGGATCGTCTTCCTCAGCACGATCATCCGGTAGCGGCGGCAGCTCCTGGCGGGCTGGTACTCCATCTCCGCCACGTGCTCGCGCTCCGTCACGAGGTTCGTGTAGCCGCGCTCGCGGATGATCCGCTCCTTCACGTTCTCGTCGCGCTGGCGCGGCGCGGTCTTCACAGACCACTTCGCGCGCCGCGAAAGCCGCCGAAAAGCTCGCTCCGGCAAAGCCTCGGCTCGCGCCACGAAGCTCGGGTGCGCGTCGATCCCGAATGAGCCGGCCCGCCAGCCGCGCCCAAGTCGAACGGCAGATCGGGCGGGTGCTCGAGCAGCACTCCCGTGCCGCAGGTCGCTACCTGGTGCGAGTCGAGGAGACCACGGCCGTGGCGTCGGGATTGCGACTGGTGGTCGAGCGTAACAGCGCCTGGTCGGACTGGGCGGAGCTGAACGAGGGCTGCTACCTGTTGCGAACCAACGTCAAGGACTGGTCGGAAGAGGAGCTCTGGCGCATCTACATCCAGCTCACCGACGCCGAGGCCGCCTTCCGAATCCACAAATCCGAACTCTCGATCCGCCCGGTGTGGCACCACCGCGAGGACCGCGTCCAGGCCCACATCCTGGTTTGCTTCCTGGCCTTCGTGCTGTGGAAGACCCTCGAGCAATGGCAGCAACGCGCCGGACTGGGCCGAAGCCCCCGCACCCTGCTCGAGGAACTCGCCGGGATCCAGAGCGCTGACGTGGTGCTGCCGACGCTCGACGGGCGCGAGCTCCGCGTGCGCTGCGTCGTCCGTCCCGACCCCAGCCAGGCCCTGCTCCTGGAGCGCCTGGGCCTCCAGCTACCCAAGCGCCTCCGCATGCCCGAGGGCCTCCCGAGCAGGCTGTAGTGCCGACCCGTCGACGTAAGTCCTTGTCAGATCACGATTTTGCCTTCCCAGCTGCGGAAGCTGGGCTAGCGGAAGGCCGAGATCCCGGTCAGCCGCTCGCCGATCGCCAGGGTGTGGATGTCGTGGGTCCCCTCGTAGGTGATCACCGACTCGAGGTTCAGCATGTGGCGGCCGATCGCGTACTCCAGCGTGATGCCGTTGGCGCCCAGCATGTCCCGGAGGGTGCGGGCGGCATGCAGCGCCATGGCCACGTTGTTGCGCTTGGCCATCGAGACGTGAACGTGGTCGGCGCGCCCGGCGTCCTTGAGGCGGCCGACCCGCAGGGCGAGGAGCTGGGCGAGCGTGATGTCGGTCGCCACGTCGGCGAGCTTCTTCTGGGCGAGCTGGAAGGCGGCGAGCGGCCGGTCGAAGACGATGCGCGCCTTCGCGTAGCGAAGCGCCTCGTCGAAGCAGGCCATGGCCGCCCCCACCGCGCCCCAGGCGATGCCGTAGCGGGCCTGCGACAGGCACGAGAGCGGCGCGGCGAGGCCCTTGGCGCCGGGCAGGATCGCGTCCCCGGGCACCCGCACCTCCTCCAGCACGAGCTCGGCGGTGGGGACGCCCCGCAGGCTCCACTTGTGCCCCTGCTTGGGCGTGCGGAAGCCGGGGAGGTTCGTCGGCACCGCGAAGCCGCGGATCCCCTCCTCCGTCCTCGCCCACACGATCGCCACGTGAGCGAGGGATCCGCTCGTGATCCACATCTTGCGACCGTCGAGGATCCAGTCGCCGCCCTCCCGCCGCGCGCGGGTGAGCATGCCGCCGGGGTTCGATCCGAAGTCGGGCTCGGTCAACCCGAAGCAGCCGACCACCTCGCCGCGCGCGAGCCGGGGCAGCCACTCGCGCCGCTGGGCCTCGCTGCCATAGGTGAAGATCGGCCACATGACGAGGGATCCCTGCACCGACACCAGCGACCGCAGGCCGGAGTCGCCCCGCTCGAGCTCCTGGCAGATGAGCCCGTAGGCGACCGCGCTCGCCTCCGCTCCGCCGTATTCCGCGGGCAGCGTCGGGCCGAAGACGCCGAGCTCCCCGAGCTCGGGGAGCACCTCGGTCGGAAAGGTGTCCTCTTCCCAATGGGGGACGGCGAGCGGCAGGTAGCGCTCGCTCACCCAGCTCCGGACGCTGTCGCGGACGAGGATCTCCTCTTCCGCGAGCTCTTCGTCGAGTGCCAAGAAGTCGAGGGGGCGGTACGGGTCCATGCGAGGGGGGGCGGGCCCCGGGGCAAAGAGGCCGCCAGAAAGGTCGAGGCCAGAGGGGCGTAGACCGGGCAGTGTAGTGCCCGAGAGCCGGAATCCCCCATGCCCGTCACGCCCTGCCCCCGGTGCGGCTACGACGCCCCCGGCCCCGGTGCCTGCCCCCACTGCGGGGGGCTCCCCCGTCCCCGGTCCCTGCGCCGCCGGCCGGGCGGTCCCGCCACCGGCGTCCTCGATGGCCTCCTCGCCCTGCCGGCGGGGCTCCACCTGCTCTTCACCACGCCGCGCGTGTTCCGCTGGCTCGTCCCGCCGCTCGTCCTCACGGGCGCGGTCCTCGCCGCCCACCGGGGGTGGATCCTCTCGGCGCTCGACGCGCGCCTGGACGCCGCCCTCGGGGGGGACTTCGCCCTCCCCGGCCGCGCCTGGCTCGCCGGGGCACCCGCCGGGCTCGTCTGGCTCGAGCGCGCGTGGGCGGCCCTCGTGGCCGCGGCGGAATGGACGCTGAACCGCGGCTGGGAGCTCCTGACTTCCCAGCCGCTGCGGATCCTCGCGTGGTTCCTCCTGGGATCGCTCGTGACCTGGTACTGCTTCTCGGTCGCCTACGAGGCCTTCGCGGGCCCCTTCCTCGACGAGATCCAGGCCCGGATCGAGACGCGCTGGTTCGGCGAAGATCCGCGGAGCCGCCTCCACCGCCCGAACGACATCCCCGTCGCGCGCTGCGTGCGGCTGAGCTCGCTCTCCGCTCTGGCGGCGGCCGCCCTCTTCCTCGCCCTCGCCGTCTGGCCTGGGGTCCCGGGGTGGGCGGCGGCGCTCGCGAGCCCGCTCGGTCTCCTGCCGGCCGTCGCGGCCGATCGCCGCTATGGCGAGTGGCTGGCGTGGGTGGCGCGCGTGGAGGGCCGGGCGGCGTGGGCGAGCCTCCAGGCGGCCGTTCTCACCGGCGTCCTCCTCGCCCTCGCCCTCCCCCTCTACTTCGTGCCCGGGGCCGGCTACTTCCTCTTCGCCGCGGTGGCCGGATTCGCCACGGCGGTGGGGCTCCTCGACATCCCCTTCGAGCGCCGCCAGTGGACCCTCGGAGCGCGCGCCCGCTTCCTCGGCCGCCACGTCCTCCCCCTGGCCGTCTTCGGTGCTTCGGCCGGATTCCTTCTCGCCATCCCCGTCTTCGGGCCGCTCCTCATGGTGCCGGCGGCCTCCCTCGGGGGACTCTGGCTCCTGTGCCGGCTCGACAAGGGGCACTTGCGCCCGCCGCCGGGACCCTGACGCCGATCGCCGCGCGGCGGGTGCTCGCTCCGGCGGGAGGGGGCGCGTAGGATGCCGCGCCGACGCCCGCCGGCTCCCTCTCGCCCGTGACCCGCTACCTCGTCACCAGCGCCCTGCCCTACGCCAACGGGCCGATTCACTTCGGGCACGTCATCGGCGCGTACCTGCCCGCCGACGTCTACGTCCGCACCCTGCGCATGATGGGCGAGGAGGTGCGGTTCATCTGCGGCACGGACGAGCACGGGGTGGCGATCACCTTCAATGCCGAGCAGCAGGGGATCGCCTACCCGGAGTACGTCGCGCGGTGGCGGGAGGAGATCAAGTTCACCTTCGACCGCTTCGGGATCGAGTTCGACGGCTGGTCGGGGACCAGCATCTGCCCCCATCACGCGGAGATGTCCCGGGAGTTCTTCCGCCGCCTGGCGGCCCGGGGCTACCTCACGCGCCAGACGAGCGAGCAGCTCTTCTGCGCCACCGACGACATGTTCCTCGCCGATCGCTACGTGGTGGGCACCTGCGACCACTGCGGCCACCGCGAGGCCCGGGGCGACGAGTGCCCGGCCTGCGGGACGTGGCTCGATCCGCTCCGGATGATCGACACCCGCTGCAAGATCTGCGGCGCCCCCCCCGTGCGGCGCCTCACGACCCACTGGTACATCGATCTGCCGCGGCTCCGCGACGAGCACATCGGGAAGTGGTTCGCGGCCCACCCCTGGAAGGGGAACGTGAAGGCCCTCATCGGCCGGATGCTCGAGGAGCTGCGCCCTCGCCCCATCACCCGCGACCTCAAATGGGGGGTCCCCGTGCCGGAGGAGATCGCCGGCGAGGAGCGCGGCAAGGTGCTCTACGTCTGGTTCGATGCCCCCATCGGCTACATCTCCTTCACCCGCGAGCTCGCCGAGGCGGAGGGAGATCCCGCGGGATGGCGCCGGTACTGGCAGGATCCGGACACCCGGCTCGTGCACTTCATCGGCAAGGACAACATCCCGTTCCACTGCCTGATCTTCCCCGCGATGCTCTGGGGGGTCGGAGACGGCTTCGTCCTGCCGTGGAAGGTGCCGGCCATGGAGTTCTACAACCTCCAGGGTCGCAAGTTCAGCACGAGCCAGGGATGGTCGATCCCGCTCGACGACTTCTTCGCGCGCTACGACGGCGACGCGGCGCGCTTCTACCTCCTGGCGAGCGCGCCGGAGAACGCCGACTCCGAGTGGCGATGGGACGAGTTCCGCCGGTGCGTGAACTCCGCGCTGGCGGATACGATCGGCAACCTGGTCACCCGGGTCCTGCGCTTCGCGGCCCAGCACTTCGATGGCCGGGTGCCCCCCCTCTCCCCGGCCCACGCCGAGGAGCTCGATCGGATCCTCCTCACCGAGTGCGGGCCGATCGTCGATCCTGGCGAGCATCTCCTCGAGCCCCGCTTCCGCCTCGCCGCCGAGGCCCTGGTCGGAAACGCCACGGTGGGCAACGTGTTCGTCGATCGCCTGGCGCCGTGGGCGCTGCGCCGGTCGGATCCCGCCCGGGCGGCGAGCGTGCTCAACACCGCGTGCGAGTGGATTTCCTGGCTCGCCCGCTGGATGGCGCCCTTCATGCCCGGCAAGGCCCAGGCAATCTGGGAAATGCTGGGCGGCGCGGGGGCCGTATCGGCCTGCCGCTGGCCGGGCACCCCGCGGCGCGGAGGCTGGCGCAGCCTCGGGGAGCAACCCCTGGGAACGGTGGAACCGCCCTTCGCCAAGCTCCCCGAGAACCTGGGGGAGCCGCCGGACGGAGGGCAGGACCCCCCCCCCTGACGCGGTCCCACCCGCGCCGGCGGCGATTCAACGATCCTCGCGGCGGGCGGGAAGTCCCCGCGCGAGGATTCACACCATCTGCTTCAGACCCTTGCCCACGCGGAAGCCGACGCGGCGTCCGGCGGTGATCTGAATGGGCTCCCCCGTGTGCGGGTTGCGACCGAGGCGGGGCTTGCGGTCCTTCACCTCGAAGGTTCCGAAACCGGTGATGGTCACGGTGCCTTCGTCGCACAGGCCGCGCCGGATCCCGTCCAGCACCGCGTCGAGGAGCCGCCCGGCGGCCAGCTTCGATGTCCGAAGCTCCAGGGCGAGGTGAGAGATGAGGTCGCTCTTGTTCACGGTCGTGGAGAGGACAGAACCCGGTATCCCGCCTCCGGGGAGGAGGCGGGATACCGGGTGTGGTTGCGTCGGATCAGGCCTTCTTGCGGCGCTTGATCGCCTTCTTCTTGCCCGCCTTGCGCCGGGTGGCCTTCTTCCGGGTCGCCTTCTTCGCGACCTTGGTGGCCTTCTTGGTGACCTTCCGCTTGGCGGCCTTCCGTCTTTTCTTAGCCATTGAGAGGAATCTCCTTGGGGGCCTGCGTGGCCCATGCGAGCACCGCAGGGGTGCCCTCACCACGACATCACGAGGGACATCGGCGCGAATCGCCGTTTGCTTTCCCAAGAAATCGAAAGTTTTTTTCTCTGCGTGTCCCCCCCACCGGCGTGCTGTCACGCATTCGCGCGGCGAAATCGCGCGCGTGCGGGGCCTCCGCGTCTACCGATCCCGTCGCGCGTCCGGTGCGCCCCGCGCACGCACGGCGACGGATTCGCTCTCCTAACCTCCTTGCTCGTCAACGAGTTACGTCGGCAATCGCGGCGCGGGCCTCTCTCGGGGTCGAGGCGAAGTGCATCAAGAGAGGATCGGAATCGGCCGGACGGCGCGCGTCTGTCCGGACCGGACGGAGAGCGACGCCGGAGGCGTCCTCTCCGTCCTTAGCTGGCATGGGGTTCGCCTGGCGGCGCGCGTCTGTCCGGACCGGACGGAGAGCGACGCCGGAGGCGTCCTCTCCGTCCTTAGCTGGCATGGGGTTCGCCTGGCGGCGGCCCCATGCCAGCTAGAACAACTTGTCGAGCGCGTCGGCGGCGCGGGCCTCGAAGTCCTCCTGGAGGTTCCCCACCCGCTCTTCCGAGGCGATCTCCGCGAACACCTTGCTGATGCGGACGGCGGCTTCCTGGGCGTAGAAACGCACCATGCCGAGGTTCGTGCGCCCGTCGAAGAGCGTGGCCATCAGGGTGCGCTCCCCGATCATCTGGAGCTGGATCGAGTCCCGCTTGCCTTGGTGGAAGAGGATCGAGAACTCGGTCTCCCCGAGCAGCCGGGCCATCTCCCTCGTCGCCGCGAAGGAGCCCGCGATCAACGCCGAGATCGCCTCCTCGGACGTCTTCATCGGCTCCCCGCGCCGCGTCACGAGGTGGCCATCGCGATCCACGAGGAGCGTGCAGCGCGCCTTGGACAGCTCCAGGAAGGCGTCGAGCTCGGTGCCGAGGCGCGCGATATCCTGCTCGTAGTAGACGATGCGCTGATTCCGGAGCTGGTCGTCCCGGGACATGGTTGTACCTCGCGTCTAGAGCACCGACAGGACGACCCAGGCGAGGAGAGCCCCCGCTCCGGCCGCCAGGAGCACGAACATCCCCGTGAAGACCCCGTTGCCCCGCCGGCGCGGAGCCGCGACCGGCGCCGGCGCCGCCGCCGGACGGGAGCGGCGGGGCGAGCCCGCCACCGGCATCTTGTGCGGGCGCGGGTCGCTCCGCTGGACCGGGGTCAGCTTCGGCACCGTCCGCATCACCGCGGCCGGCGAGGAGGGCGCGGCGGCCGCCGGCGCGGTCGCCGCGATGGTCCGGACCGCGGGCCGGGCTGCCGGGGCCGCCGGCGCGGCCTGGGCGGCGACGGAGAGCGGAGTGCGCTCGGCAGGGACCGGCGCGGCAGCCGGGTGGAACGCGGGTTCCACGGCCGGGGCGTCGCGCGGGATCGCCGGGCGCGGACTCGGAGCGCCGGCCGGGCGCGCGGATCCCGCCACCGGGCGAATCGCCGTCCCGCTCGTCGCCTTCGGGCCGCCCGCCTCCTGCATGATGCCCTTCAGCACCACCGCGGCCATCGCCTTGAGCGTGGGGAACACGCCTTGCCCCGTGTTGGCGATCGCTTCGAAGCTCGCCGCCCGATGGTGGTTCAGGTGCCGCTCGAGCTCTTCGACGGACATCGCGTCGGGGAGGTCGCGTTTGTTCCACTGCATCACGTGGGGGATCGAGCTCAGGCTCTTGCCGTACTCGTTCAGGTTCTCCTCGAGATTGCGCAGCGACTCGATGTTCTGGTCGAGCATGGAGGCCGAGGAGTCGGCGACGAAGATGACCCCGTCCACTCCCTGCAGCACGAGCTTGCGGGTGGAGTTGTAGTAGACCTGGCCCGGCACAGTGTACACCTGGAAGCAGGTCCTCATCCCGGCCACCGTGCCGAGATCGAGAGGCATGTAGTCGAAGAAGAGCGTCCGATCCCCGTCCGTGCTGATGCTCGTCAGCTCGCCGCGGTTCGTGGAGGGTGCCCGCTGGTGGACGACCTCGAGGTTGGTCGTCTTGCCGGACATCCCGGGCCCGTAGTAGACGATCTTCACGTTGACGGTCTTCTGGGCGAAGTTGATCTGGACCATTTCAATGCCTCGCTTGCGGAGAGCCCGGCTCCCGTTCTTCCGTTCTGGATTCCTTCCCCGGGCCCGGGACATCTTCGTCCTCCCCGCCGAAGGGGAGCGGACCGGGTGGTTCGTTCGTGTGCCCTGCCCGCGCACCGCGCTCCGCGGCGCCGGAGGTCCGGGCCTGGTCCGGGCCTCCCATGCCCCGCAGGGTGCGTTCGATGCGGGCGATCGTGCCGTCCATGGACAGGCGCATCTCCTCCGCCCGCATCCCCCGCTCCAGGAGGACGACGAGCACTGCGCCCCGCAAGGCCTGCAGCGCGAGCGTCCCCCGCGCCGCGCGCAGCACCATGCGCTGCGGCGAATTCCAGCTCATCGGACCGACGGCGAGGCCGAGCTCGCTCACGAGCCCGGTCGCGAGCGCCGCGAGGGCGTCCTCCGCGCCCAGGCTCGCGAGCTCGTCCCCCGCCTCGAGCTCCAGGCGCGCCCCGCCGCCGCGGCTCCTCCCGGCGAAGGCCGCCGGGACGCCGTCCGCGGTGACCAGCATGACGTGGCGCACGCCGGGCAGGGCGGCCAGCATTTCGAGCGCGTGGTTCATGCGGAGGCCTCCGGGCGGCTCCCGGTCATGCCCGCCAGGCCGAGGAGCGATGCCTCCCGCGCCGGGTCGAGGGGGCCCTTCGTCCACAGGGCGCCAGCGTCCATCTCCCCCGGAGCGATGGTGAGCGTGCCGAAGTCCCCGTCGAGCTGGATCTGGCCGATCTGTCCGAGTCCGAGCCGGCGCCCCGAGGCGCGGCTGGCGGTCAGGATCGACTTGACCGCCCGGGCCATGCGCTCGGCGGTGGCTCCCCGCGGCCCTTGGACGAGGACGGTGGAGCCACGCACGTACAGGGCGGAGTGCACGTCGGGCTCGGAGGCCAGGGAGCGCAGGAGCGGCCGCACGCTCCCCAGGTTCTCGGCGCGATGCTCGCCCTTCCGCTCGTCGGCGAGCTCTCCCGTGCGCTCGACCTCGAGGAGAGCCTTCTCGACGGAGGGCGCCTCGTCGGCAAGCGTGTCGAGGGTGCGAAAACGCGCCTCGAGCACCGGGTCCCCGGGGGCGAGCTGCAGGAGCTGCGCGGCGCAACGCCTCGCCTCCCGCCAGGCCCCGATCTGCGTCATGAACTGCATCCGGAGCCGCCAGGCCCGCATGTCCCCCGGCGCCTCCCCGAGGACGGCGTCCAGCGTCTCGAGCACGCGCAGCCCCTGATCGCGCCCCCGATCGGCCAGGAAGCGCTCCAGGCGGACCCGCGCGAGCATCAGGCGGGAGTCGACGCTGCCCGCGGTCTCGCACCACCTGGTCGCCGTCTCCTCGGCCCGGGCGAGGAGGCCCGAGTCGAGGAGGATCTCGCACATCTCCATCCAGAGCGCCGGCCGGGGGGCGTCGGAGAGGGCCCGCTTGAGCTCGACCATCCGCGCCTCCCGCTCCAGGTGGCGCGCCCGCTCGCCGAGCGAGACGAGCTGGGCGTTCCGCGGGAAGGCGACGAGGCCTTCCTCGCAGACTTGGCGCACCTCGCGCATCATGCCGAGCTGCGCGTACTCCTTGGCCAGGGCCGCGTAGGTGGCGGGCGACGGCTCCGTGGAGAGGGCACGCCGCGCCGTGCGCAGGCGGTTGCGGGCCAGGATCCGGCGCACGAGCTTCACTGGCGGCCCTCCTCGAGGTAGCGGCGAAGGGCCTCGACGTCCCGCTCCACCTGCTCCCGCTCGGACCAGGCGGGGTCGGCGAGCCGCAGCGCGCCCTCGAGCTCCCGCAGGGCGGCGGCGTAGTCGCCGGCGCTCGCGAGCTGCCGTCCTCTCTGCCGGGCGAGGCGGATCGCCTCGAGCCGGCGGGCCGCCGCCTCGCGCTCCATCTCCGCCTGATAGGCGAGCTCCTGGGATCGCGATTCGATGCCGACCCGGAGGGTGGAGCGCTCGGCGAGGACCCCGAGGCTGCCGTGCCAGACCGGGTGGCGCCGCAGGAACTCCTCCAGCGCGGCGAGCCGGATCCGCATGCCGTCGAGGTCGTTCCCGTCGACGGCGGGCAGCGCGGCGAAGGCCTGGCGCACGCGCACCTCGCGGAGGACGCCGAGGGTCAGGAGCGTCGAAGCGAGGAGCACGAGCGCGACGGCTCGCCGCCGGCGTTTCTTGGTCCGGCCCTGGTCGACCTCCTGGTAGCGCAGATCGCGGATCGCCCGCGCGACATCGCTGCGGGAGCGGTCGAGCAGCAGGACCTCGCGGTACCAGGCGATCGCCTCGGCCGTGCGTCCCTCGCGCAGGAGGCCCTGGGCGCGCTCGAGGTACCGCGCGACGAGATCCTCCACCATCCCGGTGCGGCGCATGAGGGCGGCGAGATCGCGCTCCAGGGACCGCTGTCCCGGGTGGTGCTCCGCGAGCAGCTCGAGCACGACCTTGGCGTGCTCCGGGGCTCCGTCGCGCTCGAGGCGGCTCGCCAGGCGGCGGCCGCAGGAAACCGCCGACACGCCGGCCTGGGCTCCGATCCGGGGCTGGGAGAGCCCGAGGATGGTCAGGGCCTCGAGGATCTCGGGGTCCGGATCCTCGCTCGCCGCCAGGGCGAGCAGCACCTCGGCGCACTGCTCGACCATCTCGGGGTCGAGATGGGAGATCGCCTGGATCCGCTCCCGCAGGAAGGAGGCCGGCTCGCCCCGCGTCTCGGGGGCCCCGTTGATCGCGAGGGTGGCATCGCGAGCGATGATGGTGCTGGTCATGGCTCGGGTCGTCCCGCCGTCCTCTCGCCGGGCCACGAATGCGCCGGCCGGCGGCCGCGGCGACGCGCGCGGGGGGACGGACGTGCCGCCCGTATCGACCCCCCCGGAAGGCGATCTGAAGGGAAAGGACGGAGCCTCCCGCCCGCGGGGCGGTAGGCCTCAGAGCACGCGGACGCGCACCACTCGCTCCGCCAGCTCGATCCCCCCGCCGAGGAGCAGGGCCGCAGCCTGGACGGCCACCGGGAGGCCGGCCAGCGCCGGATCCGCCGGGAGATCGGCCCCCGCCCCGGCGCGGCCATCGGGTCCGGGCGGGACCGGCAGGAGGAGGATCGGGCAGGCGAGGTCGATCCACAGGTCCCCCCCCAGGAGGGCGAGCGGCAGGGGGTCCACGAGCGGAGTCCCCGCGGCGAAGATCGCCGCCGTGGCGGGCGGCCCGGCGAGCGCGAGCTCGAGCCGGCCTCCAACCACGAGGCCCCGGGTGAGCTGGAGATCGCGCTCCCCGGTGTCGTAGAGGCGCACCGCCCCGGTCGTGGAGAAGAGATTCGCGTGCGTGTCCTTCATCGCCACCGCCACGCGGGTCCCTCCCGGATCGAGGGCGAGGGCGAGGGCGCTGCCCGGAAGGTCCGCGGCGAGGAGGGTCGCGCCCGTCGTAGCGTCGAGGAGCACGACCTCGGGCCGCCCGTCCCCCGCGCCCCACAGACCGACCGCAACGCGGCTCCCATCGGGAGTGATGGCGAGGGCGGAAGGGAAGTTCTGCAGGGATCCCGCCGCTCCGGCCTGCGCCCAGCCCGCGCGCGGGGTCCCGGTCGCGGCGTCCACGATCATGCAGCGCACGTCGGCCCCGGTCGCGCCGTTCCACCAGGTGGCCGCCAGGACGTCGCCAGCGGCGGAGAGCGCGACGCCCACCGCGAGCTCGTCCAGCCCCCCGGCGAGGAGCGTCCGCCGGCTCCACGCCCCGCCCGCCCTCTCGAGGAGGAAGACCTCCCCCCCGTCGCCCACGGCGATCCGTGTGCCGTCGGCGGAGAGGGCGAGCCCGGCTCCCGCGGCGGCGAGGGCGGTCGAGTGGAGCGTCGCGAGGGCGAGATCGAGGACGACCGCCCGGTCGCCAGCGAGGACGACGGCGCACGGACCGGCGGCGGCAACCGCGAGGTTGCGCAGGGCCGGCGCCGGGAGCTCGGCGGCCGCCAGGAGGGCGCCGGTCCGGGGATCGAGGCTCTCGAGGCGGACGCGCCGGCTCCCCGCGTCGAAGGCCGCGGCGACCAGGACGCCGCCCCCCGCGTCCGTCGCCAGGAGCGCGGGGCCGTTGCCCGGGACCCCGACCTCGTGGGACCAGCAAGGGGCAAAGGCCGCCCCGCCGGCGGCGGCGACGGCGTCGTGGCAGGTGGCGATCGTCCGGCGGAGCGGCGAGACGGGCCCCGGGAGCTGGACGAGGGCGAAGAGCTCCCCAGGATCGTCTCCCGCCGCCACCTGGATCGGCCCGATCGCCCCGGAGAGGCCGGGATCGGCGAAGAGCGGGAGATCCGGATCCCGGATCTCGGCGGCGGCGAAGAGGGCGAGGGATGGCGTCCCTCCGGCCGGGGCCACCCAGCAGAGCTCCCCGTCCCCGACGAGGGCCACGGCGCGGGGGATCCAGGGAGCGGAGGGGGGAGCGGCGAAGCTCCAGCGCAGGCCGGGGGCGAAGGGGTCGGAGGAGGACCCTCCCGCGGCGACCGGGGGGGGTGCGCTCGCTCGCGAGAGCAGGGGGGAGATGGCGCCGAGGAGAGCGAGGAGCACGGCAGGGGACCGCCGCGGGAGGGAAAGGACCTCTTCCATGGGCCGGACGCGGGAGCCCGCGTCCCGCCGCACCGAAAACCTACCCGGCTCTGGCGGCCGCTGCTGGCCCGCGCGCCGGCGAGGCGGTCTTGGCCGCGGCCGGGGGATCCGCTAAAGTCTTCGCCCTCCGTGTCCGGCCGCGGGGGTGTCCGCGCGGCGCGGGGCGGGAGCCCCCCATGAAGAAGACCTCGCTCCACGACACCCACGTCGAGCTCGGCGCCCGCCTCGTGGACTTCGGGGGCTGGAGGATGCCAGTGCAGTACGGCTCCATCCTGGACGAGGTGAAGACCGTCCGGACCGCGGCCGGCCTCTTCGACCTGGGGCACATGGGGCGATTCCGGGTGGAGGGGCCGGATGCGGTGGCCCTGGTGGACCGCGTGGCGACGAACCACTGCGCCCGGATCCCGGTGGGCGCGATCCGCTACTCCCTCTTCTGCACCGCGGAGGGGTTCCCGATCGACGACCTCCTGATCTACCGCGACCCTGCGGGGGTCTTCCTCGTCGTGAACGCCTCGAATACCCCCGCCGATCTCGCGTGGCTCCGCGCGCACTCCGGGGGCCTCGACGCGCGGGTCGTGGACGAGACGGAAGAGACCGCGATGCTCGCGATCCAGGGTCCCCGGGCCCTGGAGATCCTGCGGCGCGTCGCCAGCGGCGGCGACCTCGACGGCCTGCGCTACTACCGCTTCGCCTTCGGCACGGTGTGCGGACTCCCGAAGACGCGCATCAGCCGGACCGGCTACACGGGGGAGGACGGCTTCGAGGTCTACCTCCCCTTCGCGGAGGGCCCGCGGGTCTGGCGCGAGCTCCTCGCCGCGGGATCCGCCGCCGGCCTGCGGCCGATCGGGCTCGGGGCCCGCGACACCCTGCGGCTGGAGGCGGGGATGCCCCTCTACGGCCACGAGATCGACGGGGAGCACGATCCCCTCGAGGCGGGGCTCGCCTTCGGCATCGCATTCACCCCGGAGAAGGGGGACTTCGTCGGCCGCGCGGCCCTCGAGGGGCGGCGGGACCGACCCTCCGCGCGGCGGCTCGTCGGGATCACCACGGCGGGCCCGCGCGTGCCGCGCCGGGGCTATCCCCTTTTCCAGGGAATGGACGAGGTGGGCGTCGTGTGCTCCGGCAGCATGTCCCCCACCATCGCGACGAACATCGCCACGGCGTACGTGGCGCGCGGCCGCGACGTGCCGGGCCAAGAGCTCGAGCTCGAGATCCGCGACCGGCGACAACCCTGCACGGTGTGCGAGCTGCCGTTCTATTCCCGTACCCGCAAGACTCAGAGGTAGGAGCGCGAGAGGTCATGCGTCCCGACGACCGGAAGTACACGCGGACCCACGAATGGGTCAAGATCGACGGGGACTCGGCCCTCGTCGGCATCACCGACTTCGCGGTGCAGGAGCTCTGCAGCGGAAACGAGGGCGACCTCGTCTACTGCGATCTCCCCGAGCCGGGGCGCGCGCTCGAGGTCGGCGAGACCTTCGGAGAGATCGAGTCGGTCAAGGCGGTGGCGGACCTGAACGCCCCGATCGCGGGCACGGTCCTCGAGGTCAACGTGGAGATCGAGGAGCACCTCGAGGTCCTCGCCAACGATCCCTTCGGCCGCGGCTGGATGGTGAAGATCCAGCCGAAGTCGAAGTCGATCGACGGCTCGGACCTCCTGGACGCCGCCGCCTACGAGAAGCACGTCGCGACGCAGGAGCACTAGCCGGCGCCCGTGGAAGCCTGGCGGCTCGTTGTCACCTGGGACGCTGCCCCGGGCTTCAACATGGCGCTCGACGAGGCCTTCCTCCGCGCGGGCGAGCCCCGGCCGACCCTGCGCTTCTACACCTGGCGGCCGGACACGCTGAGCCTCGGCTACTTCCAGCGCTGGGCGGACCTCGCGGGCCAGGAGCAGGCGGGTGCCGTCGTGCGCCGGCTGACCGGGGGCGGGGCCATCCACCACGCCGCGGAGCTCACCTTCTCGATCGCCGCCTCGGCGGCGCACCCTCTCTTCCAGGGGGAGGTGCGCGCCTCCTACGAGCGCATCCACGACGCGCTCGCCGCGGCGCTCCTCCCCCTCGGGGTGGCGGCGGCGCGCCGCGGGGAGCGACCGGTCGCCTCCGACGACCCGCGGAGCGCCATGTGCTTCCGCCATTCGACCGCCGTCGACCTCGTCTGGAACGGCGCGAAGGGGGTCGGCTCGGCCCAGCGGCGCACGGGGGGCCGCGTGCTGCACCACGGATCGATCAAGATCGGCACGACCCCGATCGAGGGGCCGATCGCGACCCTCGGCGCGCGCGTCCCCGATCTCGATCCCCGCCGGCTCGCGTCCCTCCTCGAGACCGCCCTCGCCGCGCGCTGGGGAGCCTCCTTCCGCCGCGAGGACCCTTCTCCCGCCGAGCTGGAGCACGCGCTCGCCCGCGCCTCGTTCTATTCCTCCCCCGCCCACCTGCGCCGGCGCTGATCTACTACTCCCGAGATTCTTCGCGGCCGGCGAAGAACCTCGATGTCGTAGATCAGGTAATGCTGGCCCAACATCTGACGATGTTGGAGCTCGCGCGGGCCGCGCCGGCCCACGCCAGCGTGGGTTGCAAGCGTCAGCCCGCGCTATGCGGGCGCTGGTTACCCCGCCAGGACTCGAACCTGGAATGACTGGACCAAAACCAGTTGTGTTGCCAATTACACCACGGGGTAGGGCGAAAAACTCGAGGCGGGACGATACCAACGCCGCGCCGGAGGGTCAATGCTCGATGGCGCGGGACGCGCCGTCAGGCGCGAACCCGCGCCATCGAGAGGCCGAGGAGGGCGCCGTCAGGCGCCGCTCCTCGGCCGGTCCGCGCAGTTCCTCGCGCCGCTCCTCGCCCGGTGTGCTGCCCCTTCCGATCACGGTGCTCCCGGAAACGGCGGCGGCGCGAGTCCCGCGTCCCGGAGCCGGCGCCAGGCGAGGAAAAGGGCGGCCGTGGCGGCGAGGGAGCGGATCCCCTGGCGGTCGCGGGGGGGAAAGCGGCGGGAGGCGCTCGCGAGCTCGCCGTCGAGGGACGTCGCGAACCAGACGAGGCCGACCGGCTTCTCGAGCGTGCCGCCGCTCGGCCCGGCGATCCCGGTGACGGCGAGGGCGAGCCGGGCGCCGGTGCGGCGGGCGGCGCCGGCAGCCATCGCCTCGGCGACCGGCCCGGACACCGCGCCGTGGGCGGCGAGGAGCGGCACGGCGACGCCGAGCGCCCGCGTCTTGGCGGCGTTCGCGTAGGCGACCGTGCCCTCGGCGAAAACCGCGCTGATCCCCGGGACCCCGCCGAGCCGCGCGGCGACGAGGCCCGCCGTGCACGACTCGGCCGTGGTGACGGAAATCCCCCCGGCGAGGAGCGCCGCGCCGAGCACCTCCTCGAGGAGCGGCGTGGTCTCGCTGAAGACGTGCCCGCCGACCCGCGCGCGGACCTCGTCGACGCGCGCCGCGAGGCGCCGGCGGGACTCCTCGCTCCGCGCGCCGGCCCGCAGCACGACGGTGAGGACGCCCTGGGCGGCCGTGCAACCCATCCGCGGATCGGCGTCGCGGTCCATCCAGGCGCCCACGCGCTCGGCGAAGGCGCTCTCGGCAAGGCCGAAGAGGTGGAAGCGGTGGGTCGGGAAGGCCTCTCCCGCGAGCCCGTCGCGCTCCAGCCACGGCAGAACCTCCTCGGCGAGGACCACGGCGAGCTCGCGGGGCGGCCCGGGCAGCGCGACGACGTGGCCGCCCCGCGCCGCGACGCGGAAGCCGGGGGCCGTCCCGGCGCGGTTGGGAACGATCGCCGCCCCGCGGGGCACGAGGGCCTGGCGGCGGTTCGCCTCTCCCACGGGGAGCCCCCGCGCGGCGAACCAGGCCTCGATCTCCCGGAGCGCCGCCCCCGATTCGTCCAGGGGGAGGTTCAGCGCCCGCGCGACGCCATGGCGCGTCACGTCGTCGAGGGTCGGGCCGAGCCCGCCGGTCACCACCACCAGGGTCCCGGGCGCCAGCAGGGCGCCGATCGCGGCGGCGATCGCCTCCTCGTCGTCGCTCACCACGCGCACCTCCCCCACCGGGATTCCGTGCGCGGCGAGGCGCTGCGCGATCTCCGGCCCGTTCTGGTCGCGATGGGCGCCGGCGAGGAGCTCGTCCCCCACGGCCACGATCGCGGCCCGGGCGAGCGTGTCGCTCACGGGGCGCGCTCTCCGGATCCGGCCCCCGGCGGCCCGGCGGGGGCCAACCCCGCCAGCCGGCGGCGAGCCGCGAGGCGCGCGCCAGCGATGCCGATCTCGTAGAGCACGACGAGCGGCACGGCCACCAGGAGCTGGGAGATCGGGTCGGCCCCGGGGGTGATGACGGCCGCGATCACGAAGGCGGCGATGACGAAGTGCCCGCGGTACTTCGCCATCGTCGCCGGCTGCACGAGGCCGGCCCCTCCGAGGAAGGACATGAGCAGGGGGAGCTGGAAGACGACCCCCAGGGCGAGACAGAGGGTGCGCAGGAAGGAGAGGTAGTACTCGAGAGTGATCGTGGGCAGAGCGACTTCGAGGTCGGCCTCGTTGTTCAGGAAGTAGATCCCATACGGCACGAGGAAGCAGTAGCCGAACAAGACCCCCCCCACGAACATGACGAGCGAGAGCGGGAAGTAGCGCCGGACCGCCCGCTTCTCCCGGGGATAGAGCCCCGCCGCCACGAACTGCCACATCTGCCAGAGGAGGACGGGGGCGCCGAAGAAAAGGGCGAAGTAGAGGCAGATCTTCAGGGGGTAGAGGAACATCTCCCCGGGCCCGATGGCCTGCATCTGCTTGCGGAACTCCCGCAGCCTCTTGTCCGCGGGATCGTCCGACTCGAAGTACCTCGTGCGCGGCCAGTCGGGGTGCGCTCCGAGCAGCTGCTCCGCCTGGGCCACGAGCGCGGTCTCGAGCATCCCCATGGCCTGCATGTACGGCCGCGCGATCACGCGCCCCAGGTCGCCGCGGAAGCACCAGGCGGCGACGAAGGCGACGAGGACGGCGAGGAGCCCCTTGATCAGCCGGGAGCGCAGCTCGGCGAGGTGCTCCCCGAGCGTCATGCGCGTCGCCTCGAAGGGATCGCTCTCGTCGGCCATGGCGGTCATCATCGGCCGGGAAAGAGGGGAAGGAAAGCGGGCGGCGCCGCCCGCGGCCGCGCCACCCGCCCGTTCGCGCCTTCGCCCGCGGCGAGGAGCGGTCGATCAGCTTCCCGCGATGCCCGACTCCACGCGGAAGAACTCGCGAATGTCCTGCAGCGGGATGATCTGCACGCCGTTGGCCTCCGCGTCCTTGTAGACCGCGAGCTCGGAGGGCTGGATCGGCTCGTCGAGGGGCTCGTCGGTCTCCGGGTCGGCCCAGAGCTCGGAGCCGACGATGAGGAAGTGCGTCGTCCGGTCGAGGGCGGCCTGCACGTGGATCCCCATGCGTTCGAGCAGGAGCGTCAGCTCGCGCTCGTTGAACGTGCCCGAGAATCGCCCGCAAAGCACCGCGTTCCGGCCGCCCTTCGGGTCGTACAGGGGATTCAAGATCGTGTCCCCGGCCACGACGGGGTCGAAGGGATCGACGACGTCGGCGATGGAGACCTCGGAGCGATTCGCCTCGACGCGCGTGACCTCGGCCCAGGCCTTGAACCGGGGATTGCCGGGGGTCCCGGACTCGACGCGGAAGCGGGTGCCCCGGGTCAGGCGCTGGTTCGCGCCGAGGTCGATCCAGGCGAGGGGGAGCTTCTCGGAGACCTCGAGGATCTTGCCGTCGGGGTAGAGGCTGAAGGGCTCGCGGGCGAACCGAGTGGCGCGCGCGAGCTCGCG
The DNA here is from genome assembly GCA_040754415.1 of Planctomycetota bacterium. Lineage (GTDB taxonomy): Bacteria > Planctomycetota > UBA1135 > UBA1135 > JBFMCU01. The sequence goes on from JBFMCU010000054.1 coordinate 21,255, forward strand.
GACGCGGGCATCGAGGCGCTGCCTCTCGAGATCCCACTCGCGCTTCGCGGCGGCGAGGGCCGCCCGGGCATCGCGGAGCTCCAGATCGCGCTCCGCGGTCTGGCTCTCGGCCGTCTCCCGGCGGCTCTCGAGGTCCCTCTGGCGCTGTTCCGCGTTCGCCTTCTCGTCGGCGAGCTCGGTCCGGAGCCCGGCGCTCACGTCGTCCTTCTCCCGGGCCACCGTGTCGACGCTCCTCCTCGCCTCCTGAAGCTCGCTCTCGAGCGTCTTGATGCGGTTCTGGAGCTCGCCGATGGTGGAGGCCTGGGCGTTGTACGCGCTGATCAGCTTCGGGATCACCGACTCGTAGGTGGTGTCGGTCTCGGAGAGGTCCGCGAAGACGTCGCCGAGGGCGGAGAGGCCTTCCTTGGCCCGTGCCACGTTGCTCACCGGGTCGGCCGCCTGCGGATCGTGCCAGCCCAGGGCCCGGGAGACCTCGTTCTTCTGCCCCTGTTCCGCTCGCTGCATCTCCAGGGCCGTGGCCCGCTCGGCTTCGGCCGCCTCCCGCAGCCTCTGCTCGGAGGCGCGGTCGCTGCTGGCGATGAACGCGAAGCCCACCGCGGCGAGGAAGAGGACGACCACGGCGATCATCCACATGGCGCTGACGCGGGCCAGACCACTTGTCGAACGGAGGCTCATCGGGGACTTCCTCATCGCGGATTTCCTCGGAATAATCGGGGACTTCCTCGGCGGGCTCTCGAAGGCCGGCACACCGAGCGTCGCCGCGCGGCAGGAGGGGGGAGAGACCAGGGGTAGCGGGCGCGCCTTGATACCCGACCTCGCCGTCCGCGCGCAAGGTCCGCGCGGGATTTGGGGGCCTTGACCGGCCTCGCACGCACCGTAGCCTGAGGGCGCTCGTCGCCCCGCGGCCACGGGCCCTACCCCGTCTCCCCGGGCCGGTTTCCCGGAGGATCGCCCCTCCCCCATGACCCCCCGCGCTCCGCGCCGGCGGCCCGCCTCCCGCCCCTCCTCCGGACCGACCCTCGTGCTCGGCGTCGTCGGGGGCATCGGCGCCGGGAAGTCGACGGTGGCGCGGCTCCTCGCCGGCCCGGAGGGGGTCGTGATCTCGGCCGATGCGATCGCCGCCGAGGTCCTAGCGAGCCCGGAGGTGGCGGCGCGGGTGCGGGAGCGGTTCGGACCCGCGGCTCTGGGACCGAACGGGCTCCCGGACCGCGACGCCCTGGCCGCCCTCGTTTTCGATCCCGCCGGCGGGGAGGAGCCCCGGCGGGCGCTCGAGGGCTGGACCCACCCGCTCATTCGTGCCAGGATCTGGGCGCGATTGCTCGAGGCGCGGGCAGCCGGGGTGGCGCGCGTGGCGCTGGATGTTCCGCTCCTGCTCGAGAACGATGCGGCCCACGGGCTCGCCCGCGAGTGCGATTTCCTCGTGTACGTCGACGTCGACCTCGAGACCCGCGATCGCCGGGCCCGCGGGCAGCGCGACTGGCCGCCGGGCGAGGTCGCCCGGCGCGAGGCCGTCCAGATGGCCCTGGAGGAAAAGCGAAAGCGGGCGGACTTCGTCGTCGCCAATCACGAACGCCTGGAGGAGCTCGAGAGGGCGGTCACGGCGCTCGCGCGCCGGATCGCCCGTCGCTGAGCCGGCCGGCGCCCTCGCCGGCGCGCGGGCGAGGGATTACGAACCAGCATCCGATCGGACCACCAACAAGGAAGCATGGCCAAGAAACGCATCTGGCAGCAGCGTAAGAGGAAGCACCGGCCGCTCGGGGGCGGCGGCGGAGGGGGCGGGGGCGGGGGCGGGATGCCCAGCGCCGTCCCCGAGGAGCCCCGCATCGACTTCGACGCCCTGCCCGCCGATCTGAGCGCGGAGGAGCTCTCGGCTCTCGAGGCGAGCCTCCCGCCTTCGAAGCGCAAGACCCGGCCGAAGGCGGCGAGCTACGCCGAGCTCGTGGCGAACAACCTCCACGAGCTCCACGAGGTGGCCGCGGACGAGAAGGTCGGCGTGGACGGGCTGCGCCGGCGGCGCGACATCGTGTGGGCGATCACGGTCGATCGCCTGCAGAAGCACGTTCCCGTGCGGGCGGACGGCGTGATCGAGGTGGGGTCGAACGGCCACGCCTTCCTGCGCCAGATGAAGAACTGCTACCTCGCCAACGAGGAAGACGTCTTCGTCCCCCCCTCGCTCGTGGAGCGGTACGGCATGCGGACGGGCATGACGATCGACGGGGAGATCCGGCCGCCCAAGGACGGGGAGAAGTACTTCGCCCTGAAGTCGATCGAGTCCATCGACGGCCAGGAGCCCGAGCGGGCGATCGAGCGGACCCCGTTCACCGAGCTCGTGCCGATCTACCCCGAGCAGCGGTTCATCCTCGAGGGGGCGCCCGCCAATCCGCTCGAGATGCGGATCGCCGACTTGGTCACCCCCATCGGCCGCGGCCAGCGGGGCCTGATCGTCGCCCCGCCGCGGACGGGCAAGACGGTGCTCCTGCACCAGATCGCCAACTCGGTCGTGGCCAACGCCCCCGACTGCCACTTGATCATCTGCCTCATCGACGAGCGGCCCGAGGAGGTCACCGACTTCGAGCGCTCGATCCCCGCCGGCAAGCGGGAGGTCATCGCCTCGACCTTCGACGAGTCGGCCGCCCGCCACCTCAAGGTGGCCCACATGGTGATCGAGAAGGCGCGGTGCATGGTCGAGGCCGGCCGCGACGTGGTGATTCTGCTCGACTCGATCACGCGGCTGGCCCGTTCCTCGAACAATGAGGCGCCCTCCCACGGAAAGCTGCTCTCGGGCGGGATGGAGGCCACCGCCCTCCAGTTCCCCAAGCGCTTCTTCGGTTCGGCCCGCAACATCGAGAACGGCGGCTCCCTCACCATCCTGGGCACCGCCCTCGTGGAGACCGGATCGAAGATGGACGAGGTGATCTTCGAGGAGTTCAAGGGCACCGGAAACATGGAGCTCGTGCTCGACCGGCGCCTCTCCGACCGGCGCATCTTCCCCGCGATCGACATCAACCGCTCCGGCACCCGCAAGGAGGAGCTCCTGTTCGACAAGGAGGAGATCGGGCGCGTGTGGATGCTCCTGCGGGTGCTGAACGAGCTCGATCCGGTCGAGGCCATGGAGATGCTGATCCAGAAGATGAAGCGCACCGGCTCCAACGGAGAGTTCCTGCTGACCATCGGGAGCTGACCCGGCGGGCGGCGATGCACATCCTCTTCGTCCTCGACGCGTGGGGGCTGGTCGGGGGCACGGAACGCCACGCCGCGGTGGTGATCCCGGCCCTCCAGGAGCGAGGTCACCGGGTCTCGGTGCTCTGCACGGAGGACCGGCATCCCGACCTGGGGTCCGTCGGCGTGATCGAGGTGCCCGCCCTCGGCCGAGGGTGGCTCGCGCGCGAGGAGCGAGGGGAGCTCTCGCGGCGCGTGAAGGAGGCGCGGCCGGACGTGATCCTGGTCTCGATCCTCCACAACGCCGACGCCTACCGCGTCCTCCTCGAGTCGGCGCCGCTCGTGCGCTTCGTGCACGACCACCGCCTCTACTGCCCGGGCATGAACAAGGTCCTGGAGTCCGGCGACGTCTGCCGCCGGCCGATGGGCGGGGAATGCCTGGAGCGCTACTGGCGCCACGGCGGCTGCATCGGCTTCAAGCCCGCCATGCACCGGGACCGGATCGGGGAGCCCATGCGGGCCGTCTTGGCCCAGCAGCGGGAGCTCGAGCTCGTGCAGCGCTCGACGCACGTGCTCACGAACTCGCACTTCATGCGCGGGGAGCTCCTCCAGGTCGGATTCCACCCCGATCGGACCTCGGTGCTGCCGCTCTTCACGCTCTCCAACACCGCCGCCCAGCCGCCGGCCCCGCTCGACCCGGCGACCGCCGCGTTCGTGGCCGCCGCCGATCCCCTCCTCTTCACGCCCGCCCGCCTGACGCTGCCCGACAAGGGGGTGGACTTCCTGCTCACCGCCCTGGCCCATGTGCGCGCGCCGTTCCGGGCGGTGGTCTCCGGCGAGGGGCCCCACCGCGCGTGGCTGGAGGCGAAGCGCCACGAGGACCGCGTCGCCGACCGCGTGCACTTCTCGGGGTGGGTCGCCGCCGGCGCGATCGAGACCCTCTACGCGCGTTCGGCGGTCGTGATCTGCCCCTCGGTGTGGAGCGAGCCCTTCGGCCTCGTCGGCCTCGAGGCGGGCGCCCACGAGAAGCCCGTGGTCGCCTTCGACGTGGGGGGCATCGCGGAGTGGCTCTCCGACGGGGTGAACGGATTCCTCGTCCCGCGCAAGGACACGCGGGCGATGGCGGCGGCGGTGGACCGCCTGCTCGCCGATCCGGCGCTCGCCGCGCGGCTCGGGGCGAACGGCCGGCGCCTGGCCGCGGAGCGCTTCCCGCCCGAGCGGCATGTGGAGAGGCTGGAGGAGGTTCTGCGGCGGGCGGCGGGAGGTGCGGCGCCATTGCGATGATCGGGGCGGATCCGAGGAGGACGCGGGGCCCGAACGCCGTCCTACGCCCCTCCGGCTCCGGGGATCTCGATCACCGCCCCGCCGGCGGCCGGCCGGCGGCGAGGATGGCGGCGAACGACCTCGCCGCCGGCCCGCGGGCGGCCCGGGCGGCGAGCGCCGCATCGAGCTGATCCAGGGCGAGATTCAGCCAGACGAGCTCCTCCGCCCGCCCCTCCAGGAACGCCGCCACCGCTTCCCGCCGGAGCTCGGCGAGGTGCTCCCGCACCACGGCGGAATCGTCGACGTTCTTCCAGTGGAAGAGCAGCGTGTTCTTCTCGATCGCCGCCCGCACCACATCCTTCGGGACGACGGCGCCGATCGTGCCGCGGTGGTGGTGCTCGACCACCGCGGCGGGCTCGTAGACGATGCGGCCGCCGCGGCGCCAGACGGCCCAGCAGTAGTCGACGTCCTCCCAGTAAAAGGGCTCGTAGAGCGGATCGAAGCCGCCCGCGGCGAGGAGCTCCGCGCGGCGCAGGAGGCAGGTTCCCCCGACGGCGAAGGCGACCGGCACGGCCTCCGCCGGCCGCCGCTCGTCCGCGGGGTCGAAGCCGATCATGTGGATGGAGAGGCGCCCGGTGGAGAGCACCATCTCGGTCAACGACTCGATCCGCGTCTCGTCCCCGTCCAGAAGCACGCGGGGCACCGCGGCGGCGACCGCCTCGTCCGCGAGGTGCGCGACGAGGGGCTCGAGGAAGCCGGGGCGCACCCGGACGTCCGTGTTCATCGAGAAGACGATCTCGTGCCGCGCCCGCTGGACGCCGGTGAGGAGCGCGCGGGCGAACCCGCCGTTCTCCGGGCGGGCCGCGACGAGGACGGAGGGGAAGGCCCCGGCCATCCACGCGGAGAGCTCGTCCCGCCCCGTGTCGTCGACCACGATCACCTCGTCGCCTGCCGCCCGCCGGGCGGTCTCGGCGAGCAGGGCGGGGAGGTTCTGCGCCAGGAGCTCCCGCGTGCCGAGCGAGGGGAGCACGATGGACACGGGCCTCGTCACGGCTCGTCCCCTCCTTCCCCGCCTGCTCCTCGCCCGCCGCCGGCGCCGGGCGGGGTCTCCCACCCGGCGATCGTCCGCCCGAGCTCCGTCCGCCGCAGGAGCGTCCACAGGAGCCGCCGGCGGGCCGCGTCGCGGGCCGCGCCCATCGTCGTTCGGCGCCAGCCCAGCTCCTCGGCCAGGCCCGTGGCGGTCTCCCGCGCGTCCCGCACGCGGAGGAGCAGCTCGCCGAAGGGATCCCCGCCGGCGCCCGGCGGGCGCGTCGTGCCGGCGAGGTAGTGGAGGAGGTCGATCAGGGGACCGACCTCGGCCGCGAAGAGCGTCTCCTGGGCGCGCAAGGCGGCGGCGCCGAGATCGGCGGTGGTGCGCAGGTGTCCCTCGCCCCGCCGCAGATTCCGCTCGGCGCGCTCGAGGGCGGCGCGCAGCTCGCGCCCCCCGGCCCGGGCGAGGCGCAGCTCGTCGTGCAGATCGCCGACGAGACGGCGCTGCTCCGCCTCGGCCTTAGCCGTCCGCGCGAGCTCGGCGCGCTCCCTCGCGAGCTCCTCGCGCAGCCAGTCCCGCTCGCGCGCGAGCGAGTCCGCCGTTCCGCGCAGCCAGCCGCGCTCGATCTCCCCGGCCTCCAACCTCTCGCGCACCCAATCGACCTCGCGGCCGCGGTCGGGCGCGGCCTCGCCCGCTCCAAGCCCCGCGGCGAGGCGGTCGAGACCGGAGAAGGCGCGCCGCAGCAGCTCGCGCTGGGGCTGCGCGGCGAGCTCCCGCACGCGAGCCGCGAATCCGCGGACCGCGGCGGGCACCTCCGCCGCGCCCTCCGCCCGTCTCGCCCGCGCCGCGGCAACGAGGGGCTCGTAGCGCGCCACGAGCTCGCGCGCCTGCTCGTCGATCCCCTTCACCGGAGCGATCTCCGCCGCGAGGCGTTCGACGAGCCCCTCTTCCCGCGCGAGCCGGGTCAGGACCCGGGCGAGGTCCTCGACGTCCCGCGGGGCGGCCAGGAGCCCGTCCACGCCGTCGCGCACGCTCTCCGACATGGCGCCGAAGCCGAAGGCGACGACGGGCCGCCGCGCCGAGAACGCCTCGCGGATCACGAGCGGGTAATTCTCCGCCCAGATCGACGGGACGACCACGACGTCGACCTCGGCGAGGAGCGCGGGGAGCTGCGCGCGCTCGTAGGGCCCTCCCCACCGCGCCCCCACCGCCGCGGCGCGCGCGCGGACCCGCTCGACGTAGGGAGCGTCGGTCGAGCCGCCCCACACGTCGAGGGTCGCTCCCTCCGGCACGCGGGCGAAGGCGTCCAGGAGGAGGTGGACCCCCTTGTGCTTGGCGAGGCCGCCGAGGAAGGCGAAGCGCACCGGCCCGCCGCGGCGGCGCACCGGCGAGAGGTCGAGGAGATCGGCGTTCTCGATGCCGTAGGGGAGCACCTCGATCCGCTCCGGATCGAGACCGCCCCGCACCAGATCTGCGGCGAGGAAGCGGGTCGGAGCGAGGATCCGGTCGATCCGGGCGAAGGCCTCGGCGCGCCGGGCGTCGAGCTCGCGCCGGCGGTCATAGGCGGCGTCCACGGCCGCGGTCCCGAGCCCCGCCGGCTCCGGATCGTCGGCCAGGAGCGCGCCGAGCGCCCGCCAGGACGCCTCGCCGACCTGGTCCGGCAGCACGCCCATCTGGTAGTCGCCGAGGCCGGGGAGGCCGTTCAGGTAGCCGAGCGCGGTGTCGCAGAGCGCGCACGCCATGGCGTCCCCCCGCACGGCGCAGGACGCGAGGTCCGGCCGCAGCAGGGTGTAGCGATGGCAGACGGGATAGTAGTCGTGGGCGGTGTAGACCGTGGGCACGCCCCGCGCCGCCGCCTCGTGCACCAGCTCGATCCCGAGCTTCACGAGGTGCTGGAAATGCACGAGATCGGGCCGCTCGCGGTCCAAGAAGGCGCCGAAGCGCTTGCCGATCTCCGGGCGGAGGAGCAGGTCGCGGGGATCCGCCGGGGGGCGGTTCGCGGTCAGCCAGTGGACCGCGTAGCCACCGCGCTCCTCGCGGTGCAGGGCGAGCTCCGGGGAGCGATCGTCGCGGCGCGGCACGAAGACGTCGACCGCGTGCCCGGCCCGCACCAGGGCCTCGGCCAGGGCGGCGGTGTAGTTTTCGACTCCGGTGCGCTCCAGAGGCGGGAAGCCGTGGGAGACGAGGCAGATCCGCATGGTTTCGGTAAGGGGGCGACGGACCGCAGCGGGCGCCCCATTCTGCGTCCCGCAAACCGCGGGTAAAGCCCCGAAACGACCGACTTTTGTTCAGCGGGGAGGAGCCGGCGGCCGAGAGAGCGCGCGGGAAGACTTCCGGCCCCGGCCGGAGGGAGGGAACGGTGAGCGTGGTACACAGCCGGCGGCACGACCGCGGCGGAAACGACATTCGGCGGACGGCGCGTCCGGGACGGGGACGGCGGGGGTTCACCCTGATCGAGCTGTCGATCGCGATCTCGATCCTGATGATCGGGATGGTGAGCGTCCTGTCGGCCACCTCCCGCATGCACTCCCTGCGCAAGCAGAACCGGGAGCGGGCCATGGCCCAGAACGCCACCCGTTCGGTGGCCGAGCGGATCCACTCCCGCGCCTACGAGCTCTCCGCCGACCCCGGCACGTGGGCGGAGGAGATGATCGCGGTCTTCTCTCCCGGCGGGGAATTCGGCGACACCTTCGACGTGCGGGGCCTGAGCGGAGTCTCCGACCGCCCCGCGGACGGAACGATCACCATCCTCACCGACGAGACCGCCACGGACCAGGAGATCGGCTTCCGGATCGGCCTGCCCCGTGACCTCAACGGGGACGGGGACGCCGACGATCCGGACGTCTCCGCGGACGCGCGCGTCCTTCCCGTCCTTCTCGAGGTCCAGTGGCGGAGCCAGTCCGGGACGAGCTCCTACCGCCACGCCATGTACGTCCTCGGGTATTGAGCCATGAAGGAACCGCGAATCCGCCGGAGCGCCCGGGGGACCACCGTCCTCGAGCTCGTGATCGTCCTGTCGCTGTTCACGGTCGTGTTCCTGTCCTCGCTGGCGATGATCGAGTCGGGGCGCCGGTTCTCGAGCTCGACGATCGGGATCGCCACCGCCGAGGAGCTCGCGCAGCAGATGCTGTTCCGCATCGAGCACGAGCTCGCCGATGCCACGGGGCTCGAGCTCAACGTCGTGCTGACCGAGGACTTCCCCTCCTACGAGAAGACCATGCTGCGGGTGGACTCGACCCTCGGCTTCCCTCCCCGGGGCCGGATCCTCCTCGAGCGAGGCACCACGCGAGAGGAGCGCATCTCCTACGACACGCTCGAGGCGGACCAGGTGACCTTCCGGGACCTCGAGCGCGGCCTGCAGGGAACCCAGGCGGCGCTGCACCCCGACCACTCGGAGGCGATGTGGGTCGGCCTGGCCGAGCCCCTCGAGCTGCAGGTGGACCCGCCCGCCGCGGACTTCGACGGAATCGCGAACGAGGACGGCCGGCCGGTCTACTTCCGGGGGGATGGGACTGGCTTCGCCTATCGGCTCCCCATCGACCCGACAGGAGGCGACAACCCCCTGAACGGAGAGGATCTGTTCTGGGGCGCGGAGATCCCGGGCGCGGGACCCTCGCTCGCCGGCTACCTCGCCCTCAGCTACGAGCCGCGCGGGGCCTACGCCGAGGCGGACACCGCGGACGATCTGAACGGCGACGGCGACACGCAAGACGTGTTCGACGTCGGACAGATCCGCCGCTACACGTGGGCCGCGACGAGTCCCGGCGGCCCGGTGGAGGACATCGGCCTGGGGCCGATGGTGATCCTGCAGGAGCAGGGAAACTGGGGCGGGGATCTCGACCACGACGGGTTCGACGACCCGATCTTCCTGTGGGACAAGGATCTGAACCTCCTGCACGTGCGGCTGTTCGTGCTCGGAACGGCCGTGCGCGAGATGCCGATCGTGCGGGAGGTCGAATCCCTGCTGTTCCTGCGCAACGAGCCCGAGCTGTGAGAGAGGGGAAATCCATGCGTCCAATCACGAGATTCCACGTGTCCATTCGCGCCGCCGCCCGCCGGGGGATCGCCTTGGTGCCGGCCATGCTGCTCGTGTCGGGACTGGCCATCTTCGCCATGGCCCTCCTGACCACCGTCCTGACCGGGAAGCGGACGACCACCCACCAGAGCGACGACTTCAAGCTGTCGAGCGCCGTGGAGAGCGTGGCGATCCTCGCCGTCGACGAGATCTGGTCGGGCTATCTCGCCTCCCAGGGGGGCGCGGCCGACTCGATCGACACGTTCCGCTTCTACCTGCTCGGAATGGGCATCCCCGACAGCGGCCCCGGGGGTCCGCCGAAGAAGGACGAGGGCACGGATCTGCTCCCGTTGCTCGGGCTGCCGGCCGGCGGGGCGGCGCCGGCGCGCTTCAACGACGTGAACGTGGACTCGCTGCGGATGGTGCGCCGCGACGCGGGCGAGTCGACGCAGCTCTTCGTCACCGTGTCGGCCAGCACGAGCCGCGGGCAGGGAATCCTGAACCCCGTGCTCAACCGCGCGGTCCAGCAGGTCTACACCGTGGAGCCGGAGGATTTCGCCGGCTTCGACTACGCCATCCTGGCCAACAACGTCAACTGCATCTTCTGCCACACGAGCGTCGACTCGGTCGACCGCCAGTTCAACCTGGACCCCGACGAATACGGTTCCTTCCCCCGCGTCAAGGTCGGGACCCTCGAGAGCCTGGTGCTCCGGAAGGACCTCGAGGGCTGCACATGGGACGTCACCGACGGCGACGCCGACTCCTTCGTCGCGGGCACGGTGTACACGCGCGGGCTCGCGACGGATCACGCGGGCAGCCCGATCGCCGACTGGGGCGCGTTGACCTTCAAGGGCTATGCCTTCGACGCGGACGGGAACATCGTGCAAGACAGCGGGGGCGAGATGTCGATCTGCGATTTCGTTCCCGCGGGCGATCCCCCCGGATCGGGCGAGAACCTCTACCTCGACTACCCGACGGAGTACGCGGAGCAGGTGGACGGCTCGCTGCCCAGGCACTTCCCGCCCCCCATCCCGGACGACGGGGGCATCGATCCGGACACGGGGCTCCCCGACACGACGGGGGCCGAGAACCGCCTGGTCGACGACTTCGAGTACGCGGCGATCGCCTCCACCGCCGATGGCGCCATCACGGCCGGGATCCTGAACGTGACGGACCACGACGAGATCCTCGACACGCCCCTCGACCTCGGGATGGCCGTCTGGTTCGGGAACACCTCGAGCATCCAGCAGAGCGTCGTGGGGAACGTGATCCTGACCGGCACGCCGGACAACCCGATCACGATCGACGGCACGGTGGCCATCGACGGGGACCTCATGATCAACGGGTACGTCAAGGGCGAGGGCGCGCTGATCGTGCGCGGCAACGTGTACGCGCCCACCGACATCGTCTACCTCGACGGGCGCGAGTACGTCGAGGGCGACGTCCCGGGCAGTCCCACCGGCCCCCGCACGTTCGGGATCGCGCCGGACGGCACGCGCAACGCCCTGGGGCTCGCGGCGGGGGGGAACGTCATGATCGGCGACTACCAGCGCCCCGCCAAGCTCCAGTGGGACTGGACGTACGAGACCCCCGGCAAGTACGAGACGATCTCCGGCAACCCCGATACGGGCGATCCGATGCTGGACGACTGGTCCTTCGCCCTCTCCGAGCTGGCGATCTTCAACCGCGGGGAGTGGGCGCGGACCCAGCCGATGCTGCCCGGCGCCCCCGGCGAGGCGGATCTCGACCCCAGCCAGTGGACGGCCGTCAACCCGGACTACGATCCGGACTACGTGCCGCGCTACTACGGCTACGAGGACGACACGATCCTCCCCTTCTTCAACCGGGGGGACGTCTACTACGACGTCTCCACGCGCTCCTGGCGCGCCATCGTCGAGGTGCCGATCGCGTGGGACCCGGCCGTTCTCTCCTATGCCGACCCGACGGACCCGGCGGATCCCTACCTGTACAACGCCGACGGCACGCCGAAGGCGGCGCGCTACGCCTTGCAGCCGACCAACGGCTGGATCGAGAACGACGTCTACAAGACGGCCGTCGAGTACTTCAGCGATCAGCACGCCTGGGGCGACCCCATCCGGATCGACGGCCTCCTCTACACCAACAACTCGATCTTCACGATCGTGAACCGGGACGAGCGCCCGCTGGGCACGATGGTCGTGAACGGGGCCCTCGTCGCCGCCGACCTCGGGGTCCTGGTTCCCGGCGTGAGCGACCCCGGCGGCTACCTCGCCAACCACAGCCCGCTCTCGGACTTCGCGATCGGCCTCCAGTTGAACTACGACCGCCGCGTCAAGAACATGTTGAACGTGGCGAACCCCTACCAGGTCCAGCTCAAACGCACCTACTGGAACCCGACGGCGAACATCCAGTAGATGCGGAAGCCAGACCCGACCGCCGCCGCGGGCGGGGTCGGGTCTGGCTTCGCATCTACTGTCACCGCCGCCGCGGGCGGGGTCGGGCCTACGGGTGGTGCTCTTCCAGCCACCGCTGCGCGTCGATCGCCGCCATGCAGCCCATGCCGGCGGCCGTGATGGCCTGGCGGTAGCGGCGGTCGGTGATGTCGCCCGCGGCGAAGACGCCGTCCACGGAGGTGTGCGTGCCGTCGTGCACGCGCACGTAGCCGCCGGGATCCGTCTCGACCTGACCGGCGAAGAGGGCGGAGTTCGGTTCGTGGCCGATCGCCACGAAGAGCCCGCCGCAGGGCCGCTCCCAGGTCTCGCCCGTCCCGGGATTCCGGAGCCGGAGCCCCCGGATCCGGCCGTCGCCGCCGGTCAGGATCTCCTCGACGGTGGCCGGCACCAGGAACTCGATCTTCGGGTGGCTGCGGGCCCGCGCGACCATGATGGGCGAGGCCCGGAAGACCTCGCGCCGGTGGACGACGGTCACCGTCTTCGCGAAACGGGTCAGGAAGGTCGCCTCCTCCATCGCCGAGTCGCCGCCTCCGACGACCACCACGTCCTGGCCCGGATAGAACGCGCCATCGCACGTCGCGCAGGCCGAGACCCCGCCGCCGCTCGCCATGAGCTCCTTCTCCCGGGGGATGCCGATCAGCCGGGCGGTCGCCCCGGTGCAGATGATCACCGTCCGGGCCTGGTATGCCCCGAAATCGCTCTTCACCGCGAAGGGCCGGCGCGAGAAGTCGACTCCGGTGACGGTGCCTAACTGGACCTCGGTCCCGAAGCGCTCGGCCTGGATGCGCAGATCCTGCATCATCTTCGGTCCCTGGACCCCTTCGGGATAGCCCGGGAAGTTCTCCACCTCGCTCGTGATCGTGAGCTGGCCGCCGGGTTGCATCCCCTCGATCACGAGCGGGCGCAGGTTGGCGCGGGCCGCGTACAGGGCCGCCGTGTAGCCGGCCGGGCCGGAGCCGATGATGACGACGTTCCTCGCTTCGCTCATGACCGAATGCCGCTCGCTCGCGGAGACGATGGGGCGGAGCAGTGTACGGACGCGGGTGAGGAGAGGGAAGGACCCCGGTCCCTCCCTCCCCTCACCCGCGGTCGCGGGCCACGTCGAACCTCTGCAGCGCCTTCCCGCCCAAGTGCACGACGGCCGCGTCCACCAGGAGCACCGCGCCCCAGAGCGCCGCCCCCGCGACCGCGTATGCCGCGTCCTCGGACGCCCCCAGCGGGCCAGCCAGGAGGTGCCACGTCCCCACCGCCACCCCTCCCCCCACGCCGCCGATCACCGCCAGCATGAGCAGGCGCAGGAGCATCATCAGCATCCCCCGCCCCGCGTTCTGCAGGGCCCCGTCCTGCCCGGGCGTGAATCGCACCGGCACGAGCAGGAACACGGCGTTGTCCAGCCCCACCCAAGCCATGACGAACAGGGGCTGCAACAGGAGGAGGATCACGACCGCCGGCTCCGGTCCGCTCCCCGCCACGAGGACGCGCAGGCCGATCGCCCCGACGAGGATCACCGAGACCAGGGCGACCTCGGGCAGGAGCATCGCCAGGAAGAGCCGCGCCGCGGGCACCGGCCACGTCTTGATCACGTCCATCCGATCCAACTCGTCGCGGAAGTCGAACCGCAGCCCGGAGCAGAGGTAGAGCGTCCCGAGGACGGAGAGGAGCAGGGGGGGGGCCAGCGCGGGCATTGGACCGTCGTTACCGCGCACGATTGCCGTGGAGGCGATCGTGAGAAAGGCGAGGATCAGCACGGACGTCCAGAGGGTCCCGCGCGCCTTGCGGAGGATCGCGCCGGTCTTCCGCCACGCCACCGCGCCCCCGGCCCCGCGGCCGAAGAGCCACGGGATGCGCCAGCCGGCGAGCCGTTGGGACGCCTCGCCCGCCGCCGCCCCCCCGCCGCGGGCGACGCGCCGCAGGCGAGCCGCCACGTGGGCCGAGGTCTCCAGCGAGAGCTCGCGGTAGTCGAGGGGAATGCGAGCGGTGAGCTCGAAGAGCAGGATCCAGATCCCGCCGCAGACGAGGAACCACCCCAGGAACTCGAGGCCGGTCGGGGCCGCGATCATCTTCGCCCACGGCCAGAAGGGGGAGAGGACCGCGCGCACGGCGGGGAGCGCGAGCGGGTCCGCCGCCGCCGGGCCGAAACGGCTCCGGATCCACTCCACCGGCGCGCTGTCCTCGACCCTCTCCCCCAGCACGAGGTAGAGCACGAGGGAGAGGCCGATCGTCACGACGACGAAGGACACGATCCGCGCCAGGCGGCGCAGCCGGGCGGCGAAGCGGCGTTCGAAACCGCCCGCCAGGATCGCCAGGCACTGGTGCAGGATGGGGACCGTCATCACCCCGAGGAAGATGCCCGCGAAGGCTAGGAGCGGGATCGGCATGCGCCGCATCGCCATCACGCCGATGATGAAAGCGCCGAAGGTGCTCCGGCCCGCCGTGGCCAGCATCCGGTAGCGGATGAGATCCGCGGCGCTCACCGGCGCGCTGAAGAGCCGCTCGATCTCGTCCCGGGGCAGGAACAGCCCCCGGTGCTGCAGGGCGCTGGCGAGATTCAGCACCACGAGCAAGAGCGCGACGAGCTCGATCTTGGGGAGCTGCCGGGCGGGTTCGGGCGGCACCCAGCTCCCCCGCAGGATGGGCAGGAGCAGGCTCCCCATCCAGATCCCGATCAGCACGACCCCCAGCACGGTGAAGGTCGCCCCCTTCCACGTGCGCAGCCGCCGGCCGGTCTTGCGCAGCGTGCCCCGCAGCTTGCGCCTCGCGAGGAGCGCGAGGGCGGGATGGCCCACGATGCCGCTCACGGCGCGGGGGGAGGTGCCTCGGCGCCGGGGGCGCTGCCGTCGCCGGTGGCCGCGAAGAAGACGTCCTCGAGGCTGGAGCCGGGCACGGCCGCATGGCGCGCGCGGGCCTCCTCGAGCGTGCCCTGGAAGACGCTGCGGCCCCGATCGAGGATCAGGAGCTCGTGGGCGAGCTCCTCGATGAGGGAGAGCAGGTGCGAGGAGAGGATCACGGCGGTGCCCTCGCCCGCCAGCTCGCGGACGGCGTACTTGGCGGAGCGGATGCCGCGGGGATCGAGCCCCGAGAGCGGCTCGTCGAGGAGCACGATGCGGGGCCGCGGCAGCCAGGCGCAGGCGAAGGCGAGCTTCTGGCGCATGCCGCGGCTGAGCTCCCCCCCGAGGGCCTCGCGCTTCTCCACCAGCTCGAAGCGCTCGAGCAACTCGGCGGCCCGCCCCTGCCAGCCGCGCAAGCGATGCAGGTGGGCCGTGAACTCGAGGTGCTCGAACACGGTGAGCGTGTCAAACGGCTCGGGATCGTCGGGGACCCAGCCGAGGCAGCGCTTGGCCGCCACCGCGTCCCGGGCCACGTCGTGGCCGCACACCACGACCCGCCCCTCGTGGATCGGCAGGACCCCCACGATCGAGCGCAGGGCGGTGGTCTTTCCCGCCCCGTTCGGGCCGACGAGCCCGAGGATCCGCCCCGCCTCCACGACGAAGGAGAGGCCGTCGAGGGCGCGGAGGCCGTCGTAGCTCCGGCCGAGGTCCGCGACGCGGAGCGGGGGGGGCGAGGAGGGGGGAGGAGCGGCGCTGTCCATGGCGGCGGGAAGAAGAGGGTAGGCCGGATTCCGGGGAACGGAAGGGCCGAGGGGCGGGCTCGCCTCGGCCGTGGAGAGGCGGTAGCATTCGGCCCGCATGGCGCGGCGTTCCTCTCCCTTCCCGACCGCAGGCCTCGTCCTCGTGCGGCTGGTCACCGCGCTGGTCCTCCTCGTCCACGGGTGGCGCTGGCTCGCCGGCGGCGGCCCGGACGGCGCCCTGATCCGCCGGGCGGTGGACACGGCCCTCGCCGACGGCCGGACGGCCTTCGAGTGGTGGGGGCGCGAGGTGCTCCTCTGGAACCCCGACGCGATCGCCTTCCTCTGGCCCTGGCTGGCCCTCGGCGCCGGGGCGAGCCTCTTCCTGGGCGCCCTCGTCCGTCCGGTGGGCACTCTGGCGGCCTTCTTCCTCGCGAACGCCTGGATGTACGGGCTGCCGGCGCAGCGGCTGCTCTTCCTCGTGCTCGCCGCCTCCGCGTTCGCCTGCGTCCTGGGCCGCGCCGGGGCGCGCCTCGGCCTGGACGGGATCTTCGACCAGCACTTCCCGGGCTGGCTGACCTGGACCCGGAGCGGGCGGGGGTCGTTCCTCCAGCGCTGAGCGGCTGGCCTGGCCTAGTGGTCCGATTCACCCATACGAGGCATTCTGCCGGCCCGGCTGCGCCCGCCGCTGCGTTGCGCCTCCTCCGAGGGTTGTGTTCCTAACCCGCGTTGTCGGCGCGCCTGGCGGCGCCCTCCTCGGCCTTGGCCTAGATGGCCAGGGCGCCTCGCGACGCCCTCCGCCATCTAGGCCAGCCGCAGCACGTCGGCGACGAGCTTCTCGATGCCCGCCGCGGCCTCCGAGATCCGGCCGGCGAGCATGTAGGCGGGCGTGCTGACGAGCTTGCGCCGCGCGTCGAGACGGTCCTCGTGCACCGGGCAGGGCACGTGCTTCACGCCCATCTTCTCGAGGGTGCTCGCGGTGCCGGCGTCGGTGCCGATCGTCAGCTCCGCCCCGCCCTTGCCGAGCACGGCCGCCAGCACCGCGGGGGCGATGCACATCGCCCCGACCGGCTTCTTGGCGGCCACCATCTCGCGCAGGAGGCGGGCCACCTCGGGATGGACCTTCGCCGCCGCTCCCGCCACCGCGAAGTCGGAGAGGTTCTTCGCCGCGCCGAATCCGCCGGGCAGGATGAGGGCGTCGATGTCGGCCGCCTTCACCCGCGCGAGGTCCCGGATGTCGCCCCGGGCGATCCGGGCCGACTCGACCAGGACGTTCCGCCGCTCGCCGGTGACCTTTCCGGTCGTGTGGTCGACGACGTGCATCTGGTCGGTGTTCGGGGCCATGCAGACGATCTCGGCCCCGGCCCGGTCGAGCGCCAGCAGGGTGAGCACCGCCTCGTGGATCTCGGCGCCGTCGTAGACGCCGCAGCCGGACAGGAGAACTCCGACCTTCGCCATGGTTCGCGCTCCTTGTTCTCGTCCTTCCCCGTATCCTCTCGGGGCGGCGGATCAGCATACTCCGCTCCGCGCATGAACCGCGCCGGATCTCCCCTCCCCCCCGACGCCGCGGCGGACCTCGCGCTCCCCCACCCCCATCCCCATCCCGGTTGGGGCACCGGAACGCGGGTCTGGCTCGTGCGCCACGCCGAGGTCCACCCCGACTGGCAGGGACGGGCCTACGGCACGCTCGACGTGCCGCTGTCGGCGGAGGGGGAGGAGCGCACGCGGGAGATGGGGCGCGACTTCGGATGCCTCGACCTCGCGGTCGTGATCTCGTCGCCGCTGGAGCGGGCGGCCCGCCTGGGGCGGGCGGTCGCGGCGGGCGCGGGGCTCGCGGCGATCCCCGAGGACGGGCTGCGGGAGATCCACCGCGGCCGGTGGGAGGGACTCGCCGTGGACGAGCTCCACGCGCGTTTCCCGGCCGAGATCGACGCTTTCTACGCCGATCCGTGGGGCTGGGCGGGACACGGCGGCGAGAACGACGCGGCGATCGCGGCGCGCGCCTGGCCGGCGGTCGAGCGGGCCGTGCAGCGGACCCGCGGGGGCACGATCCTCGCCGCCACTCACTACAACGTGATCCGGGTGCTCGTCGGCTGCGCCCTCGCCCTGCCGCCGGGCCGCACCTTCGCCCTGCGCGTCGACACGGGCGGCGCCGTGCTCCTCGTCGATGCGCCGGGCGGCTGGCGCCTCGTCCACTCGAACGTGCCCGCTCCCCCGGCGGGAGGCGGCGCGGAGTGAAGGTCCTCGTCGTCTGCCCGTGGGTGCCCTGGCCCCTGGAGAGCGGGGGCAAGACGCGCACGTACCACCTCCTGCGCGAGGCCGCCCGCCGGGTGGAGATCGAGCTCTTCGTGGTGCGCGAGCCCGAGACGGATCCCGCCGCCGCCGCCGCCCTCGCCGCGGCCTCCGCCTCGCTCGCCTTCTTCGACCGCACGCCGCCCGGTCCCGGGCGCCGCTGGGCGCGGGCCAAGATCGAGCGCTGGTTCCACTCCGCGCCGCTCCGGGCGGCGATCCGCGACCGCCTCGGCCGCGGCGCCGTGGATCTCGTGCACCTCGACGAGCTCCTGCTCGCGCGCTGCGTCCCGCCGGACGCCCGGGCGCCGGTCGTCGTGCACCATCACAAGCTGGACACCGTCCTCCACGCCGCCCTGGCGCCGCGGCCGGGATCCGCCCGCCGCTTCGACGGTTGGAAGCTCCGCCGCCTCGAGCGCTACGCCGCCCGCCGCTTCCCGCACCAGGTGACGTGCAGCCTGGAGGACGCGGCCCTCCTGCGCGCCCGCTACGAGGCCCTCGACCTCGAAGTGGTGCCGAGCGGCTTCGACCCGGCGCACTTCCGGCCCGCCGACCCGCCCCCGCCGCGCGATCCCGCCCGCCTGCTCTTCCTCGGCAGCATGGACTACGGCCCGAACGAGGACGGCGTCTCCTGGTTCGCCCGCGCGGTGCTGCCGGCCCTGCGCGCCCGCCATCCAGGGACGGTGCTCGAGGTCGTGGGTCCCCATCCCGGCCCGGCGCTGCGAGCGCTCGCCGGGGAAGGGGTCGCCGTGGTCGGGCGCGTTCCCGCCGTGCCGGAGCGGTTGGAACGCTGCGGGGTCTTCGTCGTGCCCCTGCGGATCGGCGGCGGCACGCGCCTGAAGCTCGTCGAGGCCCTGGCGATGGGCGCGCCGGCGGTCAGCACGACGATCGGGGCCGAGGGGCTCGGCCTCGCGGACGGGGAGCACATCCTCCTCGCCGACGATCCCGCCTCCTTTGCCGCCGCCGTGGAGCGCCTCCTCGCCAATCCCCGGCGCGCGCAGGAACTGGGCCGCGCCGGGCGCGCTTTCGTCCACGCGCGCTATCGCTGGGAGACCCTCGCCGCGCGGCTCGTCGCCTACTGGGAGCGGGTCGCGTCCTCCTCCCGGTAGCCGAGTTTCCGCCGCGTGTTCCGCACGTGGGTGCCGTGCCAGAAGACGGTGCCGCAGGCCGGGCAGCGCCAGAAGCGGCGGTGGCGGGCGCGCACCGCGGCCGGGACGCGCTCGGCGAGGTCCCCGAGGGCGGCGAGCTCCGCGAGGGGGACGTTGCAGCGGATGCAGCGGCTGAACATCCGCGCCTCCGGGTCGAGGCGGAACTCCCCCACCACGCGCCGGAGCTGAAGGACGGGATCGGTCTCCGCGAGGACGAGGACGCGGTCGGCGCGCGGATACTGATCGGCGAGGCGGGTGTTGCGGGTGAGGAAGACGCGCCCCTCGCGATTGGCGCGCCGGATCAGCTCGTGCGTGCGCACGGTCGTGTCGACGGCGGCGTCGCAGCCGAGGATGCGCAGGTACGTGCCGAGCTTCGCCACCATGTGGTCCACCAGGAACCGCGGCGGCTCGCCTTCCCCGCTCATCGCTTGCGCCCGAAGAGGCGCGCGCGCCACCCCGTCCGCTCGCCGGCCGGCGC
>JBFMCU010000055.1:0-2571 GCA_040754415.1 Planctomycetota bacterium
GGCTGCGCCCGCCGCTGCGTTGCGCCTCCTCCGAGGGTTGTGTTCCTAACCCGCGTTGTCGGCGCGCCTTGCGGCGAACGCAGGCGGACTCGGCAGAATGCCTCGTATGGGTGAATCGGACCACTAGATGGCATGAGGGGGCGCCGGGAGGTGCCCCCCATGCATCTAGAATTCGATGTCGAAGTCCCCCCGCTGCACGATCCGGGGGCTGATGGCGAAGATCACGTGCTCCTTCTGGCGCACCTCGTAGCGGGAGCGGAAGAGGAGCCCGAGGAGCGGGATGTCCCCGAGGATCGGGATCTTGCTCTGGATCTGCTGGATGCGGTCCCGGGTGAGGCCGCCGATCAGAAGGGTCTGGCCGGGCTCCATGTAGACGAGCGAACGGGCGCTGCGGGTGGCGACGATCGGGTTGGAGACGGTGCCACCCACGGTGGTGTGGAACGTCTCCTGGTAGCCCACGACTTGCGATCCCTCGAGCTGTACGTCAAGGGCGAGGGTGTTCGCCCCTACCACCCGCGGCGAGATGTACAGCCGGGTGCCGACCTCGAGATAGTTGATGCCGCCGGCGAAGTTGCCGGCCTCCGTGACCGACTTGATCTCCAGGTAGGGGATTCTCTGGGCGCTCTCGAGGCGGGCCGTGCCCCCGACGCGCACGATCGTCTTGGGTCGCGTCTCGACCGAAACGTTGTCCCACTTCTGCACCGCCTCGATGACGGCGTTGAAGGTCACGCCATCCTGCAAGGCGCCGAGGGTCAGGAGCGCCTCGGTCGAGCCCTCGAGGTTCGAGAGGTTGAAGTCGAAGGCGCTGACGAAGTTGCGCGACCCGAACTGGAAGATCGGGTAGCCGGGCACCGGCCGGATGCCGATGTCCGTGGACTCCGTCTCGACGATCTCGATGATCTTCGCCTCGAGCTCGACCTGCGGCACCTGGCCGAAGAGGTCGATGAAGGACTCGAAGCGCTCGAGGAGGTCGGGGACGGCGGTGATCACGAGGGCGTCGCCGAGCTGCACGTCCTTGGGCATGCCCGGTATGGGAATAGTGAGCTCGCCGTAGCTCTCGATGTCCCACTTGTGGAGGATCTCGTAGAGCACCAGCTCTGGGTCCTGGGACGGACGCTGCTCGATTGTCGAGCCTTCCTCGATCGGGGCCGGTGCGGGGCGGAGACCGAACGGAAAGGGCTCGAGGGCGTTGACCAGGTCGACGACCTTCTGCGCCTTGCCGATGGGCAGGATGTACGGCTTGGAGACGAAGATCGTCCCGTCCGGCATTTTGGCGGGCACGATCCGCTCGCCAAAACGGATGTAGAGGTCGAGGACCTCCTGCTCGGGCGTGCCCGCTGCCGCGGATTCCTCAGCTTGGCTGGAGCGCTCCGCCGCCAGCCGCGCGACATCCGTGGCGGTCGGCTCGGGCGGCGGTTGGTCAGCGGGGTCGATCGGCGCGGTCCCGACCTCACCGACGACGGGCTTCGCGCCCCCCCGGGCGATCATCGCCCCGAGCTCCTCGGGACTCCCCTCGTGCCTGGCCCGGGGGGCGACGCAGGCGCCGAGGAGGGCAGCGAGGGCGCCGAGGACGAGAATCGGCCCCGGCGAGGCGCTCCGGGGCGCAGAGGACGGCGGGCGCGCGAGGGACGGCATGGATCGTGGCTCCTCCAGGGATCACCGCGCACAGGAAAGATAGCGGCACACCGAGCCGGAGGGGAAGGCCCCCGCCCGATCGGGGAGCGATCGCGGGTCGGGAGCCGGGCAGAACGTGGGTTCTGCCTAGGTCTCGCTCCGGATCGCCGCCAGGACCTCGGCGGTGATGTCGGGAATGGCGCGACCGTCCTCGTGGCGGATCGCCTTCCAGACTCCGCAATGGCCCCGCTGGGCACGCACGACCTCCGCCTTGCGCGTGATCAGCGAGCCGGCTTCTTGGCGCAGGAGCTTCCCTTCCGGGGAGTCCGGGTCGATCTTCTCCTTCTTGGCCCGCTTCATCTGCGGGGTGGCGGCGAGGAGGGCGTCGTAGTCGACGACGGCGGGGTTGGAGACCTTGTTCAGGTTGGAGATTCCGCAGATGTTGTCCTCGGCCTGCGCTCTCCAGCCGTGGGAGAGTGGGTCGAGGGGCCCCATCGTTGCATCTGCTCGACCCGGATCCCCCACCGCCGGCGGCGTGGTGGACGGCCCGGCCGACACGGATCCCCCCAACCCCAGGCACAGGGCCCCGATCATCAGGCGGCGCTGAGTCTTCATCGTGTGTCGGGTGGTGGCGCGGTCGTGGGACGACCGCGGACGAGGTAGGTGGCCCTACCTTTCGGATGGAAGCTCGCTCGAAGGGATGGGGATCCGCCGATTTGCCCGAGATTCCGGCCCGATGGGGACACGAAGGTCCCCGCGGGAACGGCTGGCTCGAACGAGTCCCAGGGTAGGAAACCGGCCGGCGCCGAAGGCCAGTTTCCGGTAAACGTTGCCTAATCCGTTGCCGGGCAACGGTTTGCTGCCGCCGTTTTCGCGCTCCCGCGGCAGGCCGGGGGGGCGGAAGGACTGCGGCAGCAGACCGCGTCCTTCCGTCGCGGCCGTGGGCCGCGACGGAAG
>JBFMCU010000055.1:2581-44307 GCA_040754415.1 Planctomycetota bacterium
CCCCCCCGCCCCCCGCCGCGCCGGCGGGGGCCCCCCACGGAAGGGGGCGAGCACGCCCGGCCTCGCGACGGCCGGCGCGGCGGGGCTTCGCCCCGCCGTTCAGGCCTTGGCGAGCGCCTGGCGGTGGGACAGCTTGACCTTGCCGCGGTCGTCGACGTTGATCACGACGACCTCGATCTCGTCGCCCACGGAGACCACGTCCTCGACGCGATCCACGTAGCCCTCGGCGAGCTCGGAGATGTGGCACATGCCCTCCGTGCCGGGGAGGATCTCGATGAAGGCGCCGAAGTCCTTGGTGCTCTTGACCGTCCCCTTGTAGCGGGCGCCGATCTTGGGGACCTCGGTCATGGCCTGGATCGTGTCGATGCAGGCCTGCACCGCCGCGCTGTCGACCCCCGCCACGCTGACGTCGCCCTCGTCGTTCAGGATGGCGATCTTCACCTTGAACTTCTCTTGCAGCCCCTTGATCGTCCGGCCGCCCGGCCCGATCAGGAAACCGATGCGGTCCGCGGGCACGCGGATCTGCTCCATGCGCGGGGCGTACTTGGAGATCGACTTCTTCGGCTGGGGCACGGCGGCCAGCATCTTCTTCAGGATGTGGACGCGCCCCTCGCGGGCTTGCTTGAGGGCGGCCTCCAGGAGCTCGCGCGTGACGCCCTGGACCTTGATGTCCATCTGCAAGGCGGTGATCCCGAGGCCCGAGCCCGCGACCTTGAAGTCCATGTCGCCGTTGTGGTCCTCGGAGCCGAGGATGTCGGAGAGGATCGCCGTCCGGTCTCCTTCCTGGATCATCCCCATGGCGATGCCGGCGATCGGCTGGGAGATCGGGACGCCGGCGAGCATCAGGGAGAGGCATCCGCCGCACACCGTGGCCATCGAAGAGGAGCCGTTCGACTCCAGGATCTCGGAGACGACGCGCAGGGTGTAGGGGAACTTCTCGCGGTTCGGCAGGACCGCGGCGAGGGCGCGCTCGGCGAGCATGCCGTGCCCGATCTCCCGCCGCCCGGGACCCATGATCCGCTTCGTCTCGCCCACGCTGTAGGGCGGGAAGTTGTAGTGGAGGTAAAAAGTCTTGCGGTATTCCTCCTCGATGCCGTCGATGATCGCCTCGTCGTCCGGCGTTCCCAGCGTGGTGGACACGAGGGCCTGGGTCTCGCCCCGCGTGAAGAGCACCGATCCGTGGTGGCGCTTGATGTAGTCGGGGACGATCGTGATCGGCCGGATCTCGTCGTAGGTCCGGCCGTCCACGCGCCGGCCGTCGAGGATGATCTGGCGCTCCACGGCTCCGGCCAGGTCGGCGAAGTAGGCCTTCACCTTCTCGGCCGCCGCCTTCCGCTCCGCGGGGTCGGCGATGGCGCCGGTCATGGCGGCCACGCACTCGTTCCCCACCGCGTCGACGGCGGTGGCGCGGGTCTGCTTGCCGGGGGTGAGCAGCGCCGCGCGCACCTGCCCGCTCCACCGCTGCACCTCGTCCCGGGTCTCCGTGTCTATCACGGGCGGCGACACCGCGATCTTCTCCTTGCCGGCCTTCGCCCGCAGCTCGTCGATGGCGCGGCAGATCGTCTGCACGCAGCGGTGCCCGAGCTCCAGGGCATCGATCACCTCGGCCTCGGGGAGCTCCCGGGCGGACGCCTCCACCATGCAGAGGGCGTCCGCGTGCCCCGCCACGACCAGGTCGAGGTTCGAAAGCCCGCGGCGCTCGATGTCGGTGGGCATGATCTTGAGCCTCCCGTCGAGGTGCCCGATCCGCACCGCGCCGAGCGCGCGCTCGAGCGGGATGTTCGAGAGGTGGAGCGCCGCGAACGAGGCGATCATCGCCAGGATGTCGGACGGCGTCTCGCCGTCGTAGCCGAAGACGCGGCTCATCACCTGGACCTCCTGATGGAAGCCCGCCGGAAAGAGCGGCCGGATCGCGCGATCGATCAGCCGCATCGTGAGGATCTCCTTGGTCGTCGGCCGTCCTTCGCGCTTGAAGAAGCCGCCGGGGATCTTGCCCGCGGAGTCGGTCTTCTCCCGGTAGTCGACGGTGAGGGGGAAGAAGTCCAGATCCTCCCGCCCCGATTCGGTGCAGGCGGCGGCGAAGCACTGGGTCTCGCCGTAGGTGACCAGTACGCTGCCATGGGCTTGGCGCGCGATCTCTCCCGTTTCGAGGATCAGCGGCCGGCCGGCGAGCTCGCATTCCACGCGAGCGTAGGTGTCATTCGTCATCTTCTCTTCGTCCTGCAGACTCGTCGTCTGCGCTCGGTGTTCTCCACGTTTCCGGCCTGCGCTCGCCCCGCCGGCGCGTGCCGGCGGGAGGCCACGACGCTCCCCTCCTGCCCCTCCCGAAGGGCAGGGACAGCCGCCGGGATCCCGGTCCGGGAGTCCCCCATCGTGGATGCATCGCGTGGATGCATGGCGCGCACGGACATCAACGGCGCAGGCCCAGCCGCTTCAGAATGTCCTGGTAGCGCCGCGGCTCTCGCCTCCGGAGGTAGCGCAGGAGCTTGCTCCGCTGGCCCACCATCATCAGGAGCCCCCGGCGGGAGGCGAAATCCTTGCGATGCACCTTCAGGTGCTCGGTCAGGTTCGTGATGTGCTCGGTCAGGACCGCGATCTGGACCTCGGGCGAACCGGTGTCGCCCTCCTTGATCGCGTATTCCCGGATGAGCTCCTTCTTGCGCTCGGCGGTGATCGCCATCGTCGATAGTCCTCGAATCCGTGTTCTCCCGGGGGCGGGAGCGCCAGCGTAGGTCGACTTGCCCCCGCCCCAGAGGAAGGTGCTCCGGGTCGGGGGTGGGCCGCGGTGCGCGCGGGGCCGTCGCGGCCCCGGGCACCCCGGCGCGGACCCGGGCGAGCGCGTGGCGCCCGCCCCACGGGGGTCCGGACCTGAGCGGAGGAGTCTACCGGTCCTCCCCCGGGGCACAAGGCCCGCGCGGGGAATCACCGCCCGGCCGAGGATTCCCGCGGCACGGCGAGGGGATCGCGGGCCGGAAGGACCTCGAGGGCCAGGCGCGCGTACTCGACGATCCCCTGCCCGACGAGTTCCTCCAGCGGCCCGTAGGGGGGATTCCCCGTGGCGACCCGGACCTTGCGGTCCACCTGGGCCCCCCAGAGCGGCGTCCCCTCCGCCGATCCCCCCGCGAAGAGGCGCAGCTCGGCCCCCACCTCGAGGAGCCCCTGGCCCACCACGTCGGAGGTGCTCCAGTGGTTCACCGCCACGACCAGGACCGCATCCGGCGGCGGGGACCCCGGGAAGGAGGACTCCTGCCAGTGCCCATCCACAGAGGCCTCGTCCACGTAGGCCAGGTCGAGGGGGCTGTAGAGCCGGGCGACGAGCCCGGCCTGGAACGCCCGGCGGAAGGTCTCGACCGCCAGGTCCTCGACCGGGGTCTGGTTCACGACCGGAAGGACCGCGATGTCCCCGGGCCGGACCTCGTCGAGCCGCTGGGGACCGAGGGACTCCGTCCGGTTCCCGAAGGCGGGTGAGGGCCCCGGGATCCCCTGGCAGGCGCCGGCGAGGAGGGCGGCGAGGAGGAAGAGGGCGCACGAGCGGACGGTCCGGGCCGAAGAGAGGTCGAGCATCGGTGGCGGGCGCGGGTGGAGGGCCGAAGGGGGCGCGGGGAGGGATTCTAGCCTGGGTCAGGGCTGGGTGTAGGTGACCGGGGCGGAATGGGCGAAGAGATCGTGCTCCCGGAGGACGTCCGACCAGAGGAAGTCGGAGAGGTCGAGCGCCGGCCATCCGAAGGCCGAGACGGTGGCCGCGATCGCCCCGTCCGCCAGCCCGCTGCCGCCGCCCTCGGCGAGATCGGGCACCCGGACCACGATCTCCGGTCCGGCGGCGTCCGGGATGTCGGGATGCCAGAGGGTCCAGCGCCGGCCGACCTGGTCGGCGAGGAGGACCCGGTAGAGGGCGCTCTCGGCCCGGAGGTCGGCGACCGTGTCGTCGAATGCGACGCCGTAGCCCGGCGGCCCCGAGGAGCCCCCCGGCGCCGGGGACGTGATCTGGGGCACGCCGAGGGGAGCGAGCACGTGGGAGACCGGGAGGCTGTCCAGGGCCGAGAGCCGGGGGCGCTGGCCGGCCCGATTCCCGGCCGAATCGCGGATCTCGGCCCGGAGGAAGAAGTCGGTGTCCACCGCGCCGCGGCTCCCGTAGGTGCCGCCTTCCCCCACGGCCCCGGGGTGGGCGGAGCGGACGTTCCAGGTGGTGCCCCCCTGGTCGAAGGCGACGCCGAGCCCCACGGGGATCACGCCGGGGAGCCCGGGGCTCAGGGTCTCCACGCTGATCCACGGCGCGCCGGTGGTCTCGGGATCGTCCACGAGATCGCCGAGATCGATCCCGGTCGTGGCCGTCGCGAGGAGCTGCACGGGATCGATCTCGAGGGGCACCTCGTCGAGGGGCGCCCCGGGGTCCACGAAGACGTGGGAGATCCACAGCTCGACCGGATCGCTCTCCCCCGCCGCCGCCGGCGGGCGCGGCAGCGAGAGATCGAAGGCCTGGATGAGGCCCGTCACGCTGAACGTGGTCTCGAGCTGAAGGAAGCTGCCCGCGAGCCAGGCCACGGCCCCGAGGCGGCCGGTGTGGATGGGCTCGGGGCCGAACGGGCAGGAGACCTGGCCGGCGAAGGGATCGTTGAAGCAGCTCTCGCCGTCGAACCAGGGCGAGGCCGCCTCCGCCCGCCGCGAGTCGCCCGCCTTCGCGTTCACGAGGGTGAGGGTCAGGCTGGCCAGGTCGTCGTCGGTCGCCGTGGTCCCCTCGACGAAGGCCGCGGGCGCGGTGCCCACCGGGACGAGGGGCACGGAGATCCGGTTGCTCGTCACGCCGTGGAAGGTGAAGAGGTCGTACCCGGCGAGGTCCACCGAGAGGATCGTGGCTCCGCCGCCGTAGCTCGCGATCTCGATCTCGCCCGCCGCGCCGGTCGTGCCGCTCGCGACGAAGGGATAGCCGACCCCGTCGCCGTCGTCGCCGTGGATCACAACGAGGGCGCCCGCGAGCGGAGCGAGGGTCGTCGCGTCGAACGCCTGGACGGCGAGGGGCTCGCCCGCGACGAAGGTGCCGGGACCGACGAGTCCGAGCTGGGTGAAGGTGCCGGTGACGGCGGGGGAGGGATTGAGGGCCGCGTCGTAGGCCACGGCCGAGTACGCGGTCGTCCCGCCATCGAGCGTGCCGACGCGCACCGGGGCGGCCACGAAGAAGCCCGCCTCGTCGCTGCCCACCACCGGCGCGAGGGAGCCGTTGCTGCCGGCGTCGGTCGTGACCTCGACGCTGCGCAGGAGCTCGCTCGCCTTCCCGGAGAGCACGACGTCCCGCAGATCGGAGCGCTGGAAGTCGGTGGCGCCGCCGGAGTGGAGGAGCTCCTCGATCGCCGGGGGCACGGTGTCGAGGATCACGTCCTGGATGCCGCCGGCGGCCGGATCGGCGTCGAGGACTCGCAGCGGGGTGACTTCCCGGACGCGGCGCATCCGGAAGGCGAGGGCCACCGCCCCGTCCGCGAAACGGGGAGCGATGGGGTCGGCGCCGCGCAGGAGGTCGGCGTCGGCGAGCGTGTAGTACGCGGTGAGGATGGGAGGCGTCCCGGCGAGGGTGATGCTGCGGGACAGCGCCACGAGCAGGGGCTCCTCGTCCAGGGTCTTCCCGAAGAGGAAGAGGTCGAGCTTGTCCTCCGCCGCGCCGGCGGAGAGGTCGATCTGCACCAAGAGCTCCTCGGGATCGCCGGCGGTGAGGTTCGCGAGCCCGATCGCGTCGGAGGGGCTCGAGAGCAAGTTCGCCGCCAGCGGGGTGCCGATCTCCGTCGTGGTGTACGTCGCGGAGGTCGCCGGCAGCGCCTCGCCGTCCGGATCCTGGATCTCGTGGCCGGCCGGCGAGAGCACGATCTTCACCGTGGCGGAGAGGCCGAGCGACGCCGCCACCTCGGCGGCGTCGACGCTCCGCCAGCGGAACACGCGCGCGTCGGTCACCGGGAACCCGCCGAGGTCGATCGACAGGGCGGCCGGGGGCGGATCGTGGGGCGGCTGCCCGCCGTTCACCAGGACGTCGAACGAGTCGCCGTCGATGGTGGCGGCATCCATCCGCCGGTCGAAGAAGACGACGACCTCGCCGGTCTCGCCCTGGCCGGCGGCGCCGCCGGCGGGCCAGGTCGTCACGAGGGCCGGCGTCGAGGGGTCCTCGGTGGCGACGGAGAAGGAGTCGAGGGTCGATCCGGGCGCCTCCTCGAGCTCCTGGCCGGTGAGGTCGGTGGCCGCCGCCTCGGCGGCGATCCGCACGTGGTACTCGTCGACGACCCCCAGGGTGCTCGGGAGGAGGACGAGGACGCGGCCCTCCCCCACCAGGGCTTGGGTCACGCCGGGCACCGGCTGGCCGTCGACGCCGTTCTGAACGGGGATGAGCACGACCGCGCCGAGAACCGTGTCGGGGTTCATCGACTCGGAGAACGTGACGACGACCGGCGTCGTCGAGGCCGCCGTGCCGCCCGAGGGGAAGACGTCGACCACGCTGGGCGGGGCGTCCTGGATCCACTCTCCATCCTCGGGGAGCACCGCCTCCGCGCCGGCGTCCGATCCGCCTCCCCCCACGCACCCGTCGGCGAACACGCAGGCGACGTTGCCGTCGCAGCTCGCCGTGGCGAGGGCGAGGGCGAGGGCCAAGCCGCCGGCGGCCAGCGCGGGCGGCGCACGCATCCAAGGGCGGGGGATCGACGTCGGGGACAAGGTGCGGGTCCTCCTCGGAACGGCGGGCGCCCGGGGCGGCGGGGTCGCCGGGAGAGGGCGCCTGGACGCGCCGCCGCCGCCGGTATTCCCCCGCCCGCGGCGCCGGCCGGACGCTCCGGGGCGGGCCCCAGCGTATCGGCGTGGCGAGCCGGCCGGAAGGGCCGCGCGGGCGCGGCGGCGGATTGGGGAGGGCGCGCCCCGGGGGTAGAATCCCGGCCTCTCGGACCGGACGAACGGAGGCGCCGGCCGGCGCCCCTGGCCCTCGCGGGCCGGCGGCCCGCGGCTTGCGGCGCCCGGAGCTCGCACCCTCTCCCTCCCTCTCTCTCCCCGCGCTCCCCGCGCTCCCCTCTCGATGCGATCCCCCGCGCCGACCTCCTCCCGTGCCCGGGGCGAGGTCTGGTCCCGGGCGGCCGGGGCGACCCTCCTCCCGCTCCTTCCGCTCCTCGCCTGCCACGCCAGTCCCCCGGCGGAGAGCGCCCCGCCTCCGCCGCCGCCCCCGGTGGAGACCGGGGCGCCGGCCACGGGCGCCCCCGCCGGGGCGAACGCCGGCGCCGCGGGAGACGAAGCGGGGAGGGATGCGGCGGAGGAAGCGATCGCGCGGATCCGCGCCGGCGAGTACGAGGGCGCCCGGGAGCTCCTCGCCGACCTCCTCGTCGAGCGCCACCTCGCCCGCGCGGAGGCCGCCCTCGCCGGGGGGTCCCCCGAGGACGCCCTGACGGCCCTCGACCAGGTCCTCGCCCTGGCCCCGCGGCATCCGGCGGGCCTCTTCCTCGCCGCGGGCGCCAGCCTCGCCCTCGCCGAGAAAGCCATGGCCGGAGGGCGCGGCGGGATCCTCGTCGAGGGCTCGCTGGTCGATGCGCTCGGCTACTTCGAGCGCGCGGGCGAGACGCCGGCGGCGCTCCTCGGCGCGAGCCGCGCCGCCCACCTGCTCGGCCGGCCCGCAGCGGCCCTCCCCCTCGCCCGCCGCGCGATGGAGCTCCTGGAGGGCGAGGAGGAGCCCGCCGGCCTCTCCCTCGTCCCCGAGCGCGTGCTCGCGGACGCGGCGTTCGGCGCCTATGTCGAGGCCCGGGGCCGCGCGGCGGAGCCTGAGGAGACGCGCGGGCTCTTCATGGAGACGGAGGACGCCCTCTCCCGCCTGCTCGGCCGCGCCGCGGAGGATCCCGCGGTGTGGGGCCGGCTCGCCGACCTCTACGTGTGGGAGGGGATGCTCGACGACGCGCGCGGCGTCCTCGAGCGCGGGCTCGACCGCACCCCGCGGGACGAGGGGCTCCTCGCCCGCCTGGACGACGTCGCGAACCGCGCGGGGGGCGCCGCCGCGGCGGTGAGCGCCTTCGCCGCCTTCAACGCGCGCCATCCGGAGATCGCTCTCGGCGTCTGGCACCAGGCCCTCGCGTCCTTCCGCGTGGACGTGGCGAGCGTCATGGCCGCCTTCGGCGAGGGCTACCAGCCGCCGCCCGACCCGGAGGAGCTCCCGCGCGCGATCGCCCGCACCGAGGAGCTCTTCCGCGCCTGCCGGGACCTCGAGCCGAGCTATGCGGAGGCGTGCCGGGGCTACGAGGTGATGTGCCGGGACGCGCTCGGATGGGTCCGCTACTCGGAGGGCCGCCACGACGAGGCCGTCGCCGCCTTCCGCTCCATGGACGAGTTGGTCGAGAACGGCATGACCTGGGAGCTCCAGGGCCAGCTCCTCTCGGGGGTGATGGGCGTGCACTTCTGCGCCAAGGCGCGCGGGGACGCCGGGGAGCTAGGGGCCGCCGGCGAGCTCTACGAGGGCTTGGCGCGCACCCAGCCGGAGGACGCGAACTGGGCCAACAACGCCGGCTTCTTCCTGCGCGACGCGGCGGTGGAGATCGAGGCGGCCGCCCGCCGGATCGGCGCGGCGGCGCGGGGCGAGGTCGCGGACGAGGAGACCCTCGCCACGCTGCGGGAGGAGGCGGGGATCGATGCCGCCCTCGCCGGGACGCCGGCGGAGAAGGACGCCCTCCGGGCGGCGGCGAACGCGCGCGTCGCCGCGGCACGCGCCCTCATGGAGCGCAGCCGCGACGCCTACCGGCGGGCCGCCGAGCTCGCCCCCACGGACGTGCGCATCGTGAACGACGCCGCCCTCGTCCTCGTCTACTACCTCCAGACCGACCTCGACCTCGCCGAGGAGCTCCTGCTGCGCTGCGTGGCGATGGGCGAAGAGCAGCTCCGGGACGCCGAGCTCGGGGCGGACCAGCGCTTCGAGATCGCCAACGCCTGGGGCGACGCCCACGAGAACCTCGGCGTGCTCTACGCCGTGCACCGCCGCGACGCCCAGCGGGCGATCCCCTGGTTCGAGCGCGCCGCCGAGATCGGCCCCGCCCCCCGTCCCAACGTGACCAACATCTGGCTCCGCGGCCTGCGCGACGAATACGACCCCGCGGCGAGCACGGACCTCCTTGGCCTGGGCGCCTGGGGCCGGCCGTGCGAGTAGCGCCCCGATCCCCGCCATGAGAACCCTCCTCACCCACACCATCCTCCTCCTCGCCGCGACCTCCCCCCTCCTGGCGGCCCCTCCCCTCTCCGCCGCGCCGGCGGTCCGGCCCGCCGACGTCGAGGCGCTCATCGCCAAGGGGCGCGATCTGCTCGACGCCGGCCGGCCGAAGGAGGCCGAGGCGATCTTCCGGGAAGCCGCGGCGGCGGACAAGAACTCCTTCCGCACGGAGATGTGGACCCTGCGCGCGTGGATGGAGCAGGGCCGGGTCAACGACACGCTCGACCGCCTGGACGCCCTCGAGCGCGAGGGGCACGCGGGAGCGGACCTCGACTACCTCTTCGGGATGGCCTTCGTGCGGATGGCCGAGCAGAAGATCGCCCAGGGCGCCACGGATGCGACCCTCCAGATGAACTTCGAGGACGCGGTCGCCCGGCTGAAGACGGCGGTGGCGGCGGATCCCGTGCGCTACCGCGATGCCTGTCTCGCCCTGGGGCAGGCGGCCTGGTACGCGCAGGACCTGGAGACGGCCCGCGCGGCGATCGACCGCGCCGTGGGCTTCTATCCGCGGGACGGCGGGACGCACCTGATGCAGGGGCGGATCGCCCTCTCCCAGTTCCAGGTCGCCCGGGGCGAGGCGGCCGCGCCGGAGGAGTGGAGCGAGGCGGCCCAGGGACACTGGAGCGCAGCGCGCGCGGCGTTCACGGCGGCGATGGAGTGCCTCGGCGCGCCGGCGAAGGACACGAAGGCCCAGGGGCTCCTCGGCACCGCCGCGAAGGAGCTCGGGCACACGCTCGTGTGGAAGGGGATGCGCGCCGAGGCCGCCGACGCCTACGCCGTCGCGCTGGCGTGGGCCCCGCACCTGGTGGACCTCGGCCAGATGCGCGGCCTCCTGTACGAAGAGGGCGCCGAGGTGCCGCTCGGCCTCTTCCTCGCCGCCCTGGAGAAGGGCGAGGCGGGCTTCGTGAACGTCTTCGGCGAGCGCAATCCCGCCGACGCCACCGTGCACTGGTGGATCGGCTACACGAACCTCGAGCTCGGCCGCTACGAGGCGTCGGAGAAGGCGTACCTCGCCGCGGTGACGAAGCACCCCGCCTACGTGGACTCCTGGTACTACGTCTTCCTCGGCCGCTACGACCGCCAG
This sequence comes from Planctomycetota bacterium, assembly GCA_040754415.1. Classification (GTDB taxonomy): domain Bacteria; phylum Planctomycetota; class UBA1135; order UBA1135; genus JBFMCU01. The sequence goes on from JBFMCU010000055.1 coordinate 12,868, forward strand.
GACTGGGACGGCGCGGCCGAGGCGATCCTCCGCGGCTGGCAGACCGATCCCCCGGCCCTCCTGAACGCGACGCGGGCCGGCGACGCGGGGGCCAATGCCGAGCGCGTGGCGTGGGTCGCCGCCCAGCTCCTCCAGAAGGGCGGAATCCACGAGGCCGCGATGCTCTACGAGATCTGCGCCGAGACGAACTCCCAGAGCGTCGACTACTGGAACAACCTCGGGCTGCTCCTGCGCGACGAGGGGGACCTGCTGCGGCAAGCCTCGGAGACGCCCGACGAGGCCGTCATCGCCCGGCTGAACGAGCGGGCCCTCGCCGCCTACCTGCGGGCGCTCGATCTCGATCCCGCGAATCCCGTGCTGCTCAACGACACGGCGGTCATCTACCACCAGTACGTGCAGCGCGACTTCGAGCGGGCCCTGGCGATGTACCGGCGCGCCCAGGAGACGGCGGCGGAGCTCCTGGCCCGGACGGACCTTTCGAAGGAGGACCGGACAGCCTACGAGACGGCGCAGCGCGACGCGCGCAACAACGAGCGGGACCTGAAGGAGCTCCTCGCCAAGCGGAAGAAGGCGGCGGAGGGCGGCGGAGGAGGCGGCTGACCCGCCGTCACCGCCACGGCCGCAGGCCGAGGATCGCGCCGAGCACGACGACGCCCGCGGCGAGGAACAGCCCCGGGATCCCGAGGAGGGAGGAGAGCGCGCCCCCGCTCATGGCCCCGAGCGAGAGGGCGAGCGCGCGCGCGCTGAAGACGGCGCCGAAGCCGCTGCCCCGGCGCTCGGCGCTCGTGGAGGTGGCGGCGAGTCCGAACGAACAGGCATTCGCGCCGCCGGCGGTGACGCCGATCCCGATCCGCGCCGCGAGGAGCACGGCGAAGGTGGCGGCGGCCGCGTGGCCGAGGAGGGCGAGGCCCGCCAGCGCGGTGGCCAGCAGGAGGGCCTGGTGGTGGCCGACGCGGTCTCCCCACCGCCCCCACAGGGGAGAGGCGACGAGGCCGGCCCCCGCGAAGGCCGTGAAGAGCCACGCGGTGAGCCCGGGGACCGCGCGGGGATCGCCCGTCCACACGTCGCCCACGAAGATCTCCAGGAGCGGGTTCGTGCTCCCGACCCCGAACTGGAGCAGGAAGAGCAGGACGACCGCGGTCCGCACGCGCGGGAGGCGGAGGAGCTCCTTCAGGTCGCGCACGACGTCGCCGAGGAGCGCCCCGGGGGACCAGGCCTCGAGCGTCGCGCGCAGCCCCTCCTCCTCGTGGGCGAAGAGCCCGATGAGGAACGCTCCGAGGCCGGAGAGGGCGGCGACGAGGAAGAACACGGCCCGCAGCCCCCAGGCGTCGCGCACGAAGGCGCCGAGGAGCGGCCCGGCGATGCTCCCGACCCAGAGCGAGGCCTGGAGCGAGCCGGTGATGCGGCCCTGCACCGCCCGGGGGGCGGCGATGCTCACCAGGGTGATGCTCGGCGGCACGAAGCCGGCGAAGATTCCCTGCCCGATGCGCAGGAGGAGGAGCTCCCACGGCGAGCGCGCGAAGCCCATGGCCCCCACGAAGAGCGAGATCGCCAGGAGGGCCCGCAGCACCATCAGCTTGCGCCCGATCCGGTCGCCGATCGATCCCCAGACGGGCCCCATCAGGGCCGCGGTGAACGGGGCCGCCCCGAAGACGACCCCGCTCCACGCCGCGATCGCCCCGCGCTCCTGCACTCCGAGCTCCTCCATGAGCGAGGGGAAGAACGGCAGGAAGCTCATCATCCCCACCGCCGTGACGAGATTGGCGGCGAAGACGACCCAGTACGTGCGCTCCCACCTCTGGAGGGCCAAGCGCTCCAGCCTATCGAATCGCCCGCCGCGGATCAGCGCGCGTAGCCGATCGCCCGCAGCTTCTCGACGGCCTCGGGGGTCAGGAGGATGCGATCCTCCGCGCCGAAGACGCGGGTCCCGGCCAGGCGGGCGCCGAGCTCCTCGAGCGTGCGCGCGAGGCCCGTCCCCGGCTCCGCCGCCCGCGGCTCCCGCTCACCGGGATCGCGGACGAGATCGAAGAGGAGGGGGGCCTCCACCGGGAATCCCTGGCTCGGCGCCGCGGCGCCGAGCTCCAGGAGGCGCACCACGTCCTCCCGGCTCATGCGCCCGTGCTCGTCCTCCGGGACGTCCTTGAAGGCGGTCTTCGCGTCGACTGCGATCCACACGCCCCCGATCTCGATCGAGAGCCCGTCCGCCTCGGGCCGGAGGCCGCCGATCGGGCCGCGGACCTCGAGGTCGGTCTTCTCGCCGGCTGCGTAGAGCTTCAGGCGGTCGGCGGAGAGAACGCCATCGACGATCTCGCCGCGCACCTTGGCGGCGCGCCCCGGACGCGGCTCGTCGTCGGTCGCTCCGTCGGCGAGCTGGATCTCCGCGTCGTCGCGCAGAATCACCGTGAAGCCGGCGATGGAGAGCCGCGCGCCGGCGCGCTCCTCGACGATCCCCTTGATCTCGAGGGGATCGGCGGGATCCTCGTCGCGGGGCTTGAGCTGGGTGGCGACGAGCCGTCCGTCGGACCGCCGCTCGATCTCCGCCTCCCAGCGCTCGCCGATCGAGAGCGGCAGCTCCGCCTCGCCGGGCGCGGCCGGCGGCGGGCGGACGGAGCGGATGAGCTTCTCCGTCCCCCGGCGGAGCGAGCTCTGGTAGCGGTCGGGGGCCTTGTGCTCGGCGAAGATCATCCGCGACGCCTCCGGATCGGCGAGGCGGTCGACGCCGAGGAGGTGGGCCGGCGCGCTCTCGCCCGCGGCCCCCAGGAGGGTCGGAAAGACGTCGAGGAGGCTCGCGGGCGCTTCGACGCGCGCGGGAGCGCGGCCCGGCACGTGCAGGATCCACGGCACGCGAAGGAGGTTCTCCCACAGGCCGTGGCCGTGCCCGATGCGGCCGTGCTCGCCGAACTCCTCGCCGTGGTCGGCGATGACGCAGAGGATCGTGTCCTCCGCCCGGCCGCGGAGCCGCAGGCCGTCGGCGAGGAGCCGCAACTGGTCGTCGAGGTAGCGCAGGGCGCCGTCGTAGACGGCCTCGAGCGCCTCCCGCTCGGCGGGGGCGAGCTCGCGCTCGCCGTCGTGGATCGCGTCGCGCACCGCCTCGAACGTCTTCGCCCGGAAGGGCTCGACGCGCTCGGCCGGCGCGAAGCGGGTCGCGTACTCGTCGGGCACGGGATACGGCCAGTGGGCGTCGAGGAAGTGCAGGTACAGGAAGAAGGGCTCCTCCGCGCGCCCCGCGTCGATCCAGTCGAGGCCGGCCCAGCGGATGGCGCGCGCGTCGCCCACCTCGTCCGCGTAGACGCCGAAGCCCTGCTCGAAGCCGTTCCCCCGCCGCAACTGGGCGTTCTTCACGAAGGCGGCGGTGCGATAGCCGCGGGCGGCGAACGCCTCGGCGAGGGTCAGGGCCGCGGCGGGGAGGACGTCGGTCGCCGCTCCGAGCTCGAGATGCGCGCTCCCCTCGTAGACCCCGTGCTCGCAGGGCATCGTGCCCGTCAGGAACGAGGGCACGGAGGGCTTCGTCCAGCCGGCGGTCGCCGAGGCGTCGGCGAAGAGGATCGACCGCGCGGCGAGCTCGTCCAGGAACGGCGTCGTCGGCCGCGCCGCGTAGCCGTAGGCGCCCAGGTGATCGGCCCGCACGGTGTCGAGACAGATCAGGATCACGTTCGGCCGGCGCGCCGGCGCCCGCTCGCCGCACGCGGCGAGCGCGACGAGGCCGGCGGCGAGCGCGAGGACGAGCCCCCGCCCCGCGCGGCGCCGCTCAGAACCGGCGGCGGAGCTGGAACTTGAGGAGGTACGCATCGTCTCCATCCGGGAAGGCGTCGCCGGGACGGAACCAGCCGCCGACGATCTCCAGGTCCCAGTCCGCGAGCTGGCGCCACCCGAAGACGAGGTCGGCTTCCCAGCCGAGGTCGGCGTGCACGCCGTCGGGATTCTGATCGAGGTGCGCGTCGACGAGGAACGGGAGGATCCGATCCTGGCGGTACTGGTGGACCACGAGATCGAGGGAGGTGCGCCGCGCGAGCCGGGCCCCGATGCCGGCGGTGACGATCCCCAGGTTGGCGAGCTCCGGATCGACGAGCTCCCCGTAGTAGCGGAAGGAGGTCACGCCGGCGAACTTCGCCGTGTTGTCCTGCAGGCCGCTCTGGCGGAAGGTGTGATCGACGGACGAGTCGGGATCGCCGCCGCTGCCGAGGGCGTAGCCGACGGTGACCGAGAACGGGGCCAAGAAGTCGGGGGACCAGGTCGTGCCCGCGTCGTAGCCCCAGCCCTGCTGATCCTGGCCCGCGAGCCGCCCGCGCATGACCGCCGCCTCGAGCCAACTGTCGTGACCGGCGAGCCATTCGCCGAGGGCGCGTACGCCGACGTGGGTGCGCCACTCCTCCTCGTCGAGGTCGAAGTCGCGGTGGATCGCCCAGGCCGCGAGATGGCGATCCTCGTCGCCGTTCCAGAGGTAGGCGATCGCGTTCACCGCCTCCTCGTCGCGCGGCGAGCCGTCGGAGAGGGTGGTGCTGAGCGAGAGCTCGATCGGCAGGTCCCGGACGCGCCCCAGGAACCGGACGGCGTCGAGGTTCTGGTCGTAGAGCCACTCGCGCGGGTCGTCGAAGTCCTGCCGGCCGACGCGGACGCCCCAGGACGATCCGAGGAGGCTCGGCCAGTAGCCGTAGGTCTCGCCGAGGCGGGTCCGGCCGACGGTCGAGGAGCCCAGGTCCTCCTCGTCCCGCCAGAGCTGGCGGTGCCGCAGCTCGGCGACGCCCAGGAAGGCGTCCGAAGGGTTCCAGGTGGCCCGGATCCGCCCGGTGAGCTCGGTGTCGGTGCGGTCCTGATCCGCCGCGTCGTCGAGGTCGTAGCCCTCCTCGCGCGTCAAGAGCCCTTCGAGCTGGCCCGACAGGCGCACGCCGTCGACGATCTCGAACCCGCGCCCGAAGAGGTCGTCCTCGTCGATCGTGCCCGTGGACTTCGCGCGCACCCGCTCGGGGGCGAGCGCGAGCTCGGCGAGGGGCCGCTCGCTCTCGAGCTCCACGTCGAGCGCGACGCGCACCCGGTACTGCATGATGCGCAGGACGACGGCCCCGCTCGCCGTCTCGATCTCGTCGATCCGCCCGCCGAGGCGGTCCCGGCCACTCTCGCGGCGGGCCACCTCGCGGGCGGAGAGCTTGAGGGGGCCCCTCCACCGGCCCTCCACCTTGACCCGCGCTCCCGCGACGTCCGCCGGAGAGACGTTCCTCCAGACGGTCTTCTCGGACACGGAGATCGGCTGGCCGAGGAGAAGGAAGCCGGAGGCGGTCGCTCCCGCGGACGCCACCGTGCCGACGAGGATCTCGTACTCCTGCGGCGACTGCACCTCGACCTTCTGCGCCACGAAGTCGCCCGCTGCGTCGAACTCCCCCCGCACCTCGACCCAGTGCCCGACGCGCAGGTCCGCGGGGCCCTCGGGGGCGAGGCCCAGGGCGAGGAGGAGCGGGGCCAGGATCGGAATCGTCATGTTCGTTACGGCGGCGAGGGGGCTCGCTGCCCGTCGAGGAGGAAGTGCTGGCCCATCTCGACCAGCGCGGGGGACAGGTGCCGCCACCGCGGCCGGATCCCGTACACGAGGGACAGCCGCAGGCACGACGAGGCCTCGTAGAAGCGCAGGCGGGCGAGGAACTCGCGATCCCGGCGCCCCAGCCCGGCGAGGAGCTCCTCGCCGCGGGCCGCCGCCCCCGCCGCCCCGCCCGCGACGAGGCCCTGGAGCGCACGGAGCCGCAGATGGACGAGGAGGTTCGCGACGTCGAGGGCGGGATCGGCCCGGCAGAGCAGGTCGAAGTCCAGGAGCGCGACCCCCCGGCTGGTGAGGAGCATCTGCCGGTCGTGCAGGTCGCGGTGAGAGAGCGCGATCTCCGGGGTCTCCGCCTCCGCCGCCCGCGCGCCGAGCCGGGCGCGGCCCTCGCTCCAGCCGGCGGGCAGGCCCCCGGTCGCCCATTCGACGCGCGCCGCCCACTGATCGAGGACGGCGAGCTCGTCGGCGGGCCGGAAGAGGGGCACCTCGTCGCCGGCGCCGGCGGCCTGGAAGGCGGCCAGGCGCTCCCCGATCCGCAGGAAGAGCCCGTTCGCCGGCCGGTCCAGGGGCAGGGATGGGCCCGCGACGCGCTCGAAGACCAGTGCGTCCTCCGCCGGGCGGAACTCCAGGAGCCGCGGGACGAGGAACGCCCCCTTCGCGTTCGTCTCCTCCGCGATCCGGTGGGCGGCGAGGGCCGCGATCGGCTTCCCGCGCCGGTAGCCCTTGAGGACCGCGGCGCGATCCCCGCTCATCCCCTCGAGCACGACGCGCCGGCCCGGCCGGTAGGAGAGGATGGGGGGAACGCCGGCCGCGGGGGCGCCGCGGAGCCGGCGCGCCAGGGCCAGCTCCGCGTCGTCCTCCGGCCGGATCTCCGCGATCTCGCCCTCCGCGTGGCGCAGCCAGCGCCGGTGGGTCCCGTCGAGCACCGTGAGGACGAGCGTCGCCGGGGGGCGCACCTCGACCCGCTCCACGCTCGCGGCGACGTCCGGCCGGCCGAGGAGCGCGGCCGCGCCGGCGACCGCCGAGTCCAGGGGCGAGCTCATCGCCGCGCCGCTCCGCACGCCGGGAGATCGAGCGCGGCGGCGACCAGCCGCCGGGCCTTATCGGTCGCGCCGGCCTCGAGCCGGCGGATGGCGCCCGCGGCCCGGCGGACGAGCTCGCGCGCCGTCGCCTCCGCCAGCCGGCGCGCCGCCACCGGGGGGGCGCCGCTCTCGGCGTAGCCGGCCAGCAAGGGCTCCGCCGCCGCGGCGAAGTCCGTGCCGGGGGATTCCTCGAGGTGATCGGCGATCCACGCGGCGAGATCGCCGGCCGGATCGCCGATCCCCGCGAGGTCGAGGTCCAGGAGCTTCCAGCCCCCCTCGGCCGCGCGCAGCACCTGGTCGGGATGGAAGTCGCCGTGGATCCAAGTGCGCCGCTCCGGCGCCGGCGCGGCGGGCGCTCCGGCCGCCCGGCGCAGGAGCGCGGGATCGACGGCGAAGAGCGCGAGGAGCTCGTCCCGGGACTCGCCCGCCCCGCTCGCGGGCCCACCGCCGGGGGAGAGCGCGTGCAGGCGGCCGAGCGTCTCGCCCGCTGCGGCGGCGTGGTGGAACGAGCCGGGCGCGAAGGTCTCGCCCTCCAGCCACTCCTCGAGGAGGAGGCCCTCCCGCCGCTCGAAGGCGCGGACGGCGGGGCCGAGGCCGGCGCCCGCGAGGGGCGAGGGCGCGCACCGGGCGGCGAGCGTGCGCTCCAGGTGCTCGGGGCGCAGGGCCCGCAGGGCCAGGGTCGCCGGCGCCGCGGAGCCGGCCCGCAGGGAGAGATCGAGCCGCCAGACCGAGCGGTGCTCGGGCTTGTAGCGCAGGAGCCGGGTCCGCAGGCGGCGGCGGCGGATGGAGCGGGGCGGGACGGCGCCGCTCTCCTCGATCCAGCGGGCGAGCGACCGGGAGTCCGCGATCCGCGCGTGGCCGAGGAGCGCGCGATCGGCGGGGAATCCCCAGAGCACGACGCTCCGCTCGTCGACGATGGCCATCGGGCGCAGGCGGTCGCCTCCCTCCATCGCCGCGCCGGCGGCCTGGCCGCGGGCGGCGACGGCGCGGTGCCGGCCGCCGGAATACTGCTTGGCGACGAGGATCCGCTCCTCGCCGTCCGCGAAGCGCAGGGCGTACGCGCAGCACGTCGAGGTGCCCGGCCGCCAGCGGGCGTACTCCCAGCGCGCCGCCTCGATCCGCGGGCTCCCCGGGCGCCGGAGCGCGGCGTCGGCGAGGGCGACGAGGCTCGCCTCGTCGATCGGCGCGAGGTGCGGCTCGCCGGCTCGGCCCGGGAGCGACGCGTCGCGTTCGTAGGGGCGCAGGCCGATCATCCCCCGGTCTCCGCCGTCGTGCGCACGACGCGCAGGTACTCCGGCAGCGCGCGGGCGAGCTCTGCGTGGCGGCCCGTGGCGACGGCGACCCCCCGCTCCAGGAACACGATCCGATCGAAGGACTCGAGGTTGGCGAGATCGTGGGCGATGACGATCACGATCCGCTCGCGCGCGAGGACCTCGAGGGTCGCCGCGACGTGGGCCGCCGCCGGGCGATCCAGGCCGGCGAAGGGCTCGTCGACGATGAGGATCGGCGCGTCCCGCAAGAGGGTGCGGGCGAGCGAGATCCGGCTCTGCTGCCCGCCGGACAGCCCGACTCCGCCCGCCCCGAGGTTCGTCTCGAGCCCCTCGGAGAGGGAGAGGACGAATTCCTCCGCCCCGGCCTCGCGCAGGGACCGCCACAGCTCCTCGTCGGTCGCGTCGGGCCGCGCGAGGAGCAGGTTCTCGCGCAGGGATTCCCCGAAGAGCACGCTCTTCTGCATGCAGAGGCCGACCCGGGCCCGGACCGACTCGAGGTCGAGCTCGGCGATCGAGCGCCCGTCGAAGCAGACGCGGCCCGCGGCGGGGTCGAAGATGCGCGCGGCGAGCAGGGAGGCGGTGGACTTGCCCGCCCCGCTGCGGCCGGCGAGGGCGGAGAGCTCGCCCCGCCGGAAGCGGGCCGTGAACTCCGCAAGGGCCGGGGTGCCGTCCTCGTAGGCGAAGGACACGCGCTCGAAGGAGAGCTCGGCGGGCTGCGCGGGCGCCGGGGGGGCGCCGGGGGCGCTGGCGATCGAGACCTCCTCCTCGAGGATGTCCAGGATGCGCTCGCCGCAGGCGGTTCCCTTGGCGACCTGGGCCGCGTTCTTGGCGCCGGAGCGGACGGGCTTGGTCAGGCTCCGGACGTAGGAGACGAAGACGAGGAGCTCGCCCGGGGTGAGGCGTCCCTCGAGCACGCGGTAGGCGCCGAGCGCCAGGACGATCGCCAGCGCCGCCGCCAAGAGCGACTCGACCGCGCCCGCCAGGCGGGCGGTCAGCCGCTTCGCCTTGAGCCCGGCGCGGGCCGTGCGGCGGTTCTGCCGCGCGAAGCGGCGGATGACGTGCCGCGACCCGCCGAGGGCCTGGATCGTGTCCGCGGCGGCGATCGATTCGTGGAGGAAGTCGGCGAGCGTGCCCTCCTTCTTCCGCTGCTTGCGCACCGCGACGTGGATGCGATTCGAGATCCAGCGCACGACGCCGGAGAGAAGGGGGATCGTGACGAACGAGGCCAGGGTCAAGAGCGGATCGAGGTAGAACATCACGGCGACGGTCCCCGCGATCAGGAGGGCGCGGGTCGCCAGCTCCACCGCCGAATCGACGATCATCGTCGTCACCATGGGGACGTCCCCCATCAAGCGCACGAGGAGATCGCCCGACTTGTGCTTGGCGTGATAGGCGGGGGAGAGGACGGCGAGGCGGGAGAAGATCCGGAAGCGCATCCCGCGCGTCACCGCGTTGCCGACCTCGGCCACCCCGATCTCCGTCTGGTACTGGAAGACGGCGCGCAGCACGGAGATCACGAGCAGCGCGGCGGTGCCGAGCGCGACGACCGTCACCGGCCGCAGGCGGGGCTCGCCGGCGGGCATGAGCGCCCCGTCGAAGATCCACTGGATCGGCCACGGCTTGAGGAGGTCGAACAGGGCGACCAGGACCGAGAATCCGCCGACGGCGGCGAGCCGCCACCGGTGCGGCGCGAGATCCCCGGAGAAGCGCCGGGCGACGGCCAGGCTCCGGAACCAGCGATCGATCCGGCTCACCGCTCGCTCCCCCGGCGCCGGCCCGCGCACTCGAGCACCGCCGCCGCGATCCGGTCCCAGCCGAGCGCGTGGGCGGTTCGTACGGCCTCCACGGCCAGGCCCGCCCGCCGCGCGGGATCCGCCACGAGCCCCTGGAGGGCGGCGGCGAGCGCCGGCGCGTCGTCGGGGGGATACGCGACGGCGTTCACGCCGTCCCGCAGGAGGCGCGGGAGGTCGCCGAGCGGGGGGAAGACGGGCACGACCCCGCACGCCATCGACTCGGCGAGCTTGAGGGGCGAGAAGTAGCAAGGCGCGCCGCGCGAGTAGGTCAGCGGCAGGGCATCGAAGGCGGCGACGTACTGCCCCACATCCTCGTGGGGGACCCAGTCGACGGCGGTGAGGCGGTCGGCCGGGACCTTCTCGCCCAGCGCGGCGCGGATTCCTCCCTCGCCGACGAAGACGACGTGCACGGGGACCTCGCGCGCGAGGAGCAGCGCGAGCGCGCCGGCGAGGAGCTCGATCCCGTGCCAGGGCCGCAGCCGGCCGTGGAATCCCACCGCGAAGCGGCCCGGCGGGACGAGGCGCTCCCGGAGCGGATCCCCCGCGCGGCGGGGCCGGAACCGCGTCACATCCACGCCGTTCGGATGGACCTGCACGACCCCGGGCGGGGCGCCGCGCTCGATCGCGTACTCGGCAACGAGGGAGGAGACGGCGATGATCCGGGCCGCGCTCCCGAGCACGAGCGCTTCCGCGGCCGCCAGGTCCGGGGCGGCGGTCCCATCCCGGTACCGGCGATCCTCCTCGGCGAGGGGAGCGTTCACCTCGAGGACGAGGGGTACTCCGTGGCGCCGGGAGAAGGTCGCTCCCGCGGCACAGCCCAGGGCGTAGCGCTCGTAGACGAGGTCGAGGGCCTGCCCGCGGTGCAGCTCTTCCAGCCGCTCGCTCGTGCGGGCCGCATCGGAATCGTCGATCTCGAGCACCTCCGCCCCGAGATCGCGGAACGCCGCCCGCATGGCGGCCAGGTGCACGGCGGCGCCCTTCTTGCGCGCCGGGGAGATCCCCCGGTCCTGGTTCAGGCAGGCGATCCGCATCCGTCCTCGGCGCGATCGAGCGCCGCCTCGAACCAGGAGTGCAGGGTGCGGGCGATGCGCGCGGAGTCGAAGGTCGCCTCGGCGTGCTCGCGCCCGTGGCGGGCGAGCTCCGCCCGGCGCCCGCGGTCCCGCAGCAGGCCCTCCAAGGCATCGGCGGTCGCGATCGGATCCCGCTCCGGGACCAGGACGCCCGCCCGCCCGCCGGCGAGGATCTCCGGGATCCCAGTGACCGGCGTCGAGACGACGGGGAGGCCGCAGGCGAGCGCCTCCAGGAGGACGGTGGGGAGGGCGTCGCGGTTGCCGTCCTCCCCCACGAGGCACGGCAGGCAGAGCACGGTCGCCTCCTGCATGAGCCGGAGGACGGCGGCCTGATCGAGCGCGCCGAGCAGGCGCACGCGATCGCCGAGCTCGAGGGCCGCGATGCGCTCCGCGAGCCGGGCCCGCTCCTCGCCCTCGCCGACGATGGACGCCTCGTAGTCGATCCCCCGATCGGAGAGCGCCCGCAGCGCATCGAGGAAGACGAAGAACCCCTTCTTCTCGATCAGCCTCCCGACGGAAAGGAAGTGACGGTCGCTCCGCGCTCCCTCGCCCGGCCGGAAGGCGGCGAGGTCGACGCCGTTGTAGAGGCGGCGCACCTTGGCCAAGGCGGGCTCCGACAGCCGGCGGGAGAGGTAGTCGACGTTCGCGTCGCAGACGGTGACCGCGAACTCCGCGCCGCGGAGGATCCGGTCCAGGACGAGGGGATTCACCGTCTCCCGGTAGATGTCCTTCGCGTGGGCGGTGAGGCTGTAGGTCGGGCCGCCGAGCTCGCGCATCAGCATCGCCACGAACGCCGAATCGGTCGCGAAGTGCGTGTGGACGTGGCGGATCTCGAGCTCCGCCGTCCGGCGCAGGAGATAGAGGGATTCGACGAGCAGGCTCGGGGAACGCGGGTGCCCCCACCCCCGGGAGGCCTGGACGAGCCGCCCCAGCTCCTCGAACCGTCCCGCGGCGGTCCACTCCGGCGCGAAGAGGGTGTCCCACGGGTCGATCTCGTGGTGCGGGGGCAGCGTCTCGATGGTGGCCCGCAGGCGGGCGGTCTGGGGATGGAGGGGCTCGGCGTCCCGCGCGCGGCGGGCGAAAACGTGGATCTCCCGGCCCAGCGCCTCCTGGCCGAGGATCTCGTTCAGGACGAACGTCTCGGAGAGGCGCGGGAACTTCTTCAGGAGATAGGCGAGCCGCGGCCGGGTCGCGGCCGGGGTCTCGTCGCGATCGAGGTCCCGCATCAGGCGCCGGGGGTCATCCCGCCTCCGGAGGGGTCGGCGACGGTGAGCCCGGCGCAGAACTCGGCGACCTGCTCCGCGCCGTCCAGGGGGACGAGCGTGCGCGCCCGGGCGTCCGCGAGGGGCAGGGCGGGATCGGCGAGCAGCGCCCCGATCGTCGCGAAGAGCCGGTCGGGCGTCACCTCCTCCGGTCGCAGCAGGGTCACGAGCCCCATCTCCGCCAACCGCTCCGCCCGCAGGATCTGCTCGCGGCGGTGCAGCACCCGGGGGATGACGATCGAGCGCTTCCCGTAGGCCAGAGTCTGGGTGATCGTGTTGTAGCCGCCGGTGGAGACGACGAGGTCGGCCCGTTCCAGGTGGGGGGTCGTCGAGGGGACGAACTCGAGCAGGGTCGCGGGCAGCCCCTCGACCTCGGCGCGGAAGCGGGCCAGGAGCTCGGGGGGCAGGAAGGGACCGGTGAGGAGCAGGCTCTCGAAGCCGATCTCGGCGGCGTGGCGGCGGAGCATCTCGAGGTAGGTCCCGATGACGAGCTCACCCCCGCCGTCGCCACCCCCGATGGTCACGACCACGCGCGGCTTCGCGCCGGCCGGCGCCGGCTCCTTCGCCGCTTCGCCGTCCTCCCGGGGCTCCCGGACGTAGTGGCAGAAGCGCGCCTTGGCCGCGAGCGCGGGAGGGAAGCGGTAGGCGGAGACGGGATCGAACACGGCGGGGATCCCGTAGATCAGGACGTGGTCGTAGAGGTTCTGGAGCACGCCGTACGTGCCGTTCTGGTTCCAGTGCTCGATGACGTCATCCGGGTGGTCCAGCACGTCCCGCAGGCCGATCACCGTGACGCACTCCGGCCGGCTCTCCTTGAGCCACGCGAGGGCGGGCCGGAGCTCCCCCCCCATTCCCGTCGGCGCGTGGTCGACGAGGAGCACGTGCGGCGCGAAGCCCTGGATCGCGCGCAGGGTCAGCTCCTTGCGGAGCTCGAGCACCGCGGCGTCGGTGAGCCCGAGGTAGCGGGCCTCGTAGCGCTCGCTCCCCACCTTGCGCACCGCGGGCAGCTTCACGTAGTCGAGGCCGGCGGGCAGCGTGAAGCGGTTGACGGCGGGGGAGCCGGTCAGGAGGAGGATGGAGAGCCCGGGGAACCGCCGGGCGAGCGCGCGCGCGACGTTCAGGCAGCGCTGGAGGTGGCCGAGGCCCATCGTGTCGTGGGAGAAGATCGCCAGCCGCGTCCCGGCCCCGAACGGCCGCGGCCCGCCGTCCGCCGGGCCGATCGCTGCCGCGCCCCGCGCAGGGCGGACCGCGGCGAGCGAGCCCTCGCTCTCCCGCGCCCGGCGGAGGTTCTTGCGCCCGGCGAACGCCGTGGAGAGCGCGGCCCGGAGCTGCGGCTTGCTGAACGGCTTCACCACGTAGCCGGCGGCCCCGATCTCCTGCGCCCGGTCGATCGTCTCGGCGTCGGCGTAGGCGGTGAGGAACACGACGGCGAGGTCGTGGCGGGCCACGAGCTCGCGCGCCGCCGCGATCCCGTCCCGACCCCCCGGCAGGCCGATGTCCATCAGCACGAGCTGGGGCGGGTCCTCGGCGGCGCGGAGGAGCGCCTCGTCCGCGCTCGCGGCGGTGCCGCTCACGGCATATCCGAGCTCCTGCACGAGGACTTGGAGGTGGAGCTGGACGATGTTCTCGTCCTCGACGATCAGAACCTTCTCGGCGGCGATCATCTCACGCGGGCTCCTTCGGCGGCTGGGCGGGGAACTCGATGCGGTAGGCGGCTCCCTGGCGGCCGTCGAACTGGATCCGGCCGCGGAGCTGGCGGACGAGCGTGCTCACGAGGCCGAGGCCGAGGGAGCTCGCGTCCGGGCGGTCGAGGCCTCCCTCGAAGCCTCGCCCGCTGTCCGTCACCTCGAGGACGAGCATCCCGCCGTCCCCGGGCCGGCACGCGACCGCGATCTCTCCGGACGCATCGGCGGCGAAGGCGTGCCGGAAGGCGTTCGTGACGAGCTCGTTGACGATCAGGCCGCAGGAAAGGGCGCGATCGAGGTCGAGCTTGATGTCCTGCACGCGCACCTGCGAGCGGATCCGGTCCGGCGCCACGAGGTAGGCCTGGGCCAGGTTGCCGACGATCTGCTCCAGGTAGACCCGCAGGTCGATCACGTCGAGATCGCGGGCTCGGTAGAGCTGGTCGTGGATGAAGACCATGGACCGGATGCAGTCCTGGCACTCCTGGAAGCGGGTCAGGGCGGAGGGATCCTGGACCGTCCGCGACTGCAGGTCGAGAAGGCTCGAGATCACCTGCAGGTTGTTCTTCACGCGGTGGTGCACCTCGCGCAGCAGGAGCTCCCGGTCGTGGAGGGACTGGCGGAGGCGCTCCTCCATCCGGCGGCGGTCCGAGAGGTCCTGCGCCACGCACACGAACCCGCGGTGCGTCCCCGCCGCGTCCCGCAGGACCGCCCCGGAGAAGCTGACGGGGATGGCGGTCCCGTCCCTCCGCCGCAGCAGCTTCTCGACGATGGAGACGATGCCCCGCTCGGTCGGCTGCATCGTGGTTCCGGCGGCCTCGTCCGCCGTCTCCGCGCAGATGCTCGCGAACGGCCGGCCGGCGAGCTCCTTCTCCTCGTAGCCCAGGAGACCCGCGGCGGCCGGATTGACGCTCGCGATCCTTCCCGCGGGGTCGAGGAGGAAGAGGGCGCCGGCCATCGAGTCGATGACGCTCTTCAGGTTGGCGACGGAGACGGTGCTCGCCGCGAGCGCTTCGGTCATCCGGTTGAAGGCGGCGGCGAGCACCCCGATCTCGTCGCGGGAGCGCACCGCGACCCGCGTTTCGAGGTTGCCGCGCCCGACCTCCTGGGCCGCGGCCTTCAGGTCGCGTATCGGCCGCGAGATCGAGCGCGCCACCGCGAGCCCGAGGGCCAGGGCCAGCACCAGGCCGGCGGCGTTCGTGGCGATCGCCGCCCGCGTGGCGGCGCGCGCGCTCTCGGCGATGGATTGGAGCTCCTCGGAGAGCTCCTCCTCGACGTCCCGGTGGTAGGCGTGGACGAGGGGCAGGATCTCCCCGTGCAGGAACGGCGCGAGGCTCCCGCGCAGGAGCTCCCCCGCGCCGTCGAGGTCGGTCTTCGCCCGCGTCCGGAAGCCCTCGATGTGCTCCTCGAGCCCCGCCTGGTGCGCGGCAAGCGGGTCGAGCCAGCGCCGGATCCGCTCGCGCTCCTCCCGGACGCGGGCCTCCCCGCCGTGGGCGGCGGCGGTGCGGATCTCCTCCTCGGCCTGGGACCGGCTCAGGCCGAGGTGGTAGGCGAAGCCGTCGGCGCCGTCCTCCAGCCGCTCCTCGATCTCCTCGCCGAGGTCGACGGATCCGGCGGGCGGCGGGGGGCGCTCGCCGGCCGGGCTTCCCCGCTCGCGGTACTCGTGGGCGAGGAGCTCCTGGGCCGCCGCCAGGCACTCCTGGGCCGCCGCGGCCATCCGCGTCGCGGTCTCCATCCGGGTGAGAGGGCCCTGGGGGCTCTGGATCTCGACCCCCGGCTCCAGGGCGATCCGGAGCCCGTGGATCTCGAGCTCGCGCCCCGGACCCTCCCCCATCCGGGTGATCGTCCCCTTGATCTTGTCGCTCGCCTTGAGGGCCCGGACCTCGATCTTGCGGGCGAGCCAGGTCTCCGCCGCGTCGACGCGGCAGGTGACCTCGATCCGCATCCCGGGCGCGAGCTCCCCGAGGGGATCCGGGGCCGCGAAGGTCTCGGGGAACTCCGTCTCCGGGGTGACGAGCAGCCGGCGGCCGAAGAGGGAGAACGCCCGGCCGGCGCGGTCGATCGCCGCGATCTCCCCCCGGAGCTTGGGCCAGCGGGACTGCGGGAGGAGCTCGATCTCGCGGGCGGCGAAGACCCCCTCCTCGTCCCAGCCCCCCTCGACGGATACCACCTTGCCGGCGAGGGAGGTGGCGCCGGGCCGGACCTCCGCCGCCCGATCGAGCTCGGCCACGCGGCCCTGGATGCCGCGGTGGATGCGGAGGGTGATCGAGCTCACGACCCCCATCACCGCGACCACCGCGAGGATGGCGAGGACCAGGCGCAGCCGCAGGCTCATGGCGTCGCGGCGCGGGTCCCGGCGGGCCCGGATCGCTCGGGGCAGGGGGGATGGGGCATGGGCTCGGGCCTAGCAACGGGCATGCCGGAGGTCCACTGGCCGTCGGGGGGCGGCGGATCGGGATGCCCCGCCCGCTCCGGGGGTCCTTCCGGGCGTCCCTCCCGCGTCCCGCCGCCGCTCCGATCCGTGGCGCAGCTCGCCCTCTTGGCAACCTCTCCACGGTTTCTTCACCAGGTTACCATGGGGTCCTCCCCGCGCGAGCCCGCCCCGCCCCGGGCGGCCTCCCTCCGCGCCGCCCGCGGCACCCCGCCGGCCTCATCCGGCGTGGCACGTCGCTTGCGGCCGGAACCCCGGCGCCCCGCCGGCCCGGCCAGCGGGGTCCCCCTGCCCCATCCACCCATCGCCCCCGCGCCCCGCGCGGCACGCCCCCCTTCCCCATCCCGGAGACTCCACCGTTGAAGGCCACTGCCACGAAGATCGCGTTCTCCCTCGTCCTCCTCGCCCCCCTCGGCGCGGCCGACGTCATCCAAGGCCGAGTGGTCGACTCCCTCGGCGCCGGCGTCCAGAGCGTGGACATCGACGCCCTGAATCTGGACACCGGGAACTGGGAGACGCTCCTGAACGACGGCACGAACGCCAGCGGCGACTTCGTGACGACGATCCCCGCCGGTCGCTACCAGATCCTCTTCCTGCCCCCGCCGCCCCCGGCGACGACCCACCTCGTGAAAACGCTCGACGAGGTCATCGTGGTCGGCACCGTGAGCCTGGGAACGATCGCCCTGCCCGCGGGCGTCTCGCTCGCCGGGCGCTGCGTCTCGCAGACGAGCGTGCCGGCGGCCAACGTGAACCTCGACGTCCTCGACCAGGCCACGAACCAAACCCTCGTGACCCAAAACGACTTCACGGACTCCTTCGGCAACTTCCTAATCGCGGTCCCGGCGAGCGCGATCGAGGTCCGCTTCGACGCGACGGGGGTCCCGGCGATGACCCTGGCCTCGATCGCGCTCGACCTCTCCCCGACCGCCAACACGAACCTGGGCGACGTCGTCCTCCCGCCGGGCTACGCGGTCACCGGGACCGTGGCGAGGAGCGGGAGCGGAACCCCCGTCTCCGGCGCCGACCTGGACTTCTGGAACAGCGTGACGGGGATCAAGGCCTACACGCCGAACGACAACACGCAGAGCGACGGGAGCTTCTCCGTGGTGGTCGCGGCCGCGACCTGGGACGTCGAGATCGAGCCGCGCTTCACGGACCTCCTGGTGGCCGAGGAGGTGCTCGGCATCGTGGTCGCCGGCCCGACCAGCATGGGGACGATCTCCCTCGATCCGGGTGTGGTGCTCTACGGCAACGTGATCGCCCACGACGGATCGATCCCCGTGGGATCGGATGTCGACGTGCGCTACTCGGCGACCGGTCAGGCGATCCTGACGCCCGGGGACAACACGAACGCCCAGGGGAACTACCAGATCGTCGTGCCCACCGGGGTCCTCGACGTGACCTTCAACCCCCCGAACTTCAGCTATCCGCTCGGCGCGGACCTCCACGCCGGCGTGGTCGTGGCCGGCACGATGGCGCTGAACGGGGTGCTGCCGCCGTGCCTCGGCGGCACGAACTACGGGGCCGGGAAGCCGGGGACCGGCGGCGTCGTGCCCCATCTCTCCGACTCGGGCGGCGCCCCCCGCCCCAACAACGTGGGATACGCCTGGGAGCTCCAGAACGGCCGGGGGGGCGCCGTCGCGATCCTCGTCGGCGGATCCGGCGCCTGGTCCGTCCCCTTCCAGGGCGGCACGCTCCTCGTGGATCTGACGCCAGGGACGTATTCGACGTTCCTCCTCCTGCTCGGCGGCACCCCGGGGGCCGCCGGCGGGGGCTCGGCGACCTTCCCCTTCCCGACGCCGATCCTCGACTTCGTGGGCCTGACGGCCTACGGCCAGTTCGCCGTCCTCGACCCCGGCGCGACCCAGAACCTCGCCCTGAGCGACGGGATGGCCGTGGAGATCTGCCTGTGATGTCCCCGTACCGCGTCGCCGCCCGACAGATCGGTTCCCTCGCGCTCCTCCTCGGCCTCGCCTCCTGCGCCGGCGGGAGCGGCGGCGGCGGGGGCGGGGACGGCGGGATCGATCCTCCCGCCGACCTCGGCGTCCCGCCTTTTCTCCCTGGGCTCGTGTCGGCGGTGGGCGCGCCCGGAGCGGTCCGCCTCGACTGGTTCCTGCCCGACGCGACCCTCGAGGTCGCCCTCTTCCAGGGAGCGACCGCGGGGGAGGTGTACGACAACCCTCCCGTCGCCGAAGACCTCGCCGGGACCTCGACGACCCTCGCCGGGCTGACGGACGGCGTCGAGCTCCATTTCGGGCTCGGCGTGCGATCCTCGGGGGCGAGGGCGGGGGAATACACGCCGGCCGGGCTCGTCCTCGCCGCGCGCCCCGGAGACCCGATCTACGTCGACGCGGCGGCGCCTCCCGGCGGCGACGGCACGACGCCCGCCACCGCCTACGACAACCTCCGGAGCGCGCTCCTGGTCGCCATCCTGCAGGGCGGCGCGAACCTCTGGGTGCGCGAGGGAGAGTACGCCGAGGGATTCCTGCCCCTCTTCGCCGGCACGCACGTCTACGGCGGATTCGAGGCGAGCTTCGACCTCGCGGCGCGGGACGCCGCGGCGCACCCGACCGTGGTGCTCCCCGCCGCCGGCCAGCGTGTCTTCGACGTCCAGGGGGAGACGCCGGCGGCGGTGATCGACGGGCTTCTCCTCGACGGCGGCGGCGCGGCCGACGTCGGCGTGGACGTGCTCGCCTCCGAGCTCCAGATCCGGGGCGTCGAGATCCGCGATTTCGCGGACCGCGGCATCCGGATGCGGAACACGTCGAGCTCGAACACCCTCGACGTCCGGATCTGCTCGTCCAACGTCCACGGGTGCGGCGCGGACGGCCTCTCGCTCGACGGGGCCTTCGACCTGCGGGTGGACGGCTCGTCCTTCGACGCGAACGTGCAGGAGGGAATGGACCTCGACACGCTGCTCGCCCTGGACGGGGCGGTCGCCCAGCTCCACGTGACGGGGAGCCGGTTCGCCGGCAACGGCACGGAGGGGCTGGACGCGGACCTCGCGGCGCCCCTCTTCCCGCAGATCGCCGGCGGGCTCTTCGTCGTGGAGGTTCGCGGCTGCCTCTTCGCCTTGAACGGCGCCGCGGGAGTCCTGATCGACGAGGAGTACGAGCTCGCGCCCCTGTGGACGAGCCGGATCGAGGTCCGCGAGTGCCTGACGCGGGCCAACGCCGGCGAGGGCGCGCACGTCGACGCGGACGGGGCGGGGACCGTGCTCCTCCACCGGCTGATGGCCGCCGGCAACGGGAGCGACGGGATCTGGGTGAGCTCCGAGACGCACGCCGGGATGGCGGTCGTCTCCGCGTGCGTCTGCGCCGGGAACCTCGGGGCCGGCCTGCGCGCCTCCCTCGGGAACACACCGGTCGTGGCGATGCACGACGTCTTCACGGGCAATCAGCTCGGGGGCTTCCGGAGCGAGATGGTCGAGTCCTCGG
The DNA here is from genome assembly GCA_040754415.1 of Planctomycetota bacterium. Taxonomy (GTDB): domain Bacteria; phylum Planctomycetota; class UBA1135; order UBA1135; genus JBFMCU01. The sequence continues at coordinate 32,423 of JBFMCU010000055.1, forward strand.
CCGCCTCGTGCGTCGCGTATCTCCAGGGGACGCCGTGGCTCTCCGTGCGGCGCCGCGGGTGCATGGAGATGGACGATCCCTTCGCCGGGACCTTCGAAAACGCCGCGGAGGCCTTCGCCGTCGCGCTCGCGCGCAGCGGAACGGTGGTGACGCTCGACGACGCCAGCAGCGCATCGGCCGGATTCGTGGCCGAGCTCGCGGACGACGGCAGTGCGCGCACGATCCTCTCCGTCGATGCCTCGAGCGTCACGCTCGACACGGAGCCCGCGGTGCTGCTCCTGCCCGCCCGGTTCGCGCTCTTCGCCCCCGGCAGCGAGGTCCTCGAGAACTACATGCTCCCCCCGGGCTCGCCGGCCGCCGGGGCCGGGATGACCCCGCCGGGGGGGCCGATCGTCGATGCCGGCGTCTGGGGCTCTCCCGCCGCCGGCTGGCCGGGCGTCCCCGATCCGGTCCCCGCGCTCCTCTTCCCGCTCGTCGGCACGGAGCCGGCGCTGGCGGCGGGGATGGGGACGAGCGAGTCGATCGCCGTGCTCTTCGCGGAGGATCTCGATCCCGCCTCGCTGGCCGCGGGCGAGGTGCGGGCGCTCGACGCGATGGGCGGCGAGCTCGCGATCGACTACCACGCGGAGGGGAGCCGCCTCGTGGTGGATCCTCCGGCCGGCGGATGGGGCCTGGGGCCGGTGACCCTGGAGCTCCACCGGGGGCTCGCGTCGCTCTCCGGGCGCCCGCTCGCCACCCCGGCGGCGCTGCCCCTCGTTCCGCACTGATCCGCCGCTTACGCCACCTCGGCGATCGACTCCGCCGCGTCGAAGGGCTCGTCGGCGAGCTGGCGGCGGATCTCGTTCACCTGGTCCGCCCGCGCGACGAAGGCGTCGACGACGTGGGGATCGAAGTGGAGGCCGCGCTGCTCCGCGACGTAGGCCATCGCCTGGGCGTGGGTCCACGGATCCTTGTACGGCCGCCGCGTGGTCAGGGCGTCGTAGCAGTCGGCGAGCGCCATGATGCGGGCGGAGAGGGGGATCTCCTCGCCGGCGAGCCCGCGCGGGTAGCCGGAGCCGTTCCAGCGCTCGTGGTGGCACCACGCGATCTCGTGGCCCATGCGCAGGAAGCTCTGCTCGCCGGAGGTCTCGAGCACGTTGCGCAGGGTCTCCGCCCCGATCGTCGCGTGCTTCCGCATCACCGCCCATTCCTCCGGCGTGAGCTCCCCCGGCTTGAGCAGGATCGAGTCGGGGACGCCGACCTTGCCGATGTCGTGGAGCGGGGCCGAGAGCTCCAGGTCGTGGAGGAAGCTGTCGGAGAGGACGTCGGCGCCGTGCCCATCCTCGCGGAGGCCGCGGGCGATGAGCGCGCAGTACTTGGCGACGCGCTCCAGGTGCTTGCCGGTATCGTCGTCGCGGAACTCCGCGAGCCGCGCCAGGGCGTAGATCGTGGCGTGCTGGGCGCTGTCCCGCCAATGGCGGTTGATGTGGTTGTGGGCGGCGACGGCGGCGAGATCGACGATCGAGCCGATGACCTCGCGGTCAGCCTTCGCCAGGCGGCGGTCCTTGGTCTCGATCCGGAGCTGGCCGACGATGCCCTCGGTGGTGACGATGGGTTCGACGAGGGCCTCGGCGCCGGGCTCGCCGCCGCGGGAGATCCGGAGCGTCCGCCCGATGCCGTCCATCTCCACCTCGACCGCCCGTCCGCCCAGGAGCCGCGTGGCGGTCTCGGCGGTGAGCGTCGCCACCTCCTCGAGGGAGCGGCTCTCGCGCAGCCGAGCGGCGAAGTGGTGCATGCCGCGCAGGCGGGCGAGCTGGTCGGCGAGGCGCTGTTCGAGGGTCTCGGTGAGCGAGAGCAGGCTCTCGCGCGAGAACTGGAGCTGTTCGGTCAGGAGCCGCTCCTCCTCGACCCGCCGGAACCGTTCCACCCCGGCCTCGACGTCCCGGCGCAGGACCTCGGGACCGGCCGACTTCGACAGGAAGCGGAAGATCGACCCGCTCCGCAGGGCCTCCACGGCGAGATCGAGGTTCGCGTAGCCGGTGATCATCATCCGCGTCGTGTCGGGCCACGTCTTCTCGAGCTTCGCGAGCAGCTCGATCCCGTTCATCGCCGGCATCTCGTAGTCGCTGAGGACGACGGCGAACGGTCCGGCCTCCTCGCAGCGGTGCAGCGCCTCCTCCCCAGTCGCCGCGGTGTGCACGTCGTAGGTCCCCCCGAGCAGGTCCTTCATGGCCCCGAGCACGACGGGGGAGTCGTCGACGACGAGCACCCGGCGGTTCACGCCGCACCTCCCTCCGCGCGGGAGCCGACGCGGCTCTTCCGCGCGGCGCCGGGCCGCGCGGAAGGGATCGCTTTTCGGACCGACATCTATGCTGAGGAGGCGGATCCCCTCCCCCAGCTTCGGACGAGCTCCCCCCTCCCTTGAGCGCGAGCCCGCCCTCGCCTCGCCCCGGCCCGCCCCCGGGACCGGAATCCCTTTCCGCCCGCGTCCCCGCCACCGGCCCCCGCCCACCCCGGGGATCGGGCCGGGAGACCGCCCGGCGGCGGGCTCGGTTGCGGGGAATCGGCGAGAAACCGAGCCTGGGCGGGAAGCGGGTGGCCCCCGGCCCGGCCGGGAAGGGCCGGATCCGCCTGCCGCGGCCCCGGGGCATCACGCTTCCCGCACGAGCGAGTCGAGGTCGTCCCTCCACTCCTCCGCCGTGTAGTCGCCCTGGTCGAGCACCTGGAACCGGAACTTCCTCTCCGCGAAGCCAGTCGACAGCTCCTGCCATGAGACCTCGCGACCGCACTCGTCGAAAAGCAACGCGAGGTCCTTCTTGTACCGCGTGTCCTCGCTGCCTTTCAGGTGCGTCCCCTTGCTCTCGATCACCAGGACCTTGGCGGCGGGTTTTCCCCCGTTCGCGGCGGTCTGAACGACGAAGTCGGGGTAGACGGGGGGCTTGCGGAAGCCCTGGATCGAGAAGTGTTCCTCGCCGACGAGGTTACGATACCACCACAGCACCTGCGGGTGGCTGTCCAGGACCAGAGCCACGGCCTTCTCGTAGTCGTTGAGCTCGGCAGGCACGAAATCGAAGAGCGACTTCTGAAGTGGCCGGCCATCGTCGCGGTTGAGGCGCGCCGTGGAGCGGACCTCGATGCGCGCCGGGATCTGGAACCGGCAATCCACGCATTGCAGATAGAAGAGGATCTGCCCGCGCCGATGCATCTCCCGGAATGCCTCCTCCGTCTGGCGATCGGTCTCCCGCTCCACGAGGCCGCGCACGCGCGTAAGAAGGGGGTGCTTCACGAGGCCGAGACGTCCACGCAGGGTCGGGTCCTCCGTCAGCAGCCGACATAGGACGGCACGCGCCACCGAGGCCATGTCCTTCCCGCTGAAATGATCGAAGGGGAGATTGGAGGCCAGCCACCGCTCGACCTTCTCATCCCCTTCGATGGGGACGGATTCCTCATCGCTCCCGGTTTCAGCTTCTTTGCCCAGGGTGATTCGCAGCCATTCGTGCCTCGCCACCTCGACCTCGGCACCGAGACGCCAGCCCGGCACTTCTTCGTACCGGAACTTCTCCACGGCGACCCTGGACACCAGGTGCTGGAAGTAGTCGAGCCGTTCGTAGCCGCCGACCGTCTTCACGCAAAAGCGAGGGAGGAAGATCTTCCCCTCGAAGGGGCGAAGGTAGTGACGTGTGTACTTACGCAGAATCCGGGCCTCGCTGGGGGCTGGAGTGTCCTGCTGCGGATCGGACCGATCCACGACGCCGCTCAGGGTTCCCTCGTACCCCTCGCGCTCCAGGGCGGCCTTCACGTCCTTGACCACCTCCGTCGCGGACTGCCGCAGGCAGTAGACGTAGGACTCGTCGAGCTCCCGGATGCCGGTCCGCGTCGCATTCGGCTGGCGGAGGATCCGGCCCACGAGCTGCGTCATGGCCACCCCGCTCTTCCCCGCCGACAGCGAGACGAGGACATACGCAAACGGACAGTCCCACCCCTCCTGAAGAGCCGCTTTCGTGATGATCCACTCGACGGAGCAACCTTCGTCCAGGAGGTCGATTCTCTCCAGCTCGTCGGTGACGGCGCTCTTCACCGCGATCGCCGCCGAGGCCACGCCCAATCGCTGCACGAGGTGTTCGCGTACGTCCTCCGCATGCACCAGCTTGCCGTCCCGTTGATCCTTCCCCGTTCGCTCGACCTGCACGAGCACGATGGGCCGGATCCGCGTTCCAGACCCGCTGTGGTGACGCTCGGCAAGGTTGGCGAGGCGGTTCCGGCGATCCTGGGCTTTCGCGAGGCATGCCTCCCACGAAGTCTCCCGCGAGTTCGACACGTTGATCGGGAGCTTGATCATCTCCTCGTCGAGGAGCTCCTGGCCAGTCACGACGACGAGCTTGTTCGCATCCTTGGGCGGCGTCGCCGACAGCTCGAAAACGAGGGCGGGGTTCATACCCTCGATGGTCCGCCGCGCGAGATCGCTGGTGGCCTTGTGCCCCTCGTCGAGAACGACCACGGGCTCGCAGAGCCGGACGAGGTTCGCCAGCGACGTCGCGACGAGGTCGTCCCCCAGGCGATCAAGATTCGGAACCCTCCCGAGGAGCGCGGCGTGCTCCGCCGGGCGGTCTTCGGGCGGGAAGTGCTGGACGATGTTGCCCCCGCTGTCCCGGAAGAACTTGAGCTGCTCCTTCGTCTCCCGATTCGTGCTGGCCAGCACCACGAGAAGGACGTTCAAGGCGCCACGGAGCTGGCCCGGCGTCATCCGGTGGATCTCGTGCTTCCCCCACATCTCCACGCGACCCGAGACGGCGAACTCCAGGGATTCCCGGTATGGATGGCGACGATCCCGTAGGTGTGCGAGGGTGTCCCGGTAGATCTGATCGCTGGGAACCACCCATACCGCGAGACCCGTTCCGTTCCGCTCCCGGAGGAGCATCGAATGGACGAGGCCCAGGATGTGGGTCGCGAGGAGGGTCTTTCCTCCGCCGGTTGGCACCTTGACGCAGAACGTGGGAAGGTCCCTTCCGAGACCGTCTCTCCGCTCGCGGTATCGCCCCCGGCCTCCGACTCCTTCCCAGGCGTCTGCCGCCGCGTGCTTTGCGTTCCCCCTCCTCTTCTCCGCGGCCAAGGTGTCCAGGAACGCCTGCACCTCGTCGAGGGCGCGACGCTGGAACTTCTTGAGGATCACGAGGTCCTCACCTGGAACGGGACGAGCATGGTGCGGATCTCGCCGATTTCCTGGCGCTTCTTGGCCAGGTCCTCGCGGTGGACCCAGAGCTTCTCGCAGTAGACGACCTTCCGAGGATTCCGATCCTTGGCGAGGACGTCGAGGACCTTCTGGTCGAGGGGCACACTCTTCTTTGCGTCCGCCGCATATAGCAGGTAGTACGACGCCCCCCCGTGCTCGCCGATCTTCCCGGTCTTGGCGTTCCGCTGCTTCGGATCCAGCTCCCGGCCGGTCTCCGTGAAGAAGATGTACCTTGCAAGCTCGTCGTAGGAGGGCAGCTTCTCACCCCAGTTCCGGTGCTCGCCGAGCAACGGCCGGCCCACGCGCGCGTAGGTGAAGGAACCGCCGAGACCAGGGATCTTTCGCGCCTTTCCCTTCCCGCTCCTGCCCGTATATCCCCTGCACACGCGCCGGACGCGTTCAGCGGTTACCGTCATGCAGACGTTCACACCCCGTGCTTCGTTGTCCTTGTTGTCATGGGCTCGCTGGACGAGGATGAAACGTCTAGCACCGGTATCCGCCTTGTTCAGAGCGAGGACGGCGTGCGCGGTCGTGCCTGATCCCGCGAACGAATCGAGGACAACATCACCTGGGCCTGCGCCGATGCGCACAACGAGATCCAGCAGGTCGACCGGTTTCGGGGTCAAGGTTGCAGCGATGTCACCGAGAATCTCGACCACCTCCTTCTTCGCCGCATCGGTGTGTCCCGCTTCTTCATGGGGCCACCACGTGGAAGGGACCCGCCCCACCTGTACCTCTGACAAGAAGTTCTTCCAGCTAGGCACGGAAGACTTCCCGTCCCTTCCCCACCAGATGCGATTGTCAGTCAGTAGTTCTTCGGCGTACGTTCTTGAGAAACGCCAGACGTTCCTCTCATCGGGCCAGCACTCCTCACCGGTGTTCGGATTCTTGATCGGGTAGTAGAGGTTTGGTCTCTGCTCCTTGGTCTTGTTGCACGTGAAGTTCTCGATTCTCCACGGTCCGCGTGGGTCGTTGTCACGGTCCTTGTAGGCCGAGTCTTGTGCGGCTGTCCGAGGCAAGAAGTTGCGAGAGAAAGCGCCCGATCTCTGGTATACGACAATGAAGTCGTGAAGCGGCGACAGCTTGTCTTCGTCGTTCGAGACTGCATACCTCTTCTGCCAGCAGACGGTGGCGATAAAGTTCTGCTCGCCGAAGATCTCGTCCATCAGCGCCCGGAGGTGGTGGACCTCGTTGTCGTCGATCGAGATCCAGATCGAACCATCGTCTCGGAGCAACTCCCACAACAGCCGCAGCCGCGGATACATCATGCAGCACCACTTGTCGTGGCGGCAGGCGTCCTCCCCCTCCTTGCCGACGACCTTCCCGATCCACTCCTTGAACTGGGGCTGGGTGAGGTTGTCGTTGTAGATCCAGCCCTCGTTCCCGGTGTTGTAGGGCGGGTCGATGTAGATGCACTTCACCTTCCCGGCGTGGGTCGGGAGCAGGGCCTTCAGAGCGAGGAGGTTGTCGCCCTCGATGATGAGATTCCCGTCGAGCGAGGGCTTCTCCCCCTTGGCGAGCTCCGAGAGCCCACGGTCCACCTCGAGCACGTGGTGCGGCACCGCATGGTGGTGGTTCTCGACGGCGGTCTTGCCTTTGAAGGTGAGTACGGGCACGGCGTTCAGGAGGGGCCACGGCGGCCCGGGTCATGTTGCGGCGGTCCGGGGGTACCGGGGAGGATGGCGGGACGGATCGAAGCGGTCAAGAACGGGTCCCCGAAGGTCCTTCCGGCTCGCGCCGGGTGCGGATCTGCTTCGCCCGTCCCCCTCGGGTCCGCCTGGACGCTCTGGCACTCGGCGGGGGGACTGTCTGAGGCGGGCGGCGGTTGCCGGGGATCCCCCGAGATTGCGCCGTGAGGAGGAGGCGAGGCGGCGCCGAATCCGGGCGCCCCTCCGCGCCCCCCCTCTCAGTTCCGGAGCCCCGCGAGCGGCGGCGGGATCCGGCCGCCGCGGGCGTGGAGGATCCGGCAGCCGGTCGTCCCGGCCTCCTGGACGATCGCCGTGCCGAGCAGGCCCCCCCACTCCACCCGCTCGCCGACCCGCTTCCCGGGCACGGGGATGATCCGCACGGCGGTCGTCTTCTGGTTGATCACGCCGATCGCCATCTCGTCGGCGATGATGCCGGCGAGCGTGGAGACCGGCGTGTCGCCGGGTACGGCGACCATGTCGAGGCCCACCGAGCACACGGCGGTCATCGCCTCCAACTTCTCGAGGCGGAGCTTCCCGTCGGCGACCGCGGCGATCATCCCGCGGTCCTCGGACACCGGGATGAACGCCCCCGAGAGCCCGCCGACGCTCGAGGAGGCCATCGCGCCCCCCTTCTTCACGGCGTCGGTGAGGAGGGCGAGCGCCGCCGTCGTCCCTGGCCCGCCGGTGCGGTCGACGCCGATCAGCTCGAGGATGTCGCTCACCGAGTCTCCGACCGCCGGCGTCGGGGCGAGGCTCACGTCGACGACGCCGAAGTTCGTGCCCAGCCGCCGCGCCGCCTCGCGCCCCACGAGCTCGCCCATCCGCGTCACCTTGAAGGCGGTGCGCTTCACCGTCTCGGCCACCGCCAGGAGATCCGCCTCCGGCCCGAGCCGCGCGAGCGCCGAGCGCACCACGCCGGGCCCCGAGACGCCCACGTTGAGCACCGTCTCGGGCTCCGCGACGCCAAGGTGAGCGCCGGCGACGAAGGGGTTGTCCTGCACGACGTTGGCGAAGCAGACGAGCTTGGCGCAGGCGATCCCCCCCCGCGCCGCGGTGCGCGCGGCCGCGTCCTTCACGATCGCCGCGAAGTGGCCCACCGCGTCCATGTTGATGCCGGCGCGCGTGCTCGCGAGCGACACCGAGGCGCACACCCGCTCGGTCCCGGCCAGCGCCGCGGGGATCGAGTCGATGAGGGCCCGGTCGGCATGCGTGTAGCCCTTGTCGACGTAGGCGCTGAACCCGCCCACGAAATCGACGCCCACCTCCGCCGCCGCGGCGTCGAGCGCCCGGGCCAGCGGCGAGAGGTCCTGGGCCCCGCTCGCCGCGGCGATCCACGCGATCGGGGTCACCGCGATCCGCTTGTTGACGATGGGCACGCCGTAGTCGGCGGTGATCGATTCGGCCACGCGCACGAGATCGGCGGCGTGGTGACGCACCTTGGCGTAGACCTTCTCGCAGGCGCTCTCGAGATCGGGATCGGCGCAGTCGAAGAGCGAGATGCCGAGCGTCGTGGTCCGGATGTCGAGCGTCTCCAGCTCGACCATCCGGATCGTCTCGAGGATCTCGCGGTCGGTGAAGGTCACGGCGGGGACCCTGCTCAGCCTCTCAGACGCGGTGCATGAAGCGGAAGACGCGCTCGTTCATCACGCGCACGACGTAGGCGTCGGGGCCGCCGAGGGCCTCGAGCTGCGCTTTCAACGCCGCGAAGGAGCCCCGCTCGAGCTCCACGACGAGGATCATGTGGAAGTAGCCCTCGATCACCTTCTGGGAGACCTCGTTCACGTTCCCGCCCGCCGCGGCGATCGCGGCGGTGATCGCGGCGAGCACGCCGGCACGGTTGCGGCCGACCGCGGTGACGACGGCGGTCGCCGCGAGGTTCGGATCGTCCTCCGGCTCGGGGAGGTGCGGGAGCGCGGCCTGGGCGCGCTCGGCGTCGGGCCCGCGGTCGGGCGCGGGCTCGTGCCATTCGCCGGCGGAGGCGCGGATGACGATGCCGGCGGCGGCGGCGGCCTCCAGGGCCTGGGGCGTCACCACCGTGCCGTCGTCGACGAGGATCTCGGGTCCGCCGGCGCGGCGGACGTCCTCGGAGGTGAGGAAGCGGCGGGTCATCGCGCGTGGGCCTCCAGGCAGTCGGTGCCGAAGGCGGCGGGGCCGGCCTCCGTCAGCCGGGTGACGCGCGCTCGGCCGCCCGCCACCTCGACGACGTATGAGCCGTCGGCGGCGAGGATCCGGTGCCACAGGCAGTCGTGCTCGGCCCGCGCCGCGCCCGGCGTCACCGTCCCGTCCGCCCAGCGCACGCGGATGCCGCGGGCGTGCGCGAGGTCGAGGGCCGCCGGCGTGGCGATGGCGCGCTCGCCGAGCACGAGCTCACTCCCGGCGGCGAGCGCCCGCACGTCCGCCTCGGTGTAGAGATCCTTCGTGGCCATCGGAGCCGCGGGGCGTGCCGGCTAGAGGTGCCGGCCGAGGTCGGGGTGGGGGCGGGGGATGACGACGTCGCGGAAGAGCTGGCCCGCCTCCTGGGCGGCCCGCGCCCCGGCGGCGACCGCCGAGCGCACGTCGCTGACCTCGCCGGTCAGGGTGAAGAAGCTCCGGCCGTCGAGGCCGTTGGCGATGCGCAGGTCGAGGAGGTCGACGGTCGCCGTCTTGAGGGCGGCGTCGGCGGCGACGATGGCCGCCGCGACGGTCTTCGTCTCGACGAGCCCGATCGCGTCGAGCTCGCCGTCCACGTGGCCGCCCGTGCGGCGCAGGCCCGTCTCAATCTGCGGGTGGATCTGGGGGATGTGGAGCTGGTCGACGAGGTCGCACCCCGCCACCTCCGCGCCCCGCCGCAGGGAGGAGGCGACGTCCTTGACGCTGCCCATGAACAGCAGCACGTACTTTCCCGGCTGCACCGGCGCGGAGAAGAGCATCTCCACGTCGGCCTCCCACAGGACGGAGTCCGCGGTCTCCACGCCGCGGGCCACCGAGGAGAGCTCCAAGAGGCCGATGCACGGCCCGATCGGCGGGCCCTCGCGCAGCTCGGGGTTCAGGTCGTTGCGGGTCATGCGTCTTCCTCGCGGGATCGATCGCCGGGCCGGTCGCCCGCCGCGGTCTGGCCGACGCGCTCGCCGCCCGCCAGAACGGCGGCGTCGACGATGCCGACGATCGCGGTCTGGAATCCGACGTCGTGGCCGCGGCCGATGGCGTAGCGGGCGGCGCGGCCGTGGACGACGAGCACGCGCTCGCCGACGTCGGCCCCGATCGTGTCCACGGCCACCATGGTCTCCGCCCCGTCCTCGCCCGCGCGCCGTCCCGGCACCCACGGTTGGACGACGAGGAGCCGCAGGCCCTCGAGCGTGCGCTCCTTCTGGGTGGCCCAGACGCGGCCGACGACGGTGGCGAGGTGCATCGGCTCATCCTCCCCCGCCGCGCTCCGCCCGCCACGAGGAGGGAGCGGAGGGGACGTCGAAGTCGTCGACGATGCCGACGATCGCCGCCTCGAAGGCATAGTCGCCGTCGCCGCCGCAGGCCACGCGGGCCGCCTTGCCGAAGGCGACGACGACCCTCTCGTCCAGGTCGGCCCCGATCGGATCGGCCGCCACCACCGGCGAGACCTTGGGCGCGGCGGGATCGCGGCGCGGGTCGAGGGGCTCGACGAGGAGCAGGCGCGTGCCCTCGAGATCGGCCGCCTTGCGCGTCGCCCACACCTCGCCGATCACCTTGCCGAGGAACACGTCAGTCCACCCCCTCGTTCGGCCGGCCGGCGATCGCGGCCAGGGTGCGGTGCACCGCCTCCACCGCCGCGTCGATCGCGGCGTCGGTCCCCGCGAGGCGCAGGCGGCCGACGGCGCCGTTCGTGCCGAGCCCGACGAGCCGGATGGGCGCCGCCTTCTCGGCCTCGTTCGCGGCGAGGACGACCCAGATCGCCGGGTTGCACTCGAGCGTGTAGAGCGTGTCGCGGCCGAGGATCAGCATCCCGGCCCGCGTGCGATTGAGCAGCATCGCGTGGTGATCGTCGATCTGGCGGATCACCTCGTCGGTGAGGACGTGGGGCCGGAGCCCGTCCTCCGCCGCGACCCCCGCCGCGGCGAGCACTCGCCGGCCCGCCTCCCGCACCTGGCCCTGGTCGGGGCCGTGCACCTCGAGCGTGCCGTAGGAGCGCTCGGTGATGAGCGCCCCGGGCCTGACATCGCAGGCCTTCAGCGCGACGTCGAGCAGCCGGTTCACGACGATCCCCGGGCGCACCTCCATCCAGAAGCCCGTCTCCCCGGCGACCGGGAAGAAGCCGTCGGACTCCGCCGCGACGGTGGCGGCGAACTGGGGCTGCATCTCGTCGACGACGAGGGCGCCGCGGAGCTCGATCGACGATCGGAGGGCCATGGGCCGGGCCGCGGATGCGCGCCGTCCGGCCGCGGGGGCCGGGGGAGCGCGGGCCGCGGATCACTCCGCCGGGAGCTCGGGCAGGAACTCCTCGAGGTCCGCCGCCGGCCGCGGGATGACGTGCACCGAGCGCAGCTCGCCCACGCGCCGCGCGGCGGCCGCGCCGGCGTCGGTGGCGGCCTTCACCGCCCCCACCTCGCCTCGCACCATCACGGTGACGAGGCCGCCGCCGGAGATTTCCTTGCCGAGCAGGGTGACCTTGGCCGCCTTGCACATCGCGTCGGCGGCCTCGATCGCGCCCACCATGCCGCGCGTCTCGATCAGGCCCAGGGCGATCAGGCTGTCGTCCACTTCCGCCATCGGGGGTTCGTCCTATTCTCGTTCGTTGTCGGGGGGGGAGAGGGGGGGGAGGTTCAGGCCGTGCAGGCGCCGGAGCGCACGTCGTTGTGCGGGCAGCCGGGGCACGGGCCGAGCGGGCAGCCCGCGCCGGCGTGCTCCAGGATGCCGCGGATCTCGTGCGTGGTGAGGGCCATGCCGACGTGCACCCCGCCCTTCGCCGGCGCCTTCTGGGTCGGGCGGAGCGGCGGGGCGGGGGTGAGCACGGCGGTGCGGGCGCTCGCGCCGCCGGG
>JBFMCU010000056.1:0-37507 GCA_040754415.1 Planctomycetota bacterium
CAGCCCTCGGCATCGGCGCGGCGCATTGAATCCCCAAGTCCCCGGCGTGGCCAGGCCATAGCGCGGATCGAGTCCAACAAGCTCCTTGTCGCGGCTTCGCGCGACAAGAAGCCTTAATTCGTTGCGTCCCGGCCGCGCAGTATCCTGGCGGCCCCTTCCGGGGATCGTCCTCCCCTCTACCCAGGAGTCTCCCATGCGTCCCCTCGCCACCCTCGCCCTCCTTCCCGCCCTCGCCGTCGCCGCCGCGCCCCCGCCCCAGGAGGCGGCGTCCGCCGCGCCGGCGACGACCTCCCCGGTCCGCCAGGACTACACCGACGCGATCCCCCTCGACGGGCGCCTTGTCCCCGCGGACTTCGCGGAGATCTCCTTCTGGCCCGAGGCCTACTCCGGCGAGCTGCTCTTCCTCGACGTCGCGGCGCACGGCGCGTACGTGAACGCCGGCGACGTGATCGCCCGCTTCGAGACGAAATCGATCGACCGCGAGATCGAGAACGCCGAGCGCGACCTCGTAACGACCGGGATCCAGCACGAGGGCACCGTCGCCCGCGCCGCGATCGCCGAGGAAGCCGGCCGGGATCAGCTCGAGGATGCCGTCTTCGCCCTCGAGTCCGCGCAGCGGAGCCTCGACGGCTGGCAGAAGCACGAGCTCGAGTTCCATGCCCGCCAGAACGACCTGAGCCGCCAGCGCTACCAGTACGGGATCGAGGACCAGGAGGACGAGCTCGCCCAGCTCGAGGCCATGTACCGGGACGACGAGCTGGTCGACGCCACCGAGGAGATCGTGCTCAAGCGCTCCCGGCGCGAGCTCGCCAGCTCCCGCGTCGGCCAGAAGCTGAGCCTGGATCGCATGACCTACGAGGACGAGTACCAGCTCGTCGAGACGGGCCAGCGCAAGCTCCGCGCCGTCGAGGACCAGAAGGCCGGGCTCGACCGGCTCGTCCGTTCCCAGGAGATCGAGCGCCGCGAGCGGGAGAACGGCGTCGTGCGGAGCGAGGCCGGCCTCGCCGAGAAGGTCGAGCGCCTCGAGGGCCTGCGCCGTGACCGCGAGCACCTGACGGTGCGCGCGCCCCGGGCGGGGATCGTTCTGCACGGCGGGGCGGCGAGCCAGCGCCCCGGGCAGTCCCATCCGGTCCACGAGCGGGGCGGCCACGGCGGCTTCCGGACGCCGCTCTTCTGCGTCGCGGATCCCGACCGCCTCGCGGTGGCCCTGTCGGTGCCGGAATCGAAGCTCTCCCGGGTGCGCGAGAACATGCCGGCGAAGGTCACGACGCTCGTCACCGGAGACACGGTCGCGATGGGCACCCTGCACGTCGAGCGCTATCCGACGGCGGGGAGCGCGCACGCCCCCGAGGGGGCCTACGACGGCGATGTGCGCCTCGACGGCGAGCTGCACGGCGTCGTCGCCGGGATGCGCGCCAAGGTCGAGCTGGTCGTCGAGACCCTCGAGGACGTGCTGATGCTGCCGTCCGCCGCGGTGTTCCGCACCGACGCGGGCGCCTGCTGCTGGGCCGTCGGCGCCGGCGGCGAGCTCGCGAAGGTGCCGCTGACGCTCGGGCCGGCGAGCGGCGAGCTCGTCGTCGTGTACGGCGACCTGGACGAGAACACCCGCGTCTCTCTCGAGGAGCCGAAGAAGTGAAGATCCTCCCTGCCGCCGCCCTCCTCGCCCTCGCCGGCCTCCCCGGCGCCGGCGAGATCGGCGAGGGGATCCCGCTCGCCGCGCGCGTCGAGGCGGCCCTCGACGGCGGCGTGCGCTGGCTCCTCGCGAACCAGGAGCCGAGCGGAGCGTGGGGCTCGCACCGCTCCCCGCGGCCGATCGAGGTGTTCTGCAGCCCGCCCGGCAGCCACCAAACCTTCCGCATCGGCACGACGTGCCTCGCGGTCATGGCGCTGTCCGACACCGGCCGGGCGGAGGCGGAGGTGCAGGGGGCGATCGACCGCGCCCTCGACTACCTCCTCGTCGACTACGACGTGAAACGGCAGAGCGGCCTCGAGCACTACAACGTGTGGGCCTACGGGTTCATGCTCCAGTGCCTCGGGGAGCGCCTCGCCCGAGTGCCCGGCGATCCGCGGGCCGGGAAGATGCGCGAGGTCTGCGACCTCATGGTCCGGCGGCTCGAGCGCAGCCAGTGCCTCGACGGCGGCTGGGGCTACCTGAGCCTCGACGAAGTGCCCACGTATCAGCCGTCCTTTACGTCGATGAGCTTCACGACCGCCACGCTGGTGGTGGGGATGCAGCGGGCGATGAGCGCGGGCGTCGCGGTGCCCGGGACGATGCTCGAGCGGGCCCTCGACTCGATCCAGCGGTGCAAGACGCCGCTCGGCTACTTCACGTACGGCGAGATCTGGAACGACATGCCGACCCAGGGCATCAACCTGGCCAAGGGGGCGGCGTGCCGCACGCCGGCCTGCCTGTACGCCCTCGACCTCTTCCGCGACAACGTCGAGGAGGACGAGTACGCAAAGAGCCTCGAGAACCTCCTCGTCAAGAACCGCCGCATGCAGATCCTCTCGCTGCGCCGGCCGATCCCCCACGAGTCGTGGTACCAGATCTCCGGGTACTTCTACCTCTACGGCCACGCCTACGCCGCCTACGTCCTGGACGGGCTCTCGGATGGCGCGCGCCGGCGCTTGTCGCCTTCGCTCGCCGAGGCAGTCCTCGTGACCCAGCAGCCCGACGGCTCCTTCTGGGACTACCCGCTGTACAGCTACCACAAGCCCTACGGCACGGCCTACGCGATCCTCGCCCTGTCGCGGGTCGTGCTGTGAGTCCGGGATCCATGCGGCTCTCCCCGTGCGTAGCCGGGCCCACGGGAAGCCGCAACGTCTCTCCGTGGCCGAACGGGCGCCCGTGATGCAAGCCCGGGAAAGTCGCCAAGACCCCGCGGCATTCCTCCCGGAACGGCCCTCGCGGTCCGCTCCGCCTGGCAATCCCCCGAGTTGACCCACTACTCCGGCGGGGTGACCCGTTCGACATGGGAAAAGAGCGCACTTCGACGGAACCTCGCCTGCCGTCCGCTCCGTCGCCATTCCGTGGGATGGCCCTCCCCGCCCGCGGCGGCGCGGGCGGGCAGGCGCGTCCCCGGGCGTTCCGCGAAATCTGCTAAAAACTTCTCGCGCCTGGCGGCGTCTGCCGACGCGAGGGGGCCCGGGGATCGACCGGCCGGGACCCTCCCGCTCTCCGATCTCGCGCCTATCCTGGATGTCCTGAATCCCGATCCTCTCTTCCCCTTCCGTCCGTCTGCCCGCCGGTCCCTCGCGGGGGGCGGGCGCCCGAAACCTCAGCGACCACAGGGCCCCCTATGAAATCCACCCTCGGGATCCTTTCCGCCACCTCCGTCCTCGCCACCCTCGGCGCCCTCGCGCCGGCGAACGAAGCGCCGGTCGCGGCGGATCCGCTCGATGGCCTGCGCGCGACCGAGGCCCAGGCCAACACGTACACCTCGAACGCCCAGGAGGATCCGAGCCTCGCGATCGACGCGCAGGGACGGATCCTCACGACCTGGAGCAGCCGCCGCCAGGAGCAGCACACCTACGGCGTCTTCGCCCAGCTCCTCGATCCCCTCGGCCGGCCGCTCGGCACCGAGATCCACGTCAACGAGACCCTTCCCGGCGCCCAGCAGGACTCCTACGCGGTGTTCGCTCCCGATGGGAGCGCGTGGGTCGCCTGGAGCTCGCTCGATCCGGGCACCGAGAACAACGGCATCTTCCTGCGGCGCTTCGCCGACGGCGCGGCGGGCTTCGGCCCCGCCGGACCCGAGATCTACGCCGGGGGCGAGTCGCAGGAGTTCTACACCGATCCGGCGCTCGCCGTGAACGGCGCGGGCGAGCTTCTGCTCGCCTGGGTGAAGGACGCCGTCGACGGGATCTCCGTCGAGGCCCGGCGGTTCTCGCCGGCCGGCGAGCCGCAGGGCGGTGCCTTCCGCCTCGGCGCCTTCGAGGGGGCCGGCCAAGAGCGCATGCCAGACCTCGTGAGCACTCCCGACGGCGCGTTCGTCGCCGTCTGGCAGCGCGCCGGCGAGAAGGGCGAGTCGCTCGGCCTGGTCGGCCGCCGCGTGAGCGCCGCGGGCGCGCTCGGCCCCGAGTTCGCCGTGAACGACCTCCCCGATCGCCAGCACGTGGAGCCGAGCCTCGCCGCCGATGGCGAGGGGCGCCTCGTCGTGGCCTGGATGTCGGCGGCCCCGGGATCGGCCGACTGGGAGGCCCGCGCGCGGCGCTTCGCCGCCGACGGCGCGCCGCTCGGCGCGTCCTTCGCGGTCGACGCGGGCGGCGAGGGCTACCGGAACGGCGCGACCGCCGTGGCCCACCCCGACGGCCGCTTCCTCGTGGCCTACAACGCCCTCTCCGGCGTCTACGAGCGCGAGGACGGCCGGCCCGCCCGCCAGGCGGACATCTACGTCCGGCCCTTCGCGTCCGACGGATCGCCCGCCGGGCCCGGACGGCTGCTCAACGCCGCGGGACCGGGCCGCCACGCGATGCAGGCGGCGGTGAACGGCCGGCATGCCGTCTGGAGCCCGGCCGGGCCGCTCGCCTTCGCCTGGGGAGGCCGGAGCCTGGCCGACGAGAGCGGGGTCGCCGTGCGCATCCTCGTTCCCGCCGGATTCGACGTTCCGGCCCCGCCGCCGGTCGTGCCGGTGGCCGCGTGCACGGATCTCGTCCCCGACGACGTGCGGCACGTGGTGCCGCCGGATCCGCTGCCCAAGTGGCGCCGCCGGCTGCCCCAGCTCCCCACCGAGGACTTCCGCGCCGGGGGGTTCATCGCCCACGACCAGACCGGGTGGTCGCCGCCCGACCCCGACCTCGCCGTCGGACCCGACATGATCATCTCCCAGTGCAACATGGAGATCGCGGCGTTCGACAAGAGCGGCACGCAGATGTGGCGGATGGACAACAACAACTACAGTTCGCCCTACTTCTACCAGAGCGTGGGCGGCCAGGACTTCATCTTCGACCCGGTGAGCCTGTACGACTGGCACAGCGGACGCTTCATCGTCGCCAACTCCGAGCTGGGGAGCAGCCAGGACTACATCACCTGGGCGATCTCGAAGGACAGCCACCCCGACGACGCGAACGACTGGTGGAAGTACCGGGTCCAGGTCTCGCCGACGTGCTGGTTCCCGGACTTCCCGAACCTCGGCGTGAGCCGGGACTACATCTCCGTCACGACCGACTGCTTCAGCGGCGGCGGCAACCGCGTCATGATCTTCGACAAGGCCACGGTGATGAGCGGCGGGGCGCTGGTGCTCAACACCAACTGGTGGAACCAGCAGATGGACGCGAGCCTCCAGTCCCTGGGCAACACGAAGAACTACGACACGGCGAACGCCTTCCAGTACTACGTCTCCGCCGGCTTCTACGCCGGCAGCTCGATTCGCATCCAGTGCAAGCAGACCCCGACTACCGCACCTAACAGCTACAGCCTGGCGGTCACCTCCTTCGGCGACCCGATCGATGCCCCGCAGCTCGGCACCTCGAGCCGTCTCGACACGATCGACGTTCGCATCAAGAACGGCGTCGTGCGCAACGGCAAGCTCTACTGCGCCCACGGCATCGGCACCGGCGGCGTGACGAAGGTGCGCTGGTACGAGATCAACCTGAACAACTGGCCGACGAGCGGCACCCCGACCCTCAGCCGGTGGGGCAACCTGGAGCTGGGCGCCGGCATCTATAGCTGGTTCCCCGACATCCACCCCGACTCGAGCGGCAACGTCACGATCGGCTACAACCGCTCCGCCGCCGCGGAGCGGGCCTCCACCGAGGGCATCTACGAGATCGGGGGCGTCATGCAGCCCCCGGTCCGCCTCGTCACGAGCTCCGCGGCCTACACGGGCTCGCGGTGGGGCGACTACTCGGGCGTCGAGCAGGATCCGGCGAGCCCTACCACGTTCTGGGGCCACGCCGAGTACAGCGTGAGCGCCTGGCAGACCTGGATCGGGAGCTGGGACGTCGGCGGCGGGCCCGACCCGCTGGCGGACTTCTCCGGCACGCCCACCTCGGGTGACGAGGACCTCTTCGTCGCCTTCACCGACCTCTCGACCGGCACCGGCCTCTATAGCTGGAGCTGGACCTTCGGGGACGGCGGGACCTCGGCGTTGCAGAACCCGAGCTACACCTACGTGAACCCGGGCACCTACACCGTCGGCCTGACCGTCACGGGGACGAACGGCTCCGATACCGAGACCAAGGTGGGCTACATCGTCGTGAACGACGTCTTCGACGCCACCGCGACGCCCTACAACGGGCTCGGGATCAACCCGAACGTCCTGACGAGCATGAGCCTGCCCATCCTCGGCACGAACTGGCTCGCCGACATCGACGGCGGCTCGGTCGGAGCGACCGGGCTGACCTTCCTCGTCGGCTACAGCGCCCCGCTCGGCGGCGTGGTCTTCGGTCCCGGCGAGCTCCTGATCGACGTCTCCTCGCCGTGGCAGTTCACGAGCATCGCGGGCGGCGGCTCGGGGATCAGCCACCACTCGGTGCCGATCCCGGCCGATCCGATCTTCGCCGGGGTGCACTCCTACGCCCAGGGCTTCCTGAACAACGTGGGAGGCGCCGGCAAGCTCACGAACGCCTACGACCTCGCGCTCGGCTACTGATATGAGGGCCGGGCCTCATAGCGTCTGATCGCCGGGCCGGACACCGACTTCCTGTCGGCAGGCTGCCTCGCCCCGGTGTTCGCGCCGGGGCGAGGCAGCGTCGTTTGGCGTCACGCCGTATCAGCAGAGCTCGTCGAAGGCGGCCGTCAGGCTGCGCGCGAGCGCCGGGGCCTCGCGGCCCTCGATGTCCTGGCGCTGCCACGTGCGCAGGAGCTCGCCATCCTTCACGAGCGCGATCTGCGGCGAGCTCGGGGGATAGGGCCGGAAGTGGTCGCGGGCCCGGGCGACCGCCTCGTGCTCCATGCCCGCGAAGACGGTGACGACGTGCTCGGGGAGCCGGGGGTGCGCGAGCGCCAGGGCGAGGGCCGGGCGCGCGGCCCCGGCAGCACAGCCGCAGACGGAGTTCACGAACCACAGCGCCGTGCCCTTCCGGGCGATCGCCGCCTCGACCGCCTCGGGGGTCAAGAGCTCCTCCACGCCGAGCCGGGTGAGCTCCTCGCGCATCGGCTGCACGAGCTCGGGGTCGTAGCTCGGGCGCTGGGTCGAGGTGCGGCGGTAGAGGGGGAGACCGCTCGGGGCGACGGGAGGATTCGGTTCGCGGGAGTTCATGGGCGGGGGTCCAGGGGGATCGCGGTTCGGTTGCGTCGCCCTACGCCGTTCCCCGCGGGGTGGGACGGCGAGGGGGGAGAAAGCCGCGCCGGGGCGTCCCTGGCCCGGGAACCCGCCCCCGGACCTCGTCCTCCGCAATGCGGCGTCAGACACCTCCTTGCACCCGCGAGGTGCTGCATCTCGCGGGTGCAAGGAGGTGTCTGACGCCGTATCGTGCGCTCGATGAAGAAGCGGCTCCTCTACACCTTCGGCAACCACATGCACTGGGTCGACTTCCACTGGCTGTGGGGGTACGACGTGCTGCCGCGCTCGATCCGCGACATGCTCGCGCTGACGGCGGCGACCGGGGCCCGGGGCAACGTGAACTTCGACGGGGTGGGGTACGAGCGGCTGGCGGCCGAGGACCCCGAGGCGCTCGCCGAGCTCCGGGCGGCGCTGGCGGCCGGCACCCTCGAGGTGGTGGGGGCGAGCTACGGCCAGCCCTACGGGCTCTTCCACGGCGGCGAGTCCAACGTCCGCCAGCGCGTCTATGGGGTGCGCACCGCCCTGCGCGTGCTCGGCGTGCGCCCGCGGGCGTTCTGGGAGGAGGAGTTCGACTTCTTCCCCCAGCTCCCCCAGGTGCTCGCCGGCTGCGGCTTCACCGGCGCGTCCCTCTTCTTCCAGTGGACCTGGCACACCCCGTTCCTCCCCGAGGAGAAGGTCGGCCTCGTGCAGTGGGAGGGGCTGGACGGGACCCGCCTCCCGACGGTGCCCCGCACCGAGCTCTGCCTCCACCAGTGGCCCGAGGACTTCGCCGGGCGCCTCGACTCCGAGCTGATCCGCGCCCTTCCCGCCCCGGCCCTCGTGCAATGGGTCGAGCTCCTGCCCTCCCCGGACTGGATGTGCCGCAGCGAGCTCCTCCTGCCCCGGCTGCGCGAGCTCTTCGCCGACCCCCGCTTCACGGTCCAGCCGGCGACGCTCTCCGAGCTGATCGCCGCCCTCGACGACGGAACGGCGCCCGTGCGCCGCTACGGGCTCGACGACGTCTTCCACGGCGTGAGCCTCGGCAAGAACGGCGACTACGTGCCGCGCTTCAGCCGGCTGGGCGAGGAGCAGCTCCTCGCCGCCGAGAGCATCTCCGCCCTGGCCGGTCTCTTCGGCCGGCCCTATCCGTCCTGGGACGTGTATCCGACCTGGGAGCTCGAGGAGGCGTGGCGCGAGCTCCTCGCCGCCCAGCATCACGACAACCACGAGTGCGAGGCGCTCTGCGGTTTCGTGGGCGAGCGGTCGTTCGAGCGCTCCGTCGCCCTCTCCGGCGAGGTCTTCTCGCGCACGATCCACCACCTCGCCCGGCGGGTGGCGGGGCTCGACGGGGCGGTCCTCGTCTACAACCCGCTCGGCTGGACCCGCGACGTGCCCTACGAGGGCGGCGTGGCGCCCCAGGTGCCGGCCTTCGGCTGGCGCGTCGTCGATCCCTACGAGAACGGCACGCCGCCCCTCGGCGAGGCCGAGGTGACGATCGAGGAGGACGTCGCCGTTCTGGCGCGCGGGTCGCTGCGGGCCACCGTGGATCTCGACTCGGGCCTGCTCGTCGACTTGCGCGCGGCCGAGTTCCCCGGCGGCGTGCTTCATCCCCAACGCCCCGTGGGAGAGCTCGCCATGACGGTGGGGGGGCAAGTGGAGCGCTTCGAGACCGTGCGCTTCGAGCGGGAGCTCTCGGAGGAGAACGAGTACGACGAGATCATCCTCACGCGGGAGGGGCGCACGGGCGGGAAGGTGCAGGTCGCCTACGGGCTCTCGCCCGTGCACGACGGGGTCTACATGCGCCTCTTCGGCCAGGACCTGCCGCGGCCCGACGGCGGGATGCACGCCGGCCTGCAGACCGCCTTCGCCCCCGATTTCGACGAGCTCCGCCTCCGTCACGATCACCCCTACGGCATCTCGGAGGTGTCCGCGGAGGCGAACCGCTGGCGCAAGTACCCGACCGGCCACTGGATGACCTCGCCCCAGGTCTTCGAAGAGATCCGCCGGCCGTTCACCGCCGCGAGCCTCGTGGATCTCGCGGAGGAGGACGATCCCGAGCGCGGGCTGCTGATCGTGCACGACGGGAGCCAGGCCTGGTTCCGCGACGACGACGGCGTCCGGGCCCTGGTGAGCATGTACGACCCCTGGGACGAGGAGCACTGGGACGGCGAGGTCGAGGCGACCTGGTGGCTCGTGCCCCGCGGCGCGTGGAGCGACGCGCGGCGCCTGCGCACGGCGATGGAGTGCAATCTCGGCGACCCCCGCTTCCCCCTGCACGCCGAAGTGCCCGGCGGGGGCGAGCTGCCCGCGGTCTACGGCGGGCTCGTCGTCGACGCGCCGAACGTCCTCGCCACCGCCTTCTTCCGCGAGAGCGCCCAGGCGGCGAAGGGCCTGCCGGCGTATTTTTCCGCCCGCCCGGAGGGCGGTCTCGCGGTGCGGGACCCCCACGTCGTGCGGCTCGTCGAGCTCGACGGGCGGGCCACCGAGCTCACCCTGCGCGTGCCGGGGCCCGTCGCCCGCGCCGCGCGGACGAACCTCCTCGGCGAGGTGGTCGAGGAGCTCGCTCCGCGGCCGGTCGAGCCGCCCTACCCCGGGCTCGCGATCTCCTGGAGCGCCCTCTCCCTATCCCTGCGCCCCCACGAGATCGCCACCGTGCTGCTCGACCTCGAGGCGGCTCGCTCGATCCCGCGCGACCTCGACCGCTACCGCCACATCTGGGCGACGGTGCACCGGGAGCGGGGGTGAGAAGAGGGCTGCGGGCGGATCGCGGCGCGGGCGAGGCGGTTCCCTTTGCGCTCGACGTGATCGAGCGGGGGGCGATCCACGAGCGCCTCGTCGCCGCCTGACGGCGCTCGAGGAGCCCGGGCGGAAGCGTACACTGGGCGGGTGTTCGCCATCTCCCTGTCGCCGCGAGGAGCCCGATGAGCCTGATCAACTGGATCTTCGACATCTACCAGTACACCCAGATCGACCGCGCCAAGAGCGACGCGGCCCAGATCCGCGCCGAGCTCGCCTCGCTGCGCACGAGCGGAGGCGGAGTGGACGCGGCTCGTCTGGAGCAGGCGCTCGGAGAGCTGGCGCTGGCGACCAAGACCGTGCAGCGGATGCTGATCGAGAAGGGTGTGTGCAGCGCCGACGAGTTCACGCGGAGACTGCGCGAGATCGACTTGGAAGACGGGGCCGCGGACGGGCGGTCACGCCTGCGCTAGCGCGGTTTCCGGCCGCACGCGGCGAAATGCCCCACTGGCTGCATCGGGCTTCCGCCTGCACGCCATCGACAAGGACTGGATGCCGGACTGGGCGGGAACGGTGCCCCCGGACGACGTCCCGCTTCGGGTGGCAGAGCCGAGCCAGCTCACCGCCTCCGGCGGACGGCGCTGCCCACCGAGGTGGCCTCGCCCGGTTCCTTCGTGGCGCGACGCAAGGAGTGAAGCCGCCCTTCAATCCTCCGTCGGCCGTCATCCCACTGGAATGTAGCCCGCAGGAGATGAGGAGGCGACGCACGGGAGGGTCCGCGCATCGTACTTCGCCGGGGGCGCCGAGTTTCCACCGTTGCGGGCGCCGCCCGGAAGCCGAGGTCGCACCGCGACGGGCCCGTTGGCTTGGCCCGGCCCCGGTCGACGGTATCCTGTCCGTCGTCGCGTCCCCGAGCGGGGCGGCGAGAGGAGCAAGAGCATGAAGAGCACAACGGGAATCGGCCTCTCCGAGGTACAAGCGGCGTACGACGGCCCCGAAGGGGACCTCTGGGAGCTCGTCATGGGCGAGCAGATCCACATCGGGGGCTTCGCGTCCTCGATGGACCTCGCCGAGCGGGCGGGGATCGCGGCCGGAACGAGCGGCATCGACCTCTGCTGCTGCAACGGGGCCGGCATGCGGTTCCTGGTGCGCTTCCGCGGCGTCGCCGCCATGCAGGGGGTCGACGCGACGCCGACCGTCGTGAACCGCTGCCGAGCGCGCTGCCGCGCGGCGGGGCTCGCCGATCGGATCCGCATCCGGCGGGCCGACGCCAGCGCGAGCGGGCTCCCGGGTGCCCGCGCGGACTTTGTGTGGGGCGAGGACGCCTGGTGCTACGTCGTCGACAAGAGGAAGCTCGTCGCCGAGGCGGTGCGGCTCGTGAAGCCGGGCGGCACGATCGCCTTCACCGACTGGGTCGAGGGGGCGCGGCCGATGAGCACGGCGGAGGCGGAGCGCTTCTTGCGCTTCATGAAGTTCCCGAACGTCGAGGACGTGCCCGGCTACGCCGCGCTTTTGGCGCGGAGCGGCGCCGAGGTGCGCGTGGCGGAGGACACCGGCCGCTTCCCCGCTTACATCGACCTCTACCTGCGCATGCTGAACGAGCAGCTCACCTACGATGCCCTCCGGTGCATCGGATTCGATCAGGCGCTGATGGGGGCGATGGGCGCCGAGATGCAGTTCCTGGGCGAGCTCGCCCACGCCGGCAAGATCGCCCAGGGGATCTTCGTCGCCCGCCGGCAGTGACGGCGTTTCCGGGCGGCCGGACTCACACGGCCACGGTCGCGCCCGTCCGCAGGCTCTCCCCCTCCGCCTCGAGCATCCGCGTCAATCCGACGGCGTCCTCGAGGGGGGCGAGGGGGATCGCGTCCGGATCGGTGAGGAGCGCGAGCGCGTGGCGCACCTCGCCCTCGTAGCCGTTGCCGGGGGCGAGCGCGACGGGCTGCGCCTTCCCGTCCCGGCACAGGAGCAGGGGAGGCGTGCGGCCGAGACGATAGTCGGCGGTGGCCTCCGCGAAGGCGACCGTGAAGCTCATCACGAACTCGAAGCCCGTCGCGAGGTCCCAGCCGCCCTCCGCCACCACGTGGGCCGGGCCGCGGAGGTAGCGGTAGAGCGTCGTTAGGTGATCGATCGTGCCGGTGCTCGTCACGGCGGCCGGGGGACCGAAGCACCACCGCACGAAATCGGCGTCGTGGACGTGCAGGTCGAAGAGCGCCCCGCCGTTCTCGTGCGGATCGCGGTAGAACTCCGGCGCCCAACCGGGATGGGCGGCGATGCGGCGGAAGACGGCGCTCCGCACCTCCCCGAGCGTGCCGGCGCGGACCGTCGCCCGCAGCCAGTCCCAGCCGGGCCAGAACCGGACGCACATCGCCGGCATGCAGAGCCGGCCGGCGGCGCGAGCGGCGGCGAGGAGGCGCTCGACCGCGGCGGCGGACAGGGCGACCGGCTTCTCGACGAGCACGTGCTTGCCCGCCTCGAGGGCCTGCGTGGCGAGCTCCACGTGGCTCCGGGTGTGCGTGCAAATGCTGACGAGGTCGACCGCCGGGAGGGCGAAGAGCTCGGCGGGGTCGCGGTGGAAGCTCGTCTCCCGGGGATCGAAGAGCCGCGCGGCGTGCCTTCCGGTGTCCAGGTTGCCCCGGGCGCTCGTGTCGCCGCCGGCGAGGGCGGGATTCGCGTCGCAGACCGCCACAAGGCGGGTGCGGACGCCGTCGGCGGCGGCGTCGCGATAGGCGGTGACGTGCGTGCGGCCCATGTAGCCCAGGCCGACGACCCCTACCCCGATCTCCTTCGTGCTCGTCATGGTTTCAACCTCCGATCCGCGCGAGCTCCCGCTCCGCGAGCTCGCGCGCCCGCCGGATGTCCTCGATCCGCCGATCGCCGGCCTCGCGCTCGATGACGAGGTCCACAGCGAGCCGGCGCGCGGCGAGAACGTCGAAGAAGGCGGGCCAGTCCACCTCGCCCTCGCCGGCCGGAACTTCCCGGCCCCACGCGCCCGGGACCGTCGTGCGCACGGCGTCCTTCACGTGCACTTGTCGCACCCAGGGGGCCAGGCGCGCCAGCGCCGCGACGGGGTCCCCCTGGTCGTAGAGGATCATGTTGGCGGGATCGAAGTTGACGCCCGCCGCCGGCCGGTCGAGCTCGGCGAGGAAGCCGGCCAGGGTCTCCGCCGTCTCCTGTCCGGTCTCGAAGGCGAGCGCCACGTCCTCGGCGGCAAAGAGATCCACGAGCTCGCGCAGGCGCCCGAGGAGCGTGGCGCGCTCCGGGTCGCTCCGCGCCTCGGGGAGGAAGCCGGCGTGGAAGCTGACGAGGGGAAGGTGCAGGCGCGCGGCGAGCCGGGCGTTCGCGGCGGCGGCCGCGCGGTTCGCCGCCCAGTGGCGATCGGGGCGGACGCCGCCCGTCGCGCGGATCGTCGCCAGGGTCGAATAGTCCTCGCCCGCGCTGCCCATCATGCCCGAGATCACCTCGATCCCCCCCGCGGCGAGGGCGGCGAGGCTCTCGACCTCCGGCCAGGCGCCGGTGCGCAGGGGATCGAGGGCGAGCTGGACGTGGCGCACGCCAGCACGCCGGGCGCGCTCCGCGAGCTCGCGGGCGGAGCCGGGGTGCAGGGACCAGGAGCAGACGGCGATCTTCCTCATCGCAACATCGTGACGCGGCGTTCCCCCGCCGGCCAGCCCGGTCGCCGGGGAGCGGCACCCCGCGGAGCCAGTTCCGAGGTCCGGCGGCGGATGGTATCGTGCGCCGACGATCGCCTGGACCACCCCTGCCCGTGGAGCCCGTCATGGATGCCACCCGACGTCACCTGATCCTGTCCGGTCTCGGCCTCGGCGCGGCCGCTGCCCTGGGGCCGGCCGCCCTCGCCCGCCCCCGCGGGCCGGCCGGTGCGGCCCGCGAGGAGCTCTTCCGCATCTCGCTCGCGGAGTGGTCGTTGCACCGGACGATCGGCGCCGGCGAACTGACGAACCTCGACTTCGCCCGGGTGGCGAAGCAGGAGTTCGGGCTCGACGCCATCGAGTACGTGAGCCTGTTCTTCCCCCGCGGCGCGACCGACTTCGATTCCCTGCGCGAGCTGCGGGCGCGCGCCGAGGACCAGGGCGTGCGGAGCCTCCTCATCATGATCGACGGCGAAGGACAGCTCGCCGACGCCGACGACGCGCAGCGCCGCACGGCGATCGAAAACCACTTCAAGTGGATCGCCGCCGCCAAGTTCCTGGGCTGCCACTCGATCCGGGTCAACGCGGGCGGCGGCGGCACGCCCGAGGAACAGATGGAACGCGCCGCCGACTCCCTGCACCGTCTCGC
This sequence comes from Planctomycetota bacterium, assembly GCA_040754415.1. GTDB lineage: Bacteria > Planctomycetota > UBA1135 > UBA1135 > JBFMCU01. The sequence continues at coordinate 14,238 of JBFMCU010000056.1, forward strand.
GGGGATGGGGGAGCAGTACGGGATCGACGTGATCGTCGAGAACCACGGCGGCCTCTCCTCCAACGGCGCCTGGCTCGCCGAGACGATCCGCCGCGCCGATCACCCCCGCTGCGGGACGCTCCCCGACTTCGGCAACTTCGACCTCGGCGGCGGGAAGTGGTACGACCGCTACCAGGGGATCGCCGAGATGATGCCCTTCGCCCGGGCGGTCAGCGCGAAGAGCCACGAGTTCGACGCGGAGGGCAACGAGACGCGGACCGACTACTCCCGCATGCTGAAGATCGTCGTGGACGCCGGCTACCACGGGTACGTCGGCATCGAGTTCGAGGGCGACGGCATCCCGGAACGGGAGGGGATCGCCAAGACGAAGGCCCTGCTCGAGCGCGTGCGCGCCCGCCTCTCTGCCCCCGCGGGAGGCGGGAGAGGCTAGACTCCCGCCCTCGTTCCGCCGCACCCCCGCCCGGAGTCCGCCATGGCGCGTCCCATCTGTCTCTTCACCGGCCAGTGGGCCGACCTTCCGTTCGAGGTCCTGTGCGAGAAGGCGAAGGAGCTCGGCTACGACGGGCTCGAGCTCGCCTGCTGGGGCGATCATTTCGATGTCGGGCAGGCGCTGGGGAAGGACAGCTACTGCCGGAAACACTGGGACGTCCTGACGCGCCACGGGCTGGGGGCGTACGCGATCAGCACGCACCTCGTCGGGCAGGCGGTCTGCGACCGGATCGACGAGCGCCACCGAGCGATCCTGCCCGCTCCTGTTTGGGGCGACGGCGAGCCCGAGGGCGTGCGCCGGCGGGCCGCCGCCGAGGTCATCGACACCGCCAAGGCGGCGCGGCGGTTCTTCGCCGCCGCGCCCTCCGCGGTGCAGGAGCGCCTCCGGATCACCGGGCGCACGGTGGTGAACGGGTTCACCGGGAGCAGCATCTGGCACCTCCTGTACGCGTTCCCGCCCGTGACGCCCGAGATGATCGAGGCCGGCTTCGCCGACTTCGCCGCACGCTGGACGCCCATCCTCGACGCCTTCCAGGACGAGGGCGTGAGCTTCGCCCTCGAAGTGCACCCGACCGAGATCGCCTTCGACATCGCCTCCGCCGCGCGCGCGCTCGAGGCCGTCGACCGCCACCCGAGCTTCGGCTTCAACTTCGATCCTTCGCACTTCGGCTACCAGGGCGTCGATTACCTCGGCTTCATCCGTACCTTCGGCGAGCGCATCTTCAACTGCCACGTGAAGGACGCCTGGTGGTCGGACCGCCCCACGCCGATCGGCGTGTTCGGGGGGCACACGGACTTCGGGACCGACGGGCGCTGGTGGGATTTCCGGTCCCCGGGGCGCGGGCGTATCGACTTCGAGGCCCTGATCCGGGCCCTGAACCACGCCGGCTACCAGGGACCGCTCACCGTCGAGTGGGAGGATCCGATGATGGACCGCGAGCACGGGGCCCGCGAGGCGGCGCGCTTCACGCGCTCCCTCGATTTCGCCCGCTCCGCCGCCGCCTTCGACGCCGCCTTCGCCCAGTAGCGAACCTCGCGCTCCTTCATGGCCAGACCGTCCCTCCTCCTCGCCGCCGCGCTGCTCCTCGGCGGCGCCGCGTGCCGCGCTGCCGCGCCCTCCCTGCCGGCGAACGTCCTCACCCCGGAGGAGGAGCGCGCGGGCTGGCGGTCGCTCTTCGACGGCGAGTCGCTGGAGCACTGGCGCTGTTTCCGGGCGAAGAGCGTCTCGGCGGGCTGGCGCGTTGTGGATGGAGCGATCGCTCGCGTGGGCGCCGCCGGCGATCTCCTCACCCGCGAGCAGTTCGCGGACTTCATCCTCGAGATCGACTGGAAGATCTCGCCGGGCGGCAACAGCGGGATCCTCTTCCGCGTCACGGAGGACTACGAGGAGGTCTGGGAGACGGGACCCGAGATGCAGATCCTCGACGACCGCGCGGTCCCCGCCGGACTGGACCCCAAGACGGCGGCGGGGGCGAACTACGCGCTGCACGCCCCGGCCGCGGAATACTCGAAGCCTGCCGGCGAGTGGAACCATGCGCGCCTCGAGGTGCGCGGCGCCCACGTGGTCCACCACCTGAACGGGCACTTGCTGCTGGAGTACGACCTGTGGAGCCCGAAATGGCGGGAGCTCGTCGCCGCGAGCAAGTTCGCCGCGATGCCCGATTACGGGCGGCGGCGGACGGGGCACATCGCCCTCCAGGACCACGGGGACGAGGTCTGGTTCCGCAACCTCAAGATCCTGCCGCTCGCGGAGAGCCGGTAGATCCATAGCCTGGGCTGACGCCCGCACCCCACGCTGACGTGGGCCGGCGCGGCCCGCGCGAGCTCCAACATCGTCAGATGTTGGGCCAGCATCATCTGGACTACTACTTCCGAGATTCTTCGCGAACCGCGAAGAACCTCGGAAGTAGTAGTCCAGGATCCTGCGCCCCCCAAGATCGGACTCCCGACTCCGGTGGCCCCCTTCGGGGGCCATCGGCGGGCTTGCCGGGCCGCCGGGCGGTTTTTGCGCGATGGGAGCGGCTTTCCTCTTGTTTCTTGCCGGCCGCGCCGACTGGGATCCCGCACCTTGCGGGCCGCGTCCCTTGCGGCCTCCGGCGCATCAGCAGGATCCCTTCGGGGTCGCGCCGCACTCTTCCCGATCGAGCCTGTCCCTGTTGTCCGGGTCCTGATCCAGGGTGTCGGGGCGTGGATCGCACGCCCGTCACCAGAGCGAGACCCGACATCTCCCGACGCAACGTTTCCCGCCGACTCGCAGTCGGCTTCTCCGCCTTCCGGCTCGATCCGGCCCTCGAGCGCGGCATCGCCGCCGCCGGCTTCACCGCGCCTCGCCCCATCCAGACGCGCACGATTCCCGCGGTCCTCGCCGGCCGCGACGTGCTGGGCCTCGCCCAGACCGGGACCGGCAAAACCGCGGCCTTCGCGCTGCCGATCCTCGCCCGGCTCGCCGCCGGGCGCCGGTTCGGGCCCCGAGCCCTGATCGTCGCCCCCACCCGGGAGCTCGTGCTCCAGATCCACGCCGAGATCGGCGTTCTCGGTCAGTTCACGGGCCTGCGCTCGACCACGATCTTCGGAGGCGTTCCCTCCGGACCGCAGATCCGGGAGCTGCGCCGCGGCCCGGACCTCCTCGTCGCCTGCCCCGGCCGCCTTCTCGATCTCCATCAACAGGGCGAGGTGGATCTCGGCCGCATCGAGCTCCTCGTCCTGGACGAGGCGGACCACATGTTCGACATGGGGTTCCTCCCCGACGTCCGGCGGATCCTCGCCGCGCTGCCGGCCCGGCGGCAGAACCTCCTCTTCTCGGCGACCATGCCCCGGGAGATTCGATCGCTGGCGGACCGGTTGCTGGAGGGGCCGCTGGTCGTCGAGCTCGACCGCGTTGGACCCGCGGCGACCATCGACCATGCCGTGTACCCGGTCGACGAAGACCGGAAGATCGACCTGCTCCGCCGATTCATCGGCGAGAAGGGCTTCACGTCGGCGATCGTCTTCCTGCGCACGAAGCACCGGGCCAACCGGCTGGCGCGACGCCTGGCACTCCTGGGCCACGATGCCGTCGCGCTGCAAGGCAACATGTCGCAGGGGCAGCGCGCGCGGGCCATGGACGGCTTCCGCAGCGGGCGCTACGACGTCCTCGTCGCCACCGACATCGCGGCGCGCGGCATCGACGTCGCGGGAGTCTCGCACGTCATCAACTTCGACGTCCCGAGCACCCCGGACGCCTACACCCATCGACTCGGCCGCACGGGCCGGGCGGAGCGGCGAGGGAAGGCGTGCACTCTCGTGTCCACCAAGGACCTGACGGCCGTCCGCGCCATCGAGAAGAGCCTAGGGATGACGATCGACCGCCGGCAGATGCCGGAGGCCGGGACGAACGGCGGATCGCGATCAGGAGGGATACGATCCCGCGCTCGGGAGCGGACCTTCCGGCGCCGCCCCATCGGCTGATCCGCCACCGCGGAGCGGCAGGTCAGGACGAGCGTTCTCGGGCGCGTGGGAAGCGCCCGGGGAGCGCTCGCGCCGGGCCTGGCGCCGGGCCGCCTTGTCGATGCGTTTCTGCTGCTTGTCCCGCTCCCGCTGGCGCTTGGTCCCGGTCGGCCGGGGCTTGCTCCGCCTAGGTGTCATAGGAAACCTCCGCCGGCTGCCGGCCCCGTGCCGCTCCGATGGAAAAGGCGCCACGCTCGAGGAACTTGGCGAGAACGATAGCCTCGCCCTTCGGGGGGCCGCTCAGGATCTCGACCGCCGCCCGCGCCGCGCTCTTGGCGACCGCCCGGCCATCCGCGGCGCGCCGGATCAGCTTCCGAGTGTGCTCGTCACCGAAGGGCAGCCCCCGCAGGGAACGACGGCGTCGGGGACGAGGGAGAGGGCTTCCCGGAGACAGGAGGCCAGTCGTCGCGCATCGGGCTCGGCGACCCGCTGCCCGCGCGGGTGGCCATAGGACCAGCGATCTCTGGTGGCGGAGGAGCTCGGCGCAAGGTTCTCCGTGCCGGCGGGGACCCACCCGTGAACCACCGCGAGGTCCAGGGCTCCAAGCCACAAATTGGCGTCGATAGGAAGGGTCCGCCCGCCGGTCGATCGAAGATAGATGAGAATCCGTCACCTCTGCTGGCGCGTTCGATGGTTTCGTGCTCGGGCCTCGGATCGTCCGGAAAGAACCCTGGGCTCCTTCCGGCGACGGCGTGGCGCAGGCGATCCGGAACCGAGCCGCTCGACTTCACGACTTCTCGCATCGCGAGCCTAAGCGCCGGGGAGACGGAGCCCCAGGGGAATTCCCGGATTCTCCTCGCGGACGGCGACGAAAGTGCCCTCGCGCCGGATAGCCGGACCCCCGCCGGTGGGGCCGTGGCGGGGAATGGACCGGATGCGCGTCGCCGAGTAGCATGGGTCCTCGCTCGGACCAGGAGGCAGGAAGCCGTCGCTACAACCACCGACGAGGACGGATCCGCGCGGCCGGGTGCGTTCCCGGGTCCTTGGGAGCTACGGCCGATTCGGTCTCCTGCTCATCGGAATCGGTCTCCTCCTGGCCATCGACACGCTGGCCGGCTTGTACGTGCTCCACAAGCTCTGGCCGCTGCTCGTGACTCTGTTGGGGGTCGGCTTTCTCGGCATCTACATCCGTCGCTCGCGGCGCGAGTCCGAGTACGTGGGGATCGCCGCCTTCCTCCTCGGCTCCAGCGCGGTGGCCATGTACTGCAGCCTGACGACGTGGACGGCTCTCGCCACCCTGTGGCCCCTCTTCATCGGAGTGCTCGGAGCCTCCTTCCTGGCGGGCTTCGCATTCGGGGGGCGCTCGCCGCTCCCGCTCCTGATCGGGCTGCTGCTCATCTCGCTTTGCGCCGTGTTCCTCTTCGTGCTGGCGATCGACGTGCGTCTCTGGTGGATGGCGCTCGTGCTCGCCGGGGCGAGCTTCCTCGTCTTCGCAAGAGCGAGACCCCCGGAATGAGCAAGAAGACGGTCGCGTTCGTCGAGCCGGCGGGCAGCGAGTCGAACGTCTTCGAGGATTATATGCGCCTCCCGCTCATGGGACCCTTCCATCTCGGGACCATCCTCCACGATGCGGGACACGACGTTCGCATCTACAGCGAGAATGTCCTGGGCCAGCGAATCGATCCGTTCCGGGTGCAGGCCGATGTCTACTGTATCACATCCCTGACCCTGAACGCCGATCGCGCGCGCCTCCTCGCCCACCAGATCAAGCAGATCCACCGGGATTCGCGCGTCATCATCGGTGGCATCCATGCGTCGCTCCTGCCGGCGAACTTCGTCGACGTCGCCGACCACGTCGTGTGCGGCGAGGCCGAGCGGATCATCGTCGATCTCGTCGAAGGAAGGGTCGGCGAGCAGATCGTGGCCGGCGCACCGGTCGAGGATCTCGATTCTCTGCCTCCGGTGAACTACGGGCTCCTCGAGCAGAGCCACCGACTGGGCGTGATTCCGATCATGACCTCGCGCGGCTGCCCCTTCGATTGCGATTTCTGCACGGTGACGAAGATCTTCGGGCGGCGTTTCCGTGTGCAATCGCCCGAGCGTGTCCTGGACGAACTGAATCGCGCCGTGCGGTACTTCGGCCGGCGTTTCTTCTTCTACGACGACAACTTCACGGCCAATCGCGACCGGATCGGGAGCTTGTGCGGACTGATCGCCCGCGCCGGTTTGCGGATCCACTGGACGGCGCAGGTGCGGGCCGACCTCGCGCGGGATCCCGAGCTGGTGGAGGAGATGGAGCGGGTCGGCTGCCGGCGAGTCTTCATCGGATTCGAATCGATACGCCGGAATCGATCCAGACGACGGTAGATTTTGCGGTCGAACAACACCTCGACACCGTGCAGTTCATGATCGTGACGCCATTCCCCGGCACCCGGCGCCACGAAGTGATCGCCGCCGAGGATCGCCTGCTCCACGAGCGCTGGGAATACTCCGACGGAATGCACGCCGCCTTTCGGCCGCGGGGCATGACCCCGGCCCGGCTGCAGCAGGAAACCCTTCGCGCGTACCGCCGCTTCTACTCGTTGGAGCGAGTGTCGCTGGACGCCCTGCGCCTCGCTCTGGATGTCTTACTGGACGCCTTGGTCTTGAACTTCGGCCGGGTCCATCTCTACTCGTTCGAGAACGTCTTCCTCCGCGCCGGCGGTCGCTTCCTGGTGGGGCGCTATGGGCGGTCCTTCCGCGACTACCTGCGCTTCCTGGCGGAAGTCGAGCGGCCGCCCCCGCCGCGGGAGATCAACGGGCCGGTTGGGAGCGCCGGCGGGCAGCCTCGTCGGCGAGGACGATGAGCTGCGCGTGGGCGAGGAGCAGGGAGGCCGGCCGGCGCGGGGAGGGCGGCTCCGCCAGGACGGCGTGCAGGATCTCAGCCTTGGCCGCGCCGGTGACGAGGAGGTGGACCTCTCGGCTGGCCTGGATCTCCCGCAGGCCGAGGGTGATGCCGTGCGCGGGCACCTCGCCGGGCGAGAAGGTGCCGTTCAGCCCGTCGACCGTGGTCGCGTCGAGCGCGAGCAGGCGAGCGGGGCTCTCGAGCGTCGAACCCGGCTCGTTGAACGCCACGTGGCCGTTCCGTCCGAGGCCGAGGATCACGAGATCGGCTCCCCCGTGCCGGACGAGCTCCTGCGCGTGGCGCGCGATCTCCGCCGCCGGGTCCACCGCGCCTCCGTCCAGCAAGTGCGTACGCGCGGCGGGGTGACCGAGCGGGACGAGCAACTCCTTTCGCAGGAGGTCGTGGAAGCTCCGCGGGTCCTGGGGAGGCAGGCCGACGAGCTCGTCGAGCTGGAAGATGTGGGCGCGGCGCAGGTCGAGGCCGCCGCGCGCCCGGCGCACGAGCTCCGCGAAGAGGGGGCGGGGCGTCGCCCCCGCGGGGAGGACGAGGACGGCCTCCGGGCGGGCGCGGACGACGGCCTCGAGGCGGTCGGCGCACGCCCGCGCCACGTGCAGAGGATCCCGGCAGGCTTCGAGCTTCATCGCGACGAGAAAGTCGGGCGAAGAGTCTAGCGGCGGGGCGCACCGCGCGCACGGGCCACGGGCGCGAATCGCGCCGCCGGCGCGCCGATCCCGGGCCGCCGTGGATCCGGGCCGGATCCAGAGTACGCTGGGCCGCCGTGGCGCCCCGTTGTTCCGAGCACCGTCCTGGCCCGCCGGCGATCGGCAGAGGGCCGGCGTGAGATACACGAGCCCCGGCGGCCACCGCACGGTCGAGAGCTTCCGCGCCCACCTGCGCGCGATCGCCCCGGACCTCGACTGCGACCTCGAGCTCCGCGGCGCCGCCGGACCCCTCGGCCAGCCGATCGAGCTCGGCGGGCGGCGGATCGGCAACCGCTTCGCCGTGCACCCGATGGAGGGGTGGGACGGCACGCCGGAGGGGCTGCCGACGGCGCCCACGCGGCGGCGGTGGCGGAACTTCGGGCGGAGCGGCGCCAAGCTCCTCTGGGGGGGAGAGGCGTACGCGGTCGCGGCGGGCGGCCGCGCCAACCCGCGCCAGCTCTTCCTGAATCCCGCCGCCGACGCCCGCGGCGGGCTTGCCGCCCTGCGGAGGGAGGTGCAGGCCGGCCACGCGGAGAGCGGGGAGAGCGCCGCCGACCTCTTCGTGGGCCTGCAACTCACGCACGCCGGCCGCTACGCGCGGCCCACGGCGGCCGGGCCGGCGCCGCGGATCGCCCACCGCCACCCCGTGCTCGACGCCCGGATGGGGATCGATGCGGCGCACCCCCTCCTGACCGATGGCGAGCTCGAGGGGATCGGCGAGGATTTCGTGCGGGCCGCGGCGGCCGCCCAGGCGGTGGGCTTCGACTTCGTCGACGTCAAGTGCTGCCATGGCTACCTGCTCCACGAGCTTCTCGCCTCGCGCACGCGGGAGGGGCCCTACGGCGGCTCGTTCGCCAACCGCACTCGCCTCTTCCGGCGCATCGTGACGGAGATCCGCGCCGCCTGCCCGGGGCTCGAGATCGGCGTGCGAGTGTCCGCCGGCGACGTCTTCCCCCACGCCCCGCATCCCGCGACCGGCGTCGGCGAGCCGGCGGGCTGGCAGGAGCACGTGCCCTACGAGTGGGGATTCGGGGTCGACCGCGAGGATCCGCGCCGGCTCGACCTCGCGGAGCCCCTCCGCTTCCTGGAGCTCGCCGGCGAGCTGGGGATCCGCCTCGTGAACCTGACCCTCGGGTCGCCGTACTGGTGCCCTCACCTGCAGCGTCCCGCCGCCTATCCGCCGAGCGACGGCTACCTCCCCCCCGCGGATCCCTTGGAGGCAGTGGCGACTCACCTGCGCGTGACGCGCGCCTGCAAGGCCCGCTTTCCGGCGCTCCTCGTCGTGGGGACCGGCTACACCTACCTCCAGGAGTGGCTGCCCCACGTCGCTCAGCACGAGGTGGGGCGAGGGCACGTGGACTTTGTGGGGATCGGACGCATGGCGCTCGTCTACCCCGAGCTCCCCCGGGACGTGCTCGCCGGCCGCCCGCTCGACCGCCGCCGCATCTGCCGCACGTTCAGCGACTGCACGACCGCGCCCCGCCGGGGCCTGATCAGCGGCTGCTACCCGCTCGACGAGTACTACCGCTCCCTCCCCGCGGCCGCGGAGCTCCTGCGCCGCGAACGAAGACGATGAGCACGCCCAACTTCCCCGATCGCGAGGATCTCGAGTTCCTGCCGCTTGGGCGGAGGCTCCGCCGCTACTGGCGTCTCACCGGGCCGGGCTACATGCAGAGCGCGATGACGCTGGGGGCCGGAACGATCGCCTCCTGCGCCGTCCTCGGCTCGCTCCTCGGCTACGAGCTCCTGTGGGTGCAGCCCGTGGGGATGCTGCTGGGGTTCTTCCTGCTCGCGGCGGTCGCCAAGCAGACGTGCCAGACCGGCGAGCGCCCCTACCGCGCCTTCTGGGAGCGCCTGCATCCCCTGCTCGCCGTGCTCTGGGGCGCGAGCGCATTCGTGGCGACGATCCTCTGGCACGTGCCCCAGTACTCGCTGACGGCCGACGGGATCGTCACCCTGGCCGCGGGGATCGGCATCGATCTGGGATCGACCGGCGCCCGTCTCGGCATCGGCGCCGGCGTGCTCCTCCTCGCCGTCTGGGTGGTGCAGCTCTACGGCGCCGGCGCGCGCGGCCTCCAGATCTACGAGCGGGCGGTCAAGGCGCTCGTGTGGCTGATCGTCGTCTCCTTCCTCGTCGTCGTGCTCGGCACCGGGGTCCGGTGGGGGCCGCTGGTGCGCGGCCTCACCGGAGTCACCTTCCTCCGGGATCTCCTCGACGGCGACGGCCTCGATCGCCGGGCGATCAGCCCCATCGTGGGCGGCATCGCGGCGACGGTCGGGATCAACATGGTGTTCCTCTACCCCTATTCGGTGCTGCGCAAGGGATGGGGGCGGCGGCACGAGGAGCTCGCGTACTTCGACCTCGCGACCGGCATGGTCCTCCCGTTCGTCCTCGCCACCGGCTTCATGGTCCTCGCCGTGGCGAACACGATCGGTCCCGCCGAGGGACAGACCGCCGGGCAGTCCGTGCAGGACATCCGCCAAGTCGTGCCCGTGCTGAAGCCGACGTTCGGCGCGCTCGTCGGCGAAGCGCTGGGCGGCGGGCTCGCCCTCCTGATCGTCGGGCTTGGGATGACGGCGATCGGGTTCTCCACGATCATCACCCACATGCTGGCGTCCGGCTTCATCGGCGGAGAGATGGCCGGCCTGCCGGCGGACTCCCGGGGGCGCCGGTGGTTCGCGATGGCGCCGGCGACCGGAGTGGTGGGAGTGGTGGCGGCCGCGCCGCTCACCGTGGCCATCACGGCGTCGACCCTGGCCGCGCCGCTCATGCCGGTCACGGTCGTCTGCTTCCTCGTGCTGATGAACCGGCGGAGCTATCTGGGCGAGGCGACGCCGCGCGGGATCCGGCGGCTCGTCTGGAATGGAGGGCTGGGCCTGGCGGCGGCGGCGCTGACCGTGAACGCCTGCTTCGCGCTGCGCGCGAACTGGGAGAAGCTGCACGGGGAGCCCGGGCCGGCCCCCGCGCCGGCGGCGCCCCCGGCCGCGAGTCCCGAGCCGGGGAAATAGCGGCCGAACGGCCGGCCGCGCGGGGCGGCAGGGTTTTCCCGGCGAGCGGCTCATCTCCCGGACCGGGGCGGCCGAGAACCCCCCTCGAAGGGGGTTCCGGCGCTCTCCGGAGGGGGAGGGTCGTGGCGCCCTCGTCGATCCATGGGAACCACCTCCCGTTCGGTCCGCCGGCCGGCGGCCGCGGCGGGCCCGCACCGCGGCACGACGCTCCTCGAGCTCCTCGTCGTGCTCACCATCGTGGCCGTCGCGGTCGGCATCCTCTCCCGCATCGTCGTCTCCACGTCCCGCTTGCGGGAGACGAACCGCGAGGGCGCCGTCGCGATGGAAGCCGCCCGGACCGTCCTGGAGGAGATGCGGGCCTGGCCGCTCGCCGAGGTCTACGCCCGCTACAACGCCGACCCCGCCGACGACCCGGACGGGCCGGGAACCGCGCCCGGCGATCGGTTCGCGGTGGACGGGCTCACGCCCTTCGACCCGGCGGCCGGCGGCCGCGCCGGGAGCGTCGTCTTCCCCGCCGGCGCGGCGCCCGTCTCCAGCGGCGGGATCGGGGGACGGTCGGGGCTCCCGGGCGGCGCGAGCGGCGGAACCTCGGTGGCCGCCCCCCTCGTCTTGCGCGAGGACGTCTCGCTGCCGCTGCTCGGGATGCCGCGCGACCTGAACGGCGACAACATCGTCGATGGCGAGGACCACTCCGCCGACTGCCTGCTTCTGCCCGTGCAGGTCCGCGTCGAGTGGCAAGGGAGCAACTGCCCCCGCAGCGTCGACCTCTTCACCATGCTCACCTTCTTCGTGAGGACGCAATGAGGAGGGATCGCCGCGGGTTCACGCTGCTCGAGCTGATCTTCGCGATCGGCCTCCTGACCTTCGTCGTGATCAAGCTGACGATCGTCCTCAGCGAGGCCCGCGAGGTCCACAGCCGGGAGACCGCAGCGATGACGCTCGAGGATCGAGCCCGCGAGATCCTCGACCGGGTGTCCTACGCCCTGATCGGGGCCGATGCCGGCACTCTGGACCCGGCGGCGAGCTTCCCGTTCTTCGCCCACGGCCTCGAGTACAAGATCAGCCTGGGCATCGAGGACGGAGAGACCGTCTGGAGCGACGTGGAGTACATCGGGCTCGCCGAGGGCTCGCCGGAGCTCCGCTGGGGCCGGCACATGGGCGAGCCGGACGAGGAGATCGTCGTCTGGTGCCGCAACGTGGCCGAGCTGATCGAGGACGAACTCGCCAATGGCGCCGACGACAACGGAAACGAGATGGCCGACGAAACGGGGCTCACCTTCACCATGGTCGGCGACACCGTGACGATCCTCCTGACCCTCGAGACCGCCGGAGACGCCGGCGGGAACCCGCAATGCACCGTCGAGACCAAGGTCACCTGTCGCAACTGATCCGCCCGCCGGCCAGGACCACGGCCACCCGGGGAGGAGCCCTCGTGCTGTCCCTGATCGTGGTGACGGTCGTCGCCGCGCTCTCGGCGAGCTTCTTGCAGCTCTCCTCGGCGGTCACGCGCCGCCAGGCACGCGCCCGGGAAACCAAGGAAGCTTTCTACCTCGCCGATGCGGGCCTCGCGGAGGCCTACGCGGGGATGGTGATCGGCAAGACGGGGAACGTCGGATCGGCCGCGGCACCCGTCCTCTTCGGCCACGGGATGTTCTGGGTCACCGCCACCGCGGTCTCCCCCGGCGTGGTGACCCTCGAGAGCACCGGAGTGCGCGGCAACGCGCGCGTCCGGCTGGATCTGGTCCTGGAGCGCGGCGCGGGCGGGATGGCGGCGCTGGGGATCTTCGCCGACGAGGCGCTGGAGGTCCCCGCGGGCGCCCAAATCGACGGCTTCGACTCCAGTGCCGAGGCGCTTGGCGGCCTCGGCGGCCTCGGCGGCGGCTTCCTCGGCGGCCTGGGCCGCGGGGGCACCGATCCCGAGCCGGTTCCCGCCCGCGTCGGCTCCAACGGCGATGTGATCGTGCGATCGACACCCGAATCGCCCACCGAGATCGTCGGGGACGTCGCGCCGGGACCCTCGGGGCACGTGGTCGTCGAGGGGGACGCCGTCATCACGGGGTCCACGGTGGCGCGCCCGCAGTCCGAGGAGCTTCCGCCGCCCGCGCCCCCCGTCATCCCGCAGGAGGGAGGTCTCGATGCGACGGACGGACAGACGGTCGTGCTCCCCGCCGGCGAATGGGGATTCACCGCCGTGCGTCTGGCCGGCGGGGCGGAGCTCGTGATCCAGGGGCCGAGCACTCTCCTGGTCGACACCCTGCGCGCCACGGAGGGCGCCGCCCTCGTCTTCGACACGAGCGGGGGGGCGATCGCGCTCTACGTCCGCACCGCCCTCGAGCTCGCCGCCGGAACGGCCGTGCAGACGACGGTCGGAGACGCCACCCGCCTCGCGATCGACCTCGCCGAGGCCGCCGGGGCCGTGCTCGACGCGACCGGCGCCTTCCACGGCGTGGTCTACGCCCCGCGCAGCACGGTGAGCGTCGGGGCACCGTTCGAGCTCTTCGGAGCGCTCGTGGCGCAGCGGATCCAGCTCGCGAACGGGGTGCGCCTCCACTTCGACCAGGCGCTCCTCACGGCGGCGGTCGTCGAGGAGGTGCCGGCCCAGCTCTCGTGGCGCATCGTGGAGATGGCGGCGCTCGTGCCCGGGGCGACCCAGGCCGACCCGTTCCGCGTTCTCGGTCTGGATCGCAATGCCCTGGGACCCCCGGCGGCCGGGCACGCCGACCAGCTCCTCGAGATCGAGTACGTCGATGGAGCCCTCGTGATCCGGACGTATACGGGGATGGAGAGCGCCTTCGACTGGACCGACGTGGTCCAGGTGATCGAAGCCCGCCGCGACGGCGAGCTCGTCCTCTCGTTGACCGAGCTGGCCCGCCTCCTCGACCCGGCCAGCTTCCACTTCCTGATGCGATGAGGAACCGGCGGCGACTCGCGGCGGCCCTGGTCGGGGGCACGCTCCTCCTGGCCGGGGCCTCCCCGGCGGCCGGCCGGCCCAAAGGCGAGGGAGACGATGGCGCCGTAGGGAGCGCCTTCGCGGCGGCGGTGCGGGGGGAGGCCGTCGATCCCGTGGCCCTCGCGGACGCGCTCGAACGGATCCGGCCGGCGCCGGTGCCTCTTCTGTTCGCCGTCCTCGATCGCGGCGAGGTCCGCGTGCCGGCCCTCGGCGCCGGCCTCGTCCGCCACCGGCTCACCGCCCGCGAGGGCGAGGTTGTCGCGCGGGCCCTGGCCGGAGCCCCGCCCGCCGCGCTCCGCGAGCACCTCGAGATCGTCGCCGGAGGACCGGCGGCGGCGCGGGCGCGCGAGATCGGGCTCCGGCTCCTGGGCGAGGTGGGCGATCCCGCCGACCTCGCGCTCCTCGTCCGGCTGGCAGCTCCCGCCGGCGGCGAGGGGCGGCTGCCGCATTCCCGGCGCGAGGCTTTCGAGGACGCCGCGTGGGCCGTGGCGGCCCGCGCCCCCGCCGGCCCGGGAATCCTGCTCGGCCTCTTCGCGGGAGAGGCCCCGTCCCTGCGCGCGCCCCTCGTCCGGGCGATCGCGAGATCCGCGCACGGCGATGCGCTGCGACTCCTGGTGCGGCTGCTCGGCCGCGACCCGGCCCTGGACCGCGCCATTCTGGCGGCGGTGATCCGCCGGGCGGAGTGGACCCCGCTGCCGGTGGACGAGGACGTGCGCGAGGGCGTGCGGTCGTACCTGAGCGCGCCCGATCCCGATCTCGTTCTGCTGGCGGTCGCCGCGGCCGGCAAGCTCGAGGACTATGCGGCCGTGCCGATCCTGATGGAGGCGATCGAGGCGGAGGACCCCAACCTCCGGCGAAGTGCCTTCGCCGCGCTGCGCCACATCACTCGCCTGACCCTCCGTTCCGACGGGGATCTCTGGAATCGCTGGTATGGAATGGAATCGGCGTGGTGGCGGGACGAGGCCACCGCGGCCTTCGCCGCGCTGCGTGAGGGCGAGCCCCGCGAGGTCGTGCGCGCGATCAACTCGCTCGCGGGCCGCTCGCTCGAGCGCCATGCGGTCGCGGGGGCCCTCCTCCCCTGCCTCGAGCGCGAGGAGTCCGCGGTAGTGGCCGCCGCCTGTGCGGCACTGGGCAAGCTGGGCTCCCGGACGGCGGAGCGCGAGCTCGCCGGCCGTCTCTGGGACGACGACTCCGCGGTCGTGGCGGCCGCCGCGGGCGCGCTGCGCGCGATCACCGCCGAGAACCCCCCTCCCCGGCCGCTCCCGCGGCCTCAAGGGCGGGCGGCGAACATTCGATGAGGGACCGGAACCCCGTTCTGCGGGACGGCGCGATGATGAACCAGAAGAGAAAAGAGCGACGTTCGATCAAGCTCGTCAAGCCGCGGCTGCAGCTCCGTCTGATCGGCATCTTCGTCGGGTTGTCGGCCCTCGGGTTCCTGCTGCAGGCGCTCCACGTGGCGCTCCGGCTTTCCGAGCTGTCCGGAACCATGCCCGAGGGAGGGAGCCATCTGATGGCCGTGCTCCCCGAGCTTCCGATCGAGATCCTCGTCTTCTCCTTCGGGATGATCCTGCCGCTGATCACCGCCGTGGGGATCTTCATCACCCACCGCATCGCCGGACCCGTGTATCGCTTCGAACAGCATCTGGGGCAGGTCGCGCGGGGCGAGGATCCCGGACCGTGCCGGCTGCGGCGCGGGGACGAGCTGCAGGACCTGTGCGAGGTCCTCAACCAGGCCCTCGAGGTCTGGCGCCGGGGGCAGGCCATCGCGCCCGGGCCGCCGGCGGCCGCGGATCCCACCCCCGCGAAGCGCGCCGGCTGATCGCCGATGTCCCTGCGTGCGAAGATCCTGCTGATCCTGGCCGGCGTCGTCCTCCTGTGGGCGGCCGCGGATCACCTCGCTCTGCGCCGGATGGTCACCGGTCAGTTCCAAGCCCTCGGCGAGGAGGAAGCCGCGCGCGGGGTGAAGATCGTCGCCGAGGGCATCGAGGTGCAGGCGCGCCGGCTCCGCGCGGCAGCGAGCCTGTTCGCGTCGCTTCCTATGGTGCGTGAGGCGGTGCGTGATGGCGATCGCGAGCTCCTGCGGACGCAGCTCGGTCCCGCCACCCTCGGCGCGGCCGACACGGACCTCCTCTACCTCTGCGACCCCGGTGGCGCCGTGCTGTGGGGGAGGATCGAGGCACCGGGGGGCGAGGAGGAGATCGCGCTCGCGGAGTTCCCCCGGGAGGGGCTCTCTCCCCACCATCCGCTCCTCGCTCGCCGCGGCGAGAGGCTCGCCTCGAGCCTGGTGACGACGGAGCGCGGCATCCTCCTCGCGGCGGCCGTTCCGGCGGGCGAAGCGGGGGGAAACGTGGTCGTCGGCCGCTTCCTCGACGAGGAGCTCCGGCGGGAGATCGCGGCGCATTGCTCGCTGCCGTTCGCGATCTGGGATCGCCGCTCCGCCATCCTCGATCCCCGGGAGCGCGAGCTCCTGAGCCAGCTCACCTCCGAACCCGGCCGGTTGCTCCTCGACGCGGATGACGCGGGGAACATGCACGCGTACGAGACCCTGCGCGACGTCGCGGGCCGCCCCGACATCCTCTTGCGCGTGACGATCGAGCACGGGATCCTGGCCCGCGGCCGGAAGGCGACGGAGTACCTGGCTTTGTCGACGGGAGCGACGGCGCTCCTGATCCTGCTCGTCCTCGTGCGTCTGCTCCAACGCACGGTCGTCTCCCCGCTGGGCGCCCTGACGCGATTCGCGGAGCGCATCGCCGCGACCGATGACACCTCCGCGCGGACGGGGATGAAGCGCAAGGACGAGATCGGCGTCCTCGCCGCGGAGTTCGATCGCATGCTCGCCGAGATCGAACGCTCGCGGCGCCTCCTGGTGGAAACCGCCCGGCAGGCCGGGATGTCGGAGGTCGCCGCCGGCGTGCTCCACAACGTCGGCAACGTCCTGAACAGCGTCAATGTCGCCGCCAACCTCGTGCAGCAACAGGCCGGCGCGCTGCCGGTGGCCGACCTGCGTCGAACGGTCGGCGTGCTCGACCGGCACGAGGGCGACCTCGCTCGCTTCATCGCCGAGGACCCTCGCGGCCGGCACCTGCTTCCCCTCTTGCGCGAGCTCGCTTCCTCCCTCGCGACGGGCCGGGCGGCCGTGCAGGCGGATCTATCCGCGCTGCAGGAGGGCATCGAGCACATCGCCGAGCTCGTCCGCGTCCAGCAGTGCTATGCGGGCACGAAGGGGGTTTTCGAGTGGACCTCCCTCGCCGAGCAGGTGGACACGGCGGTGCGGATCTGCCACCAGGCGCACGGTCCGGCCGCCGGCGTCGAGATTCGGCGGGACTTCGCGCCGGATCTCCCCTCCGTTCGCGTGGACCGGCACAAGCTCATGGAGATCCTCGTCAATCTCATCCAGAACGCCGAACAGGCCCTGGCGGAGTCGGACCGTCCGGACAAGCAGATCGTTCTGCGCGTCCAGCGGGCCGGCAGCGGGCTCCTGCGCATCGTGGTGGAGGACAATGGAGTGGGCATCGCCCCGCTGAACATCGACAAGGTTTTCCGCCACGGATTCACGACGAAGAAGGGGGGGCACGGATTCGGGCTGCACATCTCGGCGAACGCCGCCCGCGAGATGGGCGCCCACCTGCACGCGCACAGCGATGGCCCCGGCCGGGGAGCGGCGTTCACCCTCGACATCTCCCTCGACGCGGAGGCGTCGCGCCGGGCGGCGTGATCGGCCCATGAGCACTTCTGCGAACCGCCGGATCCTCGTCGTCGACGACCAAGACTCCATCCGGGCCGATTTCCAAAAGGTCCTGGCCTCCGGCGGGGAGGGGGACGGCGGGCTCCGTGACGCCCGGGCGGCCTTCTTCGGAGACGAGGCGCACCCGCGCCGGGGCTTCGAGTACGAGATCGCGACCTGCGCCCAGGGGGCGGAAGGGGTGGAGCTCGTGCGGGAGGCCGTCGCGTCGGGCCGACCCTTCGCCCTGGCCTTCGTCGACGTGCGCATGCCGCCGGGGATCGACGGTCTCGCCACGATCACGCGGATGTGGGCGATCGACTCCGACCTGCAGGTCGTCCTCTGCACGGCGTACTCGGACTACTCCTTCGACGAGATCGTGGATCAGCTCGGCAGCACCGACCGCCTGCTGATCCTCAAGAAGCCATTCGATCCGGTGGAGGTGCGCCAGCTCGCGGCGGCGCTGACGGAGAAGTGGAACGGCCGCCTCCGCGAGCGGCAGCAGATGAACGCGCTGCGGGAGTCCAACGCGCGGGCCGAGGCCGCCAACCGGGCGAAGTCGGAGTTCCTGGCCAACATGAGCCACGAGATCCGCACGCCGATGAACGCCTTGCTCGGATACGTCGAGCTCCTCTGCGATCCCGACGTCACCCCGGCCCAACAGGCGCAGTACGGCGAGATCGTCCGGCGCAGCGGCGAGCACCTGCTCACGATCCTCAACGACATCCTCGACATCTCCCGGATCGAAGCGAGTCGCATGGTGATCAACGCCGCCGACCTCCGGCCTCTCGATTTGGTCAAGGAAGTGGCGTCGCTCCTCCGCTCCCCGGCCGCGGCGAAGGACATCGAGCTGTCGGTGCACGTAGCGGGGCCGATCCCGGAGTGGATCGAGAGCGATCGTGTCCGCCTCCGCCAGATCCTCCTGAACCTGGTTGGGAACGCGATCAAATTCACCGACCAGGGCAGCGTGCGCGTCCTGCTGCGCCTGGACGGGGTTCCCGCCAGCGGGCTCGCCGAGCTGTGCATCGATGTCGTCGATACGGGGATCGGGATCTCCGCCGAGGAGGCAGGGAGGCTCTTCGAGCCCTTCACGCAGGTCGATGGATCGAGCACCCGGCGGGCCGGCGGTACCGGGCTGGGGCTGGCGATCGCGCGCCGCCTGGCCCTCTTGCTGGGGGGAGATGTCACGGTCCGGAGCGCCCCGGGGCGCGGCAGCACGTTCACCCTCCGCCTCCACGTGGGGCAGGTGACGCCCGAGTCGCTGCAGGAGTACGGTGCGGAGGACTGCGCGCTGGAGGAGGCCTCGCCCCGGCCCGCCGCGGCGCCGGCGCCCCTCCGCGCGAAGGTCCTGCTCGTGGAGGACGTCAAGTTCAACCAGCTCTTGATCGCCGCCATCCTCCGCAAGGCCGGAGCCACCGTCCATGTGGCGGGCGATGGCCGCCAGGGCTGCGACGAGCTGAAGCGGGCGGCCGGAGCGGGCGAACCGTACGACCTCGTCCTCATGGACATGCAGATGCCGGTGATGGACGGCTACGACGCGACCCGTGAGCTGCGGGCCGCCGGCCTCCAGACCCCGATCGTGGCCCTGACCGCCCATGCGATGGCCGGCGACCGCGAGAAGTGCCTCACTGCCGGCTGCACCGAATTCGCGACGAAGCCGATCGACCGCGCCGGCCTCGTGGAGCTCTGCCGGCGGGTGGTCGCCCTCGAGAGCACTCCCGCGCCGCTGCCCGCCGCCGATCCGGCCGCAGATCCGGCTGGGGAGCCGGTCCCGCGATCGACGGGTCGATGAGCGGCGTCCGGGGGACTTGGTGCCCGGATCGGGTGGTTCCGGTCGTTCCGAGCTCCTACCCGCCGTCGGCGATGGTGGCGATCTGCGCGACATCGAGCAGGACGAGCTTCCGGCCCTCCGTGCGCAGCATCCCGCCCTCGCGCCAGCTCCGGAGCAGGCGGGACAGCGTCTCGGGGGTGATCGAGAGGAGCCGGGCGAGCTCCCGCTTCGAGGTGGAGAGCTCCACGGTGATCGGGGTGCCGCGGGACGGCATGTGCAGGAGGTGGCGCGCGAGCCGGGCCGCCGCGCTCGTGGCCGAGAGCTCGTCGACGCGCTGCACGAGCGAGAGCAGGCGCACGCAGAGCGAGCCGACCATGGCCGCCGCGATCCGCCGCTCACTGTAGAAGAGCTCCAGGAACGGGCGCCCTTGCACCTCGATGATCTCGGTCGGGTTGGCGACCGCCTCGGCGCTGACGGGGTACGAGCCAAAATTGAAGAGAGCGGCCTCCGCGAAGCTCTGTCCCTCCCGCAGGCTGTGCACCACGTGCTCCCGGCCGTCGGGCATCGAGCGGAAGAGCCGCACGCGGCCCGCCCGGATCACGAAGAAGCCCCGGCAGGGGTCGTCCTGGCGGAAGATCGGCGCGCGGGACCGGTAGGTCGAGAGCACGCAGGTGGCGGCGATCCTCTCCAGGATCGCCGGCTCGAGGCTTCGGAAGTGGGGAAGGGCGGCCAGGGAACTCGCAATCTCGCCGGTCGACACGGCGCCATCGTAGCGCCGGCGGGTTCGCGGCGGCGGCAACTTCTCCCGGCCGGGTTAGAATCGGCGCCCAGGCTACCGGCCGCCGCCGCCCGGCCATGAACATCACCGTCGAGCTCCTGAAGCGATACGACCGGCCCGGTCCGCGCTACACCTCCTTCCCTCCCGCGACGGAGTTCCACTCCGGGGTGGGGGAGCCCGAGCTCGCCGAGCACCTGGAGCGGGCGTCGCGTCTGGAGGCTCCTCTGAGCTTCTACGCGCACCTGCCGTTCTGCGAGGAGCGCTGCCTCTACTGCGGCTGCAACGTGGTCATCACGAAGCGGCGGGACGTGCTGCGCCGCTACCTCGATCACCTCTACCGCGAGATCCGGGACCTGGCCGCCCGGCTCGGCGAGCGGAGACGCCTGAGCCAGTACCACCTGGGAGGAGGGACGCCCACCTACCTCACCCCCGACGAGCTGCGCGAGCTGCACGGCGTGATCACCTCGGAGTTCACGGTCGAGCCCGCGGCCGAGGTCGCGATCGAGGTCGATCCGCGGGTGACGAGCGAGGAGCATCTGGCGGTCCTCCGCGAACTCGGATTCAACCGCCTCTCCCTGGGCGTGCAGGACTTCACCCGCGAGGTGCAGGAGGCGGTCGACCGCGTGCAGAGCTACGAGTCGACGCGCGATCAGGTGGCGCTGGCCCGGCGGCTGGGCTTCGAATCGATCAACATCGACCTGATCTACGGCCTGCCCTTCCAGAAGCCCCTGACGTTCTGCCGCACCCTGGAGCTCCTCCGGGAGATCCGCCCCGACCGCGTCGCCGTCTACAGCTACGCCCACGTGCCCTGGATTCGCGGGCAGCAGCGCGAGATCGATCCGGCGAGCCTCCCGGGTCCAGAGACGAAGATGGAGCTCTTCGCCACCGCCGTCCGCGAGCTGACCCGCGCTGGCTACCTGTCGATAGGCATGGACCACTTCGCCCTTCCGGAGGACGAAATGGGCCGGGCGGTGGCGGCCGGCAAGCTGTGGCGCAACTTCATGGGATACACAGTGAGCCACGCGCCCGACATGATCGGCTGCGGCGCCAGCGGCATTTCGGACGTGGCGGGCGCGTACTTCCAGAACGTGAAGAAACTCTCGCGCTACGAGGAACTCGTCGGGGCGGGACGACTGCCGACCGAGCGTGGCTGCGTCCTGACGCGAGACGACTCGATCCGCCGCCACGTGATCACGTCGCTGATGTGTAACTTCACGGCGCGCATCCGGGAGATCGAGGATCTCCACAATATTGCCTTCTGGGAGTACTTCGCGAAGGAGCGCGAGGGGCTCACCCCGCTGATCGCCGACGGCTTCGTCGCGATCCACCCCGACCGGCTCGACGTGGTGGGCATCGGCCGCCGCTTCATCCGCAACGTCTGCATGATCTTCGACCCCTACCTGGAGAAGGACGGGGCGGAGCCGCGATTCTCGCGCACGGTCTGATTCACTCGCGACCGCCGCAGCCCAGGCGGTTCTTGTCCGGCACAGGATCGAGCGCGCCCGTATCGAGGAGCACCTTCCATCTCCCGTTCTCCCGGCGCCAGAGGGAGAAGTAGCGTCCCGTGGCGAGCGCCGTTTCCCGTCCGTCCGCCCCGATCCGCACGAGACGGTAGGGGCCGGTGGTGAAGCCAAGCTCGCCGCCGGCGAACACGTGCGCGGTCGCCGGCTCCCAGACGAGCCGCGTGGCGGGGTCGGCGAAGGCCGGGGCGTCCCGCTCCGCGATCTCGGCGGGCCCGCGCGCGAACTTCCCGCCGAGCTCGAGACGGACGCCTTCGGCGGCGAAGAACGACGTCCAACCGTCGATTCCGCGGGCGGCGGTCGTGGCGCAGAAGTCGCGGTCCGCCTGCAGGAGTTGGTAGCTCCGGTTCGGATCTCCCGGGGGGTCGTCCGCCGGGACGGCGCGGCAGGCCGCCAGGAGCTGGATCGTGGCGAGAGCAACGGCAGTGAGGGTGAGGTTCTTCATAGTGGAGTTCCTTCGGCGGCGCGCTCGCCCGCGGTCCCGTCGTCCTCGCTCGTGCGCCGGATGCGCTCGGCGGCGACGAACGGTCCGCGGTTCATGCCGGGGCACGCGCGCGCGGCGCGCTCCCAATGGGCGCGGGACTGCAGGTTCGAGCGCCAGAAGGGCCAGGTGCGGCACTGGCGCGGGCGTTCGGGGTAGACCTGGCAGCCGGCGGCCGCCGCGTAGAGCACGCAATCGCCGTTCGGCCGCTCCCGCAGGCTGACCATGCCGCTCGGCAGCCGTCGCGTGTAGATCACCTCGAAGGCCGGCCGCTCGAGCCCCAGGCGCCGGGCGAGGGCCTCGATCTCGGCGGGCGCGAGTCGCACCGTGCCGGGATCCCCGGTGCAGCAGTTCCCCGTGCGCTGGCATTCGAAGCGCAAGCCGGCCGCGTACCAGGGCGCATCGGGCGCCGCGGGACGATTCGCCGCCTCCCCGCCGGAGGGGCCTTCGCCGCCAGCCTCGATCTCGACCTCGTCTTCCATGGACGCTCCGATCCGGCTCGTGCTACTTCCGCGCGCCGATGGCGTCCGGGATCCGCCAGGGCAGCAGCATGGGCACCGCCTCCCGATAGCGGCGGTAGGCGTCGCCGAGCTCGTCCTCGAGATCCCGCTCCTCGAGCTTCGCCCCCACGAGGATCCATCCCGTGAAGAGGATGTCCAGGAGCAAGCGGTCCGCCGAGAGCTCGGGCCCGGCCCAGATGACGAGGAGGGACGCGAGATAGAGGGGATGGCGCACGAAGCGGTACGGGCCGCGGACGACGAGGACCGGCGGGCGCGGGGCGGCGCCGCGCAGCAGTCCCCAGAGGGGCGCGAGCCCGAGCACGTCGGTCCGCAGGGCAGCGAGCGACCACACGAAGATGACGGCCGCCAATCCCCACCCGGCGGCGAGGATCTGCACCACCGGCCGGTCGTGCTCGCCGTGATAGAGCGGCGACTCCTGCCACAGCAGGACGACCAGGAAGAGGGCGAGGCCCGAGGCGATCGCGTACGAGGCGCCGCGGGCCGGCGCGGGAATGCCGGCCATCCACCGCGTCTGGAACGAGCGGCGCACCATCACGCTGTGCTGCCCGAAGAACCCCGCGCACAGGAGCGCGTCCCACAGATAGAGCCAGGGCGCCTCGAGCCCCAGATCCACCACGCCGAAGCTGCCGCGCCAGAGGAAGAGCGCGAAGAGGAGAAGCGATCCGCCGCCGACCAGCGTCGCCACGACCAACACGGCGGCGGCGGCGCACTTCGCGGAAGGGGACTTCATCGGAGGATGGCGTCAGCTTACCGCGCATTTCGGCGCCTGCCGATCCGGGCTAGAGGCCTTGGATTCGGGATCGTGGGCACTTGAGTCAAGTTCGCTCCAAGGCCTCGGGTCTCAACGGCGTCAGCCGTTGAACCAGGAACATACTAGTGGTCCGATTCACCCATACGGGGCATTCTGCCGGCCCGGCTGCGCCCGCCGCTGCGTTGCGCCTCCTCCGAGGGTTGTGTTCCTAACCCGCGTTGTCGGCGCGCCTTGCGGCGAACGCAGGCGGACTCGGCAGAATGCCCCA
>JBFMCU010000057.1:0-18351 GCA_040754415.1 Planctomycetota bacterium
CGGCACGGGCGGGTGGGGAGGGACGAGGTGCCGCGGGCGGGGTGAGGGAGGGCGGGAGGCGTGCGCCCCGCACGGCGGGAGGACAAGAGCGCGGGCCGCGCGTCACGGCCTCGCGCGAATCCGGGGAGAATCGGGAAACCGCGGGACGGGCGGGGCGGTCCGGGGGGCGTCTTCCCCGGGTGGCCGGGGGCCGGTGGCGGGGACGCCCGCGGGTCAGTGCGGGGGGGGGAGGGAGAGGACGAGGGAGCGGGGATCGACGACGAGACGCTCGACGAGGGCGGGGATGAACACGGTCTGGGTGGCCTCGGCGCCGCGCGGCTCGAGGAGGACGCGCTCGGTGCCGCCGTTCTGGAGGATCACGTCCACCTCGACGGGGTTCGTGTAGATGTCCCCCCGCTGCAAGAGCTGCACGGTCACGCTCAAGGGGCCGGCGAGGTCGCCGGCCATCGTGTACTTGACGACGTACTGCGGTGCGCCGGGGCGCTCCAGCCACTCGGCGGCCCAGCGGTCGATCTGCGCGCCGCACTTGGAGCGCATCGCGGCGAGGAAGTCGTCGAGGCCCGGCGCGACCTTGCCGGCGCGAAAGCGCTTGATGTAGAGCGCCAGCCCCGCCTCGAAGTCCTTCTCGCCCGCCCAGAAGCGCAAGGTGCGCAGCGCCATCGGTCCCTTCGCGTAGACCACCGGCTGATACCGCGGACTCGCGAACGAGGCGACCGCCAGGGGATGCTCCTCGCCCGGGTTCCGCCCATAGCGGTCGATCCGCTCGCGCGCCGCGGCCGCCGCCGCTTCCTCGCCCTTCGCCTCCTCCAGATACACGAGGGCGCTGAACTCGGCGAGGGACTCGGTCAGGAACCGCTCCCCCGGCCCCACCGGATCGATCTCTCCCCCCCACCACAGGTGGGCCGTCTCGTGCGCCACCTTCGCCGGATCGGCGTCGCGGCCGTCGAACAGCACGCTGTCGAACACTGCGAAGCCGTCCGCTTCGTAGTTGTACGACTTCTCGCGGTTCCGCACGTGCATCTCGGCGATGCCGTAGTACGCCTCCTTCACCTTCCCGAGCCGCTTCTCGTGGAACTCGAGCGATCGCCCCGCCTCGACCGCCCACTTCCGCCCGCCGTCCCGATGATCGGGGAAGGCGAGCACGCGGAGCTCCCGCCGCCCGGTCTTCAGCTCCTGGACCTCGTAGGCGCCGGCGAGGAGCGACGCGCGCGCCGGAACGGCGCTCGACCAGAGGTGCACCTCCCGCCTGTCGGCCGTGCGCACGCCCCCGTGGCGGCCGGGACCCAGGCTCACCATCCCTGCCGGCAGCGCGAGCTCGATCTCCACCGGCGCGGTCAACACCGAGCGCGCCGACTCGTCGCGCGGCACGATCGGATACCACTGCGCCTGGTGGCTCATCCGGATCTCGTCGGGCCGCACGAGCAGGATCCCCATCCAGTCGGGATCGCCGGGCCCCGGATCCACGCCCTCGCCGGCATAGGAGAAGGTGAACGTGCGCGGCTTCTTCGGCACGAGGGGCGAGGCGGGAGCGAGGGCGATCGCCCGCCCTTCCGCGATCCGCTGGCCCTCCGCGAACGGCACCTCTTCCTCCCCCTCCCGGATCGACACGATCTGCAGCGCGGCATTCAAGGCGAAGGGGATCGTCGTCACGCCATTTTCGAGCGCCACCACCCCGACGGCGGCCGTGCCGGCGATCCGCCGCGCGGCGGGATCGACCTCCACGCGGATCGTGTATCCGGTGAGCTCCACCGGGAAGCTCCCGTCCTGGACCGCCGCCCCCGCGGCGAGCGCGAGGAAACCGACCGCCCGGCCAATGGACCCGATCATCGCTCTTCCTCCGCGGCCCTCCAGAGCCGCTCCAGCAGGTCGTACGTCGCGCGATCGTGGTTCTTGAGCTCTGCGCGCACGAAGGGGAAGTGATCGTTGCCGAGGAAGTACGCCTCCGACATTTCGGCGAAGAACGTCCGCTCGTCGCGCAGCGCCGGATGGAGCACCCGCCGGCCGTCGAAGCGCAGGACGGAGTCGTAGCGCCCGCCGCTCCGCGCCCGGGCCAGCGCTTCCTGCACGGCGGCCGCCGCGGCCGGATCGCCGGAGAGCTCGAGCTCGTACCAGAGGGCGGAGAGCTCGCGAATCAGGATGCAGGGCTCGATCGCCGCCCAGGCGAGGAAGTTCCGGGCGTGCCCCATGACCGGCCATCCCCACCGTCCGTCGACGTAGGGGATGGCCTGGAGGTCGCTCCACACATCGATGTGACCATTCCCCCCGTATTCTCGCAGCCGGGCGCAGGCGGCGGCCGGAAGGTAGCGGCCGGCGAGGTGCAGCTCGCGCGCGATCTCCGCGCGCACCGACTCGGCGAGGGCGCCGGCGAGATCGCCCCTCAGATCGATCCTCCAGCCGTCCACATCCGGGGACCATACCGGACTCAGAGGCTGAGCAGGAATCCCTGCTCCAGCCTCTTCGATGCCCCTTGGCGCATCGCCTGACGGCTCCGCGCTCCGTTCGCGAGCGATTCCTGCTCGCTCTCTCAGTCCGCCGGGCCAGCGGGGCCGCTCCTTCTCCGCTTCCAGCGCCGCCGCCAGCCCCGCCTCGAGCTTCCGCTGCGCCGCCACGTCCACCCCCCACCGCTCCTCGATCGCCCTCGCCGTCGCCGGATCGTGCTCCCGCAGCTCCGCGCGCACGAAGGGACAGAAGTCGTTGATGCCGAAGTAGGCCTCCGTCGCCTCCGCGAAGTGCTCCATCGGGTTGGAGAGGGCGTAATGGCGCTCCTCCCCCCCTGCCCAGTGGCGCACCGCCTCGTACCGCCCGCCCGCGACGACCTCTTGCCACAGCGCGTCGAACCGCGCTTCCCCGTAGCGCTCGCCCCGGCCGATCGAGACGAAGTCGAACCCGTGGGCGAGCTCGTGCAGCACCATCCACGGCTGCTCGTGCGTCCACGCGACGAAGGTCCGGGCATTGCCCACCTCGACGACGGAGGGCACTTCGGGCGGCGAGTAGCCGTGGTCGAGGAGCCACTGCCGCGCGGGATGGAACGACATGCAGGCGGTCTGCGTCTCGTGCTCGACCCACACCGGCAGCGCGCGCACCGCGACGAGCGCCGCCGCCGGCAAAACCTGCGCCGTCTGGTGGAGCTGCCAGCGCAGGTGCGCGAGCGCGGTCTCCATCTCCGCCGGATGCTCGGCGAGGGCGGCGGAGCCCACGTGCGCCGTCCACCCCTCGATCTCCCGCACCGCGAACGCCGGCGGCTCCGGGGGGAGAGCGGCGTCCTGCGGCACGGCGGCGAGGAGGAGCGCGGCGACCCCGATCATGGTCCCTCTCCGGCGAGGAACGCGGTGACGCGCCCGGCGAGATCCTCCGGCAGGTTCGCGCGCAGGGCGGCCCGGATTTCCGCGGGGCGGTAGCGGGCCGAGAAATGGACGAGGAGGATCTCCTCGTTCTCGAAGAGCTCGGCGCGCGCCACCACCTCGTCGAGGTGGATGTGCCCTTCGCCGCGGGCCTCGGCGACGGTGACGCGCCCGTCGACGAAGGTGGTCTCGAGGATCAGGAGGCGGGCGGTGCGCACCAGTTCCTCCCGCTCGACGACGTCGATGAGCGTGTCGCCGGGGATCGCCGCCTCGACCGTCTCGATCGCGTGGGAGATCTCGACGCCTTCCTCCACGCGCAGCCGCCGCAGCTCCGCCTCGGGGAGCCCCTGGTACGCCGGCCGCAGCTTCTGGCGCCGCGAGAGGATCGCGTAGCCCAGGGACGGGCTGCGGTGGAAGGTCGCGAAGGCGCGCACGACGAGCCCGCGCCCGAGCTCGTGCTCCTCCCCGGGCGCGAGCGGCACCACCGTGCAGGGCAGCGCGGATCCGTCGAGATCGCGCCAGACGTCCAGGAGCCGGCGCACGTTCCCCGCCACCGGGGCGGGCACGACGTAGGTGGGCGGCGGCATGTGCTGGAGGGCGCGCGTCGCGCAGTGGCTCACGACCGCCCCCAGATGGTCGACATGCGCGTGCGTGAAGAGGACCGTCGGGCAGGAGACGACCTCGCGGAGGGAGCAGCCGAGGTCGACGGCCACCTTGAACCCCGGCAGGTGCAGGCACGTCTCGATCCCGGCGACCGAGATCCCCTCGACGGCGATCCCCGCCCGCTCGACGCGCTCCACGCTCACGGATCGAGCTCCGGGGGCCGTCCCTTCGGCCGCCGCGCCCGCGACGGCCGGCGGAGCCCGAAGTCGGCGGGCTCCATCTCGCTGCCCACCGCCCGCGCGAGCAGGTGCCAGGCGCGGGCGTCCCGCCGCTCGAGAGGCGCGCGGGAGAACACGCGGACGATCGAGGCATCGAGGTCCCGGCGCGCCGGCGCGCTCGTCGTCAGGGGGCCGAGGGCATGGCGCAGGTGGGCCACGAGGAAGTCGCGGTGGCTCCCCGGCAGGGGCCGGCGGTCCTCGGCGCGGGCGTTCGGCGCGGCGGCGAAGAAGATCGTCGAGAGCACGATGCCCACCGTCATCGCGAGGTTGATCGAGGTGTGTTCGTCGCGGGTCGGCAGCCGCACGAGCTCGTGCAGGAGATCGGCCTCCTCGCCGGTGAGCCCGTTCTCCTCGCTGCCGAACACGAGCGCCGTCGTCTCGCTCTCGTCCTGGGCGCGAAGGACGATCTCATCCCGGATCTCGCGCCAGTCGTGCAGCGTGCGGTGGTCGCGCGGGCGGGCGGTGAAGCCGTAGCTCGCCGTCGCGTCGGCGAGCGCCGCGGCGAGCGAATCGACGACGCGCACCCGCGCCGCCACCTCCTCCACGCCGTGGGCCATCTGGCGGAGGTCGGGATGGACGAGGAGCGAGCGGCGGGCGGGCCGCACGAGAAGAAGCTCGGCGGGACCGAAGTTCGCCGCCACCCGCAGCACGGACCCGACGTTGCGCGGGCCCCGGGTCCGGACCAGCACGATGCGCTTCACGCGCCCCCCTCC
Source organism: Planctomycetota bacterium (assembly GCA_040754415.1). Lineage (GTDB taxonomy): Bacteria > Planctomycetota > UBA1135 > UBA1135 > JBFMCU01. The sequence goes on from JBFMCU010000057.1 coordinate 4,936, forward strand.
CGCAGGCGGGCGAGCTGGTCGGGATCGGCGTTCCCCCCCGAGACGACGCAGCAGACCCGGAGCGGGCGGCGCGCGTCGCGGCCGGCGAGGAGCTCCGCGGGCAGGGCGCCGGCGAGCACGGCGGCGAAGGCGGCGGCCCCCGCCGGCTCCACGACCTGGCCGGCCCGCACGAGATGGCGCTGGCCGGCGAAGATCTCCGGGTCGGAGAGGCTGATCGTGCCCTCGACGTAGCGCTCGGCCAGCGCCAGGTTGATCTCGCCGACCGCCAGGGGGCACAGCCCCTGGACCGCGGTCGTGATCGGGTCGATCACGACCACTCGGCGCTCGGCGAGGGCCCGGGTGAGGTTCGGGGCGCCGGAGGGCTCCACCCCGATCACCGCCACCTCGTCCCCGAGGGCCTCGGCGAGAGCCTTGGCCGCGCCCCCGATCAGGCCGCCGCCCCCGACCGGGACGAGGACCACCTCCACGGCGGGCCAGTCCTCGGCCACTTCCAGGCCCACCGTGCCCGCGCCGGCCGCAGTGCGCGCGGCGGCGTAGGGGTGGACGAGGACCGCGCCGGATTCCACCCGGCGCGCGCACTCCGCCTCGGCCGCGGGCCGGGTCGGAGCGAGCACGACCTCCGCCCCCTCTTCCCGGCAGGCCCGGATCTTGTTCGGGTAGACGTTCGCGGGCATGCAGATCGTCGCGCGGACCCCCGCCCGCCGCGCCGCCCAGGCCAGGGCCCGGCCGTGGTTCCCGGAGCTCGTCGTCACGACCCCCGCCGCGCGCTCGCCGGGGCCGAGCTGGGCGATCTGGTTCCAGGCCCCGCGAGCCTTGAAGGAGCCCGTCTCCTGCTCGGACTCGAGCTTCAGCCGCAAGTCGATGCGGGGGTCGGGAGAGGGGAAGGGGGAGAGCGGGGTGCGCCGCACGACGCCCCGCAGGCGCTCGGCGGCCCCCCGGACGTCGACGCTCGCCGACGATTCGCGCTCCATGGCGCGGCCATCCTACTCCAGGGCCGCGCGATCGCCGCCCGCGGGAGCGGCCCGCGGCCCCCGGAAACAAGGCGAGGCCTCTCCGATCCCCCTACAGTCCGGAGAGGCCTCTAGGCACAGCTCTCTCGCGCAGGTGGGCAGAGGAACGGAGGAGCTCGGTGGCTCCCGAGCGGGGGGGCCGGGTGCGAGACGCCGACCCGCGCTCCCCGCATGAGGGGTCCCGGCTCCGGGGAGGGTCCTCCCTGCCCGCATGAACCGTGCTGAGCGATGGGACGGGCGGACGGGACGTGGGTTCCGTCAATCCCCGGGATTCCCGGGCGAGGGCGAGCCCGCGGCGCAAAAGCGGGAAGAGGTCCACTTCCGGGACGCCGCGGGCGCCCTATACTCCCGCCCGCCCTCCCGCCTCCTCCCCTCCCGGCCCCCCGCCTCCCGCCGAGCCGCCCGATGACCACCTGGACCCCCGCCGACAGCGAAGAGACCTACAACGTCCCGAACTGGGGGGGCGGTTTCTTCCACATCGACGAGACGGGCCACGTCCGCGTCCGGGCCAACGGCGAGGGCCCGGGGATCGACATCTTCGAGCTCATCGGCCAGATCCGCCGCCGGGGGATCTCCCCGCCCGTGCTCCTGCGCTTCGACGGGATCCTGCGGGGCCGGGTGAAGGCCCTCGTGGAGGCCTTCGACCACGCCCGCGCGGAGTTCGGCTACCCCGCCCCCTACCACCCGATCTTCCCCTTCAAGGTGAACCAGCAGCGCCACGTCGTCGAGGCGCTCCTCGAGGAGGGCCAGCCCCTCGGGATGGGCCTCGAAGTTGGAAGCAAGCCGGAGCTCCTGGCGGTCATGGCCCAGTACTCGGGCCCGGACCGGCTCATCATCTGCAACGGCTACAAGGACCGGGAGTACATCGCGACCGCTCTCCTGTCGAGCCAGCTCGGTTCGAAGGTGATCATCGTGATCGAGAAGTACACCGAGCTCGCCTTCGTCTTCGACGCCGCGAAGGAGCTTGGGATCCGGCCGCGGCTCGGCGTGCGCACGAAGCTCGGCGGCGCGGGAGCCGGCCGCTGGATGGACTCGGGGGGCGACCGCTCGAAATTCGGCCTGACCACGCGCCAGATCGTGCGGCTCGTCGCCGAGCTCGAGCGGCACGACATGCTGGACTGCCTGCAGCTCCTCCACTTCCACCTCGGGAGCCAGATCACGCGGATCCGCTCGATCAAGCGCGCCCTGCGCGAGGCAACCCGGACGTTCGTCGGGCTGCGCGAGCTCGGGGCGCCGGTGCGGTGGTTCGACGTGGGCGGCGGTCTCGGCGTGGATTACGACGGCTCGAGCACGGACTTCGAGTCGTCGATGAACTACGACCTGCAGGAGTACGCCAACGACGTCGTGTACCAGACCAAGGAGGCCTGCGACGCCGCCGACGTCCCGGTACCCACGATCCTCAGCGAATCGGGGCGCGCCCTCTCCGCCCACCACGCGGTCCTCGTGGCCGAGGTGGTGGGCGTCTCGGACTACTCCACGGTGGGGATCCCCGCCCAGGCCGACGAGGACGAGCACGAGATCATCCTCAAGTTCGCCGAGGTGTGCGAGGCGGTCAGCGGGGAGAACTACCTCGAGTCGTACCACGACGCCCAGGAGCTGCGGGACGAGTGCATGATCCTCTTCGGCGTCGGCCAGCTCAGCCTCGCCGAACGCGCCCGGGTCGAGGAGTTCTACTGGCGGACCTGCGAGAAGGTGCTGCGGATCATCCGCACCCAGGAGTACGTGCCCGAGGACCTGGAGCACCTGGAGCGGGACATGGCGGACACCTATTTCATGAACTTCTCGGTGTTCCAGTCCCTGCCCGACTCCTGGGCGATCGACCAGCTCTTCCCGGTGATGCCGATCCACCGCCTCGACGAGATGCCGAGCCGGCGGGCGGTGATCGCCGACATCACCTGCGACTCCGACGGCAAGGTGGACCGCTTCGTGTCCCTCCGCGACGTCAAGAAGACGCTGGAGCTGCACCCCTGGACCCCGGACTCGCCGTACTACCTCGGATTCTTCCTGGTGGGGGCCTACCAGGAGATCCTCGGCGACATGCACAACCTCTTCGGCGACACGAACGTCGTCCACGTCGACGAGACGCCCGATGGCCGGCCGCGCCTGCGGCACGTCATCAACGGCGACCGCGTCGAGGAGGTGCTCTCGTACGTGGAGTACTTCCGCGGCGAGCTCACCGAGCGCCTGCGGCGGACCATCGAGCAGGCGATCGAGGAGGACCGCATGAGCCTGGAGCAGGCGGCCGCTCTCCAGCGCCGCTTCGAGAACGAGCTCTCGAGCTACACCTACCTGATCACCCGCGAGCCCGCGAATGGCGAGGCCCCGCGATGAGGATCGGGACCGGGGCGCACGTCGAGATCCACTACGAGCTCCTGGACGAGACGGGGGCCTGTCTCGAGACGACGCGGGACGAGGAGCCGGTGCGCTACGTCCACGGCGAGGAGGAGATCCTCCCCGGGCTGGAGGCGGCGCTCGCCGGCCACGCGGCGGGGGAGCGGATCCGGGTCACGCTCCCCGCCGCCGAGGCCTATGGCGAGTACGCGCCCGAGGGCCTCGTGTCCCTGCCGCGCGCCGAGATCGACGCCACGGACGAGGAGCTCGCCCCCGGCGCGTGGATCACCGTGGCGGTGACGGAGACGGAGGATGCCGTGGACGGCGAGCTCGAGATGCGGGTCGTCGAGGTGGACGGAGACGAAGTCATCCTTGACGCGAACCACCCCCTCGCGGGCCGGAAGGTGACGTTCGTGGTGGAGGTCGTCTCGGTGTCGCGGCCCGCCGAAGATGGCGGCGGCCGCGGTTCGTGCTCGGTGCCCCCAGGCTAGCAGGGTTCGCCGCGTTCGGGGGGAGCGGGCGGCGAGAAACCGCCTCGATCGGGACGCCGGGGATTCGCGCGATTTCCCGTGGCGCGATCCGGGCCGCGGAGGTAGGAAGGGAGGTGGTGATCACTGACTAGCAACACCGATCGTCTCCTGGTGAGTACGCCCTGAGAATCGAGTCGGATGATCCCCCCGCACCGCCCCCCCCCGGGGCGGTGCTTCGTTTTCCGCCCCGCCCGCTCCCGGCTATCCTCTCGGCCCTCCGCCCCTCGCTTCCGTCCCCTCCTCCGCCATGACCGTCCTCGCCGAGCTCAAGCGCCAGAGCGACGCCCGCTTCCTCGCCATCTACGAAGCCCTCGCGCAGAAGGGGTTCGGCCCCCTCGACGCCGAGGTGGCGAAGGCCCTGAAGTTCCGTCCCCAGGCGATCCGCAAGCTCCCGCTGGAGACGCGCGCCCGGCAGGCGCGGCGGATCCTCTCCTCCCGCGCGAGCCCCGAGCTCTGCTACGAGCTCTTCGGCACGTACCTCGTGCGGACGAGGAAGGAGCTCGTCACCGGGTTCCTCGACGCCACCGGCGTTCCCCACGCGGAGGGGATGATCGAGGACGCGGAGGAGAAGCGGCCCGCCGCCGAGAAGATCCCGGGGGCGGTGGCGGCGCTCGATCTCCAGTTCGCGGCCGAGGACGTCACGCTCTACCTCGCCCTCTGCGCCCAGACGTGGCCCGACTGCGAGGTGTTCGCCCGGCTCTGGCGCGAGCGCGCGGGCCAGGGCGTCACGCCTTGACGCGCTCGACGAAGTGCCCGTCGCGGGTGTCGACGCGGATCCGCTCGCCCTCGACGACGTAGGAGGGCACGGCCACCTCGATCCCCGTCTCGACCTGGGCCCGCTTGAGCTGGGCCTGAGCGGTCGCCCCCTTGATGGCGGGGTCCGCGCGGGTCACCAGGAGGTCCACGGTGTTGGGCAGGACGACGTCGACGATCTTGCCCTCGACGAGCACCGCGCGGAGCCCCTCGATGCCGTCGACGAGGTAGCCGGCCTTCCCGCCGAGCTCTTCCTCCCCGAGATCGAACTCCTCGAAGCTCTCCGCCTCCATGAAGTGCCAGCGCGTGCCGTCGCCGTAGAGGTACGTCACGGGCCGTTGCTCGTGCGTCACCTCCTCGAAGCGCTCGCCGCTGCGGATGGATTCCGAGAGGAGCTGGCCGGTGAGGAGGTTCCGGAGCCGCGTCTTGGCGATCGTGTTCGCGCCGCGGGCGGTGGGCGTGCTGAAGGTCACGTCCACGATCATCATCGGGGCGCCCTTGAAGCGCAGGCAGAGGCCCTTCTTGAACTCGGATACCTCGATCATGGGGGCGGCGGGGGGGTCGGGAGGACGGAAGCGGTCCGCCAGAATACGGGCGGCCCCCGCCCCTGTCACCGGCGCCCGGCGGGCCCGAGGATCCGGCCCAGGGGGGAGCGGGAGACGCTCATCGCCACCCCCTCCGCAACGCGGGCGGAGTCGGCCGCGAGCCGGTTCATCTCGCCCCAGAGCGGCGCATCCACGTCCCCGATGCGCGGCGCGGGGAGCGGGAAGGCGAGGAGGCGCGCCACGGCCGCTCCGACCGACGGGCGGGCCGGGGGCCGGCGCAGTTGGGCGGGATCGACGAGGAGCAGGAGCACCAGCAGCGCCGCGGCGAGGAGCGCGAGGCGCGGAGCGCGCCGCCCGAGCGCGGGACCCGCGACGTCCGCCGGGAGGGTTCCCGGCCCCTCCCGGGCGAGGGCGGCCTGGATCCGGCCGTGCAGGCTGGCCGGCGGCGGGGCGAAGAGGAGCGCGTCGCGGCGGAGGCGATGCTCGAGCTCGTCCGGGGGGAGGGAGGAAGACGGGGGGCGGGGCGGGGCGGGGGGCAGGGAGCGCGTCATGGTCGTCCTCCAGGGCTCGGGCGGGCGGCCGGGGCGGGGGCGGAGGGGATCGGGGCCGGCCGGGGGGCGCCCAGGCGGCGGGCGAGCTCGCCGCGGGCGCGGAAGAGCAGCACCCGCACCGTCACGCGGCGCCGGCCGAGGATCTGGGCGATCTCGCCGGGGTCGCGGCCCTCGCCGTAGCGGAGCCACAGAGCGGAGCGCTCCTCCGGGCGCAGAACGCGGGCGGCGAGGGCCCACAGGTTCTCCCGCTCCTCGCGGCCGGCGGCGAGGCGGGCGGGATCCGCCTCCACCGCCACGCCCGCCAGGGCCTCCTCCCCCTCCCCCGGGGGGCGCACGAGGCGCGCCCGGCTGATCGCGAGCCTCCCGGCGAGCGTGTAGAGCCAGGTGGAGAAGCGCCAGCGCGGGTCGTAGCGCGCGAGGTTCCGCCAGGCCTTGACGAAGGCCTCCTGGACGAGCTCCTCCGCCTCCGCGGCCCGGCCGGTGCGCAGGAGGAGGAAGCGATAGAGCGGGCCCTCGAAGCGCGCGACGAGCGTGGCGAAGGCCGCGTCGTCCCCGCCGGCGGCGGCGAGGGCGAGCGTCTCGGCCGCGGGATCGCCGCGCGGGTCCTCTCCCGCGACGGCGACGGACGGTCCGGGATCGGGCCGGGGCTCCCTCATGCGTCCCGTTTCGCCTTGATGGCGACGTGCCCCTGCGCGAGCCCGAGCAGAGCCTTGGTCTCGAAGGAGAGGCCGACGGTGACGACGTCCCCCGACCGCCCGAAGCGCAGTCGATCGAGGAGATCAGCCAGCGGCTTCATGTCCTCCTCCCCTGCGCCGACGGCGAGGCGGCCGAGGGCGGCGAGACCTTGGATCACTTCGGATGCGTTGCGCGCCATCTCCTCCGATTTCACCGTCACGGATAGCCGCGCGTCGAGCACGCCGTTCGCCTCGCCGAGCTCCAAGGCGATGCTCTTCGCGTGCCCGAGCATCACGGACTCCGGTCCGATCTCGTCCAGGCCGGGAAGCTGCCCAGTGGCGCTGAGGAACAGGAATGATCCCTCGCGGGGGGTGGAGGGGAGGGGCGCCTCGCCGGCGCGGGCGAGGGAGGGATCGCGCCCTCGCAGGACGCGAACGGCGCGGAGGAGCTCGCCAGGATCGTACGAGCCCAGGAATAGCCGTCCCTCGCCGCGCTCTTCGGGGAAGCCGACGAGGGACTGCCCGTCCGCATCCACCTGGTGGAGCGACACGCCCTCCATGTCCAGAAGGCGGTGGCTCGGCTCCTTCTCCAGGCGGGCGACGAGCCCATCGAGGCGTTCGTTGCCCGCGACGAGCACCACCAGGTGCTCGGGATCGGGATGGGACCCGAACAGGGTGACGGATTGGAGGTCGCGCCGGGGGTCCATCGTCGTCTCGGCCTCGAGCACCGCCATCCAGGTGAGCAGGTCCTCCTCCGACGCGGCGGCGAGGGCGAGGAGGCCGGTCCACAGCTCGGTCCGCTTCAGTCCTTCCACGTCGATGTGGACGAGGAAGCGCGCCGTGGCGGGGACCAGGCGGGGATCGAGCCGCTCGGCGGAGGCGGGGGCGGCGAGGAGGACGAGGCCGGCGAGGGCGAGGGCGGGCGTCTTCATGGGGGTGCGGGGCGGCGAAGGGCGGTGGACGTCGGCGGGGATCGCGAGGCACCGGCTCCTACGCGCCGGGCGGGACATCCGTTTCCGGCCGGGGAACGGAAAGCGCGCGGCGGCGGCGGGGATTTTCGCGGCGGGGCGGCAACCGCCCGCGACTCCGCGCGTCCGAGCGCAGGGAGGCCGGCGGAGCCCGGCCCCGGCCCCGGACGCCATGAGCACGACCGCGGAGGAGAAGCGGAGGATCCGGAGGGAGCGGTGGGCCGGTCTGCGCCGCGCGCGGGCGGCCCGCTTCCCCGGAGCGGCCGGCCGGATCCCCAACTTCACGGGCGCCGAGGCGGCGGCCGAACGGCTGGCCGGCGAGACGGTCTGGCGGCGGGCGAAGGTGGTGAAGTGCAATCCCGATCTCGCCCAGCGGCCCGTGCGCTACCGGGCGCTCCGGGAGGGCAAGACGCTCGTCGTCCCAGTGCCGGGGCTCGCCGCGCGCCTCCCCTTCCTCGTGCTCGATCCGGAGCCGCTCGATCCGCGGGAGCTCTGGCGGGCCACATCGATCGGCGGCGCCCGCGCGCTCGGGCGGCCCGCGGCCCCCTTCCGTCCCCGCCGCCGCGGCCTCTCGGCCGGGCGCGCCGGGAAGGCGGCGCTGCCCCGGACCGATCTCGTGGTGATGGGCGCCGTGGCGGTCGCCCCCGGCCATCGAGCTTCACGGCGCCTCCGCCGCGGCGCGGTCGGCGGCCCGGATCGGCTCGGGCAGCCGGAAGCGGCGCGCGCAGCGCAGAACCACGCGCACGGCGGTCTCGAGGTCGATCCGGTGCCCGATGGAGACGACCACCGGCCGGACGCCCTCCCGCGTGCGCAGCACGGCCCCGATCACCTCGCCGCGGTCGACCAGCCGGGTGCAAGAGCCGCGCCGCGTCCCCGGCTCGCGGTGCTCCCCCACGAGACGCGACTTGCCGCAGCCGATCGCCGGGAGATCGAGGACGACGCCCAGGTGGCACGCCACGCCGAACCGCCGCGGGTGGGCGAGGCCGTGCCCGTCCACGAGCAGGAGATCGGGCGGCGCGGCGAGGCGCGCGCAGGCCTCGGCGGCGACCGGCACCTCGCGGAAGCCGAGCAGCCCCGGGACGTACGGGAAGTCGACCGGACGGCGGGCCATCGCCGTCTCCAGCACCTCCAGCGAGGGATAGGCGAGGCGCACGACCGCCGCCACCGCGACGTCGCCGTGGATGCCGACGTCGACGCCCGCTACGGTGCGGAGCGGACCGAACGTGCGGGCGCGCACCACGCGGGCCGCGAGGCGGCGCTGGAGCGCCACGGCCTCCGCCGGGGTGGGCGGGGGGGGAATCCGCCCTCGCGACATCGGAGCGATGCTAGCATCCTCGGCCGCCCATGGAGCCGGTCCTGCTGCTCGACGTCGTCGGCCTCACGCCGCGCCAGATCGGGGCGGACACGCCTCATCTCGCCGCCCTCGCGCGCGCGGGCGCGGCGGCGCCGATGGGGGCGGTGCTGCCGGCGGTCACGTGCTCCGCCCAGGCCACCATGCTCACCGGGCTCCCGCCCGCGGCGCACGGCGCGGTGGGAAACGGCTGGTACGACCGCGACCTCGGGGAGGTGGCGCTCTGGCGCCAGTCGAACCGCCTCGTGCGCGGCGAGAAGATCTACGAGCGGGCCCGCACGCTCGATCCCGGTTTCACCTGCGCCAAGCTCTTCTGGTGGTGGAACCTGGGCGCGGCGGTCGAGTGGTCGATCACCCCGCGGCCCTTCTACCCCGCCGATGGGCGCAAGATCCCGGCGATCTACACGACGCCGGCGGGGCTCGGGCCGGAGCTGGAGGGGGAGCTCGGCGCGTTTCCCTTCCTCTCGTTCTGGGGACCGCGCGCGGGGCTCGCCGCCAGCCGCTGGATCGCCGACGCCACGCTCCGCGTGCTCGCCCGCCGGCGCCCCGCCCTCACCCTCGCCTACCTTCCCCACCTCGACTACGACCACCAGCGCGGCGGCCCCCGCGCGCCCGCCGCGCGCCGGGCGCTCGCGGAGGTCGACGGGCTCGCCGGGGAGCTCGTCGCGCGGGCCGCCGAGCTCGGCATCGAGACGGTGATCGTGAGCGAGTACGGCCTCGAGGACGTCGACCGCCCGATCCACGTGAACCGCGCCCTGCGCGCCGCCGGGCTCCTCGCGGTGCGCGAGACCCCCGCCGGCGAGGTCCTCGACCCCTTCGCGAGCCGCGCCTTCGCGGTCGCCGACCACCAGGTGGCCCACCTCTACGCCGCCGACCGGGAGGCGGTCCGGGCGGCCGGCGAGGTGGTTCGCGCGCTCTCCGGCGTGGCGGCGGTCCTCGGCGAGGACGAGAAGCGCCGCCACGAGCTCGCCCACCCCCGCGCGGGCGATCTCGTGCTCGTCGCCGCGAAGGGGGCGTGGTTCACGTACTACTACTGGCTCGACGTCCGGCGCGCTCCCGACTTCGCCCGCACGGTGGACATCCATCGCAAGCCCGGCTACGACCCCGCCGAGCTCTTCCTCGATCCGGCGATCCGCCATCCCCGGCTCCGCGTGGCGCGGCGGCTCCTCCAGAAGAAGCTCGGGATGCGCATGCTCCTGGACGTGATCCCGCTCGACGCGGGTCTGGTGCGCGGCAGCCACGGCCGACTCCCGGACGATCCGGCCGACGGTCCGGTCTTCCTGTGCACGCGGCCCTTCGGCGAGTGCGGTGCCGAGCCCCGCGGCGGGAGCGTGGCCCCGACGTCGATCCCCGACCGCGTGCTGGCCCTGCTCCAGCGCCGGCGTCAGCGCGGGTAGGGGCTCCCGAGCTCGAGGGGCAGGAGCGCCGGCACCACGCGCAGGAGCCGGTAGATCCGCCGGCGCTTCCCGTCGCGCAACTCGGGGTTCCAGAACTCCCACACGACTTCGCCGCCCGGGGTCACCTCGAGGGCATGACCGCGCTGGGACTCGAGAACGAGCGTGTTGCCGCCGGTCAGACGCTGGACGGAGCCGCGTTCCTTGGTGAAGAACGCCGTCCCCGGCGCCGGCCAGCGCCAGACGATCTCCAGGGTCGCCGGATCGAGCTCCAGGACCTGCGACGCGCCGCGGTGGTAGCCGTTGTCGAAGACGAGGATCGTGCCGTCCGGCGTCATCGTCGGCATGTGGGGGAAGTCGATCGTCCCCGGCCGCCAGTGCCAGACGACGTCATGGGTGTCGGCGTCGAGGATGAAGAGGAGGTTGGCGTTGCGCGCGCAGAGCAGGAGATTGCCGGGCCGGAAGCGGGGATCGCCGGCGCGGGCGTGGGGCGGGATCTCCTCCACGGAGTTCAGGTGGTGGTAGTCGTAGATCGTGCCGCTCCCGGGGTGTCCCGGGGGCTCCGTGTCGAGGGCCAGGGGCGGGTGCAGGCGCGCCAGCTCCGCGCGGTGCTCCCGCCCGTCCCACGCGGTCGCCGCCGCCCCATCCGCCGTGACGCGCACGAGGCGATCGAAGCGCACGCGCCGCCCGCGGTAGTCGGGATCCTCGACCCACTCGAGGACGAGGAAGTCGCCGCTCGCGAGGGGCGCGACGTCGTGGTGGGCGTGCAGGTCGATCGCCCATTGGACGTTCGAGTCCCAGTCGAGCAGGGTGAGCCCCTCGTCGGCGCTCAGCACGAGCACGCGCCCGCCGTCGAGCAGCTCGGCGTAGGAGCACTGCGTGCGCCCCGGCACCCGCCAGGTGTGGCGCAGCGAGCCCGTCATGTCGACGAGCCGCACCTGGTCGACCTCGTCCGTGTAGAGGTGGAAGCCAGGGACGGTGCGCCGGGGGTCGTGGAGGGTCACGCCGGCTGCACCGGGCGAGGGAGCGGGGTCCCACGCGGCGTAGCCGGTCGCCGCCAGGGGCGCGAGGGGATCCTCGATCCCCGTCCCACTGGCTTCCTCCTCGCCCGCGCCGCAGGCGGCGAGGAAGCCAGCGAGGAAGGGAGCGAGGCGAGCCGCGCGCGGGACGGCGCGGGCCCCGCTACTTGCAGCAGCAGCCCGGCGAGCCCTGGATCTTGCCGCAGTCGGGGCAGCGCGTGGCATTCGGGTCGCAGCAGTGCTCGGAGCCCTTCTCGTAGCCGCAGTCGCACAGCACCATCTCGGCCGCCTGATCGTCGCAGGACCGGCAGGAGGTGGCGGCGATGCCGCCGAGGCCGACGAACGCCAGCAGAGCCAGGGAACGAAGCGCGGTCATGGTCACTCCTTGGTCGAGGGTCCGGAGATCGGACCGGGTCTCGAGGCGGGCCCAGTATAGGAACGGGGCGGCCCCCGATCGTCCCCCCGTGCGAGGGCCGCGGCGAGCTGTGACGCCGGGCCGGCGCCGGACCCGCGCTCCGCGGTAGAATCTGCCGCCGGAGGTGCTACCGATGCGATTGGGAACCGGAACCTTCGTCCAGGGCATGCTTGCCATCCTCCTCGCCGCGGCTCCCTCCTGCTGCCGTGCGCCGGAGAGCAAGGCCGCGGATCGGACCTTCGCCGTCGAGCTCGACGGCCAGGGCGGCCTCGCGGCCACGGTGGCGCGTCCCGGCGATCCGCAGCCAGAGCTCACGCTGACGATCGCGCCGGGGGTGGGCCTGCAGACGACAAGCAAGATCACGATGAGCGCGGAAGGGGGTGCCGCTCCCCCCGCCGTGGGCGAGGACCTCCTGCGCAACATCGAGATCGGCGGCGAGCCCCTCCAGTTCCTGGACGGCGAGCTTCGGATCGGCCCGCGGAGCTTCGGGATCCTCGTGCCGCCGGCCGCGATCGAGATCGGATCGGCGGGCGTGTTCGTGAACGGCGAGCGGCGCGGCGCGCTGTGACGGCGGCCGGGCCTCAAGTCGCCACGACCGCCGGGATCTCGTAGCGCAGGAGCTCGCAGGCGAGCGCGCCGTTCGTCAGCGGATGGCGCGCGATCGGCTCCAGGGCCAGGGCGCGGGCGAGCCGGGGGTTGCCGGAGAAGATCGCCACCCGATAGCCGGCGCAGCGCTCCCGCAGGCGTGCGCCGAGCTCGCGATAGAGCGGAAGGAGCTCGTCCTCCTCGCCGATCCGCTCCCCGTACGGCGGATTCGTGACGACCCAGGCGTTCCAGCCGCGGCGCGGGGCGAACTGGGCGGCGTCGCCGACGGCGAGCTCGATCGCGGCCTCGACCCCCGCCGCGGCGGCGTTGCGCCGGGCGCCCTCGATCCGCGCCGGATCGAGGTCCGCGCCCCGGAGCCGGCCCCGCGGGAGCGGCACCGCCCGGCGGCGCAGCTCCTCCCGGAGGGCGGCGCAGGCGGCCGCGTCGTGGCCCGGCCAGCGCTCGAATCCGAAGCGGGCGCGGAAGAGGCCGGGCGCGATCTGGGCGGCGAAGAGCGCCGCCTCGACGAGGATCGTGCCCGAGCCGCAGAAGGGGTCGAGGAGGGGCGCGCGCCGGTCCCAACCCGCGAGCAGCACGATCCCCGCGGCCAGGGTCTCGGCGAGCGGCGCGCGCCCCTGATCGACCCGCCAGCCCCGCTTGTGCAGGGAGGCGCCGGAGGTGTCGAGGGAGAGGGTCGCGCGGTCGCGCCACAGGTGCAGGTGCACGCGCAGATCGGGGTCGTCGCGATGGACCGCTGGCCGGCGGCCATGCTCCCGGCGCAGGCGGTCGACGATGGCGTCCTTCACCCGCTGCTCCACGTAGCGGGAGTGGTCGAGCCGCGATTCGCTGGTCTGGGCGTCGACCGCCAGGGTCCCGTCCGGGCCCAGGTGCTCGCTCCAGTCGACCGCCGCCACCGCACGGTGGAGCTCGTCTCCGTCCCGAGCCGGGAAGCGGGCGAGGCGAAGGAGCACGCGGATCGCGGTGCGGAGCTCGAGGTTGGCGCGCCAGGCCTCGGCGAGCGAGCCCTCGAAGCGCACCCCGCCGACCTGGCGCTCGGGACGGGCCAGGCGCAGGGCGCGGATCTCCCCGTGCAGGACGGCTTCGAGCCCCGGCGCGCAGGTGGCGAAGAAGGTGAAGCGGCGTGACATGCGCGGCCAGGGTAGCGCCACGGTCCCGTCAAAGTCGTGGGGGCGGGGGCTCCCTCCGGCGAGTGGAGCATGTGGTAGCCGGGCTAGCGGGGGCGCGCGCGGCGACGGGACCGGGTTCGAGGGGGGTGGGGGTGGCGCCGGG
>JBFMCU010000058.1:0-6983 GCA_040754415.1 Planctomycetota bacterium
GCCGCCGGCGAGGCGGTGGCGCGCCCGCCGCAGGCTCCCGGGCGCCGCGCCGCCCTGCGCGCCGCCGCCGCCGCCCGCCACGATCGACTCGACGCCTGGCTGGCGGCCGCGAGCGCCCTCCTGGCGCTCGCCGCGATCTCCGCCGGGCTCCTGCGGCGGAGCGGCGATTAGAGCACGTCCTAAAACCCCGCCTGGCTTCGGCCGGCTGCGGCCGCGCAACGCGGCGTCGAGCCTGCTCCGAGGTTTCCTCCGCCAATACGCGTCGTCGGCTCTCCTTGCGCTGCGCGGTCGTCGCTCGGCCTCGGGCCGACGGCGGGGTCTTAGGACGTGCTCTTAGCCGCGCGGGGCCGCCTCCTCGACCCGCCGCCCGAACACGAAGAGGCACCCCGCCAGGGCCACGATCCCGGCGAGGCACGCGAGCCACGGCGAGAGCCCGAGGTACGTGCACGGCAGGTAGCCGCAGACGATCGCCACCGCCATCGTCAGCATGGCATAGGGCATCTGAGTGCGCACGTGGTCGATGTGATCGGCGGCCGAGGCGATCGAGGAAAGGACCGTCGTGTCCGAGATCGGCGAGCAGTGGTCGCCGAAGATCGCGCCGGAGAGCACGGCGCCGATGCTCATCACCATGAGGAGCTGCCCGCTCTCGACCCCCGTCGGGGCGAGACCCACGGCGCTCGTGCCCAGGTTGTAAGCGAGGCCGACGATGAGCGGCATGAGGATGCTCATCGTGCTCCACGAGGAGCCGGTGGCGAAGGCGACCGCCCCGGCGAGCAGGAACACGAGGGCCGGCAGGAGCCGGGGATCGATCGCGGTGCCGACGAGGGAGGTCAGGTAGGGAGCCGTTCCGAGGTCGCCGCACACCGCACCGATCATCCAGGCGAGGTAGAGGATCGCGAACGCGACGCCCATGGAGCGGATCGTCTTCCCGGCGGCTCGCGCGACGTCGGTCCTCACCCCGGCGGTGAAGGCCCCCAGGGCGGCGGCCACGAAGCCGGCGATCGAGCCCCAGAAGAGGGGGGCATAGCCGCTTCCGGTGCCGAGGATCTCCATGATGCCCCGGGGCGAGAGGAGCGGGAGCCCGGGCTCCGCGGCGCGCACCGCCTGGACTCCCTGGACGAAGATCATGGTGAAGGTCCCGAGGAGGAAGGCGAGCACGGGGACGATCGCCCGCCAGGCGCGCGGGACGACTCCGGGGGCGGGAGTCATCCCCGTCGCCCGCTCCGACACCATGGGCGTAGCCCCCGGGCGCAGCACGAGCCCGGTGCGCCGCGCGCGCCGTTCCGCCGTCAGCATCGATCCCAGGTCGCGCCCGCTCCACGCGATCCACCCGACGAGAAAGATCGCGAGGAGGCAGTAGAAGCTGTAGGGGATCGTGCGGAAGAACACCGCGTAGCCCTGGTCCGCCGCCAGCCCGGCGGCGGGGAGCTGCGCGTCGAAGGTCGAGACCTCGAAGGCGATCCAGGTGCTGAACACGGAGATCCCGGCCACCGGGGCCGCGGTGCTGTCGACGATGTAGGAGAGCTTCTCGCGCGAGATCCGGAAGCGATCGGTGAGCGGCCGCATCGTCGGGCCCACCAGGATCGTGTTGGCGTAGTCGTCGAAGAAGACGACCAGCCCCATCAGGTACGCGGCCATCTGCGTCCGCCGGACGTTCCACGCCCATCGCGCGATGGCGTCCATGAGCCCCTGGAGGCCGCCGGAGCGGGTCATCACGCCGACCATCGCCAGCATGAAGAAGACGAAGCCCACGGTGAGCAGGCGGTCGCGGTCGACGAGCTCGTGCCGGAAGTAGCGGGTGAAGACGTCGAGGACGCCGCCCCCGACCGCG
This sequence comes from Planctomycetota bacterium, assembly GCA_040754415.1. GTDB lineage: Bacteria > Planctomycetota > UBA1135 > UBA1135 > JBFMCU01. Next base: position 1,832 of record JBFMCU010000058.1, read on the forward strand.
GTCGCGAGCCCCCCCGCCGCGGCGTGCCGCACGAGGATCGCCCCGGTCAGGATCCCCGCGAAGAGCGCGACGAGGGGCCGGCGCAGGGCGATCGCCAGGGCCACGGCGACGAGCGGCGGGAAGACGGCGCCGCGGTCCGGCGGCGACCACGGCTCCTGCGCCGCGGCGGGCGGCCCGGCGGCGCCATCGACCGCGCAGGCGATCCGCGCCCTGCCCGCCGCGATCTCGAGCGTGAAGCTCGCGCCCCCGGCGGCGATCCCCTCCTCGTCGCGGATCACGAGCCCCTGGATCCCGTGCGCGGCGAGGTCTTCCGGCGCGAGCGCCCGGAAGCCGCGCACGACGCTCCGGCGGAGCTCCCGGTTCACGCCGGCGAGGACCGCCGCGGGGTGGCCGGGGAGGTTCGTGCCATCGATCCGGAGCTCCCGGCGGCCGTCGCCGAGGTCGCGGGCGGCGGGCCCCGCGAGAATCGCCTCCCAGAGGGCGGGCCGGCGGTCCGCCTCGCCGGCCGCCGGCGGGGGCCCGACCTTCCAGGCCAGGAACTCGTGGCTCTGGAGGGCGGCGAGCTCCAGCGGGTCCACGGGCGGCAGGAAGAAGGCCGCGACGAGGACCGCGGCGGCGATCAGGACCGGGACGAGGCGGCGCATGGCCGGGCAGCCTAGACCCGGGCGCGCCCGGCGCAAGGTGGATGCCCAGCGATACGGTGCCGTAGCAATCCTTCCACGATTCGCTCCCCTTCCCCGGCATTCCGCTGACCGGACCCCCGCGAATCGTGGAAGGATTGCTACGGCACCGTATTCCCCCCGCGAATCGTGGAAGGATTGCTACGGCACCGTATTCTCCTCCTACCCATGCCCACCGCGGAGGCGATTCCCGGCTCCCTCGAGGCCGTCCCGGCCTGGATGGCGGAGGCCGCGTTCTGGCTGGCGGTCGCCCTTCTCCTCGCGGCGATCGCGGCGGCGGCCGGGATCTGGACCCTCGTCGCCCGGCTCGCCGAGCTGCGCCGCCAGGGGGAGCGCCTGGCGGCTCTCGACGAGGTGCGCCATTCCCTCGCCGCGCTCGTCACCTGGCGGGGCGACCTCGACCTGCGCCGCCTCGAACACCTGCTCATCGATCTGCGCGACACGGGCCGGCGGCTGGAGGACGTCCTCCTGCGCACGGCGGAGGGCGCGGCCGGCGCGACCGCGGGCGCCAACGGGGGCGGCGAGGGGATCGGCGAGCGCGTCGTGAACCGCCTCCTCGCCCTGGGCTACGAGCGCGTCCAAGTCGTGACGCGCCCCGAGGAGCTCGCGGCGCTCGCCGGCGGCGACGGGGAGATCCTCGTGGAAGCCCGCCGCGCCGGAGTGCTCCACAAGGGCCGGATCGCGGTGCGCGGCGGGCGCCTCGCGGACGTCGACGTCCAACCCGCCTACCCGGCCTTCCCGTGATGCCGCCCGCTCCCGCCCCCGTCGTCCGCATCGAGGACCTCCCCGCCCACGCCGGGCGCCGCGTGCGCCTGCAGGGCTGGCTCTACAATCGGAGCGGCAAGGGCAAGATCCAGTTCGTCCATCTCCGCGACGGCACGGGGATCGTGCAGTGCGTCGTCTCGGCGAAGGAGGTCCCCCCCGCCCTCTTCGCCGCGCTCACCGGGCTCGGCCAGGAGTCGAGCCTCGAGCTCGAGGGGATGGTCGCGCGCGACGATCGCGCCCCCGGCGGCTGCGAGCTCTCCGTGCGCGACGGCCAGGTCGTGCAGGCGGCCGCGGGCTATCCGATCACCCCCAAGGAGCACGGCGCGGACTTCCTGCTCGGCCAGCGCCATCTCTGGCTGCGCAGCCGCCGCCAGTGGGCGATCCTGCGCATCCGCCACACCGTGATCGCCGGGCTGCGGGGCTTCCTCGACGGGCGAGGCTTCGTGTGCGTCGACTCGCCGATGTTCACGCCGAACCCCTGCGAGGGGACGACGACGCTCTTCGCGGTCGACTACTTCGACCGCACCGCCTTCCTGACGCAGTCGGGCCAGCTCTACGCCGAGGCGGCGGCGATGGCGCTCGGGAAGGTCTACTGTTTCGGGCCGACCTTCCGCGCCGAGAAGTCGAAGACGCGGCGCCACCTGACCGAGTTCTGGATGCTCGAGCCGGAGATGGCCTACGCGGATCTCGACGACGTGATGGAGCTCGCCGAGGACATGATCGTCCACGTCGTGCAGAAGGTGCTCGCCGAGCGGCGCCTCGAGCTCGGCGTGCTGGAGCGCGACGTGGCGAAGCTCGCCGCGATCCAAAAGCCCTTCCCGCGCCTGACCTACGAGGAGGCCGCCGCGATCCTCGCCGCCCACCCCGACTCGCGCTTCACGCCCGGCGACGACCTCGGGGCGCCCGACGAGACGATCCTCTCCCTCCAGCACGACCGGCCGGTGATGATCACCCGCTACCCGGCGGCGGTGAAGGCCTTCTACATGAAGCGCGACCCCGCGCGCCCGGACCTCGCCCTGTGCGTGGACGTGCTCGCCCCGGAGGGGATCGGCGAGATCATCGGGGGCAGCCAGCGCGAGGACGATCCCGACCTCCTGCTTGCCCGCCTCCGGGAGCACGGGCTCTCCGAGGAGGCCTTCCGCTGGTATTTGGACCTGCGGCGCTTCGGCACCGTGCCCCACGGGGGCTTCGGGATCGGCCTCGAGCGGACCGTGGGGTGGATCTGCGGCGTGGAGCACATCCGCGAATGCATCCCCTTCCCGCGCACGATCTACCGGATGGAGCCGTAGGCCGGCCGGCGGCGGATCCCGCGCGGGTCCGGGGATCCCCCCGCCGGGCGCTCCCGCTCGCCCTGCTGCTCCTCGCCGCAGCGGGGTGCGGGGACGAGGGCGAGCCCCCCGCCGGGGCCTCGGCGCTCCTGATCACCCTCGACACGACCCGCGCCGACGCCCTCTCCTGCTACGGCGCGCCGGCGGGGATCACGCCGAACCTCGACCGGCTCGCCGCCGAGGGGGTGCTCTTCGCCCGCGCCTATGCGCCGGCGCCGCTGACGTTGCCCTCGCACCTCTCGATGCTCACCGGGCTGTATCCGCCGCGCCACGGCGTGCGCGACAACGGCCACCACGTGCTCGCCGCGGAGGTGGACACGCTCGCCGAGGCGGCCGCCGCGGCGGGGCTCCAGACGGCGGCGTTCGTATCGGCGTCCGTGTTGCATCCCAGCTTCGGCACCGGGCAGGGCTTCGCGACCTTCGACTCTCCCACGGACGACGACCCGCGCGCGACGGTCGACTATCCCGCGCGACCCGCCCACGACACGGTGGCGCTCGCCATCGCGTGGCTGGCGGCGCGGGATCGCGCCCGGGGCTTCTTCCTCTGGGTGCACCTGTGGGATCCCCACGCCCCCTACGAAGCCCCGGCGCGCTTTCGCGCCCCGACTCCCTATCTCGCCGAGGTCGCGTGCGCCGACGACGCGGTGGGGATCCTCCTCGGCACGCTCGAGGAGGAGGAGCTCTTCGACACGACGACCGTGCTCGTCGCCGGCGACCACGGCGAGGCCTTCGGCGAGCACGGGGAGAGCTCCCACGGGGCCTGCTGCTACGACACGACCCTGCGGGTGCCGCTGATCCTGCGCCAGGCGGGCGGGCGGGGCGGCGGCCGGCGCGACGATCGGCTCGCCAGCGTCGTGGACGTGCAGCCGACGCTCGCCGCCGCCCTCGGCCTCCCCGTCTCCGGGCTCGTCGACGGCCGGCCCCTCCAGCAGGACGGCGCCCGCTCCGATCCCGGCCTCTACTTCGAGACCTACTACGGCTACTTCGCCTACGGGTGGAGCCCGCTCTGCGGGTGGATCGACGGGGCGGGGAAGTACCTGCACGGCCCGCGCCCGCTCTTCTTCGACCTCGCCGCCGATCCGGGCGAGGAGGCCGACCTCGCCGGGGAGCGCGGGACGGAGCTGGAGCGCTACCGCGAGGCGATCCGCCGCCTCGCCGGCCGGCCGTCCCACGCGCCGGCCGCCGACCGGGCGGTCGAGGACGGCCTGCGGGAGGCGATCCGCTCCCTGGGCTACGGCGGGGGCGGCGATCCCACGGCTCCCATCGCCGGGCCGCTCGACGTCGGGTCCGGGCCGTCGCCCCTCGAGCGGCTCGGCGAGCAGCGGGAGTTCGCGCGCGGGCGGGCCCTGCTCGAGGAGGGCCGGGTCGCGGAAGCCGGCGCGATCTTCTCCCGCATCGTGGCCGAGAACCCGCGGAACTTCATGGGCCACGACGTCCTCGCCCACTGCCTCATCCAAGGGCGGCGCTGGGAGGAAGCGATCGCCCACCTGCAGGTGGTGATCGACGCCGGCCGCGCCTCGGCGGAGACCTTCGGCAACCTCGGCGGCTGCCTCCGCCAGCTCGGCCGCGCGGACGACGCCCTTCGCGCCTACCTGCGCGCCCTGGAGCTCAATCCGCGCCGCAAGATCGCCCTGCGCAACGCCGTCGAGATCCTCGAGGCGCGCGGGAGGACGGCCGAGGCGGCCCCGCTGCGCGCGCGCTACGAAGAGATCAGCGGCGAGCGGCTGCCAGACGGGCGCTGATCGCACCGGCCTGCGCGCCGGCCTCCGCTCCCGCCCGGGCGGCCTTCCCGAAGGCGATGCCGTGGAGGAAGCTCCCGGCGAGGAAGAGGCCGGGCGAGCGCGCGGAGAACGCGGCGAGCTCCGCCTCGACCGCCCGCACCCGTGCGGCATGCCCGAGCTCGTACTGGGGGATCGCGCGGGGCCAGCGGACGATCTCCCGGAAGACCGGCTCGTCCCCCACGCCGAAGAGGCGGCGCAGGTCGGCCCGCACCTGCCGGACGACCTCCTCGTCGTCGAGCGCCGCCGCGCCGGGATCGGTCGCCCCGCCGAGCATCGCGCGCAGGAGCAGGTGTCCCTTCGGGCCGCGGCCGGGGAAGAGGTGACTGTCCCAGAGGACGCCCAGGCTGCGAAAACCCTCCGGGCGGGGGATCAGGACGCCGAAGCCCCGGGGCAGGCGCTCGCGGCCCGCCGGGCCGAAGCCGAGCGCGGCGACCACGACCGGCGGGTAGGGGATCGGCGCGAGGAGGGCGGCGAGCCGCGGGGCGAGCTCGCGCACCAGATCGGCCGCCCCCGGCGCGTCGCCGGCGAGGACGACGGCGCGGGCCGGGATCGTCGCGGCGTCGCCGGCGACCGCCACGCGCCACGGGGCGCCGTCGGG
>JBFMCU010000059.1:0-2429 GCA_040754415.1 Planctomycetota bacterium
CTCCCCGGCGCCACCCCCACCCCCCTCGAACCCGGTCCCGTCGCCGCGCGCGCCCCCGCTAGCCCGGCTACCACATGCTCCACTCGCCGGAGGGAGCCCCCGCCCCCACGACTTTGACGGGACCGTGTCCTTTCGTGACGGCTCCTGGCACGGCGGCGCCCCAGGAGGTAGCGTCGGGCGGGGGTATCTTCCCCGTTGCCGAGCTTCCGTTGAAGATCGCCCTGGTCACGACTCCCCCGACCGTGCGCTCGGGCATCGCCGACTACACGCGGCGCCTCCTGCCCTACCTGCGCGAGCACGCCGATGTGGAGCTCTTCGTCGAGCACGGCGCCGGCGCCCCGGAGTGGGGGGACGAACGGGCGCGCTCCGTGCTCGACCTCGATCCCCGCCGCCACGACCAGATCGTCTACCAGCTCGGCAACGAGCTCTCCCACGGGTTCATGGCCCGCATGGTGCGGGCGATCGGAGGGACCGTCGTGCTGCACGACTGGGTTCTCTTCGATCTCGCCGTGGGCGGCTTCCCGGCCCTGATCCGGGGCGGATGGAAGGGACACGCGCTCGCCCTGCGCGAGGGAGGCGCCGACGAGCTCCGGGTCTACGCCCGGAACTGGCTCGATCGCCGCCGCCAGCGCGCGGCCCCCCTCGTGCCGGAGGGAGTCGAGGCGCACGAGGGCCCGTTGCTCGCCGGCTGGCACGAGCCCGAGCCCCGCGGCCGCTGGACGGCGGACGCCGCGTCCTTTCGTCTCCCTGGCGCGGGGATCGAGGAAGTGCAGATCGAGTACGAGGCGGAGAGGGGGCGCGCCGTGCGGCTGCGGCAGGGGCCGGCGGAGCTCGCGACGGGGAGCGACGGGCGGATCGCGGCGCGGCCGGGGAACGAGGCGCGCCCGGTGCTGGTCCTCGAGACGGCCGGCATCCGCGTCACGCGGGAGCAGCGCCGCCACGGCGATCCGCGGCGGATCGGCTGCTACGTGACGAGCATCCGCTGGCGCGACGGCGCGGGCTGGCACGCCCTCGACCTCGGGGGTCCGGTCGCGCGGCCGATCCGCACCGTGCACCTCACTCGCGACCGCTTTCGCCTCGCCCTGAACCGATCCGTCGTGCGCTTCGCCGACGCACTCCTCGTCCACAGCCGGCACGTGAAAGAGCTCGTCCTGCGCGAGCGCAATGCGGCGACCGCGATCGGCGTGGTGCCCCACGGGGCGGAGCGCCGGTGGTCGGACGAGGATCGGCGCGAGCGGCGGCGCGCCTTCGGCCTCTCGCCGGCGTGGGTGGAGTCGTTCCTCGTGACGAGCTTCGGGGGCGTGCAGCCCCACAAGCGCATCGAGCAGGCGCTCGCCGCCCTCGCCCTGGCCCGGCGCACCCACCCCGACATCCGGATGGTGCTCGCGGGCTCGCTCCAGAACGACGAGTTCGATCCGGTGGCGGAGGTGCGCCGGCTGAGCCTCGCGGACGCCGTGCGCTGCCCGGGATTCGTCCCCGAGGCCGACGGTTGGGGCTGGCTGCACGCCGGCGACGTCGCCCTGAACCTGCGCGGGCCCTCCACCGGCGGGACCTCGGGCGGGATCTTCCAAGCCTTCTCCGCCGGGCGCGCGGTCATCGCCAGCGACGCGGCCGAGCAGCGCGAGCTGCCCGATTCCTGCACCGTCAAGGTGCCGCTCGGGGCCGGCGAGGTGGAAACGCTCGCCCGGATCCTGATCGACCTGCGGAACGATCCCGCGCGCCTCGCCCGTCTCGAGGCCGGCGCGCGCGAGTTCGTGGAGCGCGAATGCCACTGGTCCATCGTCGCGCGCCGCTATGCCGAGCTCCTCGAGTCTTTTCCTCGCCCCCGGATCCCCCGCGGCAAGCTCGTCGCGCTGCGGGTCCGTCTGCTGCGCAACACCCGGGCCGGCGCGGGCGGCGCGCCGTGACGGGAGGAGACCCGCCATGAAGCCTTCCGGCCTCCACCTGCTCCTGACCTACCAGTGCACCTTCGAATGCGACCACTGCTTCCTCTGGGGAAGCCCGTATCTGTTTAGCGGGTTCGTGACCACGGGGTGACCACGAGGGGGTGGTCGGTGCGGTAGGACTGCCGCGCTGACCGGGGGAGCGCGAGGCCGAGGGGGAGGCGAAGGGCAAGGGAGGGCGGAAGAAATCCGAGGAATTCGGGCAAGGTCCCGCGAGGTTCTACCGATGTCCTACCTGTCGATACAGGTAGGTATGAACCTCTCTCGCCAGCAGCGTCTCATCGAGCAGCGCAGGGCCAAGCTCGCCCTCAAGCTCCCCGACCCCCTCGAGACCGTCCGCGGCACTCTCGTCGAGCGCCACCTCACGTGCGGGAACGCCAACTGCCGCTGCCACGGCGAAGGACCACGGCACGGGCCCTACCACTACCTCCTCACGACGATCGCTCCGGGAAAGACCCGCACGACCCTCGTGCCCAGGGATCAACT
>JBFMCU010000060.1:0-2953 GCA_040754415.1 Planctomycetota bacterium
AGCGAGGAGCAGGGGGAGGGCGAAGGGAGCCGGAGGGGAACCGGCGAGCTCGCGAGGCGCCACGCCGGGCCGATGGGCCCCCCGCCCGCCGCGAGCTGCACGCTCGCCGTGCCGACGGCGCCGGCGAGGGCGCACTTCCAGAGCGTCTCCCGCAGGGCGTCGGACCCGGCGCGGAGTACGCGCGTGCCAAGGGCGACGAGAACGGCGAAAAGCGCGGCGTGGACGGCGTAGGTCAGGAGCCACGCGGCGAGGGCGGCGGCGGCAGGGGAGAGGCGCACGGCGGAGAGGTCAATCCCCACGGCTCTTCTCCCCGCGGGGCTCGGCGGCCGCGATCAGCCCCTTCAACCGCTCGAGGTCCGTCCCGGCGAGCTCCCGCTCGACAAGGAGATGGTTCACGAGCTCGGCCGCGTCGCCGGCGAAGACGCGCGCGACGAGGTCGCCCACGAGCGAGCGGCGGAGCTCGCGCTCGCCCAGTGTGGCGCGCCAGAGGTCCTGGCGCCCCACCCGCCGCCGGGCGACGACGCCCTTCCCCTCGAGCTTGGTGAGGACGGTGGCGATCGTGGTGCGCGCGAGCCGCTGGCGAGGCCGGAGGAGGGCGTGCAGGGCGGAGGCCGTGGCCTCCCCCTCTTCCTGGAGAGTCTGGAGGACGGCGAGCTGGAGGTCTCCGAGCTGGAGCGGATCTCCCATGGGGTCTCCGGGGGAGGGGCGACGGGTTGACTATGACCGTAGTACTATAGCCATAGACAACTGGCGAGGGGAAGTTCCCTCGCGACCGGCAAGAACGGACGCAAGTCCTTGGCGGAATCGTGGTTGCGATTCCCGCCGCCGGGAGCCGGCCGAAGGACGGCGCCTCCGGCGCCCCCCTCGGCCACTAGCCGGCAGGGGGCGGGCGCCTTAGCGCCAGTCCCTGCCGGCTAGTGGTCTGATGCAGCCAGTTGGGGCATTTTGCCGAGTGCGGCTGCGCTCGCCGCAAGGCGCACCGACGACGCGGGTTAGAACGACAACCCTCGGAGGAGGCGCAACGCAGCGGCGGGCGCAGACGCGCCGGCCAAATGCCTCGTATGGGTGAATCGGACCACTAGTACCCGAGCTGCAGGTCCAGGGCGTTCGAGAGGGCGAAGGGCTGGACGGCGCCGATGTGGAGGGCCTGGGTGGCGACCGCCATCCCGGCGAGGGAGGGATCGGAGGGGATCGGGACGTCGAAGGTCGCCAGGGGGCCCGGGACGAAGGGCAGGGAGAGGAGCTCGCCGTTCGGATCGGCGATGTCGACGAGCAGGACCTGGCCCCCGCCCAGGGTCAGGGTGAGCGGCGCCGCGAAGCCGGCGATCCACGCCGTGGCGTGGCCGGTCGTGCCGCCGAGGTCCACGGTTGCCGTGTACGTGGTGCCGAGGATGGGCAGGGTGAGCGCGGCATGGCTCGCGGGGTTCCCTCCCGCGTTGCGGAAGGCGGCCTCGGCGGGGAACCCGTACCGGAAGACGATCGCCGATCCGGCGTCGGCGCCCGCCGTGTCCCGCCGCGGCGCGCCGGCGAGGAGCGCGTCGCCGGCGAGGGCGACCGAGCGGCCGAGCTGATCGCCCGCCACGGGGCTCGCGGCGGTGACCTCCTCCTCCAAGACCCACGGACCGCCGACCGGGCTGAAGAGGTGCACGGCTCCCGCGCCGGTGCCGGCCTGATCGTCGCCGGGGACTCCCACCGCGATTCGCGCGTCCTCGGCGTGAACCGCCTCCCCGAAGTTGAAGCCGACCCCCGGATCGGCGGGGCGGAGCGTCGCCACCTGGGTCCAGGCCGTCCCCGACCCGGTGAACACGTAGGCCTGTCCGGCGTCCCGCTCCCCGATGTCCGAGTACGGCTCGCCGATGGCGATCGTTCCCCCGGCCGGGGAGAGGGAAACGGACTTGCCGAAGCGCGCGTAGTAGCCGGGGTAGGCCGGTTTCAGCATCTTCACCTGGCCCCAGACCCCGAAGGCGCGCTCGAACACGTAGGCCGCCCCCGATCCAGGCGCCGAGTCGTCCTCGCCGTCGGCGCCCACGACGGCCCGGTTGCCGACGATCGACACGGAGCGGCCGAAGTAGTCGTAGGCCGCGCCGAAGGTGGCCAGGAACTTCGTCTCCTGCCCCCAGACCGATCCGGCGCGCCGGAACACGTAGGCCGAACCCTGGTTCGTGCCCCCCACGTCGTCCCCGTAGGCCCCGATCACGGCCGCGTCGCCCGAGACGGACACCGCGACGCCGAAGTAGTCCTCGGCCGCGCCATCGCCCGCGACGAGCTGGGCCTGCTGGCTCCAGGTCGATCCGCTCCGGACGAAGACGTAGGCCGAGCCCTTCTGCACGCCGCCGATCAGATCGAGGTGCGCGCCAACGACGGCCGTGTCGAGGGAAAGGGCTACGCTCCATCCGAACTGGTCGCCGCTCGAGCCGTCCGCGGCGACGAGTTTCGCCTGCTCGTGCCAGCCCGTCGCGTCGTGCACGAACACGTAGGCCGCCCCCGCGTCGGTGCCGCGGTCGTCGTCCCGGGGGACGCCGACGAGGACCGTGTCCCCCGCCATCGCCACGGCGTGGCCGAACCAGTCGCTGGGGGATGCCCCGCTGGCGACGAGCTCGGCCTCCTCGACCATCCCCTGGGAGGGGAAGGGAGCGCGCACCGCCGCGGCGAGAGCCGCGGAAAACGCGAGGAGAGCGAGGCCGGGGATCGGGAGGACGCGCATGGTGCAGGCCGGGGTGGCCCCGGTCCGGGCCGGGGGGCCGCGCGGGCCCCTATCGGCCGGCCGAGGTGGGGGACTCGTAGGTTTTGGGGAGAAGCCGGCGAAGCCCCGGCCGCGGCCGGGCCCCGGGCTCGGGATCCATGGTCCTCCCTGGCCCCGGATCCAGCAATCCGGGGCCGACCCCCGTCCTCCCGCGCGCCGCGGCGTATCCTCCCCCCCGCCATGGGTGCTCCCCCCTCTTCCCCGCCCCGC
>JBFMCU010000061.1:0-45873 GCA_040754415.1 Planctomycetota bacterium
CGGAGAGTGTCAAGGAGGCGGGGGGCATGGCGCTCACGAGGTGTCGTCGACGGATGGGCAACGGGGGAGGATCCGCTCGACGAGCTGCATGTGTCCGAGCTCGCAGCGGGGACAGCGAGGCAGTGTTCGCGGCTCGGGGGCCGCCGGGATCCGGCGCAGAGTACGGTGCCGGAGCAATCCTTCCACGATTCGCCGCCCCCTATCATGGCCTGGCGCCCAGACCTCGCCGGACGGCGAATCGTGGGAGGATTGCTCCGGCACCGTACTCGCCCGGACCGGATCCGCTCGGCGAGCACACGCTCGCCCTGCAGGCCCTCGCCGAGGCGGCCTGCTTCGCGCGGTCCCCGCTCCTCGCGGAACGCGTGCGGATGGCCGCGGCGCACCTGGTCGCCGGGCTCGATCTCGAGGGTCGCAGGGGGAATGCGGCGGATGCGATCCCGGGAGCGGGCGGAGCGACCGTGGCCGCCGTGGTCCCGCTCTGCGCCGCCGCCGGCGCCGGCATCGCGGTCGATCCCGCCGTTCTCGATGCCCTCGCGCGGCGCCTGGACGAGATGACGGATCCCGCGAGCGGGGTGGCGGAATGGCCCCGCGCCACGCCCCCCGCCGCGGGCGAGCAGCGCCTCGCGCCCTACCGCGACTCCGATCTCACCGGCGGAGTCCTCCTCGCCCGCATCTTCCTCGGTCAGAACCCGACGAGCCACCCGGTGCTGCGCGCGCACGCCGGCCACCTCGCTCGCCACCTGCCGGCAAGAGACCCCGGCGACGCCGAGCTCTATCTCCGCCGCCTCCACGACGCCACCTACGCGATGTCCCGGATGGGCGGCCAGCACTCGGCGGAGTGGAACGACGCGATGAAGAAGGCGCTCCTCCCGGCCCAGGTCCGGACGGGCCGGGAGAAGGGCACGTGGGATCCGCGCGGGCCGGCGGGCCGGGCCGGCGGCCGAGTGCTCGCCACCGCGCTCGCCGCACGCACCCTCGAGGTCTACAGCCGCACGACTCCCCTCCCGGCCGGGCGCTGATCCCGTCGCACTGCGTTACGCGGCCGGAACGGGACGGTCCGCTCGGGCGGCTCCAGGCGGCGGAGAAGCCCCTGCCGCCGGCGGCACGGCTGTTGCCGGGCAGAGACACGGCCCATGGACACGCCGGCTCGCCGCACTCGAGGCGCGCATCACCGCGTCTTCGCTTCCGTCCCCCTCGTCGCCGTCCTCGTCCTCCTCGGCGCCGGGTCCTCCGCCGCCCAGCTCCCGGGGATCCCCCCCGACGGGGACGGAGGCGGGAACGGAGGCTGGATCGACCCGGACGCGGGCGATCCCCGCGCCCCGGCACCGCCGCTCGGGCCCGAGGCCACTCCCCGCGCGCGTCCCGGCGAGGCGGGAAGCGGCGGAGCGAGCGCGTCCTCGCCACCGAGCGCTCCGGCGGGAGAGGCGGGACCCGATTGGTGGCAGTGGTTGGGAGTTCCACAAGCTCGCCTGGACCGCGCCGCACCGCCTGGGGGCGGGCGTGCAGGGCAACGCGGTGCGCCGGGTGGCCGAGGAGTCCGCCCTCCGGCGCCAGCGGCTCCTCCCCCTCCTGGCCGCCGGCACCCGCGATGCCGACGCCGGCGTACGGGCCGCGGCCGCCGTCGCCCTCGCCCGCGCCGGCGGGGAGTCGGGGCTGGCGGACCTCGAGGCGTGCTTCGCGGATGCGAGCCCCACCGTGCGCCGCGCCGCGATCCTGGCGCTGGGAGCGACGGGATCCGAGCGTGCGGTGCACCGTCTGCTCCGGATCGCCGCGGGCGAGCCCTCGAGCGGCGCGGACGCGATCACTCCCCGGGCGCGGTCCCTGGCGGTGGTGGCGCTCGGGATCGCGCGCCAGCGCGGCGCGGGCCGCCACATCGCGGCCTTCTTGCCGCCGCTCGCCGCCGCGCGCGGGCCGATCGAGGAGGACGCCCTCGGGAGCGCCCTGTTCTTCCACCACTCCCTCGCTCCCGCCGGGGAGCTGGAGCCCCTCGCCCGCCGGCTCTCCGGCCTCTTCGGCTCCGCGGGAGAGAGCCTACCCCGCTGCCTCGTCATGCGCGCGGCCGAGGCCCTCCGCCACGAGGCGGCGCGCGACCCGCTCGTGCTCGAGCGTGTCATCGACTCGCTCGGCACGCGCGACCTCGACCTCCGCCGCTCGCTCGCCCTCACCGCGGGAGCGCTGGAGGCCGATGCGACCGCCCCGTCCCTGCGGCGCGCCCTCGGTCGGGAGCGCGAGTACCTGACACGGGGGTTCCTGCTGCTCGCCCTCGGCCGGAACGGCGGAGCCGGGACCCGCGACGAACTCGTCGACCTCCTCGCCGGGGGCGATCGGGCGGGGCGGCCGTGGGTCGCCCTGGCGCTCGGCATCCTGGCGGGACGCGCCGATGACGACGTCGCGCGCCAGGCCTTGCGGGAGGAGCTCGCCCGGGAGCGGAGCGCGGAGGCGATCGGCGCCTTCCTGCTCGCCGCCGGCATCGCCCGCGACCGCCAAGCGGTCGGGCGCATGGAACAGACGCTCCGCGACGGGGCGAGCGGCCGCCAGCGGCTGCACGCCGCCCTCGCGCTCTCGATGAGCGGGCACCCCTCCGCCGCTCCGGTGCTGCGCCGCGCGCTCGCGAGCGAGCGTTCGCCCTACGTCCGGATCGTCGTCGCCCAAGCCCTGGCGCGGCTCGGCGAGGACCAGGACGCCCCCGCCTTGCTCGCCGTGCTCGCCGCGGTGCACGACGCCGATCTCCAGGCGCAGATCGCCGCCGCCCTCGGCTCCCACGGAACGCTCCCGATGCTGCGCGGGCTGGCCGACGAGCTCGAGGCGGCGGACCTGGACGCCGTCGGCCGCGCGGCGGCGATGCAGGCGATCGGCATCCTGCTCGATCCCGGCGAACCGTTCGCCATGACCCGGCTCTGCCAGGGGAAGAACTTCACGGTCTTCCCCGACTGGATCTACGAGCCGGTGCTGACCACGCTCTGATCGAGCCTGCGCCAACCCTTCGGGAGCTCGATCGACGTCGCACCGAGGAAGGCGGCGAGGTCGCTCAGCGCGCCGGCGACCGCGGTGTCGAAGGCCCGCGAGCGACGGAACCCCGGCTCGAGGAAGATCGCCTTGATCTCCAGCGTCTCCCGCTCGCGGGGGAGCTTGGGATCGAGACGGCCCACGAGCCGCCCGTCGTGGAGGATCGGCAGCACGTAGTAGCCGTGCTGGCGCTTCGCGGCAGGTACGTAGATCTCGACGCGGTAGCGGAAGCCGAGGAGGTCTTCGGCCCGCTCGCGGCGCCAGAGGAAGGAATCGAAGGGCTAGAGCAGGGTCGTGCCGCGCGGCGGGGCGAGGGCCGCCGCGCCCTCCAGGTCCTCCGGCCGCGCGAGCCACGGCCCGCGCTGGCCGTCCACCGCGACCTCGACGGCACGCCCGGCCCGCAGGTTGCGCGCGATCACCCGCCGCCGGTCGGCGGCCGGCAGGCGCGGCGCGTTGAAGTAGCCGGCGAGGTGCCTCTCGGGCGCGACGCCGTTCCCGGCGAGGCCGGTGAGGAGCCAGCCGTCCTCGCAGGCGGCCGCCGTCGCTGGCTTCTCGGCGCCGTAGACGCGCTCGGCGAGGTCGTAGACGCGCCGGAAGTGGCGGCGCGCGCCCGCCGCCACCCGTCCGGCGTGCCAGAGGAGCTCAAGGGCCCGCTTGTCCGCCTTCCACCACCCCCAGTAACCCTGGCCGTCGGAGGCGCATTCGAAGTCCGCGCTCTCCAGCGGTCCCTCCCGCCGCAGCCGCCGCAGGACGCGCCGCCGGCTCGCCTCCGCCGGCAGGAACCGCCGCCACCAGGGATGATCGGGCCGGAAGGCCCGCATCCCGCGCCGGGAGAGGGGGAACCGGCTCCAGGGCAGGATGCAGGCCTCGTGGCCCCAGTACTCGAAGGCGAGACGGTTGCGGTAGATCCACCGGTCGACGCGGTCGCGCTCGTAGGCTCCAAACCGGCTCCAGAGCGTCAAGTAATGGCCCCGATCCACCGCATTCACGCTGTCGAGCTGCAATCCGCCGGTGCGCTCGAGGTGATCGACGAAGGTCCGCTTCGTGAGCCGCTTCTCCCGGGGCCGGGCGAGTCCCTGGCGGTGGAACCAGAGGCGGCGCACGGTCTCGAGATCGACGCGATAGGGGGTCGAGCGGCGCGGCATCGAAGTAGGATAGCGGCCCCGGAGGACCCGCGATGCTGCAGAATCGTCCCTCGCCGAGCGGATTCACCCGCCGTGACTTCCTGCGGACCTCCACGCTGGCGGCCGGCGCCTTCGCCGTCCCGGCGATCGTGCCCGCCCGCGTGCGCGGCCCGCATCCCCCGAGCGAGCGGATCGCCTTCGGGATCGTCGGCTGTGGCCGCCAGGCGCGCGGCGCGGACATCCCCGAGCTCCTGGGTCTCCCGGGCGCCCAGGTCGTGGCGGTGTGCGACGTCGATTCGAAGCGCGCGGCCGACGCCAAGGCCCAGGTGGAGAAGGCGTACGCCGAGAAGACCGCCGCCGGCACCTACGCCGGCTGCGCGGTCTTCCGCGACTTCCGGGAGCTCCTCGCCCGCTCCGATGTCGACGCCGTCGCGATCGGCACGCCCGACCACTGGCACGGCCTGCCGGCGATCGCCGCCGTGCGCGCCGGGAAGGACGTCTTCCTGCAGAAGCCACTGACGCGCACGATCGCCGAGGGGCGCCTCCTGAGCGACGAGGTGCACCGCCACGGCCGGGTGCTCCAGGTCGGCAGCCAGCAGCGTTCCGACGCTCGCTTCCGCCGGGCCTGCGAGCTGGTGCGGAACGGGCGGATCGGCGACCTGAAGACGATCCGGATCGGCCTCCCGATCGATCCGAGCGGGGAGGTGGAGCCCGCGATGCCGGTGCCGGCGAACCTCGACTACGAGTTCTGGCTCGGCCCGACGCCGCCCGCCCCCTACACGGAGAAGCGCGTCCATCCCCAGAGCGACTACTCGCGGCCGGGGTGGCTGCGGATCGAGACCTACTGCGCGGGGATGATCACCGGCTGGGGCTCCCACCACCTCGACATCGCCCAGTGGGGCCACGGCACCGAGTACGAGGGGCCGGTCGAGGTCAGGGGATCCGCGCAGTTCCCCTCCCGCGGCCTGTGGAACGTGCACGGCACCTTCCGCGTCGAGTACGCCTTCGCCGACGGCGTCCAGATGATCGTCACCGACGAGCAGGCGAATCCCCTCGGCGTCACCTTCCAGGGCTCGGCGGGCCGTGTGTTCGTGACCCGCGGTGCCATCGACGCCGAGCCGAAGTCTCTGCTCGATTCCGCGATCGGCCCCGACGAGATCCACCTCTACGAGAGCGCGGACCACAAGGAGAACCTCCTCGACTGCATCCGGACCCGCGCCCAGCCGGTCGCCCCGGTGGAGATCGCTCATCGCTCGAACAGCCTCTGCCTGATGGGCCTCGCCGCCATGCATCTCGACCGTCCCCTGCGCTGGGACGCCCGCCGCGAGCGCTTCCTCGACGACGCGGAAGCCGACGCCTGGATCGATCCGCCCCTGCGGGCGCCCTGGACGCTGGAGAAGGCTTGAATACCGTGCCGTAGCAATCCTTCGGCTTGAATACCGTGCCGTAGCAATCCTTCAACCATTCGCTGCGAATGGTTGAAGGATTGCTACGGCACGGTATTCAAGCCGAAGGATTGCTACGGCACGGTATTCAGCCCGGTATTCAAGCCTCGTTACAACCCGGTTACCAAGGTCCGCGGGGCAGCGTCGTACTCTCGGCAGACCCGACGAGAACGACCCGCCATGAGCACCCTAGGGACGACTGCCCTTCGGACCTTACCTCTCCTCGCGCTGGCCGCCGGCGCGGCGGCCGCCCGGCCCGCGGCGCAAGCCGTGGACGACTGGGGGCGCACGTCGCACGTCATCGTGCCCCAGGCGAGCGGATTCGCGCTGGATCGCCAGGGGCCGGCGATCCGGATCGAGCAGGTCGAGGCCCGCGTGGAGGTCGTCGAGCAGGCGGCGCGCACCACGCTCGAGGTCACCGTCTTCAATCCCTCCGGACTGCGGGCCGCGGCCGTCCTGCTCCTGCCGGTGCCGGGGCACGCGGCGGTGAGCGAGTTCACCTTCGAGGGCGCCGCCGCCGAGCCGAGCGCCCGGCTCCTGCCCCGGGATGAGGCGCGGCGCGCGTACGACGAGATCGTGGCGCGGATCAAGGATCCCGCGCTGCTCGAGTTCGCGGGGCTCAACCTCATCCGCTCGAGCGTCTTCCCGGTGCCGGCCGGTGGCCGCCAGCGCGTGCGGCTGACCTACGAGCACGTCCTGACAGCCGACGGAGACCGCGTGGACTACCAGCTCCTGCGCAGCGAGTCGCTGGCGGTGCGGGTGCCGTGGCGGATCACGGTCGACATCCGCGCCGATTCACCGATCTCGATGGTGTATTCCCCAAGCCATGACCTCGTCACGCGGGTGCGCGAGGGGCGGCGGGTGGTCGTCGAGGTCCATCCGAGCTCCGCGGACCGGCCCGGCTCCTTCCTCCTCTCGCGCCTCCTCCAGCGCGACGGGGTGACGGCCTCCCTCCTCGCGTACCCCGGTCCCGAGGCCGGCGGCGGCTTCTTCCTCCTGCTCGCTGGGCTGCCGGCGCCGGTGGAGGACGGCGAGAGACGCATCCCGCGCGAGGTCACCCTCGTGATCGACCGCTCCGGCAGCATGGCCGGGGAGAAGATGGACCAGGCCCTGGCCGCCGCCCGCCAGGTGATCGAGGGGCTCGAGGACGGCGAGACCTTCAACGTCATCGACTACGCGAGCCAGGTCGAACTCTTCGCACCGGCGCCAGTGATCAAGACTCGCGAAACCACCCTCGCCGTCCGCGAATACCTCGCGGCGATCCGGCCCACCGGCGGGACGAACATCCACGACGCGCTCCTCGAAGCACTATCGTGCGAGCACCGGCCGGGGATGCTCCCGCTCGTGCTCTTCCTGACCGACGGCCTGCCAACCGTGGGACGCACGGCCGAGGTCGACATCCGCGCGCTGGTTGAGAACGGGAACCCGCACCACCGCCGGATCTTCACCTTCGGCGTGGGCAGCGACGTGAACGTGCCCCTGCTCGACCGCTTGTCGGACGCCACCCGCGCCACGAGCACCTACGTGATGCCGGGGGAGGACGTCGAGGTGAAGGTGGGCGCCGTCTTCCGCCGGCTCTCCGGCCCGATCCTCGCCGATCTCGAGCTCTGGACCGTCGGGCCGGACGGCGCGCCCACGACCCGCGCCGTGCGCGAGTTGATGCCCGCCCGCTTGCCGGATCTCTTCGATGGCGACCAGCTCCTGCTGTTCGGCCAGTACCGCGCGGCGCCCGCCGTCGCCTTCCGGCTGACCGCCAGCACCCGCGGCGGGCTGCGCACCTTCGCCTTCGAGTTCGACCTGTCGAAGGCCAGCACGCGCCACTCCTTCGTCCCTCGCCTCTGGGCCACCCGCAAGATCGCCTTCCTGGTCGACCAGATCCGCCAGGCCGGCGCGGCGGTGGCGGGCGGATTCGGGCCGGAGATCGACGTCTTCACCGACCCCCGGTGCCGCGAGCTGGCGGAGGAGATCCTGCGCCTCTCGACCCGGTACGGCGTGCTGAGCGAGTACACCGCCTTCCTGGCCACCGAAGGCTCCGACCTCGGGGATTGGGAGGCCCTGCGGCTCGGCTGCACCGCGAACCTGCAGCGCCGCGCGGTCGGGGTGCGGTCCGGCATCGGCGCGGTGAACCAGGGCCTCAACTTCAACGAGAAGAAGGCCGAGGCCCAGCTCGACCTCACCAACGGATTCTGGGACGCGAACAACCAACGCGTGTCGATCTCCACCGTACAGCAAGTGTGCGATCGCGCCTTTTTCCGGCGCGGCGATCGGTGGGTCGACGCCCGGCTCATCGCGACGCCGGGCGGCCTGGAGGCCGAGGAGGTGGTGGAATTCGGCAGCGAGGCCCATCGCCGCCTCCTCGAGCGCCTCGTGGGCGAGGGCCGCCAGGGCCTCCTCGCTCTGCCCGGCAACATCCTGATGCCCGTCGAGGGCAAAACCGTCCTCATCCAGAACGGAGGCAACTGACCATGGACGTGCATTCCCGACTCCTGGCCCCGATCGTGGCCGCGTGTGGCGCGGCGAGCATACTGGCCGCCCAATTCCCGGCGGAAGGGCCGGCTCCGGCGCCCCCGGACATCGATCTCGCCATCTGCCTCGATACGAGCGGGAGCATGGACGGCCTCCTCGAGTCCGCCAAGCAGCGCATCTGGGCCATCGTGAACGACCTCGCCCTGGCGCGACCGCTGCCGCATCTGCGGGTGGCGCTCTTGACCTACGGCAACGATGGCCACGATCCGCAGCGCGGGTGGGTGGTCGTGGACGTACCCTTGACGGAGGACCTCGACGAGATCTCGCGCCAGCTCTTCGCGCTCACGACGAACGGCGGCACGGAGCTCGTCGGCCGCGTCCTGAAGACCGCCACGGACCAGCTCGCCTGGTCGGACTCCCCCGCGGCCTTGAAGCTGATCGTCGTCGCCGGCAACGAGACCGCGGACCAGGACCAGGAGGTGCCGTACCGCGCCGCGGCCTCGGCCGCGATCGCCCGCGGGGTCCTGGTCAACGCGATCTACTGCGGTTCGCCCGCCGACGAGCTCGCTCCCGGCTGGCACGAGATCGCCCGCCTGGCCGATGGGCAGTTCGCCACGATCGACCAGGCGGAGGGGACCGTGACCATCGAGACCCCCTTCGACGCGCGCCTCGTCGAGCTGAGCGCCGCCGTGAACCGGACCTACATTCCGATCGGCCGCGCCGGCGGGCTAGGGGCGGCGAACCAGGTCGCGCAGGACCGCAACGCCTCGGCCCTGAACAGCGAAGCTGCCGCCGCCCGCGCCATCGCGAAGAACGGCTCCCTCTACTTCTGCGCCTGGGATCTCCTGGACGGCCTGAAATCGCGACAGATGCGCCTCGAGGACGTCCCGGAGCGGGACCTGCCGATGAACATGCAGGTCATGCGTCCCGGCGAACGGGCGGCGTACGTCAGGCGCATGCAGGATCAGCGCGAGCGGATCCGGCGGCAGATCGAGGAGCTGACGGTCCAGCGCCAGGGGTTCCTCGACGCCGAGCGGAGCAAGCTCGGCCCGGCCGAGGACCGGGCCCTCGATCGCGCGCTGCGCCGGGCGATCCGCGCCCAGGCGGAGGCCCGCGGCTTCCGCTTCGCGGCCCCGACCGCGAGCGGGACCTGATCCTCCGCGCCGTGCTCTTCGGCCGGACGCCGGGCATTCCGCCGGTCCTGGCGCCGGTGGAACGCGCGGCTATGCTGACGGGAGGCGATCGATGGTCCGCCAGAGGCGTGTGGTGCTCGTGGTCGAGGACGATCCCGCCGTCCGGCGCGGGCTCGTGGACAGCCTGGAGTTCGCCGGCTACGCCGTGATCGAGACCGGGGACGGCGAGGAGGCCCGCCGCCTGCTGCTCGGCGTGGACCTCGATCTCGTGCTGCTCGACGTGTTGCTGCCGGGCCGGGACGGGTTCGCGCTCCTCCCCGAGATCCGGCGCAGCAAGCCCGCCCTCCCGGTGATCATGGTCACCGCGCGGGGCGCCGACGAGGACCGCGTGCGCGGGTTGCGGACCGGCGCCGACGACTACGTGGTCAAGCCCTTCAGCTCGACCGAGCTCCTGGCGCGGGTGGAGGCGGTGCTCCGCCGCTCGGCCGAGCGGCCCGCCGACGTCCAGCGCCTGCGCTGCGCCGGCGCGACGGTCGAGCTCGAGCGGCGCGAGGTGCTGAGCGGCGGCGGGGAGAGCCGGCTGCTTTCGGAGCGCGAGGCGGCCATCCTGCGCTACCTCGCCGTGTGCCGGGGTCGGGCCGTCTCGCGCGAGGAGATCCTGCAGCGGGTCTGGGGGCTGGACACCCGCGGCCTGGAGACCCGCACGGTCGACATGCACGTGGCTCGGCTGCGCGACAAGCTCGGCGACGATCCCGCCGATCCACGCTTCGTCCAGACCGTCCGGGCCAAGGGCTACATGCTCGGCGAGGGGGTGGAGGTCGATCCATCGTGATCCGCCGCCGCGGCACGTGGTGGACGATCTACGGCCTCTGCGCCGCCGTGGCGCTGGCCGCCCTGACCGGCGTCTCCCTCCTGGTGCTCGACCTGGAGCGCGCGGAACGCAAGGCGCGGGCCCAGAACGCGCGGCAGCAGGACCTGCGCCTGGCCCTGTGGCGCATGGACGCCTGGTTCGCGCCGCGCCTGGCACGCGAGGCGGCCCGCCCGTGGTTCGAGTACGAGAGCTTCTACTCCCAGGACCGCGCCTACACCCGCATCCTGAACCCGATCGAGCCCGGGATGGTGCTCACGCCGTCGCCCTTGCTCGCGTTCCGCTCCGATCTCATCCGCCTGCACTTCCAGGTCGACGAGAAAGGGGAGTGGACGTCGCCCCAGGTCCCGCGCGGCAACCTGCGCGACCTCGCCGAGGCCAGCGGCATCGCGCACCAGGAGATCGACGCCTTCGACGCCCGGCTCGCCGAGCTGCGCGACCGGGTCGACGTCCGGCTCCTGGGCTGCGACGCCGAATGGGCGGAGCTCGACCTCAACCGAGCGCTGAACCCCGGCGAGGATCCCGGCGCGGAGCAGCGCAAGGACCAGCGGGAGCGGCAGAAGCGCGCCCAAAACGCCTACCAGGTGGCCCCCGGCCTCGACGCGATCGCGTCCGTCCTCGACTCCGCGGACCTCCCGCACTCCGGCGCGCTCCTGCCGGTGTGGCTCGACGGCCGCGACGGACCGGAGCTGTGCTTCGTGCGCCGGGTCCTGGCCGGCGGCGGCGAGCTCCGGCAGGGCTTCCTCACGGACTGGACGAGGCTGGAGCGCGCGTTGCTTGCGGAGATCTCCGACCTCTTCGGGGCGGCGCGGCTCGAGCCCCGGCGCGGGGATCAGCCGCCGCTCGATGACGCCGGGCGCTGGCTGGCCGCCATCCCGGCCGCCCTGCACGTGGAGCCGCCCGCCCTCGCCCCCGGCCCCCGGATGACGCCGGCCCGCTGGACCCTGGCCGTGAGCTGGAGCGTCGCGCTGCTGGCCCTCTTCGCCGCCGGCAGCACCTTGCGCGCCAGCATCTCGTTCGGGGAGAAGCGCAGCCGCTTCGCCTCGACCGTCACCCACGAGCTACGCACGCCGCTGACGACCTTCCGCATGTACTCCGAGATGCTCGCCCAGGGAATGGTTCCCGCGGCGCGGCGCGGCGATTATCTGGAGACTCTGCAGCGCGAATCGGAGCGCCTGGCGCGCCTGGTCGAGAACGTGCTCGCTTACGCGCACTTGGAGGAGGGCCGCAACCAGCTTCGCAAGGAGCCGATCGACGCGGCGGCCCTGCTCGAGCGCTCCCTGCTGCCGCTGGAGCGCCGCGCTGCCGAGGCGGGTCTACCCCTGGTCGTGGAGCAGGACGCCGTACGGGGCCTGCGTCTCTCGACGGACGCCGAAGCGGTGGGCCAGATCCTCTTCAACCTGGTGGACAACGCCTGTAAGTACGGCCGCAGCGAGGCGGCGGCGGGGATCGAGCTGACCGCGCGGGCCGAGAAGGGATCGCTCCTCGTCCGCGTGCGCGACCACGGTCGCGGAGTGCCCGCCCGCCTCCGCCGCGCGATCTTCGCTCCCTTCGCACGCGGCGACCGGGACGCGACCGATCCCCACCCGGGCGTGGGGCTCGGGCTGGCGCTCGCCCGCGGCCTGGCGCGGGATCTGGGCGGCGACCTCACGCTCGAGCCGGGAAGTGGATCCGGAGCCTGCTTCCTCCTGCGGTTGCCCCTCCGGCCCTGAACGTTCGAATACGGTGCCGGAGCAATCCTTCCACGATTCGCCGCCTTCCAATGTGACCTGCCCGCTGGACCCCGCCGGGCGGCGAATCGTGGAAGGATTGCTCCGGCACGGTACTTATATTCAGCCCGTGAAGTACCTGGAGTTCGTTCCGAACCGGGGGGAAGGCGGCGTCACCTTCGATGCGCGGTTCGACCGTTCGCTCGCGGCTGCCCCTCCCCCCCTGGACGCCGAGGATCTTCCCGAGGAAGTGAGGAAGTCCATCGCCCGCGGGCACGGATCCTGGCGGCGGGCCGGCCTGGGCTTTTTCGTCTTCCGGGGGCGCTCGGGCTCCGACAACGCCTACTACGATCCGTTCCGGAACCGCCACTTCCGCGAAAGCGAGCTGTTTCCGGACGGGCGCCCCGCTGGGCACGAGGTGGTGGTCCGCCCGGGGAGGTGGCTCGTGCTCGACATGCACCCTTTCGGCGAGCGATACGCTCTCGATCCGGAGACCGGAGAACGCGCCCCCCTGCCGTGGCTGACGGAGAGCGTGCGCATCGGCCCGCTCCTCCGCGATGGCGGGCTCTTGATCGCCAACGGTGGCGAGGTGGTCCGGCTCGACCCGGAGACGGGAGATGGACAACCGGTGTCGTTCCGGGGTGCCACACCCCGGGAGAACCTATGGCCTCATCCGCCATGGGGGCGCTTGATCGACGCGACGGGATACGTGCTCTGCGCGAGCAGCGGACAGCACACCGGGTACGTCCCGGCCCGCTTCGATCCCGCGACGCTCACCTTGCATCTCTCTTCGTGGCGAGAGTCCCCGCCCCGCGTGATCGCCGTCCTCGACGACGGGTCCGCGACCCTGATCGAAAACGAGCGCCGCCTCGTCCGAATCTTCTTCGACGACCGCCCGCCCGAGAGGCTGTTCCCGCGGTCGCGGGAGTAGGAGCCGACCATGGGACGAGTCCTCGGTGCGTACCTGGCGAAGGAGTGGCGCGACCAGCGGGCGACCCTCGCCTGGCTCCTCGGAACGCTCGTCGCCGCGACCTTGCTCGGGGTGCTCCTCCTCCCCGCGAAGCCATCGTTCTTCGAACCGGTCTTGCTGTGCGCGCTCGGCCTCGCGACGGTCGCCTTCCTGGCCACGGTCGGGTCGGACCTCTTGCCCGGCGAGGTAGCTCGGGGCACGGGGCGGTCCCTGGAGCGGGTGCCGGCCGGGCTCGGCACCGCCTTCCTCGCCAAGCTCGTGCTCTTCCTCCTCGCCGGCGCCCTCACCGCCCTCCTCGGGCTCGCCCTCACCCTCGCCCTCGCGTGTGGACCAAGTACGCTGCCGGGGACCAAGTACGCTGCCGGAGCAATCTTTCCACGATTCCCTGCTACCAACCGGAGCGAGCAGGATCCTCCCTCGCAAGGAGGACCTTGCCCATGGGGCGATACCTTCGCTTCGACGAACCGGATGGCTGGCACCACGTGACGAACCGCGGCCTCGCGCGGCGCACCCTCTTCGAGACCGAAGACGACATTCGCTTCTTCTTCTCCCGGGTGGCCAGGGTGGTGCGCCAGGAACGGCTGCAGGTTCACGCTTTCTGCGTGATGACCACGCACTTCCACCTTCTCGTGTGCAGCCCCCGTGGGGAGCTCTCCGGGGCGATGCAGACGATCCAGAACGAGTATGTGCGACGGTTCAATCGCAGCCGCCGCCGCGATGGTTCGCTCGTGCGGGGACGTTTCCGGTCGGAGCCAGTGCGTTCCCTGCGCTACCGAAGGACCCTCATCCGGTACATCGACGACAATCCCGTCTCGGCCGGCCTCGTTCCCTCGGCCTGTCTCTACCCGCACGGCAGTGCGCATCACTATGTATCTCCCGGTGGCCCGCCGTGGCTCGCACGGGACTGGGTCGAGGGATGCGTCCGGGAATCCCTCGGGCGAGCGGACTACCCGCCCCGCTCCTACCCCGAGGTCTTCGGTGCGCCGCTCACGCCAAGCATGCGGCGCCTGATCCAAAGGCGCCTGGACGCCGGCCCTTCTCCTGAGGATCCCCTGGACGAGCTCTTCGAGGCCGCTCCTCCCGCCGTTCAGGCTTGGATGCGACGCAAGGCCGAGCTGGCGGACGGCACGAGAGCCGGAATCCCGCTAGTCGACCCGGAAAGCGTCCAGGAGGTTCTGGCGGGGGAAGAGGCGATTGGTGGACCGTGGAGGGTGATGCTCGGGCGCAAGTCCGCCGATGCCTGGGGCGTGGCGAAGGTAGCGTTCCTGCGCGATCTTTGTGGCACTACATTCGAGGAGGCCGCCCGTCGGTCCGACCGATCGATCCAGGGCGCATCGAACCTCTACCGCCAGCACCGCCGGCTGATCCTGAGCGAGGTGGACTACGCGGCGCGGATCGGAGCGCTGACGCAGAGGATCCTGGCCGCCTGCCATGGAGTACGGTGCCGGAGCAATCCTTCCACGATTCGCCGCCCGGCAGAGTCCAACCGGCAGCTCACCTCTGAAAGAGGGCGAATCGTGGAAGGATTGCTCCGGCACCGTACTCCGCCCTCACTCCCCGAGCCGCGGCTCGACCCAGGCCCGGACCGCGCGGGCCACGACCTCGTTGCCGCGGGGGCTCAGGTGGCTCGCGCCGTAGAGGGGCGGATCGCCGGGCGCGCGGGCGCGGTCGGCGTCCGCCAGGGAGGCGCTGAGGTCGAGGCAGTCGATTCCCTGGGCGGCGAGGGCGTCGAGGAGGGGGTTCCAGGTGCGCTCGCCGGTCTCGGCGAGGCCGGCGAGGTCCTCGCGGGTCGGGAAGACGAGCACCGGGGCGAGGCGGGCGCCGCGCGCTTCGATCGCGTGGCGGTGGAAGGCCGCGAGCAGGGCGAGCGTGACCCGGAACGGCTCGCCGTCGACGTCGCGCCAGAGGCGCGGGAGCTCGCGCGCGGCGTAGGCGCGCCGCATCCCCACGAGCCGGGCGATCCCCGACCAGGCGAGCCAGGCGGGCACCGGCTCGTCGCTCCAGAACTCGCCTTCCGCGAGCCGCGCGCACACCTCTCCGGAGGCGACCGCCGCGACGAATTCCGCCTGCGTCGCGAAGGGCAGCTCGAGCAGGCGGAGGGTGCCGTCCTCTCGGAGGAAGCGGGGCTTGGCCGCCGGGCTCGGCGTCCGGGGGAACCAGAGCGGCCGGTAGCGGTTCACGTTGCGGCCGATGTTCTCGAGGAGGAGACCGATCAAGACCACGTCGATCCGCGCGCCGACGTCCTCGGCCTGGAAGCGCAGGAAGGCCTGGTCGGTGCCGTAGCCGCCGACGCCGAGATTGATGACCTCGACGTCCGGCCACCCGCTCTCGAGCCGTGCCGTCCACGCGTCCTCGTCCGCCACCTCCTCGCCGAAGGTGAAGGAGTCGCCGCAGGCGACGATGCGCACGACGCCCGGCGCCGGCTCCGCGGCGTACTCGCGCGCCCCGCGCCAGCCGCGGGAGTTGATGTGGACCGTTCCGCCCCTCCCCACCGCGAGCGGCCGGAAGCTCCAGCCCAGAACGGGGTCGAAGCGGCCGAGGCCGGTCGCCGGATCCGCCGCGGCCGAAGCGAGCTGTTCCTCGAGCCAGCGGCGCTGTTCGGGGTTGGTGATCGCCCCGAAGGGCGGCGCCGGCCGCCACGTGCGCGGCAGGACGAGGAGCGAGATCGCTCCGTCGAGGAGGAGCAGCGCGAGGAGGGTCGCCAGCGCGAGCGCGAGCGCGACCAGCGTCCTCCGCCTCATCCGGCCCCCTCCACCGCCGCGCGCAGGGCGGCGGCGACGCGCTCGAGATCGCCGGCGAGGAAGGTGCGCGGGTCGAGGAGGAGCTCGTCCTGCTGGATGCGGGCGAAGACGGGCGGCTCGCCAGCGCGCAGGCGGGCGGCGAGCTCCTCCGCGCCGAGGCCCGCCGCATTCACGCGCACCACCCACGTCGGCAGCCGCACCGCCGGCGCGCTGCCGCTGCCGGGCTGGGACTCCCCGGCGGCGATCTCGGCGCGCACGCCGGGGATCGCGGCGGCGGCGGCGGCGAGGACCTCGGCCGCCGGGCGCAGATCGTCCGCCGTGGCGAAGAGCATCCGGCGGGCGGGGATCTCGTCGCCCCGGCCGGCGAGCAGGAGCTCGAGCGTCTTCTCGAGCCCGGCGATCGCCACCTTGTCGAGGCGCAGGGCGCGGTAGAGCGCGTTGGCGCGCAGCTCGGCGATCGCCGCGCGCCGGCCGGCGACGAGGCCCGCCTGGGGTCCGCCGAGCAGCTTGTCGCCGGAGAAGGTGACGGCGTCGAAGCCCGCGGCGACCGCCGCGCGCACCCGCGGCTCGGCACCGAGCATCGCGAGCGGGGTCGCCCCCTCCGCCTCCAGCAGCCCCGAACCGAGGTCGTAGGCCACGGGGATCCCCCGCTCGCGGCCGAGGGCGACGAGCGCGGCGGGATCGACCTCGGCGACGAATCCCTCCATACGGAAGTTCGACGTGTGCACCTTCAGAAGGAGCCCGGTGTCCGGACCCGCCGCGCGCCGGTAGTCGTCGATCCCGGTGCGGTTCGTCGTCCCCACCTCGACGAGACGCGTCCCCGCCCGCTCCATCACGTCGGGCATGCGGAACGACCCCCCGATCTCCACGAGCTCGCCCCGGCTGACGACCGTCGCGCGGCCGGCGGCGAAGGTGTTGAGGAGGAGGAGCACGGCCGCGGCGTTGTTGTTGACCGCGAGGCCCGCCTCGGCCCCCGTCAGGCGAGCGAGCAGCGCGGAGAGGCGGTCGTCGCGCCGGTTGCGCTCGCCGGTGAAGCGATCGACCTCGAGCACGCAGTAGCTCGCCGCCGCCTCCGCCATGGCCTGCGCCGCCGCGGGATGCACCGGGGCGCGGCCGAGGCCGGTGTGCAGCACGACGCCGGCGGCGTTGACGGCGCGGCGGATCCCGCTCCCCTCCTCGCGCCGCACGCGCGCGGCGAGGGCCAGAGCGAGCTCCCCGCCCTCCAGCCGGGCGCGCACCGCGGCGGCATCGAGGCCGCGCGCGCGGATCTCCTCCCGCCAGCGCGCGAGCTCCTCCTGGACGAAGCGCACGAGGAGCTCGCGGCCCACGCGGGCGGCGAGGGCGGCGGCCGCCGGATCGGCGAGCACCTCCTCCACCGCGGGCAGCGGCCGGAACGGATTCTGGGCGGCGGGATCCATCGGGGGCACGAAGAGCGGCGTTCCTTCCGCCCCTCAGTGTGTAGACTCCGCCCCGTGGGCGCCACCTGGAGGATCCGCACCCCCGACCCCGCCGCCGTCCGCGCCGTCGCCGGCCGGAGCTCGCTCCATCCCCTCGTCGCCGCCCTGCTCGTCAACCGCGGCCTCGCCGATCCCGCCGCCGCAGAGCGCCACCTGCGCGCCGCGCCCCTTGACCTCCACGACCCGTTCCTCCTGCCGGACATGGCGCCGGCCTGCACGCGCCTCGCCCGGGCCGTCAAGGAAGGCGAGACGATCCTCGTCCACGGCGATTACGACGTCGACGGGGTGACGGGGACGGCGCTCCTGATGCGGCTCTTCCGGGCCCTGGGGGCCAACGCCCGCTGGCACATCCCGAACCGCCTCGAGCACGGCTATTCCTTCGGCGAGCACTCGATCGCCAGGGCAGAGGAGGTGGGCGCGCGGCTCGTGATCAGCGTCGACAACGGAACTTCCGCCCACGACGTGATCGCCCGGCTCGCGGCGCGGGGCGTGGACACGGTGGTGACCGACCACCACGAGCCCACGCACGCCGACCTCCCGCGCGCGGTGGCGATCGTGAACCCCAAGCTCCCCGGCTCGACCTATCCCTGGCGCGAGCTCTGCGGCGGGGCGGTGGCCTTCAAGCTCGCCTGGGGCCTCGCCCAGACCATGAACGGCGGCCGGCGCGCGTCCGCGCCGATCAAGGCCTTCCTGGAGGAGGCGACGGCGTTCGTGGCGATCGCCACGGTGTGCGACGTGGTGCCGCTGCGCGACGAGAACCGCGTCTTCGCCCGCTACGGGCTGAAGGCGATGCGCGCGGGGACGAGCCCGGGGCTCCGGGCCCTCGTGGAAATCGCCGGGCTCGGAACGGGGCCGCTCACGGCGGAGGACGTCGCCTTCCAGATCGGGCCGCGCCTGAACGCGAGCGGGCGGCTCGGAGGCGCGGAGAAGGCCGTCGAGCTGCTCCTCGCCGACGACGAGGCGACCGCGCGCCGCCGGGCGGTCGAGCTCGACGGCTTGAACCGGCGCCGGCGCGAGATCGAGCAGGAGGTCTGGATCGAGGCGCGCGCCCAGGCCGCCGACTTCGCCGATCCGCGCGCCCATCCGGTCCTCGTCCTCGCCGGCGAGGGCTGGCACCAGGGCGTGGTCGGGATCGTCGCCGCCCGCCTCGCCGAGGAGCTCGACCGGCCCGCCGTCGTGATCGGGCTCGACGGCGACAGCGGCCGGGGTAGCGCGCGCAGTCGGCCCGGCTTCGACGTCCTCGACGCGATCCGCGGCGCCGCCCCCCATCTGGCCCGCTTCGGCGGCCACGCGCAGGCGGCCGGGCTCGAGATCGAGGCGAGCGCGGTGGACGCCGCCCGCGTCGCGATCTGCGCCCGGGCCCGCGCGCAGCTCGCCTCCGCCCCGCCGCCCGCGCCCGGGCTCGTGATCGACGGCGAGCTCCCCTTCCCCCACTTGACGCCCACCCTCATGCGCGAGCTCGACCTCCTCGAGCCCTACGGCGTCGAGAACGAGAAGCCCGTTCTGCTCTCCCGCGACCTCCGCCTCGCCGAACCCCCCCGCCGCGTCGGCGCGGACGGCGCGCACCTGATGCTCCAGCTCCGCCAGGGCGCCGCGACGATGAAGGCGATGGCTTTCCGCATGGGCGGGCGCGCCGGCGAGCTCGGCCTCGGCCGGCCGCTCGACGTCGTGCACACCCCGCGCTGGAACACCTTCCGCGGCCTGACGAGCCTCGAGCTCCTCGTGCACGACTTCGCGCCGGGCGAAGGGTGAAGCGGGGTCCTGGGGCGGGCTGCGAGCCCGGGCTGTTTGTCAATCCGATGGCCAAACCGTCCACCAGCGCGGATCGACACCCCTACCGCAGCCGCACCGCCCCCACCGCGAGCCCGCCGCCGCGGGTGACGAGGCGGAGATCGGCGCCGCCGTTCTGGCGATTCGCGAGGCGCGCGCCGGGGAGACGGTAGACGAGCGTGGTGGCGGCCCCCTCGCGGATCGAGGAGTGGAGGACGGCGGCGGCGTAGGCGCCGTCCAGCGGGGCGGCGGGGTCGCGCGAGTCGTACTGGACGCCGAGCTCGCCCTCGCCGGCGCCATCGATCGTCACCGCGAGCTCGAGGTCCGCGGCGATGTCGAAGCGCCAGTGGTCGCTCACCTGGAAGTAGAGGTAGGTGACGCTCTCGGCCGCGACCGGCCGCGGGCGCAGGGCGCCGTCCGCGACGGCGCACGGCCCGTCCTCCCAGACGACCTCGCGCAGGCCCAACCGCTCGACGGACGAGCGGGAGTAGTCGGCGCGCACCTCTGCCGCGTCCTTCGCCTCTGCGCCCCACGCGAGGTCGGGACGGTGGTACAGCGGGGCCGGAGGCGGGAGCTCCGGCCCCGGGTCGCCGGCGGCGAGGCGGCGCGTCCACTCGCGGGTGAGCTCGAGGTAGAAGCGGCCCGTCTCGATCGTCGCGCAGATCTCGGTGCCCTCGTGCATCTCGTTCCATGTCTCGATCAGGACGAGACGCGGCTTCGCCACGACCGCCTGCCGCCAGGACCAGCGGTAGAAGGCTCCGTCCTCGCGCGCGCGGACCGGAGTGTGCCGGCTGGGCACGCACGAATCGTCGTAGCCCGGCCCGATCTGGGCCACGCCGGGGAAGAGCTGCGGGCCGACGAGCGCCGCGCCCCAGGCCGTCGTCAGGTCCTGACCGATCTCCCCCCATGTCGCGTCGGCCACGAGGAACGGCGCCTCGCCGGGGAACCGGGCCGCGAAGGCCGCGCGCAGCGCCGGCCCCAGCGTTGCATCCCACGCCCCCGCGAAGCCGCTGCCGTAGGTGACGACGAGGGGCCGGCTGTCCAGCCGGGCCCAATGGCGCTCCGGCACGCGGGCGAAGTACTCGACCACCGTGCCGCAGAAGAGGGCCTTGCCCTCCGGCGCGGTGAGATCCGGCCGCTCCGGCATGCCGGGGCCGGAAGCGAGCCCGCGCACGCTCCGGAGCAGCGTCGTCGTGTCGTAGAACATCCCGAGCCGGACGCCCGTCTCGCCGGCGGCGGCGATCGCGTCGAGGGCGGCGGCCATCGGTGCGAGCCCCTCCACGGAGAAGCAGGTCCCCGGCCGGTCGTAGGCCCCCGGCGCGCCCCAGTAGACGGGGAGCGCGACATCGATCCCGGCCGCCGCCATGGCGCGGAACTGCGTCTCGTGCCACGCCGCGCTCCCCCAGTCGACCGTCTCCGGCGCCGGGAAGCGGCGGAGGTGCCCTTCGGGCCCCGGCGCCCCGGGCTGGGAGAAATGGCTGTCCGGCCAGCGGTACCAGTAGAAGTAGTGCGTGGCGACGAGGGCGTCGGGCGCGGCCCGGGGGGAGAGGAGGATGGGGAGGAGGAGCGGGGCGAGGGGAGACATGGCGTGAAGGATGGGCGAGGGGATTGGCGCGGATTCTAGAATCCCGGCCCGCACCTCCGGCATCCCCGTGATCGCCCTGCCCGCCGCCCAATCGAGCTTCCCCGCCCCGGCCCTCTCCCGGGCCCGACTCCTGGGGGCCGCGCTCCTGCTCGCCGCGCTCGCCTTCGCCCTCTACGCGCGCACGGGGAGCTTCGCGTTCGTGGGGATCGACGACGAGTCCTACGTCGGGGGGAACCCTCCCGTCACCGCCGGGCTGACCGCGGCGGGGGTGCGCTGGGCGTTCACCGCGGTGCACTCGTCGAACTGGCACCCGCTCACGTGGCTCTCCCACATGCTCGACGTGGAGCTCTTCGGGCTCGATGCGGGGGCGCATCACCTCGTGAACGCGGCGCTGCACGCGGCGGGAACGGCGCTCGCGTTCCTCGCCCTCGCCGCGCTCACGCGGCAGAACGGGCCGAGCTTCGTCGTCGCGGCGCTCTTCGCGGTCCACCCCACCCACGTCGAGTCCGTCGCGTGGATCGCGGAGCGCAAGGACGTGCTCTCCGGCGTCTCCGCGATGCTCGTGCTCCTCCTCTGGGCGGGCTACGCGCGCCGGCCCTCGGCGGGGCGGTACGCGGCGGTCGCCGCCGCCCTCGCCCTCGGGCTCCTGGCGAAGCCCATGCTCGTCACGCTGCCCTTCGTTCTCCTCCTCCTCGACCTCTGGCCGCTCGGGCGCGGAACGAGCGGCGGAAGGCGCGGCATGGGCCGGCTCGTCCTCGAGAAGCTGCCCCTCCTCGCCCTCGCCGCGGCGTCGAGCGCCGTCACCTTCCTCGTGCAGAGCGCAGGCGGGGCCACTCGCTCGCTCGACGCGGTGCCCCTCGCGGCGCGGGCCGCCAACGCGGCGGCCTCCGTCCTCGCCTACCTCGGAGCGATCTTCTGGCCGGCGCGGCTCGCCGTCTTCTATCCCCATCCGGCGATCGTGCACCCCGACCGCCTCGGCGGGCTCTACCTCGCCGGAGCCGCGGGCGCGCTGGCGATCGCCGCCCTGACCTGGCTCGCGGCCCGCTCGTTCCGCCGCGCGCCCTATCTCCTCGTCGGCTGGCTCCTCTTCCTGGGGATGCTCGTGCCGGTGAGCGGGCTCGTGCAGGTGGGGCTCCAGGCCCGCGCGGACCGTTACCTCTACCTACCCTCCCTCGGGCTCCTCGTGGCGGCGGTCTGGGGCGCGGCGGAGCTCGCGGCCCGGTTCCGCCGGGCGGGCCGCGCGCCCGTCCTCGCCGCGGCGGCGATCCTCGGCTACGGCGCCGCGGCGTGGGCGCAGATCGGCACGTGGCGGGACACGCGCGCCCTCTGCACGCACGCGCTCGCGGTGACGGAGGAGAACTTCCTCGCCCACGCGACCCTCGGCAACGACGCCGCGGCCCGCGGCGACCTCGAGGGAGCGCGGCGCGCCTACGAGGCGGCCCTCGCGATCCATCCCCGCCACCTCGACGCCCTGAGCAACCTCGGCGCGACGCTGATGCGGCTCGGGCGGAGCGAGGAGGGGCTGGCGCGGCTCCGGAGCGCGGTCGCCCTCGCCCCCTCCCACGCCGACGCGCGGGCGAACCTCGGCCGCGCCCTTCTCCTGACGGGCGACGGGGCGGGCGCGATCGCCGCCCTGGAGGAGGCGATCCGCCTCGCCCCCGATCGCCCCGAGCCCCGGCTGAACCTCGGCCTCGCCCACCTTGCCCGGAACGAGCTCGAGGCGGCGCGGGCGGCCCTCGAGGCGGCGGTGCGCCTCGATCCGGGCCTCGCCCTCGCCCACGCGAACCTCGGCGGGATCGCGGTCGTGCGCGAAGAGTGGGACCGCGCCGCGGCGCCCCTCGCCGCCGCCCTGCGCCTCAATCCCGAGAACGTGGGCGCCCTCTACAACCAGGGCCTCCTCGAGGCGCATCGGGGGGAGGCGGAGCGGGCCCGGGCGCTCTTCCGGCGCGTCCTCGCCCTCGCCCCGGGCCACGCCGGGGCCGAGCGGCAGCTCCAAGCGCTCGAGGGGCGGTGAGGGGCGCTACCGGGGGATCGCCTCGATCCGGAGGAGCTTCAGCGGCCCGCCGAGGGTCTCGGTGCCGAGGGTCCGCACGAGCTCGTCCACCTCGGCCCGGGTGAACTGCCCCCGGATGATGCCCCCACCGGGCAGCGGCTCCTCGATGCGCGGCGCGGAGTCCACCAGCCGCCCCTCGATGACGATCGCCAGGAAGCGGCCGACGTTGCGCTCGGTGAAGGCGAGGAAATCCCCCTTCCGCGCCTCCTCGAGCTCGAAGGCCACGGCGGGGAATCCCATCACGTCCACCGTCGGGGTGACCCGCGCGAAATCGCCCGCGGTGAACGAGTCGCACAGGACGAGGGGACGGCAAAGGAAGACCGCGCGGTCCACTTCGGCCGCGTTGGGCTCCGGCGGCCCGGGCCGCCAAGCGATCACCTCGAGCGCGGGATGCGGGCCGCCGGCGGCGAAGGGAACGATCGCGTAGTCGGCGAGCGTCGCGCCGGGATGGATCGTGAGCCAGGCGTCCAGACGCTCTTCCTCGCCCCGGAGCTCGGCGGGAGGCGAGAGGACGTCGCCCTCCTCGGCGACGATCGCGAGCTCCACGCTGCCGATGCCGCGCAGGGCCGCGTCGAGGATCCGCTGCTCCGCCTCGGCGAGGGGGACGGCCAGCGTCACGGCGAGCCCCCGCTCCCCCTCGAACCCGACGGTCGCCTCCCCCGCCGGGAAGAGGGCGTCCAAGCAGAGTTCCAGGTGCGTCCCCACCGCGGCGAGGGCCTCGGGGGCGGACGCGCCTGCGGCCACCCACCCGAGACGCGCCGCGACGGCGGGATCCACCTCGTAGACCAGGCGGACGCCGGCCTCCGGAGGCGGGGCTCCCTCCCGCGCCGGGGCGGAGCGGCAGGCCGGGAGCGTCGGGGGTACGAGCACGGCGGCGGCCAGGAAGGCGAGCGCGCGCATGGCGGGAAGGAAGGGTTCGGCGTCCGGGGCCGGCCCACTCTACCATGCACGGTCGGGGGCGCGGCGTCGCGGCGCCGGATGGCCCGGGATCGCCACGGCGGATGGACTGGCCGAGGCCCAGGGTCGGCCGCGGACCGGATCCCGCGGGAGCGCGGGAGACGCTCGAGACGGGCGCGCTGGCGCCGGCCGCGGTACGTCGGAACCATAGGGCACGTGCCGGAAGCCCCCGCCTTCCTGAAGGACCTCGCCCTCGTGCTCTGCGTGGCCGCGGTCACGACAGTGGTGTCGCGCTGGCTGAACCAGCCTGCCATTCTCGGCTACCTCCTGGCCGGATTGGTCCTGGGGCCCCACGTCCCGGTGCCACTATTCGCCGATCCGGATCGCATCCATGCCCTCTCCGAGCTCGGAGTCGTGCTCGTGATGTTCGGCATCGGGCTGGAGTTCAGCGTGCGCCGGCTGGCCCGGGTGGTTCCGGCCGCCGGCCTGGTGGGGGGAGTGCAGGTCGGGCTCATGCTCTGGCTCGGCTACGTGGCCGCCGCGGGGCTCGGCTGGGGCGAGCGGGAGCGCCTTTTCGCCGGCGCCGCCGTCGCGGTATCCAGCACGATGATGGTGGCCAAGGTCTTCGCCGAGCGGAGGATGCCACGCAAGCTCAGCGATCTCGTCTACGGCGTGCTGGTGGTCGAGGACCTGGCGGCAGTGCTGCTGCTCGCCGTGCTCACCGCGGTGGCACCCGGCAGCCACGTCAGTCCTGAGACCTTGGCCGGAACCGTCGGGCGGCTGGCCGGCTTCCTCCTCGGACTGGCGGTCGCGGGCTATCTGGTGGTGCCGCGGGCGCTGGGCGCCGTAGCGCGGCTCGGCAGCTCCGAGACCCTGCTGGTGGCCAGCGTGGGCGCATGCTTCGCTCTCGCGATCGCGGCTCGGGAGGCGGGCTACTCGGTCGCCCTCGGTGCCTTTCTCGCCGGTGCGCTGTCCGCCGAGTCCGGCGCCGGCAGGCGCATCTCCGAGGTCACTCGGCCCCTGCGAGACGTGTTTGCCGCCGTGTTCTTCGTATCGGTGGGAATGGGCATCGACCCGCTCATCATCGCTCGTCACGGAGGGGCGACCGCGCTCTTTGCCGCCGTCGTGCTCTTCGGCCAAACCGTGAGCGTCTCGCTCGGCGGCTTGCTGGCGGGCAACGACGTTCGCACCTCGGTACAAGCTGGCCTGAGCCTGGCGCAGATTGGTGAGTTCTCCTTTCTCATCGCTGGCCTCGGAGTGATGAGCGGGGCGGCACGGCCCGAGCTCTACGCCATCGTCGTGGCGGTTTCCGTGATCACGGCCTTCGCGACTCCACGCCTGGTGGGAGTCTCGGACGCGATAGCCCTGGGCCTGGAGCGCCGGTTGCCTCGACCGGTGCAGACCCTCGTGTCGCTCTATGGCGCCTGGCTGGAGCAGTTCCGGCTCTCCGGTCGAAGCGGCGCCGGCGTCTCGCGGGCGCGGCGGCTCATCCGGTTGGTCGTGGTGGACGCGGTGCTGCTGGCCGCGGTCGTGATCGGCGCCGCGGTGATCAACGACTGGGCGGTCGCCCGACTCACGGACGCCGGGTTGCCCCCCTTGGTCGCCCGGTGGTTGATGGCGGCCACGGCCGTAGCGGCGGCGACTCCGTTCGGCATCGGTCTCGCGCGCGAATCCCGCGCGATCGGCATGGAGCTGGCGGTGCGCGTGCTGCCGTCCGCCGGCCAAGGGGCGCTCGACCGCGCCGCGGCCCCGCGCCGCGCATTCGTCGTGACCTTGCAGCTCGGGGTGGTGCTGGCGGTCGGGGCGCCGCTCTTGGTGGTCACGCAGCCATTCGTGCCGCTTCCCTGGGGCCCGGCGATTCTCCTGCTGGTTCTGACCGTGCTCGGCACGGTGTTTTGGCGTCGGGTTGCTGACCTCCAAGGGCACGTCCGGGCCGGCGCGCAGGTCGTGATCGAGGCGCTCGCCCGCCAGGCACCGGGGCCGGGACCGGCGCTGCGGACCGCGGAACGCCTGCTGCCGGGGCTCGGGCCGCTCGCGTCGGTGCGCGTGCGCCCCGGAAGCCCGGCGGTGAGCAAGACGCTGGCGGAGATCAACTTGCGCGCCCTGACCGGCGCCAACGCGATCGCCATCTCGCAGGCCGGAGAGCCCGTCATAACCCCCACCGGAAGGGAGGAGCTTCGCGCGGGAGACGTGCTCGCGCTCGCCGGGACCCACGACGCGATCGCCGCCGCCCGGGGCCTTCTATCCGGCTGGGAACCCGATGCGGATGAGGAGGAGGAAGGCGAGCACTGAACTTCCCCCGGACGGCATGGGTCCTCGGCCTGTCGACCGCGCTCCCCCCGGACCCCATCCCCGGGCCAACCCGCCCCGCCACGATTCCTCGCCCTCCCCGAAACGGACCCCCCCCTCCCGCGTAGCATGCGCGGCGCGGCCCCCATCCCCACCGCACCCGAGAACCCATGACGACGAATCGCGCGCGCGTTCTTCGTTTCCTCGTCCCCGTCCTCCTCGCCCCCCTCCTCGCCGGCTGCATCGCCATCCTCGGCGGCTGCATCGCCGTCGTCGTGGGCGGGGGCGGCCTCGACACCGCCGACGAGGGCTGGATCGGCCCCGGCGGCTCGATGTCCATCGCCATCGGCGGGCACTGGCCGTTCGAGATGGCGGTCTCCGAGGCGGAGGTCACCCTCCTCGTCCAGGATCGCACGATCGTCCTGCCCCACACGAACGGGGGGCGGGGCGTCCGCTACGAGGACTTCGACTACGACGACCGCGAGATCCGCATGGACCTCGGCGGCGGCGTCGAGGCCCGGATCGACGGGATCCGCCTCCGGGTCGGCGAGCGCCGCTACGTGCTCGAGCAGCCCGGCACCTACCACGTCGACGTCGCCGGCGGCGGCTACACGTTCACGGCGCGGTAGGGTGGGAGACGGAGGTCTCCTCGTCCTCGACCCGCAGCCGCGCGACGGCGCGGGCGAACCGGGCGCGCACGCGCAGGAGGAGGGTGCTGGCGACGGCCGCCAGCGCCAGCACGAGCCCCCACCACAGCCCGGCCGGTCCGTGGCCGAGCGCGAAGCCGAAGAGATAGGCGGCGGGCACGCCGACGAGCCAGAAGCCGGCGAGGTGGATCAGCATGGGGAGCCTC
This sequence comes from Planctomycetota bacterium, assembly GCA_040754415.1. Taxonomy (GTDB): domain Bacteria; phylum Planctomycetota; class UBA1135; order UBA1135; genus JBFMCU01. Next base: position 26,367 of record JBFMCU010000061.1, read on the forward strand.
GTGTCCGCGCTGCCCCGCAGGATCCCCAGCGCCACGACCTGGATCCCGTCGAAGACCTGGAAGAAGCCGGCGAGGGGCAGGAGCACCACCGCGATCGCCAGGACCCCCGGAAGGTCGGTGAAGACGCGGGCCAGGGGATAGGGCACCAGGAGGAAGGCGGCGGCGAAGACGAGCATGACGCCGGCGCCGCCGAGGAGGGCCACCTTCGCGGCGCGCTTCGTGCCGGGGTGGTCCCCGCGGCCGATCGCGTTTCCCACCCGCACCGAGGCGGCCATGGAGATGCCGAGCGGCACCATGAACGAGAACGACGCGAGCTTCAGCGCCACCGTGTGCCCGGAGAGCTCGACGTCGCCGATCGTGCCCATCATCACCATCACCGTGCCGAAGGCCCCGATCTCGATCAGGAACTGCCCGCCCACCGGAGCGCCGAGGGCGAGCATGCGGCCGATCGGCGCCAGCGCGGGGACCTTGCGGTCGTAGGCCGAGAGGTACGGGCGCAGGGCCGGCCAGGCGAGGAAGACGAGGAGCCCCAGCATCGCCCAGCGCGAGACGACGGTGGCCCAGGCCGAGCCCACGGCGCCGAGGGCGGGGCAGCCGAAGTGGCCGAAGATCAGCACCCAGTCGAGGCCCGCGTTCAGGAGGTTGCACGCCACGATGACGAAGAGGAGGGGCCGCAGGACGTGCATCGCCTGCAGCGTCTGGCGCACGGCGACGAAGAGCAGGAAGGCGGGCATGCTGGCGACGAGCACCGTCGCGTAGCGTCCCGCCGTCGCCGCCACCGCCGGGAGCTGCCCCATGGCGAGCATCGTGCGCTCGGTCCAGAGGGCGATGATCCCGAGGGGAACGGAGAGCACGAGGGCGAGGAGGAGCCCCCGCTGCAATCCGCGCGTGATCGCCACCCGGTCCCGCGCCCCCCACGCCTGGCTCACGATCGGGTCGAGGGCGCTGAGCGTCCCTATGCCGAAGGAGAGCAGGAGAAACGTCCACCAGTCCCCCACCGCCACGGCCGCGAGGTCGGTCTCGGACACGCGCCCCAGGAACGCGGTGTCCACCAGCCCCATCATCATGAGGCCGATCTGGATCGCCACCACGGGCGCGGCGAGCCGCAGATGGGCGCGCACCTCTCGGCGCCAGGAGTCCACGGGGGCGGAAGCTACCGCGTCCCGCGCGCCGGAGTCAGGACAAAACCGTCGGATGGAGCGGACTCCGCATCGCTCGCCCGGGTGGCGGATCCGGTCCGGACTCCGTACCCTCCCCGCCATGCCGCGGCTCTTCCTCCTCGACGGCACCGCTCTCGCCTTCCGCGCCCACTACGGGATGGCCCGCACCGGGTTGACCGCGCCGGACGGGACGCCGACCGGCGCCACCTACGGCTTCACCACGACCCTGCGGCGGATCCTGGAGGAGGAGGCGCCCGATTTCGTGGCGGTGGCGCTCGATACGCCCGAGCCCACCTTCCGCCACCGCCGCTTCCCGGCCTACAAGGCCACCCGCGAGCGGGCGCCCGAGGAGATGATCGCCCAGCTCGACGTCATCCGCGAGGTGATCCGCGCCCACGGCGTGCCGATCTTCGAGCGGCCCGGCTACGAGGCCGACGACGTCATCGGCACCCTCGCCCGCCAGGGGGAGGCGGCGGGCTGCGACGTGTTCATCGTCACCGGCGACAAGGACTTCCTGCAGCTCGTCGGCGAACGGATCCGGCTCTACAACGTCTTCCGGCCGGGCGGCGAGCGCGTGATCCAGGGCGTCGAGGCGGTGCAAGAGAAGTTTGGGACCACCCCGGACCGCGTGGTCGACGTGCTCGCCATCATGGGCGACTCCTCCGACAACATCCCGGGGGTGAAGGGGATCGGGGAGAAAGGGGCGATCAAGCTCATCGCCGAGTTCGGATCGGTGGAGGGCCTGCTGGCGCGGATCGACGAGCTCCCGGCCAAGACCCGCGAGCGGATCGAGCGGGATCGCGAGATGCTCTTGCTCTCCCGGGAGCTGGTGCAGATCGACTGCAACGTCCCCCTCGATCCCGGCTTCGCGGCGATTCGCCCCCCCCGACCGGATCGGGTCAAGCTGACCGCGCTCTTCCTGCGCCTGGACTTCCAGAGCCTGCTCCAGAAGCTGGCGGCCGCCGACGTCTCCCCCGAGCCGACCGCCGGCCGCGACTACCGGTGCGTCCGGACCGCAGCCGAACTCGAGGCGATGATCGCCGCCCTCGCCGCCGCCGGCCGCTTCGCCGTCGACACGGAGACGACCAGCCTCTTCCCCCTCGAGGCGACGATCGTCGGCGTCTCCTTCTCGGCAGAGGTCGGACGGTCCTGGTACGTGCCGTTCAACCTCGACCCTCCCGTGCTGCCCGGCGGCCCGCCGGCCTTGCTCGCGCGGCTCGCGCCCCTCTTGACCGATCCCCGCTACGAGCGCATCGCCCAGAACGCGAAGTACGACTGGCTCGTGTTCCACCACGCCGGGCTCGAGCTACCGCCGCCGGACTTCGACACCATGGTGGCGAGCTTCTGCGTCGCCGGCGCCCAGCGCCGCCACAACCTCGACGCCCTCGCCCTCCACTACTTCGGGATCCACAAGATCCCCACCAAGGAGCTCATCGGCACCGGCCAGAAGGAGATCGGCTTCGACCAGGTGCCGGTGGCGAAGGTCGCCGAGTACGCCGGCGAAGACGCCGACGTCACCTGGCGGCTGCACGCGGTGCTGGAGCGCGAGCTCGCGGAGACGGGGGCGACCCGGCTCTTCCGCGAGCTCGAGATGCCCCTCGTTCCGGTGCTGGCGGCGATGGAGCGGCGCGGGATCCGGCTCGACGTCGGCCTCGTCGCGCGGATGTCCGCCGAGATGGAGGGCGAGATCGAGACCCTCCGCCTCGCCGTCCAGGAGCACGCCGGCGAGAACTTCAACGTCAACAGCACCAAGGTCCTGGGCGAGGTGCTCTTCGAGAAGCTCCGCATCCAGGACGCGGCCGGCGTGAAGCGGCCCCGGCGCACAGCGACCGGCTGGGCCACCGACGCCGAGACGCTCTCCGCCGCCTACGGCGACGTCCCCATCGTGAAATGCCTGCTCGAGTACCGCGAGCTCGCCAAGCTGAAGAGCACGTACGTCGACGCGCTGCCCCGCTACGTGAACCGGGCGACGGGGAGGATCCACTGCTCGTTCAGCCAGGTGTCCGCCGCCACCGGCCGGCTCGCCTCGAGCGACCCCAACCTCCAGAACATCCCGGCGCGCACCGAGCGGGGCCGCCGGCTGCGGGCGGCCTTCGTGCCCCCGGCGCCGGACGCCGCCGGCGAATGGGTGCTGCTCGCCGCCGACTACAGCCAGATCGAGCTGCGGGTCCTCGCCCATCTCTCGGGCGACCCGGAGCTGCGCCGCGTCTTCGAGAACGGCGAGGACGTGCACGCCGCCACCGCCCGCCGGATCTTCGGCGTCGCCGATCACCAGATCACCCGCGAGATGCGCAGCCAGGCCAAGGTGATCAACTTCGGCCTGCTCTACGGCATGGGTCCCCAGCGCCTCGCGCGCGAGACGGGCCTGTCCGTGCCGGCGGCCCGCGACTTCATGGAGCGCTACTTCGCCTCCTTCCCGACCGTGCGCGGCTGGATGGACCGCCTGCTCGCCGCAGCGCGCGAGACGGGGTACGTAGAGACGCTCTTCGGCCGCCGCCGGCGCATCGCCGACATCAACTCGGCCAACTCGCGCGTGCGCGCCCTCGCCGAGAACGCGGCGATCAACACCCCGGTCCAGGGATCGGCCGCCGACATCATCAAGCGCGCCATGATCGATCTCGAGGCGCGGCTCGCCGCCTCGTCGCTCTCCGGGCGCACGCTCCTGCAGGTGCACGACGAGCTCGTGCTCGAGGTGCCGGAGCGCGAGCTCGCGGAGACCCGCGAGCTCGTGCGCCAGTGCATGGAGCACGCCGTCGCCCTCGAAGTGCCGCTGCGCGTCGACTTCGGACACGGCCCGAGCTGGCGGGAGGCGCACTGAGGCGATGGCGGAGCGCTGCTCGACCCTCCGGCGCGGCCGCCGGCGGATCGAGTTCGTCCCCGCCGTGCCGCCGGAGCTCGCCGCGCGCTGGCTGGCGAGCTGGGAAGGGCTCTTCGGCCCCGGCCGCCGGCCCGTCCCCGGCCTGCCGGCGAAGGAGGATCTCGCGCGGGCGGACGAGCCGCTCGGCCCCGTCGTGTTCAAGCGGGAGCGCTTCTCCGGCCTCGGCGCCCTCGCGCGCCGCTTCCGGCTGCGGCGCACGCGGGCCGCGCGGGCCTTCGCCCTCGGGCGCGCGATGGAGGCCGCCGGCGTCCCCACCCCGGCGCCGCTCGCCGTCGTGCGCTCCCCCGCCGGACGGGCGGGATTCGCCACGGGCCTCGTCACGCGCTTCCTGGCCGGGGGCGGGCCGTGGGAGGCCGTGGCGCGGCCCGGCGGGGACCCGGAGAAGATCCTGCAGGCGCTGGCGGAGGCGATCGCGGCCCTGCATCGCGCCGGCTTCCGCCACCGCGACCTGAAGGCGCCGAACCTCCTGGTGACGGAGGAGGAGCCCGGGCGGCCCGCGGTCTGGTTCCTCGACCTCGACGGCGCCGCCCGCTGCCTCGCCCCCCCCGGGCCCGCCACGACGCGGCGCGACCTCTCCCGCCTCGCCGCGAGCTTCGCCTCCGCCCCGGCGCGCGCGGCCGGCGTCGGCCCGGCGTACTGGCTGGCCTTCGTCGCCCGCTACCTCGCGGCCCGCCGCGGCGCCCCCGCCGCCGAGAAGGAGGTCGTGCGCCTCGCCGCCGCCACGGCGCGGGTCGCCGCCCGGCGCATCGCCCACCACGAGCGGACCGGCCGGCCGCTCGCCTGATCCGCTCCCTTCGCGATCCGGCGCCCGTATCATGCCCCCGCGCCCCATGGACCCCCGACCCGCCCTCCTCCTCGGACTCCTCTCCCTGGCGCCCCCCCCCGGAGCGGGGGACGAGACGCCGCGCCTCGAGCACTACGAGCGCGCCCTGGCGTTCGCCTCCCGCGTCGAGGGCGGCTCCGTCACGCCGCATTGGATGCCCGACGGCGAGAGCTTCTGGTACGCGGCGGGGGGGCTGCGCAACCGCGAGATCCGCGTCGTGCGGCCGGAAGCCGCCGCGAGCGCGCCGCTCCTCGACGTCGCGCGCGTACGGGCGGCGCTCGCCGCGGCCACCGGGAGGGAGCCCCGCCAGGAGGGGCTGCCCTTCGCGGAGATCGACCTCCGGGACGGGGGCGAGGTCGTCCGGTTCGCCTACCGCGGCGCCGAATGGGACCTGCGCCTCGCCGACTACTCGCTCGCGAAGGTGGCGGAGGAGGAGACCGCCCGCGCCCGGCGCCGGGCCCCGCAGCGCCTCCGCGCCGGCTTCACCGTGGGCGATCCGCCGATCCTGGAGATCCCCGCCCCGGACGGCGAGCTCCTGCTCGGCGCGGACGAGGAAGGAAACCTCGGCCTGCGCCGCGCGGCGGACGACGCGCGGATCCCGCTCACCGCGGACGGCGAGGAGCGCTGGGCGTGGGGCGCGGAGGAGGGCGCCTGGTCCCCCGACGGGAAGCGGGTGGCGGCGATGCGCAGCGACGAGCGGGGCGTGCCGCTCCTGCCCGTCGTCGACTGGCTGCGGACGACCGAAGAGGTCGAGTTCCATCCCTACCCGCGCGCGGGGCAGCCGCTCCCCCTCGTTTCCGTCCACGTGATCGAGGTCGAATCCGGCCGGCGAGTGGCGATCGAGGGCACCGGGCGGCCCGACGAGTACGCGGTCGTGTGGGGGTGGCGGATCGGCGGCGCGGAGGTCGTGATCGGGCGCCTGCACCGCGAGTTCCAGAAGCTCGAGCTGCTGGCCGCCGATCCGACGACCGGGACGACCCGCATCGTCCTCACCGAGACAGCCGACACCTTCCTCGGCGGGCTCGAGCTCCTCCTCGAGTGGCGGCGCCTCCTCACCGAGGTCGGCGACGGGGAGCGCTTCCTCTGGATGTCCGAGCGCGACGGCTGGCGGCACCTCTACCTCTACGACTGGACGGGCCGATGCCTCGGCCCGGTCACGTCGGGCGAGTTCCCGGTCGTCCAGGTCGTCGCGGTGGACGGGAAGGCGGGCCGGGTCTTCTTCACGGCCCACGGCGAGCCGGACCCCGGCGAGACGCATCTCTACGGGGTCGGGCTCGACGGCACGGGCTTCGCGCGGCTGACGGAGGGATCCGGCGAGCACGCGATCTCCTTCTCCCCCGGGAGGGGTCACTTCGCCGACACCTTCTCCTCCCCGCAGACGCCCCCCCGGACCGAGTACCGCCGCGCCGACGGCGCGCTCGTCTGCACCGTGGCCGCGGCCGACATCCACGCCCTCACGAACGAGCGCTGGATGCCGCCCGAGAAGTTCGTCGCGCCGGCGGCGGACGGCGTGACGGAGCTCCACGGGCTCCTCTACAAGCCGCACGACTTCGATCCGGGCCGGAAGTACCCGGTCCTCGACAACATCTACAACGGGCCGTTCGTCGCGTGGGTGCCCCGCACCTTCGTCGACGGCCGCAGCATCCAGGCCCAGGCCCTCGCCGAGCTCGGGTTCGTCGTGCTGCTCGTGGACGGCCGGGGGACGCCGGGGCGCGGCAAGGCCTTCCAGGACGTCGTGTACCGGAGCTTCGGGCAGAACGAGGTCCCCGATCACGTATCCGCCCTGCGGGCTCTCGCCGCCGAGCGCCCCTACCTCGACCTCGACCGCGTGGGAATCTTCGGCGGCTCGTGGGGTGGATACATGACCGTCCGGGCGATGCTCCTCTACCCCGACGTGTACAAGGCGGGAGTGGCCGCGGCGGCGGTCTCCGACCTCTACGACCACCACGCGTCGCCCATCGAGGGCTACATGGGGACGCCCGCGAGCAACGCGGCGGGCTACGAGACGGCGTCCAACTTGAAGCTCGCCGATCGCCTCGAGGGAGAGCTCCTGCTCATCCACGGCACGAGCGACGTGAACGCCACCTTCTCGGCCACCATGAAGATGACCGATGCGCTGATCCGCGCCGGCAAGCGTCACGATCTGATCGTGGTCCCCGCCGCCGACCACTCGCTCTCCGGCGCCGGCGGCCAGTACGCGCAGCAGGCGACGCGCGAGTTCTTCCAGCGTCACCTGCACCCCGAGCGGATCGTGCCCGTCGAGTGAGGGAGCTACGGCGCGGGGCGGCGGGGCCGGGCGACGAAGAAGGCCTTGTCGGAGAACAGGCGCGAGACCGGCACGAGCCTCTCCAGATCGAGCCCGGCGGCGGCGAGCTCCCGGGCGATCTCGGCGCGTCCCGGGGCGCGCCGGCAGCGACTAGGAGCGCCGAGACGGCCCCGCAGCCGGCGGAGGAGGTGCTTGAGCGTGCCGCGATGGGCCACCTCGCCGACGACGAGGACCGCCGTGACGCGGGCCATCTCGCGAAGGAGGGTGCATCGAGTCGCCGGATCGGAGACGTGGAAGAGGAACCGCACGCAGACGACCGCGTCGAAGGCGCCCGCCGCGAAGGGCAGGCGCTCGGCGTCCGCCCGCGCGAGGGGGAGATCGGCGGGGAGCGCGCGGCGGGCGACCTCGAGCATCGCGGCCGACACGTCGGCCCCCACGGCCCGGTAGCCCGCGGCCCCGAGGGCCGGGAGCAGGCGGCCGGTGCCCGCCGGCAGGTCGAGCACGCTCTGCACCGCCGGCGCCCGGCGCAGGATCGAGAGGACCAGGGCCGCGTCCCGCCGGTGCTTGATTCGCGCGAGCGGCCCCCGGAAGCGCCGCGCCTCGTACTCCGCCGCCACGCGCGGATCGCGCCAGGCGTCCCGCTTGGCGCCGCCGGCCGTCACCGGCGCGCCGGCGGCGGGATCGGGATCGTCTTCGTCGCGCGGGACCGGCATCTCAAAGGACGAGGCGAAGGACGGCGAGCCAGCCGGCGAGGGTGACGAGGGAGGCGAGGGTCGTGCCGATCACGATCGACGCCGCGAGGGCCGCGTCGCCCTTCATCTCCTGGGCCATGACGTAGCTCACCACCGCGGTGGGCGAGGCCAGGACGAGGACCGCCATGGCGAGGTAGGTGTCCCGGCTCCCCGTGGCGTACAGGGCGGCGAAGACGAGGGCGGGGTAGACGACGAGCTTGAGGGCGCCGACGAGCGCCGCGACCAGGAGCTCGGCGCGCAGCCGGCCGAAATCGAGCCCCACCCCGACCGCGATCAGGGCGAGGGGCATCGCGATCTCCCCGACCAGATCGAGGGAGCGGTCCACGGCCACCGGCAGCGCCAGGCCCCACCCCGAGAAGAGGAGCCCGACACCGCTCGCGAGGATCAGGGGATTGCGGAGGAACTCGAGGAGCGTCCGGCGGCGCAGCGCGCCGAAGCCGTCGCCCTGCCGGTGGTGGGGAAGGACGAGGACGACGACCCCGAGCAGGTTGTAGACCACGACCATGCAGCCGATGAGGACGGCCGCCGGCGCCACGGCTTCCGCCCCGTGGGCGTTGATGATGACCGGCAGCCCCACGAAGACCATGTTGCTCCGGTGCGCTCCCTGGGCGACGACCCCCCGGCGGGCGGGCGAGAGCCGGGCGGCGCCCGCGTAGACGGCGAAGGCCAGGAGCACGGTGACGGCGACGATCGCGCCGAGGGCGACGGGGCGGACCGTCTCGCGCAGGGGGACGGTCGCCACGCTGCGGAAGAGCAGCGCCGGCGTCGGCACGTAGAAGACGAACCGGGAGAGCAGGGCCTCGGCTTCGGGCCCGAAGAACCGCCCGCGCCGCAGGCCGTAGCCAACGCCGATCACCAGGAAGACCGGCAGAACGGTGTCCAGGATCTCGCGGACCCCCCCCATCGAGCGCGCGGCGGGCGGACCGTCAGTCCCCCGGCGCCTCCCCCTCCGCCTCCCGGGGCGGCCGCCGCCCGCGCACCCGCCCGAGGAGGCTGGCGGGGATCACCGCGCCCCGGCCGTAGCGCCGGCGGAGCTCGTCCCGGGCGGTGCTGGCCCGCTCCTCGCGCGAATCGTGCGCGGCGGCCCCGTTCCCTTCGGCGGCGGGAGCGAAGAGCTCGGCCTGCACCGGCCGGCGCACGTCCTCGAGGTTCGAGACCTGCACGCCGAGCAGGCGCAGCGGGCCGCGCGGCACATTGGCGAAGAGCTCCCGCGCCACGGCATAGATGCGCTTGCCCTGGTTGATGGGGAAGTCCACCGTTCGCGAGCGGGTCACCGTCTGGTAGGTCGGGAAACGCGCTTTCAGGGTCACGGTGCGGCCGCGCAGGCCGCGATGGCGGAGCTCGTAGGAGACCTCCTCGCAGAACTCGTAGAGGATCGTGCGCAGCTCGTCGCGGTCGGCGATGTCCGTGGCGAAGGTGCGCTCCATGCCGTGCGACTTCTCCACCCGCCGCGCCGTCACCCGCCGCGGATCGATGCCGTGGGCGAGGTCGTGGATCCATGCCCCGCTGGCCCCGAACTCGCGCATCACGTCCTGACGATCGCGCGAGGCGAGGTCCCCCACCGTCGTCACGCCCAGGGCCTGCAGGCGCTTGGCGGTGCGCGGGCCGACGCCGAAGATCTTGGTCACCGGCAGCGGGTCGAGAACGGCGCGGATCTCGTGCGGCTCGATCACCCGGAAGCCGTCGGGCTTGTCGAGATCGGAAGCCAGCTTGGCGAGGAATTTCGAGGACGCCACGCCGATGGAGGCGACGAGCCGGGTCTCGCGCAGGATGTCGGCCTTGATCCGGCGCCCGATCTCGACCGCCGTGCCGAAGAGCCGCCGCGAACCGGCCACGTCGAGGAACGCCTCGTCGAGGGAGAGCGGCTCCACGATCGGCGTGTAGCGGTGGAAGATCCCCATGATCTCTCGACTGACCGCGGTGTACTTCTCGAAGTCGGCCGGCAGCAGCACGAGCGCGGGGCAGAGCTCCAGGGCCTGGCGAGTGGGCATCGCCGAATGGACGCCGAAGCGGCGCGCCTCGTAGCTCGCGGCGGAGATCACCCCGCGCTCGTCGGCACGCCCTCCCACGCAGACCGGGAGCCCGGCGAGGGCCGGCCGGTCCCGGATCTCCACCGCGGCATAGAAGGCGTCCATGTCCACGTGGAGGATGGTGAGCTCCGGGGCGGGCGACATGGATCCATCAGGGTGCCCCCGGCGAGGCGAATCCGTCAACCCGCGCCCGTCCGCGGTTGCGCCGCGCCCCCGCGCCGATACCCTGTCCGCCCGTGCGCTTCCGGAACGTCCGCATCGCCGCCTTCGGGCACGCCCTCGCCCCCGATCGCGTGACCTCCCTCGCGCTGGAGGAGCGCCTGGCCCCGCTCTACGCGCGATTCCGGCTCCATCCGGGGCGCATCGAGATGATGAGCGGGATCCGGGAGAGGCGGTTCTGGCCCCCGGGCACGCCCCCGAGCCAAGAGGCGGCGCGGGCGGCCGAAGCGGCCCTCGCCGCGAGCGGCGTCGACCGCGACCGCATCGGCTGCCTCGTCCACGCCTCGGTGTGCCGCGACTACCTGGAGCCCGCGACGGCGACGATCGTCCACGAGTCCCTCCGCCTCCCGCCCTCGTGCATGCCCTTCGACGTCTCCAACGCGTGCCTGGGCGTCGCGAACGGCATGGTCCTCGTCGCCAACATGATCGACCAGGGCCAGATCGAGGCCGGGCTCGTCGTCGCCGGCGAGGACGGCCGCCCCTTGATCGAATCCACGATCGCCGCCCTGCTCGCCGACGAGCAGCTCACCAAGGCGGCGCTGAAGGAGGCCTTCGCCTCCCTCACCATCGGCTCGGGGGCCGCCGCCGTCGTCCTGGAGCGGATGGGCGCCGGGCGGACGGACCAGCGGCTCGTCGGCGGCGCGGTCCTCGCCGCGACCCAGCACAACGTGCTCTGCCGGGGCGGGATCGACGGCCGGCACGCGGGCCCGCTCATGCGGACGGACTCCGAGGCCCTCCTGCGCGCCGGCGACGAGCTCGCCGCGCGGACCTTCGCGGAGTTCCTGCGCGAGATCGACTGGCGGCGGGAGGACATCGATCGGACGGTGACCCACCAGGTCGGAACCGCCCACAAGCGGGTGATCTTCGAGACCATCGGCCTCGCCGAGACGATCGACTACCCCACCCTGGAGACCTTCGGCAACATGGCCTCCGTCTCCCTGCCGCTCTCGTTCTCGATGGCGGTGGAGGCCGGATTCATCCGGCACGGGGAGCGGGTGATGATGCTCGGCATCGGCAGCGGCCTGAACTGCCTGATGCTCGGGGTGGAGTGGTGAGGCGGGCCCGCCCCGGCCGCTTCTCGGCTCCCTCCTTTACACGCGGCGCGGTTTTTCCTTGGATGGCCGCCACGACATGGCCCGGATCCAGAGAGAGCGGATCGCCGTGGGGGGGAGCCCCGTCAGCGTGTACCGCATCGCCCCTCCCGGCCCGCGCCGGGGCACGATCCTCGTGCCCCCGCTGATCGGAGGCGGCGGCCTCCAGCAGTACGGCTACTACAAGGCGATCAACCGCCGGGGATTCGAGCTCGTGTCGTTCGACTACCGCGGACACGGGCGGAGCGGCGGGCGGTTCAGCATCCACGGCTCCCTGCAAGACACGCTGGCCGTCGCGGCCGCCGTGCGCGACGCGCGCGGCGAGCGGGAGCTCCTCGGGATGGGGAACTGCTACGGCGCGATCCCGCTCCTCCACGCCGCGCGCCGGGACCCGGGGCTCTTTCGCGCGGTCCTCCTCTTCAATCCGATCCCCGATCTGCAGGACATCGCCACCCCTCGCGAGGTCCTGCGCAACTACTTCCGGCCGGCGGGACGCCTGGCATGGCGCAATCCCTTCGACCTGCGGGGGATCGCCGGGGCCACGATCGACCGCCTGTTCCCGGCGGTGGATCGGTCCCGGGAACACTTCGGCATCCTGCGCTTCGCGCGCGCGCGGGAGGTCGTCACGGCGCTCGAGTTCCTCCTCCACCATCCCCTGCGCCGCGTCCGCCTCCCCGACCTCCCGGCCCTCGTGGTCTACGGGCGCGCCGACTCGACCCTGCGGCTCGGAAGTCCCGCCGCCGAGGCGGCCTACCGGCGCTCCCTCGCCCGGATCCTCCCGCGCGCCCAGGTCCGCGCCTTCCCCGACGTCGATCACTACTGGACCGCGTGCTACGAGCGGGCGAACGAGGAGGCCTTCGGCTTCTTCACGTCCGATTCCGTCGTCGCGGCGCGGCGCGAGCCGTCTCCGCCGCGGCGCGCGCCCCGCCCGGGCCTCGCGGTCGAGTGACGGGCGGCGCGGCGGGGCTCACCGCGATCCCGGCGAGAAGCGCTCGGCCCGGCCCCACCAGGAGAGGGGCTGGACGAGGTCGCCGACCTTGAAGCGGCGCGTCCCGCGATAGGGCGCCGTGAGGAGGGCGCGCGCCTCGCCCCCGCTCCGCGCGACCTCCCGCAGGACGTAGGCTCCGAAGTGACCCGGCGCGGGGTCGAACTCGGTGAAGAGGATCCGCTCCCCGTCCGGGGCCACGGCGAGGGCGAGCACCTCGCCCGTCGCCTTCCACAGGACGCGCTCTCCCTCCGCGCGCGGTCCGGCGGCGCAGATCGCGACGCCGCCGCCGGCGCCACCCTCGCCCGCTTCCCCGCCCCGGCGGCCGCGCACATACACGAGCCCCCCGCCCGGCGCCGCGGCGGGGAGGAAGGCGTCCGGGACGAGGAGCTCCGGCGCGGCGCCCGGGACGAGGGCGAGGCGGTGGAGGGCGAGTCCTTCCTCGCCGGCCGCCGCCCCGAAGACGATCGCCGCCCCGCCCTCGACCGCGGCGAGCCCGCGGTAGGGGTGGAAGAGGGGGGGCGTGAGGGCTCGCTCGTCCCCTCCGCGGGCGGCGGCGAGCATCACCGCCCCCTCGCCCCAGGGAGGGTGGTAGAGCGCCCAGGGCTCGTAGTCGACCCGCCGCACGAAGACGATCTCGCCGCCGGAGGGCAGGAAGCGCGGCAGCGCCTCGGCGCGGCGCGAACGGGTGATCCGCTCCACGGTCCGGGTCGCCAGGTCGAGGACATAGGTCTGAAAAACGTGGTCGTTGTGGCCGCCGCCGGCGGTGATCTGCTCCCCGCCGGCCACGAAGAGGACCAGCCTCCCGTCCGGGGACGGAGAGGGATCGGCCACCTCGAAGCTCGCCGGCAGACACTCCCGGAGCTCCCCGCCCGGGACCTCCTCCAGCCAGAGCCCGCCGTTCACGGCGCAGCCCATCCGCCCGTCGGGGAGGAAGAAGGGCTCGATCCCCACCGCGTGGCGGCGGTTGTGGATGCCCCCGGCCACGGCCCGCAGGCCGAAGAGGGGGGCGTCCACCACGACGCAGCCCGGGGCGGAGAGGCCGAGGAGAAGCCCGGCCAGGGGAGCGAGGCGGGGAGCGGGGCGCGAGGGGCGGGGCATGGGCCTCTGGGGGGTTTTCGGGGAGTATCGGGAAACCGCCCGACCCCCGGAAGGGTCTCCCCGCCCGCGGCTGCGGGCCGTCCGGGGTTGGAGCGGCCAGAAGCAGCGCGATCCGCGCGGCCCGGGCCGGAGCCGGGCGCGCGGGGGACTTCGTCGAGGACGGAGGGACGTGGCGCGCGGTGGCCGCGCCCGTCCCTCCTCCTCCTCCTCCCCCCCTCCCCCCCCGCCTGGCCCCTCTTCCCCTCCGGCCGTCGGCCCCGAGCCCGGCGGCGAGGCGGGAATCCGGTCCCGGGGGTGGACCGGGCGGCCCCGGTGTGGCACAAGGACCCCCCGCGCCATCCGGGATTTCAAGAATTCTTGATATCCCTGACGCGCAGCCTCCCCATGGCCACTTCCGTCCCGGCCGGACCGCCGACCGCCGCCCCTCTCCCGGCCCCGCCCCGGGCCCTCCCCCCGGCGGACCTCGCGCTCCGCGCGGAATCCCTCGTCGACCACGAGCTCCTGGACGAGCTCCCGGTCTTCGAGCTCTTCTTCAAGACCTGCGGCTTCAAGCGGGTCCACGGGCGGGTCTGGGGGCTCTTGGTGCTCTCGAACCGGCCCCTCTCCAGCAAGGAGATCTCCGCGCAGCTCGGGATCTCCCAGGCCGCCACGAGCACGACGCTGCACGAGCTCGCGGAGTGGGGCGCGATCACGTCCACGTTCGAGAGCGCGCGGCGCTGCCACCTGCACGCACCGGTCGGCAACACGCTCTCGATCGTCGCCACCGTCTTCCGGCGGCGGGAGCGGATCGTCTTCCAGCAGTTCCGCCAGATGGCCGAGCGCTCCCTGCGCTACGTGACCCAGCGCCACGGCGAGCGCGATCCGCGGGTCCTCACCCTGCGCTCGATCATCACGACGTGCGACATCGGGGAGGCGATCATGCAGCTCGTCTTCACCGCGGTGCAGAACGCGATGAGCGACCCCGAGAGCCTGCTCTCCCGGGCCATCAACGCCGCGTTCAAGGTGGGAGTGGGGATCCCCGCCCGCCTGCTATTCGGCAGCCACGTGGGCGAGGGGGTGGCGGCGGCGCTCGGGGACGCCTCCGCCGCGGACGGGGAGCGCGAGGAGGAGCACGCCGACGAGGACGAGGCCGGCCATGGATGAGCTCGCCCGCGTCGTCATCACCGGGGTGGGCCTCACCAGCCCCAACGGGAACTCGCTCGCCGAGATGCGCGCGAATCTCCTCGCCGGCGTCTCCGGCGTGCGCCGTCACGAGCTCCCCCGCTTCGGGGAGACCCTGGCCGGGGTGTGCGACTTCGACGCCCTCCGCCACCAGGGAAAGAAGGAGCTGCGGCGGGGAACGCGGGCGGGGAGCATCGCCATCTGGTGCGCCCGGGAGGCCCTGGCCGACGCCGGGGTCTCGCTGGCGGAGCGGGATACCGCGCGCTTCGGGGTGTACGTGGGCATCACGGAGCACGGCACGGTGGAGACGGAGAGAGAGATGCTGGCGGTCGCCGGCTACGAGCACGACCTCTCCTACTGGTCCCACCACCACAACCCGCGGACGGTCGCCAACAACCCCGCCGGCGAGATCAGCCTGAGCCTCGGCGTGCGCGGACCGGCCTATACGCTCGGCGGGGCGTGCGCGGCGGGGAATCTCGGGCTGATCCACGCCGTGCAGATGGTGCAGCTCGGCGAGGTCGACGCGGCGCTCGGCGGGGGCGTTTCCGAGGCGATCCACGGCGCGGCCATCTTCGCCAGCTTCCGGGCCCAGGGGGCGCTCGCCGCCCATCCCGAGCCGGCCCGTGCCTCCCGGCCCTTCGACCGCGCCCGCAACGGCATCGTCATCGCGGAGGGCGGCTGCCTCTTCGCCGTCGAGAGGCTGGAGGACGCCCGCGCCCGCGGCGCGACGATCCACGGCGAGGTCATCGGCGGCTTCGTCAACTCCGACGCGAAGGACTTCGTCCACCCCGACGCCGCGGGCCAGAACGCCTGCATCCGCGGCGCGCTCGCCCGCGCCGGGCTGCCGCCCGAGGAGATCGACCTCGTCTCCACCCACGCCACCTCGACGGTGTCCGGCGACATCGTCGAGTGCCAGGCCATCCGCGAGGTGTTCTCGGACTCCCCCCGCACCTTCATCAACAACACGAAGAGCTACATCGGCCACGCCATGGGCGCGGCCGGCGCCCTGGAGCTCGCCGGCAACCTCCCGTCCCTCCGCGACGGCATCATCCATCCCACGATCAATCTCGACGACCTCGACCCCGCGTGCGAGCTGCGCAACCTCGTGGCCAACGTGCCCTGCGAGGCGGATGACGTCCGTACGATCCTGAACATGTCCTTCGGCATGCTGGGGATCAACTCGGCCGTCGTCGTGCGCCGCTGCGACGGGTGAGAGGAAGGAAGGACCCGGTCCGGCCCTCCTCGCACCCGTTGAAACCCCCATCGACCTCCGAACGCGTCCGGAACCATGACCCGCGAAACCGTCGCCCTGGCCATCAAGGAGATCATCGCCCAGATCGTGCCCGACGAGGATCTCTCCCACCTCGACCCTGCCGTCCGCCTCCGGGATCAGATCGACCTGGACTCGATGGACTTCCTCGACATCGTGATGGAGATCCGGAAGCGGTACGGCGTGCAGATCCCCGAGGAGGACTTCGAGGAGCTCTCCACGATCGAGCGCGCCGTCCGCTACCTCCTTCCGCTCCTCGAGGCCAAGTCCCTCTCCTGCGCCGCCACCCGGTAGCGGGGCGACGCCGGGCAGGCAGGCTCCGGCCTTGCGCTACGACACCGTCATCATCGGCGCCGGGCCCAGCGGGCTCGCGGCCGCCCTGCGCCTGGCGCGGGACGGCCGGCGCGTGGTGGTCCTGGAGCGCCACGAGGTCTGGGGCGGACTCTCCTCCTTCTACTCGCGCGCGGGGCGGCGGTTCGACGTGGGGCTGCACGCCCTCACGAACTATGCGCCGCCCGGGGCGCGCAACGCCATCCTGAACCGCATCCTGCGCCAGCTCGGCCTGGAGCACGCCGAGCTGCGGCTACGGCAGCCGCGCTTCTCTCAGATCCTGTTCCCGGACGCGCGGCTCGCCTTCGCCAACGACCCGGACCGGCTCGCGGAGGAGGTCGCCCGCGCGTTCCCCGCCGAGCGGGACCGGTACCGGGAGCTCGTGGCGGCGGTGCGCGAGTACGAGCTCGGGAATCCGGAGCGCGACCGCCAGAGTGGGCGGGATTTCCTCGCCGCCCACCTGCGCGATCCGCTCCTCGTGGAGATGCTCCTCCTGCCCCTGTGCCTGTACGGCAGCGCGCGCGAGGACGACATCGACCGCGGCCAGCTCGTCGTCCTCTTCCGCTCCCTCTTCCTCGAGGGCCTGGCCTGGCCGGAGGGAGGAGTGCGCACGCTCTTGAACCTCCTCGTGAAGCGCCTCAAGGCCGCTGGCGGCGAGCTGCGCCTGCGGTGCGGCGTGGCCCGCGTGCACACGGCCCGCGGCACGGTGTGCGGCGTGGAGCTGGACGACGGGACGCGGCTCGAGACGGAGCACGTGCTCTCCTGCGCCGGCTACCCCGAGACGATGCGTCTGTACAGCGGCGCGCGCGATCAGGCCGCTCCCGTGGGCCGGATCGCGGTGCTGGAGTCGATCTCGATCCTCGACCGCCCGCCCGCCGACCTCGGGCTCGCTGCCGCGACGACCTTCTTCGCGGCGACCGCGCGCCCGCGCCACCGCCGTCCGGAGGGACTGATCGCCCCCGGGATCGGAGCGCTGGCGGTCCCGACCAACTTCCTGCCTCCCGGCGGCAGCGGGCCGGAGGTGCCCGTTGAGCCGCTCGTCCGCCTGACCACGCTCGCCAACCACGACCGCTGGCGCATCCTCCCCCCCGAGGAGTACGCGGCGGCCAAGGAGCGCTGCGCGGAGGAGGCGATCGCCGCCGCCGCCGCATTCGTGCCCGATTGGCGGCCCTGCACCGCCTACCGCGACGTGTTCACGCCGGTGACCGTCCACCGCTACACCGGACGGCTCGGCGGCGCGATCTACGGCTCGCCCGCCAAGTGCCTCGACGGAGAGACCGGGGTGCCCGGCCTGCGGCTCTGCGGCACGGACCAGGGATTCGTGGGCGTGATCGGGGCACTCTACTCCGGCCTCCTGATGGCCAACCGCCACGCGGCGGCGTGCGTCTGAAGGGCCGAGCATGGCCGGGCACGCGGAACGGCGCCCTTCGCCCCCCACCGGCAGCCGCGCGGGCCGGAAGCCCCTCGGCCGGGATCCCCTCGCCCGCATCCGCCCCGGCTACGACGTGGTGGTCGTCGGCAGCGGCATCGGGGGCCTGACCGCGGCCAACATCCTCGCCCGCGGCGGGCACCGGGTCTGCATCCTCGAGCAGCACTACAACTTCGGCGGCTACGCTACCTGGTTCAAGCGCCGGGGCGGCCACGTATTCGACGTGTCGCTGCACGGCTTCCCGGTCGGGATGAAGAAGACGTGCCGGCGGTACTGGACGCCGGAGATCGCGGCGCGGATCGTCCCCCTCGAGCGGATCGTCTACGACAATCCCCAGTTCTCCCTCGCTACGGACTTCACCGCGCGCGACTTCGCGGCGAAGCTCGTGGAGGTGTTCGGCGTCCGGCGCGAGACCGTCGACGCCTTCTTCCAGCATCTGCGGCGGATGGACTTCTTCGCCGACGACGGCGAGACGGCCGGCGGGCTCCTCGAGCGCTTCTTCCCCGGCCGCAACGACGTCCACCGGCTCCTACTGGAGCCGATCTCCTACGCCAACGGCTCGCTCGCCGACGATCCGGCGATCACCTACGGCATCGTCTTCGCGAACTTCGCGCGCGAGGGGATCTTCACGTTCGCCGGCGGGACCGATCTCCTGGTGCGGTCGATGCGCGAGGAGCTGGCGCGCAACGGCGTGGAGCTCTACGGCCACGTTTTCGTCGAGCGCATCGTGGTCGAGGAGGGCGTCACGAAGGGAGTCGTCGCCAATGGCCGGTTCCTCGCCGCCCCGGTGGTGGTGTCGAACGCCAACCTGAAGACGACGGTCGAGGAGCTCGTCGGCCCCGCGCACCTCCCCGCCGACTACGTGGCCCGCTGCCGGGCCGTGCGGCTCAACACCTCGAGCTGCCAGGTCTACCTGGGCCTCGCGAAGGGGGCGGAGATCCCCTTCGTGGCCGACCTGCTCTTCCACTCCACGCGGCCGACCTTCGACTCCCAGGCGCTCGGCGATTTGCGCGGGGAGAGCCGCACCTTTTCCTTCTACTACCCCAAGACCCGGCCGGGGACGAACCGCTGCTCGATCGTCAGCTCCCACAACGCCCGCTTCGCCGACTGGGCGAGCCTCGACGACGCCGCCTACGAGGCGGAGAAGCAGCACCTCGTCCAGAGCAGCCTGGAGAGCCTCGAGCGCCTCCTCCCCGGGGTGGGAAGCCGGATCGACCACATCGAGGCGGCCACCCCCCGCACCTTCGCCTTCTATACGCGCCATCCCGCCGGCACGACCTTCGGCACCAAGTTCGAGGGGCTGAAGGTCAGCCGGGATCTCCCCCGGCACGCCGCCGGGCTCTTCCACGCCGGCAGCGTGGGCATCCTCATGTCGGGGTGGCTCGGGGTGGCGAACTACGGCGCCATCGTGG
The DNA here is from genome assembly GCA_040754415.1 of Planctomycetota bacterium. Classification (GTDB taxonomy): domain Bacteria; phylum Planctomycetota; class UBA1135; order UBA1135; genus JBFMCU01. Next base: position 45,274 of record JBFMCU010000061.1, read on the forward strand.
CCCACGAGGCGGAGGGCTTCTTCGCCGCGCGCCGCCCCGCGGTGGGGGCCGGGCGATGAACGCGCCGCGGCAGTCCCGCGCCGAGGTGGAGGCCGCGATCCCCCACCGCGACCCCTTCCTCTTCGTCGACCGCATCGTGGAGGAGACGGAGGACTCCGTCACCACGGAGTGGGACGTGCCCGCCGGCGCGGACTGGTTCCGCGGCCACTACCCCGGGCGGCCGATCCTGCCCGGCGTGCTCATCTCCGAGCACGTGTTCCAGTCCGCCGCGATCCTCGTCTCCCGGCGCGCGGGCGGCCTGGACACCGTCTCCGCCGTGCCGGTGCTCTCGCGCATCGAGAGCGCCCGCTTCCGCCGCCTGGTCCGCCCCGGGGAGACGCTGCGCACCCGGGTCACGCTCGAGGAGCGGGTCGGCCCGGCCTGGTTCTTGACGGGGGACGTCCGCTGCGCGGGGGCGAGCGTGCTGCGGATCCGCTGCGCCCTCGCCGCGGCCCCGGTTCCGGACGAGGAGGGATGATCCTCTTCGTGGTGGCCGCCCCCTTCTCCCCGGCCCTCGGCCGGGCGGAGACCGTGGCCGCCGCCCGGCGGCTCGGCGGGCTC
>JBFMCU010000062.1:0-25465 GCA_040754415.1 Planctomycetota bacterium
CAAGGGTCACGCCGCCATCCCCAAGCTCCTCGTGGCCCTCGAAAACGTGTCCTTGAACGAATCCAAGGACGTGGCATGATCCCCCCGGCCCGCCCGATCAAATCTCACACGGGGACGGACATCCTCATCGTGATCTGGGAGCAGGGTTCATCGAGAGAGTTGTGATAGCCGGCAGTGATAACGGGCTTGCGGTCCCGGTTGTTGCAGGCGGGGGAGACGGGGGTGCTCTGCCATCCTCGAGCAAGCGGTGAGGCGCCGAGGCTGACCAGAAGGAACAGAACGATCCTTGCGGCAATTTGAACCATTCGGTGTTTCTCTACGGGGGTGTCAGGTGGCTTGTAGGGCTCCGCACGCACGTGCAGCCGCGGCTTCCAATCCGGAGGTCCATGCTGCACCAATCCGGAGTTCGTCACGAGCGTGGTCGGCGCCTGGCGGTTCGTCAACCCCGGCGGGGAGCGATCAGCGTTATTCGTCGTAAGCCCCCCCACCAACGAGTTACGTCAGTCCCCCATGTGGAACGATCCTCGCTTCAGAGCGTTCCCGCGCGCTTCTCGTTCCCTTTTCCCGCGATCGGCTCCTACCCCGCCAGCCAGCGCGCCGCCTGGCGGGCGTAGTAAGTGAGGATCAGGTCGGCGCCGGCGCGGCGGATGGCGAGGAGGCTCTCGAGGACGACGCGCGGCTCGTCGAGCCAGCCGTTCGCGCAGGCCGCCTTCAGCATCGCGTACTCCCCGCTCACCTGGTAGGCGGCGACCGGCAGCACGGTCTCCTCGCGGACGAGGCGGATCACGTCGAGGTACGGGCCGGCCGGCTTCACCATGAGGATGTCGGCGCCCTCCTCCTCGTCGAGCCAGACCTCGCGCAACGCCTCTCGCGCGTTCGCGGGGTCCATCTGGTAGGTCTTCTTGTCGCCCGACTTCGGGGCGGAGTCGAGGGCATCGCGGAAGGGGCCGTAGAACGCCGAGGCGTACTTCGCGGTGTAGGCGAGGATCGAGACGTCCGTGAAGCCCGCGGCATCGAGCGCGTCGCGGATCGCGCCGACGCGGCCGTCCATCATGTCGCTCGGAGCGATCACGTCGGCGCCGGCCCGCGCCTGGCAGAGGGACTGCCGCACGAGGACCCCGATCGTCTCGTCGTTCAGGATGCGACCGTCGGGAGCCACGAGGCCGTCGTGCCCGTCCGAGGAGTAGGGATCGAGGGCCACGTCGGTGTAGACCACGAGCTCCGGCCAGCGCTCCTTCAGGGCGCGGATCGAGCGCGGGACGAGCCCGCCGGGCGCGTGGCACTCCTCGGCCCCCGGCGTCTTCTTCGCGTCGGCGATCGCCGGGAAGAGGATCACGTGGCGGATGCCGTCGGAAAGGGCTCCCTCCACCTCCCGCAGGAGCCCGGCGGGCGAGAGGCGGGAGCATCCGGGCATGGACGCGACCGGCACCTCGCCGGGCCCCTCGTGGAGGAAGAGGGGGTAGACGAAGCGGGCGGAGGAGAGCGAGGTCTCGGAGGCGACGGCCCGGAGAGCCGCGTTCTTGCGGTTGCGACGAGGGCGCTGGCGCATGGTGCTCTTCCGTTTCCCTTCCTAGGCCTCGCCGGCCGACTTGTCGGTAGCGCCGCGGGCCGCGCCGGCCTTCTTCTCGCCCTTCTCGCCCGCCTTGCCGCTCTCGCCGTCCGGCTTGCCGACGAGCTTCCCGAAGTAGTCGGGCATCTCGACGCCGCCCACGTCCCGCATGATCTGGAGCATGGGGGGCAGCGCGGAGGCGAGGCCGCGCAGGAAGCCGGCGGTGGCGGTGCCGCCCTCGCCGTTCGCCTGGCCGCCGTCCCACACGATCACCTTGTCGAACTTGACGTTGGCGATCGCCTGGGCCGCGGTCTCCGAGAGGTGGTCCAGGTGCTCGAGCATGAGCATCTGGAAGGCCTCCTGGGCGCCGCCACAGCTTGCGACGATCTGCTTCAGGCCCTCGCCCTTCTTGGCGAGGATCTCGTACTGGCCGCGGGCCTCCGCCTCCAGCTTGGCGAAGATCGCGGCGGCCTGCCCTTCGGCGGCGATCCGCACGCGGGCGGCTTCGGCCTCGGCATCGACGATCGTCTTCGCCTTCTCCGCCTTCGACACCGCCTCGAGCCGGGCGCGGGTCTCCGCCTCGACCTTGGCGGCCTCGGCCTGGGCGGCGATCGTCTGGGCCTTGTACTGGGCCGCGAGGACGCCGGCCTCCGCCTCCCGAGCGCGGGTCTCGGCGCGCTGGTAGGCCTCGGCCTCCTTCACCTTGAGATCGGCATTCACCAGGGCGATCTGCGCCTTGGCCTCGTTCTCGCCGGTAACCGCCTTGGCGTTGGCGCCGGCCACGCGGATCCGCATCTCCCTCTCCTGATCGCGGATCAGCGCCTCCTGCTCGAACTGGGCGGTCTGCTCGCCGACCGCGCGCGCCTTCTCGAGCTCGGCCACGCGGACGGCCCGCTCGCGCTCGGCATCCTTCGTGCCGATGTCGCGCTCCTTCTCCGCATTGGCGACCAGGACGAGCCGCTCGCGGTCGGCGTCGGCGACGCCGACGGCTCCCTTCTTGACCTGCTGGGCGACGTCGATCTCCGCCTGGTTGATGGCGGTGGAGGCCGCCTTGCGGCCGATGGCCTCGATGTAGCCGGACTCGTCGGTGATGTCCTTGATGTTCACGTTGATCAGCACGAGGCCGATCTTCTTCAGCTCGGGCTCGAGCGAGCTCTGCACCTTGCTCAGGAACACGTCGCGGTCGCGGTTGATCTCCTGGATGGCCATCGAGGCGATCACCTGGCGGAGCTGGCCGAAGATGATGTCCTCGGCCTGCTTGATGATCCCGGCGGTGGCGAGACCGAGGAGACGGATCGCGGCGTTGTTCATCGCGTCCCGGTCCGTGCCGATGGCCACCGTGAAGACCGACGGCACGTTGACCCGGATGTTCTCGATCGAGAGCGCCCCCTGGAGCGGGATCTCGATCTGCATCGGGTCCAGGGACAGGTACTCGAAGTCCTGGATCAGCGGCATGACGAAGGCGCCGCCGCCGTGGAGGGTCTTCGATACCTGGCCGGCCTTCGTCTTGCCGTAGATCACGAGGATCCGGTTCGAGGGGCAGCGCTTGTACCGCCGCGCGAAGGCGACGATCAGGGCGAAGAGGACGAGGACGAGGGCGACGGGGATGAGGACGACGGCCAGCGAGCTGGTATCGACCTGCGCCAGGACGCCAGGAGCCAGGTACTTCATGTGCGTTTCTCGGAATCGAGAGGACCGACCTCGAATGTGTTCTCCGTCGTCATCCGCAGGATGCGACACGCGCTCCCGGTCGGGAGCTCCTCCCCGGTGGTGATGGCCTCGAACTCCATGCTCCGCCCCTGGATCGACACGGTGATCTTGCCCTTGCCGGCGCAGTGGGCGGGGACCTTCAAGTAGACGGTGGCCGTGCCGCCGACCGCGTTCACGGGCTCCACGGTTCCGCTGGAGGTCATGCGGCGAAAGTAGCGCATGATGGCGGCCACGAGCACCATGACGAAGGCCCCGGCGAGGAAGGCGAGGCCCACGTGGGCGACCGTCGGCAGGCCGGCCTCGTCGGCCGCCCACCCGACGAGCCCGAAGAAGGTCAAGAAGCCGGCCAGGGCCCGCACGGAGAGGAAGTTCAGGTCGTCCCCCCCCTCCACGTCGTCCACGTCCACGTCGGGGTCGACGTCGGTGTCGGCGTCGCCGAGCCCGAAGAGATTCAGGCCCGTCTGGCCGATCAGGACCGTGCCGCCGGCGATGGCGCAGGCGATGTAGACCTTGACCATTCCCCAGTGGACGAGGTTCTCCTTCGCCCAGTCGACGATGGTGTCCCAGACGCCTTTCATCCCGTTCTCCCGAGGCGCTCGACCTCGCCTCTCGTCGCGCGGAGCCGTCGAGGGGGGGCGACCGGGGAACCGGCCGCCTACGCCCGGTTAGCGTAAGGATTCACCCGGCGAGGAAAAAGAGCGGAGAGGCGGCCCCCTATACTGGGCCGCTCGCCCGGTCCCGCCCCATGGCCCTCCTCGCCGAAAGTGGCTTTCTGAACGAGATCTTCGGGGAGTTCAGCTACCTCGCCCCCTTCGTGGTGCTGCTCCTCTGCGGGCTCGGCCTGCCCCTACCCGAGGAGGTGTCGTTGATCGGCTCCGGCCTGCTCCTGCACCGGGGCGAGGTGAGGTTCGTGCCCATCACGCTGGTCTGCGCCGCGGCCATTCTGATCGGGGACTCGATCCCCTTCTGGCTCGGCCGCCGCTACGGCATGAGCGCGCTCAAGATCCGCTGGGTGGCGCGGATCCTCCACCCGGAGCGGTTCGCGCGCCTGCGGATCCGCTTCGAGGAGCACGGCGTCTGGGCGACGTTCGCATGCCGGTTCCTCGCCGGATTCCGCACCCCCGGCTACTTCATCGCCGGAACGATGGGGATGCGCTACCCGCGCTTCCTCCTCATCGACCTCGCCGGGGTGGTCCTCTCGGTGCCGGTGTCGATCTACCTCGGGAAGATCTTCGGAGGATCGGTGGATCGGCTGACCGAGACGGTGCACGACATCCACTTGATCCTCGCCTTCCTGACCCTGTCCCTCGTCCTGATCCTCGTCCTGAGCCGCCGCCGGCGGCCCCGCGAGATCCGCCCGGCCGTCCAACTCCGAGTGCCGGACCCGGAGAATGTCGAGGCGCCCCGGCCCGAGCCGCAGGGGGCGGAAGCGGGACCCCGCGAAGGTTGACCCGCGGGGGGTCGAGAGTAGACTCTTCGCCCTCCATCGCTGGACGCCGTCGGGATGAGAAACCTCGGAGGGGTCCTCCCGGGGGCCAGTGCGCGCCGGCGATCTCCCTGCGATCTCGTCCGCCATCCCTGGACTCTTCCCTCGGCTCGGACCGCACCCGCCGCGAGTGGCGCCGGATTCGCCGTCCCCGGGCCGATCTCCTCGAGGAGGAGCGACAGTCACATGCAGAGCACCGGTCAACTCATCCTGCTCGTCATTGGCCTCAGCGTCTTCGGCCTAGCCTTCGCGGCCTTCCTCGCCCGGTGGGTCCTGAGCCACACCACCGGCAGCGAGGCGATGCAGAGGATCTCGAATGCCATCAAGGAAGGCGCCGAGGCCTTCCTGCGCCGCCAGAACCGCACCATCCTCATGCTCGCGGTCCTGTTCGCGGCCGTCCTCTTCGTCGGCTACGGCTTCGTCCGCAGCCACCGCGACTTCGACCCGGTCGGCAGCTCGCTGGCCCTGGCGTCGTGGATCACGCTGTCATTCGTGCTCGGAGCGCTGTGCTCGGTGTTCGCCGGCTACGTCGGGATGTGGGTGTCGATCCGCGCGAACATCCGCACCGCCCACGCGGCCTTGTCCAGCTTGAACGATGCCCTGCGCATCGCCCTGCGCGGCGGCGCGGTCTCGGGCCTGCTGGTGGTCGCGATGAGCCTGCTCGGCGTCGCCGGACTCTATGCCCTGGTGAACGCGGTGGGCGACGTCGAACCCACCAAGATTCCGCTCTTGATCGTGGGCTACGGCTTCGGAGCCTCGTTCGTGGCCCTCTTCGCCCAGCTCGGCGGCGGCATCTACACGAAAGCGGCCGACGTCGGTGCCGATCTGGTCGGGAAGGTCGAGGCGGGCATTCCCGAGGACGATCCCCGCAACCCGGCGGTGATCGCCGACCTGGTCGGGGACAACGTCGGCGACTGCGCGGGCCGTGGCGCCGACCTCTTCGAATCCACGGCGGCCGAGAACATCGGCGCCATGATCCTCGGCGCGTCGCTGGCGGCGGCCGCCGAGAAGGCCGGGATGGCGTTCTCGGCCGGGATCGTGGGCGTGATGATGTTCCCGCTCGTCGCACGGGCCTTCGGGATCGCCGCCTCCATCATCGGGATCATGATGGTCAAGATGGACAAGGAGGAGCGGATGGACCCGATGCAGGCCCTCAACCGCGGCTACTACTACGCGGTCGTGCTGGCCATGGCGGCGTTCGGCGGCGCCACGTACTGGCTGCTGAACTCGCCCGCCGCGCCCAACGCGTGGTGGCACTTCTTCCTGTGCGGGATTCTCGGCGTCTTGACCTCGGTCGCCTTCGTCTACATCACCCAGTACTACACCGAGTACCGCTTCCGGCCGGTGAAGTCGATCGCCGAGGCCTCGAAGACCGGCCCGGCGACGAACATCATCGCTGGCCTCGGCGTCGGCTTCGAGTGCACCTGGATGCCGATTCTCGTCATGGGCGCCGCCCTGCTCGGCTCCTACTACCTGGGCGCGACGAGCGGCCTGCCCCACGCCGGCCTGTTCGGGACCGCCGTGGCGACCATGGGCATGCTCGCTACCGCGGCCTACATCCTGGCCATGGACACCTTCGGCCCGATCACCGACAACGCCGGCGGCATCGTCGAGATGTCCGAGCAGCCGGAGGCGGTGCGCAAGAAGACCGACCGTCTGGACGCCGTCGGCAACACCACCAAGGCCCTCACCAAGGGGTATGCCATCGGCTCGGCCGGCCTCGCCGCCTTCCTGCTCTTCCAGGCGTACATGGACGAGGTCGTCCAGTACGCGGGCCTCGGCCACGACTACTCCTTCAAGGTCGACCTCAGCAAGCCGGTGGTGTTCGTCGGCGCGATGCTCGGCGCCATGCTGGTCTTCCTGTTCTCGGCGATGGCCATCCGCGCCGTCGGCTCGGCGGCTCAGTCGATCATCCAGGAGGTCCGCCGGCAGTACGCCAAGCTCCCGCGGGTGAACGACATCATCCAGTTCCCGAAGGACTTCAAGCCGGACTACGGGTCCTGCGTGGACATCGTCACCAAGGCTGCGCTCCGCAAGATGGTCGTTCCCGGCCTGCTCGTCGTGCTGATGCCGATCAGCGTCGGCCTCCTGTTCCGGATCTTCATCACGGAGGAGGACCGGCTCATCTCGGCCGAGGCGGTGGCGGCCTTGCTGATGGTCGGCACGATCGTGGGGATCATCACCGCCCTGCTCCTCAACAACGGCGGTGGGGCCTGGGACAACGCCAAGAAGTACATCGAATCCGGCGCCCACGGCGGCAAGTACCTGACCGGCAAGGACGGCAGCCGGACGAAGAACCCGACGCACGGGGCCGCCGTCGTCGGCGACACGGTGGGCGACCCCTGCAAGGACACCGCGGGACCGTCCCTGCACGTCCTGATCAAGCTCCTGTCCACGATCACCCTGGTCCTGGCGCCGCTGTTCCTCTAGATGGCATGGGGGCGCCGCAAGGCGCCGCCCCATGCCATCTAGAGGCCGAAGAGAGCGCCAACGGCGCCGCTCCTCGGCCGGTCCGACACGGGAAACGGCGCGCGGCGGGTCCTGGCCCGCCCCGCGCCGTCTTTCCACCTTCGCAAACCGCGCCGGAGCGGATAGGATCGAGCCCGCGCCGCACGATCCTCCCCCTCGACCCCGGAGACCCAGCCATCGATTCGAAGATCCTCGCCGCCGCCGCCGCCCGACTGGCCGACGAGAAGAAGGCGGAGGACATCCTGATCGTCGACGTGAGCGAGCGGCTCAAGGTGGCGGACTACTTCGTCATCGTCACCGGGCAGAGCCGCACGCACGTCCGGGCCCTGGTCGACGAGCTCCACGTGCGCATGAAGGCCGCCGGCGAGCGGCATCTCCCCGTGGAGGGCGCCGCGCTCGGCTGGTGGGTCGTCCTCGACTACGGCGACGTCGTGATCCACGTGATGCAACCGGAGGCGCGGGAGTTCTACGACCTCGACCGGCTGTACGGCGATTGCCCGCACCTCGAGGACTGGGCGAGCCTCGCCCCGGCGCTCCCCATGGCCCGGGAGCTCGCCCCGCCGGCCGGGTAGCGCGAACGGGCGTCAGCCGAAGAGCGGCAGGAGCGTATTCGCGACGCGCGTGTAGAGCTCGCCGGTCGCCCGGACGTCCCGGAGGCAGTATTCCCCGATCTCCTCGATCCGCCCCTCGCGGTAGGCCCGCGCCACCTGGCTGCCGTCGATCGAGCCCTTCGGGCTCTCGACGTCGAAGCGCCGGCACCAGTAGTCGAGCGAGTAGCGCTCGCGCCAGGACCCGAGGAACGAGAAGACCTCCATCAGGTCGGTGTGCTCCGCCATCTTGTAGCGGTTCGCGGTCAGGTTGCGCGTCGGCGCGAGGGCGTGCTGGGCGGAGCGGATCATGAGGATCGGCGCGTCGTACCCGCGGCCGTTGAAGGAGACGAGGCGGGGCTTCTTGCGGTCGACGATCTGCCAGAACCGCTCGAGGAGCTCGCGCTCCTCCCCCCGGAACACGTCGGAGTGGGGGACGCGCTCCCACTCGTGCTGCTCGGCGCGCTCCCCTTCCAGGAGCACCAGCCCGCGCTGCATGTCGATGTTCCAGAGCCCGATGGCGATCACCTTGCCGAGGCCGGGGTAGAGGGCCATGCGCTCCGGCACGGCCTCCCGCTCCTTGTCGTCGCGCGCGCGGGTGAGGAGGTAGCCGCGGGTGATCTCGTCCACCTCCTCCCAGGGGAAGCCCGCGACCTCGATGTCGAAGGCGATCGTGCTCATGCGGGCAGGCGCTCCTTGCCGCCGGCGGGTTCGCGGGGCTCCGGGCGCGGCGCCGCCCCGCCGGCCATCGAGCCGGCGCGGGGGGCCGAGCGGCCCCATGATACCCGCGCCGGCGGCTCCGCTTCGCGCCTCAGATCCGCGCCGGAGCCGGCCGCATCCGCCGCGCCCGCCCCGCGAGGAGGACGAGGAGGAGCGCGATCCACCATGAGCCGCCGAGGACGTCGCGCCCGCGCGGCGGTCCAGCCGCCGGAACGGTGCGGCACCCGCCGCCGCCGCTGGAGCCCTCGAAGGCGAAGCCCCCCTCGAGGAGGCCCGCCTGGCCGGTCGAGGGATCGGTGACGAGCACGCTCACCGTGCCGGCCGTGTGGGCCGGCGTCACGACCTCCAGGGTGGAGGAGTCGAGGACGGTCACGAGCGCCGCGGGAGTGCCGCCCAGCCCGGTGTCCGGGTCGGCGCCGAAGAGGACGTCGGGGCTGGACGAGAAGTTCGCGCCGGAGACGAGGATCGTTTCGCCGCCGCCGCTGGAGCCGCTCGCCGGGTCGACGGCGGTCACCGCCGGGTCGGGTTGGTCCTCGTAGGCGAAGGCGGAGGTGGCGAGGCCGCCGTCGGGGTTCTCCACCTCGAGGAGGTAGGGGCCGCCGGCCGTTCCCCCCACCGCGGCGAAGGTCAGCTTGACGGCGCTCACCCACTCGATCTGCGCCTGGGTGACGCCGTCGATGCGGACGGTGACGCCGGGCTGGAAATCCTGCCCGGTCACGGTGACCGCCGTGCCGCCCGCCGCGGCGCCCGCGATCGGGAACACGGTTCCGACGACCGGGATGTCCGCGGCCTGGAAGCCGTCCTCCAGCCGCCCCTCCTCGCCGCTCGGATCGATCACCACCACGTCGTGCAGTCCGGCCACCATCTCGGCCGTGACGAGCGTGATCGTGCCCTCGTCCACCACCGTCGCGCCGCCGGGGGCGCCGTCCGTGTAGATCCGATCGCCGATCACCACGCGGGCGCCGGCATGGAAGTCGGCGCCGGCGATCGTGAGCGTCTGCCCGCCGTGGGAGCTGCCGGCGGCCGGATCGACGTCGGTCACCTGCGGCGAGGCCGGAGTGACCTCGAGCGCCGCGGGCAGGATGCTCACGTCGCCCCCGGCGTTCGTCACCGTGAGGTCGACGTGCCCCCGCGGCTCGCCGGCCGGCACGGTGGCCGAGAAGACGACCTGGGCCCCGAACCATGTCGGCTCGCCGAGGGCGATGTCGGGGTCGCTCGCCTCGATCGTGGAGCCGGTGAAGAGGCCGGTGCCGCGGATGGTGACGGTGGTCGTGGCGCCCGCGACGACGCGCACCGGGAAGCGGTCGGAGTTCCGGCCGAGGTTCAGGAGCACGTCGGCGTCCACGTACAGCGTGCCCAGGGCGGCGGAATCGCCGCCGGAGAGGACCGCCGGCGCAGCGTAGAGCGCCGGCTCGAAGTCCACCTCGATCGTGAACCCTCCGCCCAGGTTGTAGGAGGACACCGGCTCGTCGAGGGGCTCGGCGTAGACCGTGTACGTGCCCGGATCGAGCTCCACGATCGCGAACCGGCCGTCGTCGCCGCTCAGGATGGAGCCCTGCGTGCGTCCGAACTCGTCGCGGGCGACGACGTGCGCGCCGCGCACGACGGAATCGTCGGCCGCCCGCCGGATGCGCCCGGTGATCGTCGCGAACGAGGCGCTCGCCGAGATGTCGCGCAGGCCCGCCACCTCGTCCTGGGACAGGCTGCGGTGCTCGATGACCAGGGTGTCGACGTAGGGGTACATCGTCGCCCCCGCCCAGCCGGAGTGGTCGAGCCCGAGGAGGTGCCCGAGCTCGTGCGCCGCGACGTCCTGGATGTCGAAGCGGCCCGGGACGCCGGAGGTCGTGAACTGGAAGCCGCTCCCGTTGAAGAGGATGTCCGCGTCGACGATCTGACCGCTCGAGTAGAACCACACCGGCGTGAGGGCCACCGTGCCCCCGCCGGAGAAGTAGCCCGAGTCGTTCTCCTCGTCGAAGAAGACGAGGTGGACGCCGCTCGAGCTCCAGTCGGTGCGGGCCATGGCGGCTTCCGAGTCGTCCTCGACGAGCTGCACGTCGGAGCCGGCGACCTCGTTCCAGTCCTGGATGGCGAGCCGCACCGCGGTCACGTCGCTCCCGTCGGTCACGTCGGCGGAACCGGTCGAGTTCACGACGATGCCGATCGCCTGCGGATCGCTCCAGACGAGCGGGTTCTCGTTCGAGGGGTTGCGCAGCCGCACGTGGGCCGTCACGGCGGCGGCGACGAGCGCGACGGCCGCTCCCCACACGAGCGCATGGAGGATCTTCATCGCGCCTGCCTCCCGGCCCGGGCGGCCTCGATCTCCGCCACGACGGTCGCGTAGTCGAGGACCGCGACCCCCCTCCCGTGCCGGATCCTCCCGCTCGCCGGGTCGAGGAGCCCCACCCCGCCGTCGTCGCGCACGAGGGCCTTCGCTCCGCCCTCCTGCCGCACGACGCCGAGCTTGCCCTGGGCGAGCCCCACCGGCATCCGGACGCCGGACCGGGCCGCCGCGGTGAGGAAGAGGAGCACGTCCTCTCCCGCCCGCAGGCCCGGCACCCCGGGCAGGATCAAGCCGCGGCCGTCGGGGAGCACCCCGCCCGGTAGGAAGAGCGTGCGGTAGACCTCGTCCGCGCCGGCGAAGGTACGTTCCACCTGCAGGAGGACCTCGGTCTCGATGCGCCCGTCCTCCCGCTCCCGGGGATGGGTGGCGAGCACGTGGCCCTCGAGGATCAGCTCCGCGGTGCGGGCGAGCGCCGGGATGTCCATCCGGAGGGCGGTGCCGGCCTCGACGCGGGGCGTGGCGGGCGGCCGGCCGAGAAACACGAGCACGGCCCCGAGGAGGGCCGCGAGGGCGATCAGGGTGCGCATGGGGATCGGGGGCGGAGGGGAAGCCGCGGGGCCGGGGCGCCGCGCGCGGGGAGGGAGCGCGGCGGGGCGAATGCGTCTTCCCCCATCGACCCCCGCGCCGGCCCGTCTTGAGGCATCGCCGCGGCCCGGCGCCGGCGGCCGGCCGCCGCGGCGCGGCCCGGAAAGCCGTTCCCGGGCGCCGCCGAGGGCCGGCCCAGCGGCCGGTGGCGGGGTAGGGTTCAGCGGAGGCCCCCCATGGATCCCCGCCGGACGATCGAGGAGCTCTGCCGCCAGTACGGAGTCCCGGCCGCCTTCGGGCAGCGCCTCCTGCCCCTCGTGGAGCGCGCCGCCCAGTCCCCCCCCGAGAAACGCGACCGGCTCCTCCAGATGGTGATCCGGAGCTTCGCCGAGGAGGCCCGCCGCCGCACGGAGGATCGCGAGACGCGCGTGCGGCGGGCCCGGTTCCTGCGCGGGCTCTCCCCGGGCGAGCGCCGGATGCTCAAGACGGTGGCCGCCGTCCTGCACCACTGGAGCCCGCCCCCCTGGCTCGAGGGCTGGGGGGAGCGGCAGTCCTGATCGCCGCGCGGGGCGGCGAGGCGGGGATCAGTCCTCCTCCCGCCCCTCCTTCCGCTCGGCGAGGGCGCGCCGCAGCGTCTCGAGCTCGCCCCGCAGGGCCTCCATCTCGCCCCGCAGGGAGCCCAGGGCGGCCCGGACCTCCTCCAGGGCGGCACGCCCCGCCGGGGCGGCCTCCTCGCGGAGGAGCTCGCCGAATCCTTCTTGGACCTGGCGGAGGCGGTTGCGGGCGCCGTGGAGGCGGCTCTCGGCCGCCGGCCCCCGCCGCTCGCGCACCTCGTCCAGGAACCGGCCCAGCCGTTCCAGGCGCGAGGCCTCGAGCTCGCGCACCGCTCGGGCGTTCCCCTCGAGGAGCTGGGCCCGCTCGCGCGCCCAATCCTCGAGCTCGGCGCGGATCCGCGCGTGCGCCGGCTCGTCGAGGATCTCTCCGCCGGCCTTTTCGCGCAGCTCCGCGAGGGTCCGCTCGAAGCCCTGCACCTGCTCGCGCAGGCCGCGGGTGAGCTCCCGGATGCGCTCGTCGTTCGCCCCGGCCCAGCGGCGCGATTGCTGCGCGCTCTTCTCCCGGAGCTCGCGGAAGACCTCCTCGATCTGGGCCCGGCGGTCCGCGTCGGGGAGGGGCCGGGCCTCCCCGGCACCCGCCTCTCCCTCCTCCTCCGGCTGGAGGAAGATCGTCCCGCCGCCCGGGCCCACGAGGACCATGGATCCGGCTCCGGGGGGTTGGGCCTCGCTCCGGGCCCCCAGCGCGACCTCGACCGTCACCTGGTCGCCGTTCCGCTCGTAGGCGAGCGCCACGCGGGTGCCCGCCGGCCGGGCGGCGACGAGCTCCCGCAGGGTGTCTTCGGTCTTCACCTCGAGGCCATCGAGGGAGAGGATCCGGTCGCCCTCCTGGAGGCCGGCCTTCTCGGCCGCGCTCCCGGGAACGACCCCCTGGATCACGACTCCCTCGCCCTCCCCGCCGAGGAGGACGCCGAGAAAACCTCCCCCGGGGGCGACCGCCTGGCCGGGAATCCCCCGGACGGCAGCCCGGAGGGCGTCCTCGATCTCCAGGCGGTCGATCCCCTGGACGGCCGGGGGCGCGTCCTCGGGGACCCGCTCCAGGCGGGGCGCGGTGCGCGAGCCGAGGGTGACCTTGCACTTATGGGCCTCCTCCCCGCGGAGGTAGACGAGGCCGATCTTGCTCCCGGGGGGATGCTCGGCGAGGACCGCGACGAGCTCTTCGAAGGTCTTCACCTCGCGGTCGGCGATCCAGGCGATCCGGTCGCCGGGCAGGAGCCCGGCGGCGGCGGCGGCCGTCCCGGGGGCGACGCTCTCGACCGCGAGGCCGTCCCCCAGGGTCACTCCGAGGTACCCGGGCTCGTCGGCGGCGAGGAGCGGGGGGGCGGGGAAGAGGGTTTCCGGCCCGCCGGAGGCGGCGAGGCCGAGGAAGGAGAAAGCCGCCAGGGAGAGCCCGACGGCGGCGACGCGGGTGGCGGGGGCGAGGAACATGGTTCGACTCCGGGTGGAAGAGGGGCGGGAGGGCATACGCAGGGACGCCCGGCCCGTTTGCGGGTCCGGGGCGGGGCGGAGGGGCGCCCGGCGGCGTCCTCCCCCCGAATCAGCGCCCCACCGGGAAGTCGGAAAGCCGCCCGAGGACCGGGGGCTCGCCGACGAGGGGGCGCGCGTAGTCGAAGAAGGCCGGGGAGACGTCGTTCCGCCCCTGGAGATAGCGCTCCTCCAGGCTCCGCGTGTCGCGGGCGACGTTCTTGAGCGCGGTCACCTCGTAGGTAACCGAGTACTCGCGGCCAGTCCCCTGGCGCACGATCACGACCGAGCCGTGGGGAGCGCCCCCGGCCGTGGCGACCCGGACGGCGGTGCGGCCGACCTCGCGGGCCTCCGCCGCGTCCACCTCCGACCACACGCCGGCGAAGGAGCGCTGGAGGTAGCCGAAGGTGTCCGCTCGCACCCGGAGCTTCTTGCCGAGCCGCTCCTTCACCTCGGCGGCGAGGAGATCCCCGAGGGCGCCGGAGCCGGAGAGCTGGACGTTGCCGTGGGAGTCGCGCTCCTTCGCCTGCAGGAGGGCCTCGCCGCCCGGGCCGTGGACGCCCTCCGAGACGGCCACGAGGCAGCGGCCGTGCTTCGAGTAGACGCGATCCACGTCGCCGGCGAACTCCTCCAGCGAGAAGTCGCGCTCGGGGACGTAGACGAGGTGCGGCCCGTCGCCGGCGTGCCGGCGCGCGAGCACGCTCGCGGCCGTCAGCCAGCCGGCGTGGCGCCCCATCACGACGTCGATCTTGACGCCGGGGAGGCTCCGGTTGTCCTCGTTGTCGCCCATGAAGGCCTGGGACACGAACTTCGCCGCGGAGCCGTAGCCGGGGCAGTGATCGGTGACGCGGAGGTCGTTGTCGATCGTCTTCGGGACGTGGAAGAGGCGGACGTCGTAGTTCTCGGCGACGGCGATCTCGTTCAGGAGGTGGGCGGTCTCCGCGGAGTCGTTGCCGCCGATGTAGAAGAAGTAGCGGATCTCGTGCTTGCGCAGGACCCGGAACACGGCCTCGCAATCGGCGCGGGTGGGCTTCATCCGCACCGAGCGCAGGGCCGCGCAGGGCGTGGCGGCCACCGCCTCGAGCGTCTGCTTGCTCTCGCGGCCGAGGTCGATCAGCTTCTCCGCGAGCACGCCCTGGATCCCGTGCACGGCGCCGTAGACGCCGTCGATCAGCGGGGAGGCCACGGCGGTCTCGATCAATCCCACGAGGCTCTGGTTGATGACGCAGGTGGGACCGCCGGACTGGCCGATCAGGGCGTTGCCGTGGGGGCTGGACATGGGATCTCCGGGCGAGGAGAGGAGGGACGGGGGGGATCGCCGGGCGGGGCCCCGGCGAAGGTCCAGAACGTAGCGCCACGCCCCCCCCTGTCAACCCGGCGCGGCGGCCCCGGCGCGGCCCCTTGCCCCGGCGCGCTCCGCTGCTAGACTCCCCGCCTCGCCGGTGCCCGGGTGGCGGAAATGGCAGACGCGCAAGACTAAGGATCTTGTAGGGCAACCTGTGCTGGTTCGAGTCCAGTCCCGGGCACCACCTCCCCGCACCGCAGGTGCGGGAAGGTGAGGCTTGGATTCTCTTCCTCCCCGCACCGCAGGTGCGGGAAGGTGAGGCTTGGTGTCTTCTCTTCCCCGCACCGCAGGCGCGGGAAGGTGATTCTGCCCCGGAATCGACCGAAGGAGGGCGGCGAGGATTCCATCCTCGCCGCCCTCTTTCAGTCGAACGGCAGCCACAAGCTGAGCTGCGCGTCCATCCTCGTGCGATCGACCGCGAGCTGGAGCATCGCGGCCCCCAGGACCTCCAAAACCTCGACCCGGCGCACGTAGGCCTCCGCCTTCTCGTTCCCGTGCTCGCGCACCCACTCGTTCTTGATGCGCTCCGTCTCCTGGTCGTAGAGAAGGTCGAGCTGGGACTCCACCTCGGGGGTCACGTTGCCGGGATCCTCCTCCGGCCAGTGCTCGCGGAGGAGCCGCCGCCGGATGCCCGGCCCTTCCGTCGTCCAGTCGATCTCGCTCCGCACGTCGAGCCCGGCCTGGAACTCGGCGATCGCCTTGAGCGACGCGGCCACCGCGCGCGGATTCAGCCAGAGGACGGCGTTGGCGCTCTTCAACCCGCCGAGGACGAAGGACTGGAACGTGCTCTGCTCGCTCAGCCGGGGGCGAGCGCCCGGACGCCCCCAGTAGGTCGCGTTGAGGTCGTTCAGCAGGTTGTGGCTGTTCGAGAGCACGAAGTAGCTGTCCTCCCCGGTCATGGAGAGCGTCGCGACCATCCCCGTGCCGGCGACGAACGGCTGCCAGTACTCGAAGATCTTGCTCCCGCCCGCCAGCGTGTTCTCCATCACCCCGCGCGAGCCCGGCTCGCGGCCCTGGATCCGGAAGGCGCCCTGGTGGCGCTGGATCGTGCTCTCGAGCTCCGCCACGCGCGCCGCCTCCTTGGGCCACAGGACGAGGGCCCAGGCGAGGACCGGCGTGTCGTCGTGCGGCGGGCCGTTCTCTCCCTCGTCGGGGTAATCGTGCGGGCGGACGAGGATCGCGAACTGGTCGCGGACGGCGGCATCGATGTCGTCGATCAGCGGGAAGCACTCCGTGTGCCCCCAGACCTCGCGGATCGTGTCCTCTATCAGCCCGAGCCGGGCCTCGGGGAGGGACGAGGCGAGCGCGCGCAGGAGGTCGCCGACGTCGGCGTGCGCGTAGAGGAACATCCCGACGTCGTCGGGGGCGAGGCGAGCCGCGCTCTGCGCGGTCCGCAGATCGAATCCCGCCTCGCGGAACAGCCGCTTCTGCTCCTTGGTCATCTCCTCGCTCGAGAGCTGGGCGTGCAGGCGCAGGGAAAGGTCGCGCCCGATGCGGCAGCTCCCGACGACTTCGTTCAGCAGGCCGACCTGGAACAGCTTCCCGCCCACGGCGGCGGGGAGGGACTCCGCGCTCGGATCGGGCCACTGCCCGGACCAGCCCATGCTCGTCGCGAGCGCCTTCTGGTCGACGTAGAGCTCGAGCTCGTCGCCGGTGGATCGGGCGACGTCGATCGGGTTGTACTTCCCGGAGAGCCCGAGCGAGTCCTCGCCGCGCTTGGCCTCGAACTCGACCGCCTTCTGGACGAGATCCGCCGTGTTCGACACGACGACCACGTCGCGGATCCGCGTCACGTAGACCGTCTGCGCGAGCTCCCCGCCGGCGAGCGAGTGCCCCACCGTCTCCTCGCCGCGCTTCACCGCCTGCACGACGAGCCCCTGGTCGGAGAGCCCGATCGTGTCGGGATAGCGCAGGAGCTCCACCCCCACGCGCCCGATCCAGTTCGTGCGGCCGTACGCGGCCCACTGGGCCTTCGCCAGATCCCCCCCCTGGAAGTGGCCGGCGAGCGCCAGATCGCTCCCCCCGAAGAGCGAGAGCGGCGAGGTCTCCAGCGGGAGCTGGGCGAGGAACTCCTCGATGCCGGCGAGGGTCGGCTGGAGATCCACCGCGGCGCGCAGATCCTTCACCGCCGCCGTCTGGAGCAGCGCCGTCCCGCCCCGGGCCTTCTCCAGGTCGTCGTAGAAGGCGAGGCGGGGGAAGGGATCGAAGTCGCCGGCGAGGTTCGCCTTGGCGAGGTAGAAGTCGACGTCGCGCGGGACGAGGGTCGAGACGTCGTACTCGTAGCGCCCCTCGAAGGGATTGACGAGGAGCGTCGAAACCGCCCCGTAGCCCGCGACGAGCAGAATCAGGAAGAGGACGAGGACGATGCGGAGGAAGCGGCGGCGGGAGCGCATGGCGCGGATGGAAGGCGGCGGGGACCGGCGGATTCTATCGATCGGCCCCGGGCGCTTCCCCTCGCGGAAGGGATCGGACGCCGATCGGCGGGATTCCTTCCCGCCGGTTGACGCCCCGGCCGATCGGTCGAGAATTCTCGCGCATGAAGCTCTCCCGCCGCGTCGCCGACCTGGAGACTTCCGTGACCCTGGCCCTCTCCGCCCGCGCCAAGGCCCTGGCCCGCGCGGGGCGCGACGTCGTCGACATGGCCGTCGGCGAGCCCGACTTCCCGGCCCCGCGCGTCGTGCAGGAGGCCGCGGTCGAGAAGGTGCGGAGCGGCGACGTGCGCTACACGCCCGCGGGCGGCACGCCCTCCCTGCGCGCGGCGATCGCCCGCACCGCCGGCGCGGCGCGCGGCTTCGCGGTGACCCCGGCCGAGGTCACCGTCTGCCACAGCGGCAAGCACGCCCTCTCCGGCGCGCTCCTCTCGATCCTCGACGACGGCGACGAGGTCCTGATCCCCCTGCCGGCGTGGGTGAGCTACTTCGAGCAGGTGAAGATCGCCGGCGCGACGCCCGTCCTCGTCCCGCCCTTCGCCTCCGGCGCCCCCGACCTCGCCGCCCTCGCCGCCGCGGTGACCCCGCGGACGCGGGTCGTGATGATCAACTCCCCGTGCAATCCCACCGGCTACGTCTGGACGCCGGCGGAGATCCGCTCGATCGCCGAGCTCGCCGTCGCCCGCGACCTCTGGATCCTCTCCGACGAGATCTACGCCACGCTCGTCTACGAGGGTCCGCCGGCCATGAGCCCCGCCTCGATCTCGCCGGAGGTGCGAGCGCGGACGATCCTCGTCGACGGCGCGAGCAAGCGCTACGCGATGACGGGCTACCGGATCGGTTTCGTCATCGCCCCCGTCGAGCTCGCCGCCGCCGTGGAGCGCCTCCACAGCCAGATGACCGGCTCCCCGAACGCGATCTCCCAGCACGCCTACGAGGCCGCTCTGCGCGCCGATCCGCCCGAGCTGGAGGAGATGCGCCGCCGCTTCGCCGCCCGCCGCACGGTCCTCGTCGCCGGCCTGCGCGCCCTCGAGCTCCCCACCCCCGACACGCGGGGGGCGTTCTATGCCTTCCCCGACGTGTCGCGCTACCTCGACGGGCGCGGCTCGGCGGGGTTCTGCGAGGATCTGCTGGAGAAGGAGGGGTTGGCGCTGGTGCCGGGGTCGGCGTTCGGAATGGACGCCCATGTGCGGCTGTCGTTCGCGACGGACGAGGACACGATCCGCGAGGCCCTGCGGCGGCTGGGGAGGTTTCTGGCCACGGTGCCCAGATAGGGCGGGAAGAACGGAAGGGCGGGAAGGAAGAGAAGCCGGAGATTGGGGCGGCGGAAGGCCGCGGAAGGGGGGGAAGGAGAAGAAGCCACGGCCCTGCCTCCAAGTCGTTGGGAGTCCTGAATCGCCCCCGTCACCATGTTCAGCGGCGCAGAGGGGCGCCCCTCGCCACACGCTGTCGTCAGGCAGTCCCCTTCCGTGGCGCATCGGATTCTCTCGCGGCCACCCCGGCGCCGAACCGCGTGTGGATGTACTCCCGAGCGCTCTCCGGGGGCAGCCTCACCGTCCCCGGGCCGCTCCGCAGGAAGAAGTCGCCCGCGGCGGTGGCCTCCATCCCCTTCCACCTCAGGAACACGGGCTCCGGGCTGCGCTGGCAGCTCCCGACGCACACCGTCTTGCTTTGCACGACCTGCGTCCGCGGGTCGATGCACGTACCAGCCCGATCGCCAAGGCCGTTGCGCACGACCTGGGCGAGATGGCGCATGAACGTGTCGTCGCTCTCGAGGCGGTCGTGCTCGATCCCCAGGACGGATTCATCGTCGCCGACGCCGATCAGGAGATCCCCACCCTCGGTGTTCAGGAACGCGGCGATCGTCTTGAGCACGGCGTGCGTCACGCCCTGGTCGTCCGGCGGGTCCTCTTTCAAGTTCCAGCGCAGGGTGGACTTGAACTCCAGCGTCTTCGACTCGCTGCGTTTGATCAGCTCCTCGGCGCTCCGGTGGGCGCGCAGGTACCGGTCGAAGAGGAGATTCTTCACCGCCTGGCCGAAGGCGCGGTCGTCGGTGATGTGCTTGTAGAGATCGACGTTCGAGTCGACGATCTCCTGGATCACCTGCTCGACCTTCTGGTCGAAGGTGAGCCGCACGTTCTCCCGCGTGTTGACGCGGGCCGCGGCGTCGAGGGCGGCGTCCTCGTCGAGCTTCTCCATCATCTGGCCGAGAGTCACGCGGTGCTCGGGGCCGAGGTTGAGGCCGAAGCGCTCGTTCAGCTCGGCGATGATGCGCGAGAGCGCTTCCAGCTCCTCGGGCGCGGCCCGTGGGTCCCCTTCGTGCCCACGGGGTCCAGCACGCCGGCGTTGCGTCCAGGGCGATCTTCCGGCTGCCGATCTGCTGGATCCGGTACGACTCCATGTCGATGCTCTGCTGCACGTCGCGCGGCAGCGCCTCGCGGCCGGCGGGCAGCAGCCGGCGCAGGTGGCGCGCGAAGACGTAGAGCTTCTCGTGGTCGGCGTCGGCGAAGGTCAGGACCCGGGCGAGGAAGGCATAGCGCCAGACGCAGTCGGTGAGCTGGCCGCGGAAGTCCCCGCCCTCCTCCTCCAACATCGCCGCGGTGCGCTCGACCAGCGGGGCCAGCACCGCATGGAGCCGGTCCGGCGCGGCCTTCGGGTCGAAGTAGAGCCTGGCGAAGGCCTCCACGTCCGCCTCGGTGTAGACCGGGAGGCCGGCGGGACGGGTCTGGAGTTCGTAGAGCAGGTTCGGGTCGGTGGCCTCGGAGAGCAGCGTCGTCTCGAAGTAGGACTCGAAGGCCGCCTGGATCTCGTCGGCTTCGTTCGCGAAGTCGAGCACCATCGCCCCCTTCTTCTCGGTGCCAAAGGTGCGGTTGAGCGGCGAGAGCGTCTGCACGGCGTTCACGCCGCCGAGCTTCTTGTCCACGTACATCGTGTGGAGCAGGGGCTGGTCGAAGCCGGTCTGGAACTTGTCGGCGACGATCAGGAACCGGTACTTCGGGCGCTCGAAGGTCCAGGCGGTCTGGGCCTTCGGAAGCCCGTTCATGTTCGACTCGGTGTAGGCCTGGCCGCCGTCCTGGACCGTCCCCGAGAAGCGGCCTCGAGCGATCCCGCGGCGAGCACGGCCTTGAGGCTCCTCGTGCTCTCCCCCGACTGAAAGGAGTGCGCCTCGTCCACGATGACGGCGAAGCGCTGGCCGGGCAGCTCGCCGATCTCCTTCGCGATCACGGGGAACTTCTGGAGCGTGGTGACGATGATCGTCTTGCCCGGCTCCAGCGCCTCCTTGAGCGGGCGCGAGGTGGTGTCGATGTTCTCCACCACGCCGAGCGTCTGCTCGAACTGGCGCATCGTGGTCTGGAGCTGG
Organism: Planctomycetota bacterium; assembly: GCA_040754415.1. Classification (GTDB taxonomy): domain Bacteria; phylum Planctomycetota; class UBA1135; order UBA1135; genus JBFMCU01. The sequence goes on from JBFMCU010000062.1 coordinate 20,598, forward strand.
CGGTCGAGCACGCGCCGGTCGGTGATGACCACCGGAACTTGCCGCCGGAGTCCTTGACGCCGTTCCGCAGCACGTCGAGCGCGCCGCGCCGCTCGATCTCGGAGGCGAGGCGCCGGAGGAACTGCTCCTTCACCGCCGCCCCGTGGTGCTCCCCGAGCCTCTTCCACTCCTTGGGCTGCGTGGCGAGGACGAAGTCGAGGATGTCGCGCGGCAGGAGGCAGAGCGCGCGGTCGTACTCCTCCGGCCGGCGCCGGCGATAGCCGCCGGGAGGCGGGTCCCCGTAGGCCGGGGCCGTCTCGGCGACCGCGCCCGCCTCACCCGGCCCGGCGTCCGGGCCGCCCTGGGCAAGGCGCCCTCGATCGCCGCCTCGAAGGCGCGCTCGGAGATGTCGGGGGTCAGGGCTCCTCCGTCCCCTCGTTCAGAATCGCGAGGTAGCCACTGTACACGAACAGCCGATTGCGGCGCTTGCCCGTCAGCTCGGCCGCGATTCCCTGGCCGACGAGCAGCTCCATCGCCGAGGAGACGGCAGGGAACGAGAGGCCGGTCGCCTCGCAGACCGCGGACATGGACTGGATGGGCCGCGCCTTCAGCGCCTCGTGCACCCGCAAAGCCGAGCCGGCGCGCCGGCCCGTGGTTTCGATCTTGGTGCGGTCGACCTGGAACATCTCCGCGAGCCGGCGCGCGGTCGAGACGGCACCGTCCGCGACCTCTTTGACGCCCGCGAGGAAGAACGCGAGCCACGCCTCCCAGTCACCGTCGCGGCGCGCCCCGTCCAGAAGGTCGTAGTACACGGCCCGGTGCTGCTTGAAGTAGAGGCTCAGATAGAGCAGCGGCTCGCGCAGGACGCCGGCATGGCAGAGAAGGAACGTGATCAGAAGGCGGCCCACCCGGCCGTTGCCGTCCAGGAAGGGGTGGATCGTCTCAAACTGCACGTGGGCCAACCCGGCGCGCACGAGTACCGGCAGGCCGTCGTCCGTGGCGTGCAGGAAGCGCTCGAGCGCGCCCATGCACTCGGGAACGGCCTCCGGCGGCGGCGGGACGAAGCGCGCATTGCCGGGCCGGCTGCCGCCGATCCAGTTCTGCGAGCGACGGAACTCGCCCGGGTCCTTGCCGCTGCCGCGCCCGCGCGAGAGCAGCACGCCGTGGATCTCGCGGATCAGGCGGTTCGAAAGCGGGAATCCCCCCCGCAGCCGCGTGAGACCGTGGTCGAGGGCCGCGACGTAGTTCGACACCTCCACGACGTCGTCGAGCGGGGCGCCGGGGGCCTCCTGGAGCTCGAAGAGCAGGAGGTCCGAGAGGGAGGACTGCGTCCCCTCGATCCGCGAGGAGAGGACGGCCTCCTTGCGCACGTAGGCGTAGAGGAAGAGCGACTTGTCGGGCAGGAGCGTGGAGATCCCGTCGAGACGCCCCAGGGCGAGCCCCGCCGCCTCGAGGGCCGTCTGCAACCCCTCCTCCAGCGCCAGGGACGGGTCGGGAGGGAGGGGGTTCGGCACGAAGGCCCGGACCCGTTCCCCCCCGGCGCTCGTCACCTCGTACCTGCCGGTCGTCCCCCGTTTCACCCCGATCTCCTGGCTCAGCAGAGTTGAATTGCGGCCGCGGATGCTAAATCTTCCGGCCCGAAGTCTAAACAACGCGGCGGGGAGGGCAAGGGCCTTCCCCCCGCGCCGCGGGACAGCCCCCCTTTCCTCCCCTGGCGCTCGCACTTCGATCCCGCCGTTGACCGCGGCGGCTCACTCCCCTCCTCCCGCCCCCAGCACGAAGCGGGCCCGCTCGCGCCGCAGCATCTCGAAGGCCCCCGGCGTCAGGGTAGCTGTCGCCTGTGATGAGGGGCCGCGGGGCCCCTGCCCGGTCGCAGGCCGGGTAGGGCGCGGCATCCTTCCTCCTGCCCGCCAGGGCAGGACGCCCCCCATGGGGGGCGCGCGCATCGCCGGCATCCCATCGTCATTGGGGGCGGAGGCGACACCGTCGTGCCGTACTCCGAGAGGTTCAAGTCCCGCATGATTCAGCGCCTCACCGGACCCCAGGCTCCGAGTGCCACGGCCCTCCTGGGGGCCAGGTCGCCGTGAAGGTCTCGCCGCGGGCGAGCGCTTCGAGCGCGGGACCGATGAAGGCGGCCACTCCGGCGATCGCCGATTCCAGGGAGCCCGCTCGATCGGAGAGGCGGCTTCGGCGCAGGAATCCGGCCCATTGGGAGCTCTTTCCCTCGACCGCGGCGAAGGCAGGCGTGAGGGCGGGAGGCATGGCGGCAGGGAACGCCGTGCGGCGCCGGGAGAAGGTCGAGGCGAAACTGTGTCCGAATTGGGGTGACGTAGTGGGGAGCGGAACAGGGCCTCCCAGCGGGAGCGGAAGTCGCCGGAGGACCGGCGATGGGACCGGACGCGAGCATCGATCGAGGAGAGGGAAGGCATGGACGGTGCGGCGGTCCTTCTCCCCCAATGCCGGAGCGCACAACGAGCTGGTTCCTGGATTCCCGGTCCCACCCGGGGGGAGCGGACCGAACACCAGGAACCGATGAGGGCATGACCAGATGAAGATCGGGATCCTCGGAACCGGGGAGGTGGGCCAGGCGCTCGGCCGGGGCTTCGCGGCCCTCCGCCATGAGGTCAAGATGGGCTCGCGGTCGGCGACCAACGCGAAGGCATTGGCCTGGGCCAAGAGGACGGGCCCCCCGGCATCGGTCGGGACCTTCGCCGCCGCGGCAGCCTTCGGCGAGATCGTGGTGCTCGCGACCCTCGGCGTGGCGAACGAGAGCGTCCTCCAGGCGGCAGGGCCGGAGAAGCTCCGCGGCAAGATCGTGATCGATGCGACGAATCCGCTCGACTTCTCCCGGGGCGTTCCGCCGACCTTGGCCATCGCCGGCCACGACTCCGGCGGCGAACAGGTGCAGCGGCTCCTGCCCGGCGCCCAGGTCGTCAAGGCCTTCAACACGGTCGGCCACGCGCACATGTTCCGGCCCGACTTCCCGGACGGGCCGCCCGACATGTTCCTCTGCGGCGACGACGCGACGGCCAAGGAGAAGGTGGGCGAGCTCCTCCAGAACTTCGGCTGGGGAGTCGTCGATATCGGCGGGATCGACGGCTCCCGCTACCTCGAGGCGATGTGCCTGGTGTGGGTCCGCTACGCGTTCTCGACGCCGGCGCCGACCTGGAACCACGCCTTCAGGCTGCTCAAGAAGTGACGGGTCGGGCGGTCCACGGCCGCCTCGGCGGCTCGCGCGCCGCTCGCTGTAGACGCCGGCCAGGATCCGCGTGATTTTGCCGCCGACCGGCGGCAGGAAGGCTGAGGAGGAGGGAGGTAGTTCCGGGGTTGGAGGTGGTTCCGCCTTGGGGGTCGAGGGGAGCCTGGGTGGATCTGGTTCCCTCCCCCCTCGTGCCCTCGGGGGGGGTCTGAGGTGGAGGCCGTGGTAGAAGACCCGGGCCGAGCGGGGAGACCCGAGGGGAGGCCCCGCTGTGTCAGTAAGCCCGGGCCTCCCCCCGGCAAGACCGCGTTGGTGCGGTAGCGAGCACCATCGCGCCTCGGGGCCTTCCTGTCGAGCACCGCCCGGCAGGAGGGGTTGGTCCCCGCGGTCCAGGAGCTCGAACACGAGTCCGAAGCGCTCCTCGAGCTCCGCCCTCCACTGGTCGAGCACCGCGGGCGGGGTCGCCACGACGATGGTCTTCGCCTTCCGGCGCAGGAGGATGCGGCGATCCGGCTCGTGGCCCCAGAACACCTCGAGCGCCTGCCCCTGGGCATCGTTGTCCGCGCACGCGAGCCGCACGACCGCCGACAACGGGTCACCGCCGGCGCGGCCGGCCCCGGCGCGAACCGTCGGGGGGATCCGGGCGAGCAGCATCCGCCACCTCGGGCCCCCAGCCGCCGTGCCACTGCCGGTTCTTCTCGGGCACATCGAAGGCCTCCGGGTCGAAGGCCCCCCCCAGCCAATCGCTGAGCTCGGCGTGCTCCGGGTGAGAGGGATCGCTGCGAGCGTCGAGCAAGTTCGCATACCCCGGAGGCCCCCCGCAGTCCTCGGGAGGACATGCTCGTCGCCCGCCGAGGACCAGGGGGTACTTGCCTCCGGGCTCCGCCACGTGGACGCGTTCGAGCACGACATCGTGCTCCCACCCATCTCCGAAGTCGTACTCGTAGACGAGCCGGTCCTTCGGCCGGCGCAGGACGTCGTCGAGACGCAGCTTGCGCTCGTCACGCGCCGGGGTGAGCAACCCCGGGTCCGGCTTGCCGATCTCCCCGCCGTCGTGCCGGAACACGTGCAGGTGGCTGTCCGTCCACCCTATGGCCCACTGCAGGGTCTCGTGAAGCGCCGCGAAGGTGATGTCGCTCCGGACCAAGAGGCGCCGCCACACGGGCGGCTTGATCCAGCGGAGCGTCACGCGAATCTCGTAGATCGACTTTGTCTTGGTCATCCTTCCTCTCGTGGTTTCTCTGGGGGTACGCTCAATGCTCAGCATCAGCGGCGGCGCACCGCGCCGTCCGCAACATGCTCTTGATCGACAGCGCAATCGGATTCACTTCTTCGCCTTCGTCTTCCTGGATCGCCTCATGCCGCCGATGGGGAAGTGTTTGACCGCGCTCCGCGTGATGTACACCACGCGGATGACAGAGCCACCCTGATGACGGGGGAGCTCGGCTAGCCTGGATTTCCACGGCGCGGAGTTTGCCTAAGGTCCGGGCTCCTCGGGCGGGCGGCTTGCGTGGCGGCTACGCCATCAGTCGAAGCGTGCGTTGATTCCACCAGGGCACCTTGACCGGAGGATGTCCGTCCCGTTGTGAGATTTGATCGGGGGCCCAACCTGTTGGTAGGACTGGACTTAGCACGAGTTCGGTCCCCCGAAGGAGAGCCCCATGAAGAAGTCTACGAAGTACCGCAGCGT
>JBFMCU010000063.1:0-14960 GCA_040754415.1 Planctomycetota bacterium
CCATCATGTTGCGCCCGCGCGAGCCGCGGGCGCGGCCCCCCCGTGAGCTATCCCCTGACCGCCCTGATCTCGGACCTCCACGCCAACGCTCCGGCCCTGGAGACCGCGCTCGCCGATGCCCGCCGCCGCGGCGCGCGCCGCTACGTGTGTCTGGGGGACGTGATCGGGTACGGAGCGAGCCCCCGCCACAACCTCGACCTCGTGATGCGACTCTGCGTTCCGGACCCCGATCCCCCCGCGGAGTTCGGGGAGCTCGCGCCGGGCTTCTGCCTGCTCGGGAACCACGAGCACGCCCTGCTCCATTCGGCGGAGGACTTCAATCCCAAGGCCCGCGCCGCCCTCGACTGGACGCGCGAGGCCTTGAATTCGGCCGACGATCGCCGCCAGAGCCACGCCTACTGGAACTTCCTGGGCGAGCTCGAGCCGTCCCTCGACGATGGGGTCGCGATGTTCGCCCACGGCTCTCCGCGGGATCCGGTGCGCGAGTACATCGTGCCCCGCGACATCCAGGACGAGGCCAAGACGCGGGCCAACTTCGCGCGCCTGACGCAGCGGGTCTGCTTCGTGGGGCACAGCCACGTGCCCGCCGTGTACTACGCCGACCACCGCCTCTACCGGCCGCGCGGGACCGAGGGACCCTTCGATCTCGGCGTCGACCCGGCGGAGCGCGTGATCATCAATGTGGGAGCCATCGGCCAGCCCCGCGACGGCGATCCCCGCCTCTCGTACGTCCTGTTCGACGGCCGCCACGTCACCTTCGTGCGTCTCGAGTACGACGTCGAGGCGGCCGCCGCGGCGATCCGCGCCGTGCCCGAGCTGCCCGGCTACCTCGCGGACCGCCTCTACGCCGGGAGGTAGCGGTGGAAAAAAGACTGCCGCTCGCCCTCTTCCTCTCCTTCCTCGTGCTCTTCGCGTGGTCCGTGCTGCAGCCGCGGGAGGAGGCCCCACCGCCCGGCGAAGAGCCGGCGGCGGAGGCGGGGCCGAGCGCCCCGGCGGGCGGACCCAGCGCCGATTCGGGCGCCGGCGCAGCGGCGGCGGAGGAGCGCCCGCCCGCCATCGCCGCCGCGGCGGAGGAGACGATCGAGATCGACACCGGCCCGCCGGGAGCGGAGAACGGGGAGCTCCATCCGGGTCGGTTCCATCTCGTGTTCACGAACCGCGGCGGGCGGCTCGCGGCCGCCCAGCTCCGCGACTACTACGTCGCGGCCGGGCTCGACGAGGCGGCGCAGGCCCGCGCGGAGAACTGGTTGACCTTGCTCCGGCCGGTCGCCGCGGCGGCGGGCGAGACCGGATCCCTGCTCCTCGAGCCCACTCCCTCCAGTCTGCCCCTCACCGGCCCGGCGGGGCTGGGGGAAGTCCTCTGGCGGGCGCGCGAGATCGAGGGACCGGAACCCGGCGTGGAGTTCACCTACGCGCCGGGCAACGGCCTCGCCTTCGCCAAGCGCATCACCGCCGTCCCGGGCACCTGGCACCTGCGGCTCTCGCTCACGATCGAGAACCAGGGGGCCGCCGCGCTCGCCGGGCGCCATCAGTTCGTCCTGACGCCGGCCGGGTGCGTGCCGGCGGAGCTCGGGGACGGCTTCTACGCCGAGCCGCGCGCGGCGGCGGTGGGCCGCGACGGCGACGACTACACGCTCGACTGGGAGTCCGCGGCCGGCGCGGAGGCGGAGGGCGATCGACTCAACGCCGGGGGGGGAGGACTCGCCTTCGCCGGCGTGCACAACAAGTACTTCGCCTTCTTCCTGCGCGACTCCGATCCCGCCGGGCGCTCCCTCCTCAGCGCACGCTACGAACCCGTGCTCGAGCCAGCGGCCGTCCTCGGAGGCAAGCCCGCGCAGTTCATCGCGACGAAGATCCTCCTCGACCTCGACGTCCCCGCGAGCGGCAGCCGCACGTGGGAGTACACGATCTACGCCGGACCGAAGGACCCCGCGGTCATGGTCCCGGACTTCGCGCCGCACCGCCTCGTCCTGGACAAGGACCTCTCCACCTTCTCCACGATCGGGCGCGCCCTCCTCGCCATCCTCGGCTTCTTCCACGGGCTCGTGGGCAACTGGGGCGTGGCGATCATCCTGCTCACGATCTGCGTGCGGATCGCGCTCTTCCCGCTGAACCGCCGCTCGCAGACGGCGATGGCGCGCTACGCGAAGAAGATGAAGCGCGTCCAGCCGAAGCTCGAGGAGATCAAGAAGCGCTACGCCGGCGACCCGGCCAAGCTGCGGGAGGCCCAGGCGCGCATCATGCAGGAGGAGGGAGCCTTCCCGCCGCTCGGGGGCTGCCTGCCGATCTTCCTCCAGATCCCGATCTTCTTCGGCCTGTTCAGCGCCCTGCGCACGAGCTTCGACCTCCGCCAGGCCGCCTTCTTCGGGTGGATGGACGACTTGTCGCGGCCCGACCGGCTGCTGCGCCTCGACTGGGAGATCCCGCTCCTCGTCACTCGGTTCGATCTCACGTACCTGAACCTCCTGCCGCTCCTGATGGTCGTGCTCTGGATCCTCCAGCAGCGCGGCATGCCCCAACCCCAGGACGAGCAGGCGAGGCGCATGCACAAGATGATGATGTTCATGCCGGTCGTGTTCGGCCTCTTGCTCTACACGTACGCGGCGGGGCTCTCGCTCTACATGATCACGCAGTCCACGCTGGGCATCGTCGAGCAGCGCGTCATCAAGAAGCTCTGGCCGATCGACGACGCCGAACCGGAGAAGGTGACGAAGGAGCGGCGGGGCTGCGGGCCGTTCCGCGGCGCGCTGCAGAACATCGCGGAGAAGCAGCGCCAGGAGGTGCGGCGGGTGGAGGCGATGCGCAATGCCCATCGGCTGCAATCGAAGAAGCAGCGCAAGCGGAGGCGGTGACGAGCCCCGGCGAGGGACCAGCGGGACCCCGGCCACGATCGCCGCGATCTCCTCGCCCCCCGGCCCGGGCCGGCGGGGCGTGCTGCGCGTCTCCGGGCCCGCCGCCGGCGAGCTCGTGGCCGCGGTCTTCAGGCCGGCGGGGGAGGGGAGGACCCCGCCCCGCCGCGGGGTCCGAGCCGGCCGCTTCGACGATGGACGGGGGGGGCAGCCCGCGCTCCTCCTCTGGATGCCGGCCCCGCGCTCCTACACGCGCGAGGACGTGGCGGAGTTCCACCTCCCCGGCGCCTCCCCGCTGCTCGCCGCCGCCCTCGCGCGCCTCCTCGCGCGGGGGGCGGTGCCCGCCACCGCGGGGGAGTTCACCCGGCGGGCGTTCCGGAACGGCCGCCTCGACCTCACCCGCGCCGAGGGCGTGCTCGAGCTCATCGCGGCCAGCGACGAGGCCGAGCGGCGCGCGGCGGCCGGGCTCCTCGCCGGCGGGCTCGCCGCCCGGGTGGAGGAGCTGCGGGCCGGGCTCGCCGAGCTCCGCGCCCTGGTCGAGGCGAGCCTGGACTTCGACGAGACGGACAGCGCCCACGTGCCGGCCGCCGAGCTCGTCCTGCGGTCCGCCGCCGCCGCGGAAGCCCTGGCCGGGGCCCGGGGGTGGGAGGTGCGCCGCCAGGCCCCCCGCGCCCTGCCCCGAGTGCTCCTCTGGGGACCCCCCAACGCGGGCAAGAGCGCGCTCTTCAACGCGCTCGCGCGGCCCCCGGTCGGGGCGCTGGTGAGCGAGCACGCCGGGACGACCCGGGATCCCCTGGCGGCGGTCTGGGAGCTCCCCCGGATGACCTGCCTCCTCCTCGATTCGCCGGGGCTGGACGATCGGGCCCGGGGGGTCGAGGCCGCGGCCCAGGCCCTGGCGCGGCGGGAGCGGGAGGCGGCGGCCCTCCTCCTCTGGGTCACCCCGCTCGGCGACCCCTCCGCCCCCGCGGGACCCCCGGGCCCCGGGCCCCTCTCCCCGGTGCTAGGCGTGCGGAGCAAGGCCGACCTGGCGCCGGGGGCGGAGGTCCCCCCCGGCGCGGTGGCGACCTCCGCGCTCCGGGGCACGGGTCTGGCCCGGCTGGCCCGGGCGGTGGAGCGAGTCCTGAGCCGGCCGGATCCGGGGGCCGCGGAGGGGGCGGGATGTGCGCGGGAGCTCTTCGCACGCCACCACCGCGCCCTCGAGGAGGCGGCGGAGGCGCTCGAGCGCGCGCGCGGCCTCCTGGTGGAAGGCGCGCCGCTCGACCTCGCGGCGGCCACCCTGCGCGAGGCCACGGACGCGCTGGACGGGATCTCGGGGCACACGAGCCCCGAGGACGTCCTGGATCGGATCTTCGCGCGGTTCTGCATCGGGAAGTAGGCGCCGGGCTGCCGCGGGGCCGCGCCGGCTGCGCGACCCCCACCGGTGGCGTAGGGAAACGCCCCGCGGCGTTGACACACTAGATCTGGAGTGGTCTCTTCGGGCGCCGGAGTGTCCGTCGCGACGCCATGAGGTGCCCCCGCTGCAAGTCGGACAAGGACCGCGTGGTGGACTCGCGGGCCTCGGCCGACGGGACCGCGATCCGCCGGCGCCGGGAGTGCCTCGTCTGCTTCCTGCGGACCACGACCTACGAGCGGATCGAGACCACGCCCCTGCGGGTGGTGAAGAAGAGCGGGGAGCGGGTCCGCTTCGATCAGAGCCGGATCCTGGCCGGGATGGTCCGGGCCTGCGAGAAGCTCGATGTCCCGCTGGAGACCTTGGAGGAGGTGGCGAGCCGGATCGAGGTGAAGTGCCACGAGGAGTACGACCGCGAGGTGGAGAGCGCGGTGATCGGGAGCATGGTCATGGACGAGCTCCGGGATCTGAACCAGGTCGCCTACGTGCGCTTCGCCAGCGTGTACCGGGAGTTCAAGGACGTGAGCCAGTTCCTCGACGAGCTCCGGCCCATCCTCGGGAAGGAAGGGGTGGAGATCCGAGGACCCGGCGCGTGAGCACGGCGAGGCCGGGCGTTCCGCTCTCCGGGGGGGCGGGCCGGGGCGGACAAGGCATGGTCGAGAACGGCGAGGGACGGGACGGGGACTACGGCGCTCCGGTGCGGCGGCCGGCCGCCGCGGGGCGCGCGGCCCGCCGGGTCCGCCGCGTCCAGAAGCGCGATGGCCGGGAGGTGCCCTTCGACGCCGGGAAGATCCGCGCGGCGGTGTCCGCGGCCCTGGCGGCGGTCGGAGCGAGCGATCCCGACTTCGCCGCCGAGGTGGCCGGCGTCGTCGAGCTCGCCCTGCACGAGGAGGCGGCGGGGGACGCGGAGTGCGCCGTGCCCCACATCGAGCACATCCAGGACCTCGTGGAGAAGGCGCTCATGGAGCTCGGCGCTCCCGAGGCTGCCAAGGCCTACATCCTCTACCGCGACCGGCGCGCGCGGATCCGGGAGGCCCTCCAGGTCCACGCCGGCGAGGTCCCGCGCCAGGGCTCGATGCGGGTGCGGGAGATGGAGGGAGTGTCGCCCTGGAGCAAGGGGCGCATCGTGGCCGGCCTGATGGAGGAGGCCGAGCTGCCGCGCCCCGCGGCCGAGGAGGTCGCCGCCGCGGTGGAGGCCCGCGTGTTCTCCTCCGGGCTTCGCCGCATCACGACCTCGCTGGTGCGCGAGCTCGTCCTCTCCGAGCTCTTCGAGCGGGGGTGGACCCGCGCCCTGCGCCGCCAGGGGCTGGTCGGCCTCGCGCGCCCCGCCCTGCGCGGGGTGCTCGCCGGCCACCCCCTCGCCCCCTGGCGGGAGGCCCCGGAGGCGGGAGCGATGGGACCGGCCGTCCGCGATCTCGTGGCGGGAGAGATCCTCGCCCGCTACGCCCTGGAAGACGTCCTGCCGGAGGACGCCGCCGAGCTCCACCGCCTCGGGGACCTCTCGGTCGAGGGCCTGGAGAGCCCCCACCTGCCCCTCTCGCTCAGCGTGGAGGCCGAGCTCCTCGCCGCCGGCGGGGATCCCCTGACCGATGCCTTCGCCCTCCTCGACGAAGTGGCGCGGCGAGCCCGGGGCGTCTCCCGGGTCCTGGTCCTGGAGGAGCCGGGGACGGCCCTCGCGCCCCTCCTGCGGGCCACCCGGCGGGGGAGCCCCCTGGGGCTCGCGGCCTGGCTCGGGGGCCTGAAGGCCGTCGCCCGGGGCGCAGGGGTGGCGATCGATCTCGCCTGCCGGGGCGCTCGCTTCCCCTCCTTCACGAGCCGGCTCGTCGAGGAGCTCGGGGAGCTCCCGGCGGACCCCTTCGCCCCGCGCTTGTTCCTCGAGGGCCACGAGCTCGAGGAGGTCCTGGGCGGGCGGCCCGACCTCGCCGGCGTCCTCGATCGCCTCCTGGCGGAGGGGAGCCTCATCCCCACCTGGGGCGAGGAGGAAGAGCGCTTCGCGGGCCCCGGCTGCCACCGCCGCCACCGCGAGCGCGGGGCGCTCGCCTGCGGAGGGGCCGTGGCGCTGAACCTCCCGCGCCTGGCGCGCCGAGCCGGCTCCTGGCGCGAGGAGATCGTCCAGGTGGGCCTCGCGGAGCTCGTGCAGGCCTCCCTGGCGCTCGCCCGGAGCCTGGAGAGCTTCCAGCGCGCCCCCTTCGGCCAGGCCCTCGCCGGGCTGCGGGCGCGGGTCTCCTACGCGATCGTGCCGGTCGGGCTGCGGGAGGCCCTTTTCGCGCTCGGCGACGGGGCGATCGACGCGGACCAGGGAGCCCGGCTCCTCGGGCTCCTGGCCGAGGCGGCCCGCCGCTTCTCCCTGGGCGGCGCCGCCACCGTCTCCCCCTGCCCGTTCTTCGGGGAGGGCGCCGCGGCGCGCTTCGCCTGGATCGACGGGCGCGCGGCGCGGGCGGCCGGGGCCCGCCAGGGCCTCCTCTTCGGAGCGGCCGAGGCGGGAGAGGCTCCCCGCCCGTACTCGACCGGTTTCGCGCTCTCCCCCGCCGCCGAGCGGGCCCTGCCCCGCGCCGCAGGGCGGGCCGAGGCGGAGGTCCTGAAGACGCTCCCGGTGGGAGCCCTCTCGTTCGCCGGTCTCCCCCTCTCCCCCGGGGTGGAGGAGCCGCATCCCCACCTCGCCGCCTGGCGCCGTTTCGAGGTCCGCCGCCGCGCCCAGGCCGGCGAGCTCTCCCTCGAGCTCTTCCCCGTCCCGCCGCCCGCGGGCGCCCCCGCCCTCGCCTCGACGCCGCGGCCCCTCGTCTGAATCCCCGCCGCTTCCTCCCGAGCCCGCCCCATGCGCCTGCACCGTCTGGAGCTCTTCGGCTTCAAGTCCTTCGCGGACCGCAAGGTCCTGGAGTTCGCGCACGCCTTCACCGGGATCGTGGGGCCGAACGGCTGCGGCAAGAGCAACGTCGTCGATGCGATCCGCTGGGTGCTCGGAGAGCAGCGGCCCTCCTCGCTGCGCGGGGAGGAGATGGCGGACGTGATCTTCAAGGGTTCGGCCTCCCGCGGGCCCATGGCGGTCGCCGAGGTGACGATGGTCCTCGACAACCGCTCGGACACGCTGGCCGCGCGGGGCGCGGAGGTGCACATCACGCGCCGCGTGTACAAGGGCGGGGAGGGGGAGTACCTGATCGATGGGGAACGCGTGCGGCTGAAGGACGTGCGCGACCTGCTCTACGGCACGGGGCTCGGCAGCCGCGGCTATTCGGTGCTCGAGCAGGGCAAGATCGACAGCGTGCTCTCCGCCAACCCCCTCGACCGGCGGGCGATCTTCGAAGAAGCGGCGGGGATCAGCCGCTATCGGGCGCGCCGGAGGGAGACGGAGGCCCGGCTGGCGCGGGTGGAGGCGGACCTCGTCCGCCTCGACGACGTGGTGGGGGAGCTGGAGACTCGCCAGCGCTCCCTCAAGATCCAGGCGGGCCGCGCGCGCCGCTTCCTTGAGGCGCGCGACGCGTGGCGCGTGGACGGACTCTCGCTCGCCCGCCACCAGGCCCACCGCCTCGAGCGGGAGGTGGGGGAGATCCGCGCCGCGCTCGCCGCCGGCGAGGAGTGCCTGGCCGCGCACCGCGCGCGGCGCGCCGCCGCCGAGGAGGACGTCGCGGCTCGCGAGCGCGAGCAGGCGGCTCTGGCCGGCGAGGTCGAGCGGGGGACGGCCGAGTCCGCGGACCTCGCCGGGGAGGTACGGGCCCGCGACGAGCGGCGCACCCAGCTCCTCGCGCGGGTCGCCGCCTGGGAGACCTCCGCCGCCGACGAGGGGCGCCGCACGGCCGAGCTCGCCCGGCGCGGGGAAGAACGCCGCCGCGAGCGCGACGAGCTCGGCCGGCGCCTGGCGGCCCTGGAGACCGACGCGGACGCGGCGGGGACGCGGGAGCGGGATCTCGGCGCCGCCCTCCGCGACGTGCGCAGCGCCTGCCGGGAGGCCCGGGCCGCCTCCGAGGCGGAGAACGAGCGCGTCCTCGGCCTCCTGCACGCGCGCACGAGCGCCCGGAACAAGATCGAGCACCTGGCCGAGGCCCTGGCGCCGCTCGGCGAGCGCCTCCGGCGCGCCGCGGACCGCGAGGCCGACGCCCAGGACCAGGCGGCCGAAGCGAAGAGCACGGAGGAGGCGGCCCGGGCCGCGCTCGAGGGCGCGGAGGAGGAGCTCGCGCGGCACGAGGCGGAGCGCGCGACGGCGGCGGCGGCCGACCTCGTGGCGGCGGAGCGAGAGCGGGCCCTGGAGGAGCGTCACGGGGCTCTCGAGCTCGAGGCGGCGCGCCTGCAGAGCCGCGCCGAGGCCCTTCTGGACTGGCAGCGGGAGCGGGAGAAGCTGGAGGAGGGCGCGCGGCGCGTCCTCGAGGCGGGCGAGGCCGGCGAAGGCCCCCCGCTCCGGAGTGCGATCGCCGGCCTGCTCGCCGACCACCTGCGCACCGACACGCGCCACGCCCGCGCCCTCGATGCCGTCCTCGGCCTGCGAGCCCAGGCCCTCGTCGTCGGCGGGGCTCCCGACGCCCTGGCGATCCTCTCCTGGCTCAAGGAGCGCCAGGAGGGACGGGTCCATCTCGTGCTCTCCACCGGCCTCCTCGGGGCGGAGCCGCCCGCCATTCCCGCCGCCCTCCGAACGGCCCCGGGGGTCGTGGGGCCTCTCCTCGACGCCGTGCGCGCGGACGAGAGCTTCGCCGCCCTGGGCCGCACGTTGCTCGGGGACGTGGTCCTCGTCGCGGACCTGGCCCGGGCCGTGGAGCTCTCCGCCCTCCACCCGACCCTGCGGTTCGCGACGGAGGACGGCGATGTGGTCGACGCCGGCGGGCTCGCCGGCGGGCACACGGAGACGGTGCAGGGCGCGGTGGGGCGCCGCTCCTTCGCCGCCGAGCTGGAAGTGCGCCGCGTGGCGGCGATGACCGAGCTTCTCGGCGTTCGGACGGCTTTGGAGGAGGCGCGGGATGCGGCGGCGGCGGCGCGGGCCGACCTCGCCGACCGCGGCGGGCGAATCGCGCGCGCCGCGGCGGCGCGGCTCGAGGCCCGGGGCGCCCTGGAGACGGCCCGCGCGCGCGGCGCGGACCTCGAGGGAGCCCTCGCGCTCGCCCGCCACGCCGCGGCGGAGGTGGACGGCGAGCGCCGGCGGACGGAGGAGGAGTTGGCGGCGGCCCGCCGCCTCGGCGCGGAGCTCGAGGAGCGCTTCGAGCTCGCGAGCGCCGCGCTCGGCCGCGCCGAGGAGCGCCGCGCGGCCCTGGAGACCGAGGTCGAGACCCTCGGGCGCGAGGAGTCCGAGGCGCGGGTCGAGGCGGCTGGCGTGGGCGAGCGGCGGGAGGCCGCCCGGGCGCGGGGGGCGGAGCTCGCGCGCGTCGAGACCGATCTCCAGGCCGAGCTCGAGCGCGCCCGGGAGCTCGCGGCGGACCACGCGGCGAACGCCGCGCGGGGGCGCGAAGAGGCCGAAGCGCTCGCCGCCCAGCGGACCGCGATCCTGGCGCAGCGGGGAGAGCTCGAGGAACGCCTCGCCGAGCTGCGCCGGCGCGAGCGGGAGGGCCGCGGGGCGATCGAGGAGCTCGGGCGGCGCCGGGAAGCGATCACCGCCGAGCTCGAAGCGCTCCTCGGCGAGCTCGCCGAGAGACGGTTGGAGGAACAGCGCCGGGCGCTCGCGCTCGACGAGGTCCGCCGGCGGGCCGAGGCGGACTTCGGCATCGCGGCCGCCGCGCTCCTCGACGATCTCGCACCGGTGGAGGAGCTCGCGGCCCCGGGCGCGCTCGAGGCGCTGGCCGCCGCGGTCGCGGAGCTGCGGGAGCGGATGGACAAGCTCGGCCCGGTCAACGTGGAAGCCGTGGCGGAGCTGGAGGGGGTCACCTCGCGCCTGGACTTCCTGCTGGCGCAGCGGCGCGATCTCGCGGAGGCCAGACGCTCGCTCGCGGGCACGATCGAGAGGCTGAACGAGGAGAGCCGGCGGCTGTTCGAGTCGACCTTCGCGGCGGTGCGCGGGGAGTTCCACGCGATCTTCCGCCAGCTCTTCGGAGGCGGGAAGGCGGACATCGCGCTCGTCGGCGACGACGACGTCCTCGAGGCGGGCGTCGAGATCTCCGCCCGGCCGCCGGGCCGCGAGACGCTTCCGATCAGCGCGCTCTCCGGCGGGCAGCGCACCCTCACCGCGCTGGCCCTTCTGTTCGCCGTGTTCCGCACGCGGCCGAGCCCGTTCTGCGTCCTCGACGAGGTCGATGCCGCCCTCGACGAGGCGAACATCAGCCGCTTCCTCTCCCTCCTGAAGGGCGCTCTGCGGGACACGCAGTTCGTCGTCGTCACCCACAACAAGGGCACGATGGCGGCGAGCGACGTCCTCTACGGCATCACGATGGCGGTGCGCGGGGTCTCCCACGTCGTGAGCGTCGAGCTCGCGGACGTGGATGAGGTCGTCCCCGACGCCACCGGTTCGCTGGCCGCGGGGCTGGCGCTGGAGCCCGCCCCCGCCCCCGGCTCCCCGGGGGGCAACGGGGGGCTGGACGAGGTCCCCTCCGCCGCGGATGGCGGACCGGCGGGGGAGGAGGCCGCGGAGGACCTCCCGGTCGTGGAGCTCCAGCCGTTCGCGCCCGCGGTCCCCGCCGCCTCCGGATAGGAACCGCCGGGGCGCGCCCGCGGAATCCCGCCTTCCCCTTCCATGGGCTTCTCTCCCTGGCCGATCCGCGCGGGGAGACGGGGGGTGGGTGCCGGGGCGGGGGGTGGTGGTATGCTCCGCGCGGCCGAGGGCCGGGACGGGCAGGAATGAGGCGGGAGCGAAGGCGAGACGAGGAGGCGTGGCGAGGGTGCGGCGCGCGCGCCGGGGGGATCGCGCGGTCCGGGCTCCTCCCCGCGGTCCTCG
The DNA here is from genome assembly GCA_040754415.1 of Planctomycetota bacterium. GTDB lineage: Bacteria > Planctomycetota > UBA1135 > UBA1135 > JBFMCU01. The sequence goes on from JBFMCU010000063.1 coordinate 11,084, forward strand.
CTGGAGCGGTCCTCAACGCTCTCCCCGGCGCCCAGGACGAGGCCGGGGTGCCGGCGCCGCCGGCGCCGCCGGTCGAGACGCCCGCCGCGTCGGGCTACCGGGGGCCCGAGGACGGCGATCGCCTGCTCGCCGCCTGGCTCGGCGGCGGGCTCGCCGAGCGCGTCGACCTCGGGGTGGCGAGCGCGGGCGGCCGTCCGCTCCTCGCCGTCCAGTTCGGCGCCCCGGGGCCGCTGCCCCTCGCCGCGCGCCGGGCGATCCTCCTGGTCGGTGGCCTCGACGGCGTCTCGCTCGCCGGGAGCGAGGCGGTCGTGGAGATCGTCGGCCGCCTCCTCGCCGCTCCCGCCGAGATGCCGGAGGACGTGGCCTTCGTCGCCCTTCCCTGGGCGAACCCCGACGGGCTGGAGCGCTGGCGCCGGTCCTCCTGCGGCGAGGGCCGGAACGACCGGCCGGTGGACGAGGATGGCGACGGCCGGCTCGACGAGGATGGGCCCGACGATCTCGACGGCGACGGACAGGTGCTCGATATGCTCGTCGAGGATCCCGCGGGGCGCTGGGTGCGCGCCGCCGACCGCCGCTTCCTGCGCTCGGCGCGGGACGGGGAGGCGCCGCGCTACCGGCGGGGGCGCGAGGGCCGCGACGAGGACGGCGATGGGCTCTTCAACGAGGATGGCCCGGGCGGCGTGGTCCTGGACCGGAACTTCCCCCTCGCCTGGGAGGGCCCCTGGAGCGGCGAGCCCTCGGGCCCCTGGCCGCTCTCCGAGCCCTGCTCCCGGGGCCTGGCGGATCTCGCCCTGGGCCGGCCGGTGGTGGCCGCCCTCTTCTTCCAGGGCGCCCATGGCCGGCTCGCCGCCCCCGGCGGCCGCCGGGGGGGACGGGTGGCGGGGATGGCGGGCGCGATCCCGCTCGCGGGGGACGAGCCCGCCTTCGCCGTGCTCACCCAGCTCTTCACCGCGGCGACCGGCCGGCCCCCCCAGCCTCCCCTGCGCCTGGCGGAGGCCCGGGGGGAAGAGCGGCCCGGCTCCCCGGTGGACTGGCTCTACCTCGCCCGGGGGGTCTTGGCGCTGGAGGTGGGGGTCTGGGGCCCGACGGTGCCGGCCGGCCGGGGCGCCTCCGAGGTCGAGGCCGGCGTGCGGGAGGGCTCCTTCGCCCACGGGGAGGCCCTCGACCTGGATCCGCTCGCCGGGCTCGTCGAGAGCGAGCGGGCCTGGGCCCGCTGGCTGGACGACACCCAGGGGGGGATCGGCTTCGTGGACTGGCAGCCGGTGGACCTGGGCGACGGCCGGACGGCGCTCGTCGGGGGCTGGGAGCCCCGGACTCGCGACAACCCGCCGCCCTCCGCCCTGCCCCGCGCCCTCGAGGGGCTCGATCACTTCGTGCGAGCGGTCGCCGCGGGGCTCCCGCGCCTGGAGATCGAGGTTCGCGGGACGGCCCGCGAGGGGGCCCTGGTGCGCCTGCGGGCCCGGGTGAAGAACGCCGGCCGCCTGCCGGCCGGGGCGGGGCCGGAGCCCGGGGGATCGCTCTGGCTCGCGCTCGGGGAGGGCACGGCGCTCGTCGCCGGGGAGGCCGCCACGCCGCTCGCGAACCTCCCCGGGGGCGGGGCCGGCCCCGAGATCGAGTGGCTCCTCACCGCGCCCGCGGGGGCGCTCGTTCGGCTCCTCGTCTCCTCGCCCCTCGTGGGGGAAGTCGCCAAGGAGGTCCGGCTCCCGTGATCCGCGGCGCGCCGACCGCCGGTCGAGCCGCCCTGGGCGCCGGCCTCCTCGCGTTGCTGGCGGCGAGGACGGCGGGGCAGGCCCCGCCGCCCATCGATCGCCCGCTCTCGATCGAGGAGATCGAGGCGGCGGCCGCCGGCCTCGTGGCGCGCCACCCCGATTGGATCCGCCTGGAGACGGTGGGGGTGAGCCGGAGCGGGCGCAGCATCGTGGCGATCGTGCTGACCGACGCCGCCCTCGTCCCCGCGGGAGCGAAGCCGGGCCTGGCGGTCGTCGACCACCTCGGTGGGCCCGACTCCCGGGGAGCGGAGATCGCGCTCGCCCTGGCCGAGGACCTCGCCGCGCGCCGGGGCTCGGATCCGGAGGCGGACCGCTTGCTCTCCGACGTCGCGTTCTACCTCCTGCCCGCCCTCGATCCGGACGCGCGGGCGGTGGGGGAGGAGGCCGGGGCGCTCCCGCCGCGCCCGGTGCGCTTCGGGCGCAACTTCCCTCTGGGGTGGCTGCCCGCCGCGCTCGTCCCGGGGGCGGGCGACACCCCGCTCTCCGAGCCCGAGACGCTGGCCACCGCCCGCTTCCTCGCGGCGCGGCCCGATCTCGTGGCGCTCGTCGACGCGCTCCCCCTTTCCCCGGACCTCCGGCCGGGGACCGCCGAGCCCCCGGGGATCCCCGCCGCCGACCTCGAGCTCCATCGCTCGCTCGCGGGCGTGGTCGGGCCGGCGCCGTGGTTCGCCGGCGAGCGGGGGGGCGGTTCGCTCGTCGAGTACGCCTACCGCGCCCAGGGGGTCTTCGCCTTCACGCTCTTCCTGCCGCGCCCTCTCGCTCCGGGCCCCGCCTTCGCCGAGGAGGTGGCGCTCCGCGTGGCGGAGGTCGAGTCGCTCGCCGCGAGCCTGCCCCGCGTCACCTTGGTCGAGGAGGCCCTCGCCCCGCTGGGGAGCGGCCTCTGGCAGCTCGACGTGCGCCTGGCGAACGCGGGCCGGCTGCCGACCCGGAGCGCCCTCCGGCGGGAGCGCTCCCCGGGCGGCGGCATCCGGCTCGGCCTCGAGGGAGCCCGCCTCGTGGCGACCGCGGTGCAGGAGGGCGAGGCGGGAGCGTACCGGGTCCTCGCGGCTGCACCGGGGGCGGCGGACACGATCGCCGCCGGCGATCTGGACGGGGGGGCGGCGCGGGGGCTGCGGCTGGTCCTGCAGGCGGAGCCGGGGGCGGAGATCGCCCTCGTCGGCCGCTCGGCGGCGGCCGGCACCGCGCGGCTGCAGCGCATCCTGCCGTAGACCTCGTAGATCAGCGGGCGAGGATCCACTCCTCGAGATCCGGCAGCCCGGCGAGCACGATCCGGCCGACCGCCTCCAGGCTCGCGGGGGAGCAGGCCGCGAGCACATCGCGCTCGGAGTGCCACCAGGAATGGCGGGGGCCGAAGTCGAAGTCGATCAGATCCACGCTCGGGATCCCGGCCGCGAGGAAGGGCAGGTGGTCGTCCTCGATCTCGCGGGAGCCCGCTCCCACCACGGCGCCGAGACCGATGCGCCGCGCGGCGGAGAAGAAGAGGGCGACGAGCTCGGGCGAGGAGCCGAGCTCGTGGATCAGGCCGAGGTCGCGGTCGCCCACCAGGTCGAGGACGACGCAGGCCGCGATGCGGTCGAGGGTGCCGTCGCTCCGCCGAGCGGCGACGTGATGGCGGGCGCCGTAGGTGTTGTCGTCGCCCACCCACTCGCGGCGGACCGCCTCCTCGCCGTCGGTGAAGAGAAAGCGGTAGCTCACCGCTCGGCGCGCGGGGTCGGCGGCGATGCCGCGAGCGAGCTCGAGCAGGACCGCGACGCCCGAGCCGCCGTCGTTGGCCCCGACGAAGGCGAAGGGCAGGCGCTTGGTGTCGAAGTGGCTCGCGAGGACGACGATCGGCGCGGGCGCTCCCCCCGGGCGCGCCGCGCCGGGCGCCTCCGCCCACACGTTGGCGAGGGGGAGCGGACCGAGGGGCGTGTCGGCGACGAACTCCTCGCGCACCGGAGCGAGCCCTCGCGCGGCGAGCTCGGCCGCGATGAGCTCCTGGGCCGCGCGGCCCCCCGGCGTCCCGGCCGCGCGGGGGCCGATCGCGACGAGGCGCTCCAGGTGCCGCCACGCGCGCGCGGCATCGAACCCGGGCGGAGCGGGCGGCGCCGCCGGCGGGCGCGGGGCGG
>JBFMCU010000064.1:0-11617 GCA_040754415.1 Planctomycetota bacterium
CCACCAACGCCCCCCCGGCGGGGTTATTGGGACCCCCCCGGGGGGTTGTTAATTTTCGCCCGCCGGAGGGGCGGGCCGTCCGCGGACGGCGGGCGGAGGGCGCCGCGGTAGGCGGCGGCGGTCTTCCGGGCCGTCTCGCGCCACGAGAAGGCCGCCGCGCGCGCGCGGCCGCGCACGGCGAGGTCGCGGCGGCGCGCGGGATCGCGCAGGAGGTCGTGGAGGCCGGCGAAGATCGCCTCCTCCTCGCTCGGATCGACGTAGACCGCGGCGTCGCCCCCGACCTCGGGCATCGACGCCACGCCGCTCGTGACGACCGGCGTGCCGGCCGCCATCGCCTCGAGGATCGGCAGGCCGAATCCCTCGCTCCGGCTCGCGAAGAGCAGGACCTCGGCGCCGGCGTAGAGGCGCGGGAGCTCCGCCTCCGGGACGGCGCGCCGCCACTCGACGCGCGCGCGGGCGGGAGAGGCGGCCAGCGCCCGGGCGAAGCGCTCGGATCCGTAGCCGGGGGGGCCGGCGACCACCCAGCGGTGGGGCAGTCCCTCCCGCACGAGGCGCTCGAAGGCCTGCAGCATGCAGAGGTGGTTCTTGCGGTTGTCGACGCGCGAGACGGTGAGCACGTACGGCGGATCGGGAGGCGGCACCTCGACCCCGGCGAGCGCGCGGGAGATGTGATCGCTCCCGAGGGGCGTGACGGCGATCCGATTCGGCATCGCGCCGAGCCGCAGCACGACCTCGGCCCCGACGTACTCCGAGGGCACGAGGATCCGCCGCGCGCGCGGCACGACCCTCCGCATCGCCGCGGCCATGCGTTCCGCGGCCCCGCGATCGAGGTAGTCGGCGTCGTGCAGGTAGACGCAGTCGTGGATCGTGAGCACCTCGCGGGCCTCGCGCACGGCGAGCACGCTGTAGCTCGTGTGGTGGAAGAGGTCGGCGCCGCCCACGAGATCGTCGACGCCCCGCCCGATCCGCCGCAAGAGCCCCGGCAGCCACCTCGCGGGGAACCGGAGCCGCGCGAGCTCCGCCCGCGTTCCCGCGATCCCGAGCTCGTCCGCCCGGGCGCGGCGGCCGGCGAGCGTGTAGCCGAAGAGACCGAGCGCCAGCTCCGGCTCCACCGCGACGAGCCCCCGCACGAGCTCCCGCACGTAGCGGCCGATCCCCTCGCGATTCACGAGGGCCGGCCGGTAGTCGATCCCGATCCGCATCGCTTCCGCCGCCCGCGTCATCCGATCCGGCCCGCGAGGTACGCCGCTGCGGCGAACAGGAGCGGACCCGCGAGCCAAAGGGAAGGGTAGCCGGCGGGCACGGCTCCCGCGCGCCGCACGAGGTGGAAGGCGCCGGCGGTGACGAGGAGCTCGGTCGCCACGGTGGCGATCGCCGCCCCCTCCGCCCCCCGGAGCGGCACGAGCCAGAGATTGCCCGCCACGTTCAGGGCGAGCGCGCCGGCGGTGAGGACGAGCACCGCCCGCGTGCGCCCCGCCGCCACCAGCGCCGTCAGCCACCCCGCCCCGGCGTACACGATGGCGCCCGCGACGAGGAGCCAGCGCAGGCTCGGCGCCGCGGCGGCGAACTCCGCGCCGAAGCACGCGGCGAGGATCCGCCCGCTCCACGGCCACATCGCTCCGAGCCCGACGCACGCCGCCGGGAAGAGGGGCCGGCCGAGGCGGGCCGTCGCCGCGGCGAGCTCCCCGGCCCGGTGGCGGCGCGCGAGCCAGGGCAGAGCGACGGTCGTGGCGTGGACGGCGATCATCACGACGAACGAGAGCAGGCGCACCGCGGCGTTGTAGCGGCCGAGCTCCACCTCGCCGGCGATCCCGCGGACGAAGAGGTTGTCCACGTGGAAGTAGGCGAGCTGGCACACCCCCGCCGCTCCGAGGGGCGCCGCGGCGGCGAGGAACCCGGCGAGGGGCGCGACCGGCCCGGCGGGCGGCGGCAGGCGCCGGCGAGCGAGGAGGTGGAGCGCGACGTTTCCCGCCGCCAGGATCCCGGCGTGCGCGGCGAGGAAAGGGCCGTAGGAGCCCACGCCGGCCCGCACGAGCAAGAGGGAGAGGGCGAGCCGCAGGCCCGCCGTCGCGGCGCGCACGCCGACCGGCACGGCCCAGCGCATCTCCCGCTGGAAGACGACGCTCGTCAGCTCGAGGACGCGCGAGAAGGGATAGAGCGCCACGAGGAACACCCAAACGGGCTCCGCCTCGCCGAGCGCGAGCGCCGGCGCGGCGAGGAGGGCGGCGCAGGCGCTCGTGGTGGCGAGCCGCAGGCGCCGGGCGGCGGCGAGGGCCGGCGCGAGGAGCCGGGGCTCGCTGGCGCTCCTCTGCACCACCGCCGCCCCGGTGCCGAAGTCGGCGAGCCCGTCCAGGAGGAGGAGGATCGCGAGGTAGAAGGTAAAACGCCCGAACTCCTCCGCCGCCAGGTGCCGGGAGAGGACGACGAGCACGACGCCCGTGCAGAGCGCCGCCCAGAGGCGGCCCGCCGTGAGCAGGCCCGCCCCTTCCCACACGCGGGCGGGCACCGCCCGCTCCGCCGCCCCCTCGGAGGCGATCGCCGTCTCCCCGCCGTCCATTCCGCCTCGTGCCGGCTACAATCCTCCGCGGAGAGAGACGATGACACCCGTCGACGCAGATTTCGCGGTCCTTCTCGAAGGGGTCGACCACGTCGCCGTCTCGCTCGCGAAGAACGTCCTCGAGCAGGCCGGGATCCCGTGCCTGGGAGCCGGCCCCGACTTCGACATCATCGAGCTCGGCCAGGCGGTCCACGACATGGTGCGGGGCCGCCGGCTCCTCGTGGCCCGCCGGGAGCTGGCGCGGGCCCGGGCGCTCCTCGTGGCGGCCTGGGGCGAGGACGTGCCGGGGCTCGTCCCCGCGCCGTGATTCCGGCCCGGGCGGGAAGAACCCGCCGGCCGGGGGGGCCACCCTCCCGCCAGTCCGCGCGGTGACCCGCCGGGCGGGCGGGGCTATCCTCCTCCCCCCTCCGGCCGCCGATGTCCGCCTCCCGCCGCGCCCTCCCCCTCCTCGTCCTCCTCTTCCTCGCCCTCGGGTTGGGGGGGATCCTCTTCTGGGGCGGCCGCTCCGGCCCGGATCCGGAGCCCCCCCTCGTCCCCCCGGCGGAGACCGCGCGGGCCGAATCCGAGCGCGGCGCCCGGCGGCCGGTCGAGCTGATCCCTCCCCCCGTCCTGCCGAGCGTGGGCCGCGAGGCCCTGGTCACGACCGTCTTGTGGCCGGTGAAGGTCGAGCTCACCCTGGTCCAGGCGGACTACCTGCCGACGGAGGCGGGCGTCGCGCCGATCGGGTCGGGGGCGACCGCGAAGCTCACGGGGCGGATCACGGGGGTGGACGATCGCGGGGCCCGCGCCGAGATCCGCTTCGCGGCGGGGGCGAACGCGGGCCGGGTGCTCTACACGGATGCCACGGGACGCTTCGGGGCCTCCGATCTCTACCCCGGCCTCGCCGTCGTGGAGGTGGAGGGCAAGGGGCTCCTCGGCTCCCGTCGCGAGGTGCGGCTGCGCCAGCGCCGCGAGACGCACCTGAACGTCGGCTATGGGCGGCCTGCCGCGATCTCCGGGCGGGTGCAGAACACGAAGGGAGAGGGGATCGAGGGGGCGGCGGTCGTCGTGGACGGCACGCGGGTCGTCACTGGGCCGGACGGGGGCTTCTACCTCGCCTCGGTGGCCGCGGGGCCGGTCCTCGTCGAGATCGAGTGCCTCGGCTACGCGTCGCACAAGGAATCGGTGTCCCTCACCGGGGGCAAGATGCTGCCGCCCGAGGAGGCGACCTTTACCCTGCGCCGCGGCGCGACCCTGACGATCAGCGTCTCCGACCAGGTCGGGGGCCCGGGCCCCGTGCAGGTGGTGCTCCTGCCGGCCCAGCTCGAGCACACCTCCGACATGGCCCAGGTCCAGCGGGGGATGGGCTACCCCTGGCACCGCATCCACCCGATCGAGGTGTGGCCCGGCCGGCCGCACCGCCTGGACGGGCTGCCGGCCGGGGTCGTGCGGCTCCACGCCTTCCGCCCGGGGGCCCTCGCGCCGGCGAAGGTCGTGACCCTGCACGAGGGGCGGCCGAGCACGGTCACCGTGCCCCTCACCCCGGCGCCGAAGGTCGTGGGGCGCGTCCTCCGCGACGGCGAGCCAGTGGCCGGCGCGCAGGTGAAGATCGAGGCCCCCGACCGCGTGCGGGCGACCCTGGGCTACTTCCGCGAGCAGAGCTACTTCCTGGAGTCCGCGGTGATGCCCGAGCTGCCGGCGGCGGCGCAGGAGCTGGTGACCGGCGACGAGGGACGATTCTCCTTCACCGCCTGGGCCGACGTGTCCCAGGTGCGCTATCTGGAGGCAGTGGGCCCCGACGGCAAGACCTGGGCGGGGCGGCTCGTGCACCCCGGCGAAGAGGTGATCGACCTCGAGCTCCAGGAGGTGGAGGTCGCCGATTCCACCCTGGTCGTGGACTTCCCCGACCGCTGGCAGGGCCTGCCGGTCGAGATCCTGATCGACGGCCAGCCCTTCGATCCTCTCGTCCTCCCGCCCAGCGAGCCCCTCGCGATCGGAGACCTGCGAGCCGGCAAGTGGCACCTCGAGGTGACGTGGTACGGGGATCCGCTCTTCGGCGAGGATTCCCTCGTGCTGTCGGCGACGACCCACCGCGAGATCGCCTTGCCCCCCGAGGCGATCGACGGCCAGACCCCAGAGCAGTGGAAGCGGGCGGGGAAGGAGTATCCGCGGGGGAGCTGACGGGAGGACCGCGCGGGCCGGGCGCGTATCATCCCCGCCCCCGATGGCCCCCCTCACGATCCTCCACCTCTGCTCGCTCACGCGGTGGAACGGCACCGTCCACCTGGCGGCCGCCCTCGCGCGGGGGCAAGCGGCGGCGGGGCATCGGGTGATCGTCGGAGCCCGGGCGGGAGCGGCGCTCGCGGCGCGGCTCGCCGGGACGAGCGTGGAGCGCGCCGAGGGGCTCCTCCTGCGCCACGGCCTCTTCCCGGCGGCCTTCGCCCACGATGTGTGGCGCATCCGCCGGTGCCTGCGCGAGGAGCGAGTGGACGTCGTGCACGCCTGGCAGTCGGCGGAGACCTGGGTCGCGGCGGCGGCGCTCCCGGGGAGCGGGGCGGCCCTCTTCCGCACGCGCTCGATCGTGAAGAGCGTGCGCGACCACGGCCCGCGCCGCCTCCTCGACCGCCTCCCCGGCGGCACCTTCGCCACCTGCTCCCGCATCGAGGGGATCTTGCGCGACGCGTCCCGGCCCGGCGCAAGGATCTTCCCGCTGCGGGAGGGCGTCGATCTCGCGCGCTTCCATCCCGCGCGGCGGGCGGCGGCGCGGGCGGAGCTCGAAAACGAGCTCGGCCTCGCGCCCGGGGCGATCGTCGTCCTGAACGTGGGGCGCCTCGAGCCGGTCAAGGGGCAGGCGCTCCTCCTGCGCGCGCTCGCCCTCCTGCCGGCGAACGTCGTCGGGGTGATCGCCGGGGAGGGATCGGAGCGCGAGGCGCTCGCCACACTCGCCGGCGCCCTCGGTCTCGCGGGACGCGTGCACCTGCTCGGCCGCCGCGAGGACGTCTCCGGGATCTTGGCGGCCGCCGACGTCTACGTGCTCGCGAGCACCGGCTCCGAGGGCTCGAGCCGCGCCACGCTCGAGGCGATGGCGGCGGGCGTGGCGACGATCGCCGCCGACGTGGGGATGCTCCCCGACCTGGTCGAGCACGACCGGACCGGGCTCCTCTTCCCCGCCGGGGACGAGGCGGCCCTCGCCGCGCGCCTCGGCGAGCTCGTCCGGGATCCGGGGCGGCGCGCGGCCCTCGGCGCCGCCGCGCGCGCGCACGTGGAGGCGGAACGCTCGGAGGCCGCCATGCTCGCCGACGTCGAGCGCGCCTATCTCCCGGAGGTGCGCCGCGCGCGCTCCCGCGCCCGGCGCCCCCTCGATCCCCGCCTCGACTGGGACGAATCGACGCGGTTCCTCGAGTGCGACGCGCGCACGAACGACCTGGCGCGGTGGCTCGCCGGTGCGGGATGCTCCTGCTACCTCGGCCTCGCCGATCCGGAGCGCCTTCCCGCCCTGCGCACCGCGGCGGGGTCCGGCGCGGCGCTCCACGCCTGGCACGGCGACGAGCAGGCGCGGAAGAACAACGCCCAGGTCCTCGTGCTGGCGGGGGATTCCGGGCGCGCGCTGCGCCGGGCGCGGTCCTTCGGCGGCGTGGAGCAGATCCTCGTTCCCGCTGCCGGCCGCCCCCGCGCGGCGATCGCCCGGCGGCGCCTCGCCGGCCTCCTCTCGGCCCGGGGCACGATCGACGTGCCCCGCCCCCCCCGCGCGCGCCCCCCCCCCCCCCCCCCCCCCCCCCCGAGGGGGGGGCCGTCCGCTTCCGGGTCTACGAGCCCCGCCGCGGGGGCACCAAGCCGCGGGCGAGGCTCTACCTCTCCGAGGCGCTCGGCGTGGCGGGATTCCTCGCCGGGCTGAAGGAGCGCGCCGTGCGCTACTCCGCCCTGCGGTGGTTCGAGGCGCTGCCCGACCTCCCGCCCGGCGCCGACCTCGACCTCCTCGTCGCCGACGAGGATCTCGCCCGGCTCCGCGAGGCGCTCGGCGGGCGCCCCGGCACGATCCCCCTCGACGTCTACACCGCCCACGGCTCGGGAGGGCACGAGTGGCGGGGGGCGAGCTACTACCCGCCCGCCCTGGCGCACCGGATCCTCGCCGCGAGCCGCGAGAACGCGCGCGGCGTGCGCGTCCCCGCGCCCGAGCACGCGTTCCTGAGCCTCGCCTTCCACGCCGTCTACCACAAGGGGCCGGCGAGCGGGCTCCCCGCCGCGGCGCCCGGCGGGCGCCCGCGGCCGGACCCACGCCACGACTACCGCGCGGCGCTCGGCGAGATGGCCCGGGCGCTCGGATGGGCGCCCTCCCTCACCATGGAGGGGCTCGACGACTTCCTCGGCGCGCAGGGGTGGCGCCCGCCGCGCGACACCCTGCGCAAGTGGTCCCGCGTGAATCCCTGGCTGCGGCGGCGCTACTTCGCGGCGCGGGCGCCGGACGAGCCGGCGGGCCTCGCCGCCTTCGTCCTGCGGCGGGCGGCGGTCGAGCTCGACCTGGTGGGCGAGCTCGTCGGGCTGATCCGCGCCCACGGCTTCACCGTGCTCGACCTGAAACGGCTCGCCGCGGAGGAGGTGGAGCGCGTCGCCCAGGGCACCCGGGGCGGGAACTGGGCCCCGGGGGGGGGATTCACCGCCGCCGGCGGGCCGCCCGCCGTCCTCGTCGTCGCCCACGACCCCCGACCCGCGCGCCTGACCCGCCGGTACCGCCGCCGCTACCCCGACATGGACAACGGCCGGCTCGTGTGCAAGCGCGCGATCCGCGACGAGATCAACCGCCGCTTCCCCGCCTCCCGGCGCGCGAACCTCCTGCACGTCAGCGACAACGCCTCGGAGGCCTGGGAGTACATTCGTCTGGCCTGCCCCGAGCGCGAGGAGGCGATCCGCGCCCGGATCGCCGCGTTCTCCCGTTGATTCGGGGCCCCCTATGACCACGCTCACCCTCGACGGCCGCTCCCTCACCCTCGCCGATCTGCTCCCCGCCCTCGAGGGGCGCCCGCTCCGCCTCCGCGTCGCCCCGGCGGCGAAGGAGCGCGTGCGCGCGGCGCGGAGGCTCGTGGAGCGCGCGGTGCGCTCCGGAGAGGCGATCTACGGCCTCACGACGGGGTTCGGCCGGCTGAAGAACGTGACGATCGCCCGCCGCCATCTCGCCTCGCTGCAGGAGAACCTCGTGCTCTCCCACTGCTGCGGCGTCGGCGATCCCCTGCCGGCCGGCGAGGTGCGCGCGGTGCAGGTCCTGCGCCTGAACGGGCTGGTGCGCGGGCACTCCGGCGTGCGGCTCTCGACCGTCGCCAAGCTCGTGCGTCTCTTCCACGCCGGATTCGTGCCCGTGGTGCCCGAACAGGGCTCGGTGGGGGCGAGCGGGGACCTCGCGCCGCTCGCGCACCTCGCCGCCGCCTGCATGGGGCACGGCGAGGCGTGGCTGGGCGGCCGGCGCCAGGCGGCGCGGCGCGCGCTGGCGCGCCTGGGCGAGGCGCCGCTCGCGCTCGCGGCCAAGGAAGGGCTCGCGCTCCTCAACGGGACCGAGGTGATGGCGGCGATCGGGGCGGGGGCGTGGCTGCGCGCGGCGCGGCTCGCGAAGGGCGCCGACGCGGTCGCCTCGCTCACGATCGAGGCGCTCCTCGGCAGCGCGCGGCCCTTCGACCCGCGCCTCGCCGAGCTCGCCGGCCACGCGGGGCACGCGCGCACGGCGGAGAACGTGCGCCGCTGCCTCGCCGACTCCGAGGTCCTCGCGAGCCACGCCGACTGCGACCGCGTGCAGGATCCCTACTCGCTGCGCTGCATCCCCCAGGTGCACGGCGCGTTCAAGACGGCGCTCGCCCACGTGGGCGAGGTGCTCGCCGCGGAGATGAACAGCGTCACCGACAATCCGGTCCTCTTCCCGGACACTGGCGAGGTGATCAGCGCCGGGCAGTTCCACGGCCAGCCGATCGCGACCGCCCTCGACTACCTCGCCATTGCCCTGTGCACGCTCGGCAACGTCTCCGAGCGCCGCGTCGAGCAGCTCGTGAATCCGGACCTCTCCCACCTGCCCTCCTTCCTCGCCGCCGAGCCCGGCCTGCACTCCGGCCTGATGCTCGCCCAGGTGACGGCGGCGGCCCTGGCGGCCGAGAACCGCTCCCTCGCCCATCCCGCCTCGGTCGAGTCGATCCCGACGAGCGCCAACCAGGAGGACCACGTTTCCATGGGGACGATCTCGGCGCGCAAGCTGCGCGCGATCGTCGCGAACACGGAGCGGATCGTGGCGATCGAGTACCTCTGCGCCGGCCAGGCCCGCGAGTTCCGCCCCGAGCTCTCGCCCGGCCGGGGGGCGCTCGCCGCCTACCGGCTCCTGCGCCGCCACGTCGCCCCCCTGGTGCGTGACCGCTACCTCTCCCCCGACCTCGCGCAAGCCGGGGAGCTCGTGCGCTCGGGCGCCCTCGTCGAGGCGGTCGAGGCGGCGGTGGGGCCGTTGGAATCCTGAACGGGAGGGGAGGCGTCCGCCTCCCGTCCTTTCCGCTCCTCCGAGTAGGTTCTATCCTCTCTGCCTCTCCGGCCGCGACTTCACCGCTCCCCTCCTCGCCGCCATGACGCCCCCTGCCGCCTCCGCTCCGATCCCGATCGGCCCCCAGCGCGCCCCCCGCGGCCCAGAGCTCTCCTGCAAGAGCTGGAAGACCGAGGCCGCCCTGCGGCTCCTCCTGAACAACCTCGACCCCGAGGTGGGGGAAGATCCCGAGAACCTCGTCGTCTACGGCGGCCGCGGCAAGGCGGCGCGGGACTGGGAGTCCTTCCGGGCGATCGTGCGCGCCCTGCGGCGCCTCGCGGACGACGAGACGCTGCTCGTGCAGTCGGGGAAGCCGGTCGGGATCTTCCGCACGACACCGAGCGCGCCGCGGATCCTGATCGCCAACTCGAACCTCGTCGGCCGCTGGGCGACCTGGGAGCACTTCCACGCCCTGGAGGCGCGCGGGAAGATGATGTTCGGCCAGATGACGGCCGGCTCGTGGATCTACATCGGCACCCAGGGGATCCTCCAGGGCACCTACGAGACCTTCGCCGCCGCCGCGCGCCGGCACTTCGGCGGCGATCTCCGCCACCGGCTCGTCGTCAGCGGCGGGCTCGGCGGGATGGGGGGCGCACAGCCGCTGGCGGCGACGATGAACGGCGGCGCCTTCCTCGGCGCGGAGGTGGATCGCAAGCGGATCGAGAAGCGCCTCGCCACGCGCTACTGCGACCGGATACTCGCGGATCTCGACGCGGCGATCGACCAGGCGCTCGCCTGGAAGGAGGCGGGGGAGGCGAAGTCGGTCGGGGTCGTCGCCAACGCCGTCGACCTCCTGCACCGGTTGCTCGAGCGCGGCATCAGCCCCGACGTGCTCACCGACCAGACGAGCGCCCACGACCCGCTCCACGGCTACGTGCCAAACGGGATGAGCTACGAGCGCGCCCTCGCCCTGCGGGCCGCCGATCCGGCGCGCTACCAAGGCGAGGCCTTCCGCACGATGAAGGACCACGTGCGCGCCATGCTCGACCTCCAGGCGCGCGGCGCCGACACGTTCGACTACGGCAACAACCTCCGCGGCCACGCGCACCAGGCGGGGATGGCCGACGCCTTCGGCTTCGAGGGGTTCGTCCCGAAGTACGTGCGCCCCCTCTTCTGCGCCGGCAAGGGTCCGTTCCGCTGGGTGGCGCTCTCCGGCGATCCGCGCGACATCGCGGTGACCGACGAGATCGTCTGCGAGCTCTTCCCGGACGACGCCGCGCTGGTGCGCTGGATCCGCCTCGCCGGCGAGCGCGTCGCCTTCCAGGGGCTGCCGGCGCGCATCTGCTGGCTCGGGTACGGCGAGCGGGCGAAGGCCGGCCTGGCCTTCAACGCCGCGGTGGCGGACGGCCGGATCTCGGCGCCCATCGCCATCGGCCGCGACCACCTCGACTGCGGATCGGTCGCCTCGCCCAACCGCGAAACGGAGGGCATGAAGGACGGCACGGACGCCGTGGCGGACTGGCCGCTCCTGAACTGCATGCTGAACGTGGCGAGCGGGGCGACGTGGGTCTCGTTCCACCACGGCGGCGGAGTGGGCATGGGCTACGCCCTGCACGCCGGGCAGGTGACCGTCGCCGACGGCACGCACGAGGCGGCGGCGGCGGTGGAGCGCGTCCTCACCAACGATCCCGGCACGGGCATCGCCCGTCACGCCGACGCCGGCTACGAGGAGGCGATCGCCTTCGCCCGCGAGCGCGGCGTGGACATCCCGGAGTAGGGGGAGATGGCGGGAGAGGAGGAGATCGCGGGCGCGGAGCTCGGCTCGGGCGAGGCCCGGCCGGAGCTCCCCCCCGCCCTGCGCGCTCGCCTGCCGGCGCGGGAGGAGGCCGCGCTCGGGGCCTTCTTCGACCTCTACTTCCCCCGGGTCCACGGCCTCGTCCGCCGCCTGGTGGGGGACGAGCACCTCGCCGAGGACCTGACCCAGGACGTCTTCCTGCAGGTCTACCGCGCCCTTCCCGGCTACGACCCCGCCCGCCCCCTGCGGCCCTGGGTGTTCGCGATCGCCACGAACCGCATCCGCGACCACTGGCGCTCGCGGCGCCACCAGGACGCGGCGCGGGAGGCGCCGATCGACGGGGAGGAGGAGAGCGAGCTCGCCGCCCTTCTCCCGGCCCCCGACGTCGGCCTGCTCGCGGGCGAGGCGGCGGCTGCGGTGCGCCAGGCCGTCGACGCCCTGCCGGAGGGGATCCGGGTGACCGTGCTCCTCCGGGCCTTCGAGGGGCTCTCCTTCGGGGCGATCGGCGCGATGCTCGCCCTGGAGGAGCCGGCGGTGCGCAAGCGCTACTCCCGCGGCCTCGGCCTCCTCCGGGCCGCCCTGGGCCCGCTCCTCGGTCCCGAGGGGGGGCATTCCTTTCCTGCTCCCGGCGGGGCCCGCCGGGTCACGGGAGGAGGAGATCCTCCGTAGCGCCGTCCAGATGGACTCCCCCCGCGACGCCGACCGCGCCCTCGAGCGCCTCCTGGCGCGGACTCCCCCCGCCGCGCCGCCGCGGGAGGTGTTCCGCCGCGGGCTGCGGCGGGCCTTCGTGGCCGGCGAGTTC
>JBFMCU010000065.1:0-1364 GCA_040754415.1 Planctomycetota bacterium
GGCCCCGCCGGCGGCCCGGCAGGGGGCGCGAGGCTCGACCCGGCGATCTCCGGGATCCGCGCGCGGTGGCCCTCGGCCCGGCGGAGCTCCGCCACGCCGAGGTCGTAGCCGGCCGCGAGCCGCAGCTCCCCGGGACCGGCGAGGGCCCGCGCGGCGGCGAGCGGCGGGAGGGCCTGGGCGAGCTCGTCGGGTTCGGCGACCTCCCGCTCCGCCAGCAGGAGCCCTTCGGCGAAGTGGAGCGCCGCCCGCTGGCGCTCGCCGAGCCCGCGCTCTTCCGCCCCGGCGAGGAGGGCCCGCGCGGCGGCGAGGGCCTCCTCCCCCTTCCCGTCCTGCCGGAGGCGGACGATCTCCGCCAGGGCTTCCGCCCCGGGGCGGGCCGCCGGATCCGGCCCGGAGTCCGGCCCCGCTCCTCCGGCCAGGAGGGCCGCACCGGCGATCCACGCTCCGATCCGCATCATTCGAGCCTCCCGAGCAGCGACCGTCCGCGCCGCTCGCGCATCCCGGCCTCCCCGAGCATGCAGAGGAGCGCGAGGACGAGGGACCACTGGTAGCGATCGTGGGGGATGCGCTTCTTGCCGCCGACGAGCTCCTGGCCCTCGATGCGGCTGATCTTATGGCGGTAGAGGTCCTCGAGGGGCGTCGGCGATTGTTCCGTCGAGAGGTACTCGCCCCCCGTGACGCGGGCGAGGTTCTCGAGCGTCGCCCCGGCGAGCCGGGTCACGACCTCCTCGCCGTCCGGGCCGCGCAGGAAGGTCTCCTTGCCGCTCGCGTCGGCGACGGGGATCTTCCCACCCCCTTCCGTCCCCACCCCCACGACGAAGACGCGGATCCCCCGCTCCTTCGCCTGCGCGGCGACCGTCGCCGCGCGCCCTTCGAGGTCCTCGCCGTCGGTGAGCACGACGATCACCTCGTGGGCCCCGGTTCGCCCATCGAAGACCTCGAGGGCGCGGGAGATCGCCGCGGCGAGGTCCGTGCCGCCGCGGCGGTTGTCGGCAGGGGACACCGCCGCGAGCAGGGCGGCGAGCGTGCGAAGGTCGTGGGTGAGGGGCGCCACCTCGCGCGCCTCGCCCGCGAAGGCGAGGATCGCGCAGCGGTCTCCCGCGAGGAGGTCGAAGAGCCCCCGGAGCTCGCGCTTGGCCCGCTCCAGGCGATCCGGCCGCAGGTCGCGCGCCAGCATGCTGCGCGAGGTGTCCAGGCACGCCACGATGTCGAGCCCGTGGGAGTAGGTCTCGCGCAGCGTGTGGCCGCGCACCGGGCCCACCAGGCTGACCGCGAGGAGAAGGAGGCCGGTCGCGGCCAGAAGGAGGCGCACGAGCGGCCGGCCCCGCGACGCCAGGGGCGCGAAGCGGGCGAGGCGGGAGGGG
>JBFMCU010000065.1:1374-8973 GCA_040754415.1 Planctomycetota bacterium
ACCACGAAGCGCCCGAGAAGGGCCCGGCGGCGGGCCAGGCCCGCGAGCCCCACGCCGAGGAGCACGAGGGCGAGCGGCGCAAGCAGGAAGAACGCCGGCCGGAGGAGCTCGAAGCCGATCACGTGATCCTCCTCGCCCAGGTGGCGCTCGAAAGCCAGGCCGCCGCGTAGAAGAGGGCGGCGGGCAGGAGGAACAGGGGATAGAGGTCGTAGTTCTCCTCGGTGCGCCGCTCCTCGCGCGGCGTGCGCTCGAGCGCCTCGATCTCGGCGTAGACCTCCTCGAGGCCGGCGCGGTCCTTCGCCCGATAGAACCGCCCTCCGGTGAGCTCGGCGATCCCCACGAGCTCGCTCGTGTCCGCCTCCCCCGGCCGCGGCACGTAGCCGCGGAAGGGATCGTGCATGTACACGTACCGGGCGGCATAGATCGTGTAGACGCGCACGCCCGCTTCGGCCGCGAGCTCGCCGGCGGCGCGGGGCGGGATCTCGTTCAGGTTGTTCTCCCCGTCGGTCAGGAGCACGACCACTCGCGACTTGGCGTCGCTCGTCTCCAGCAGCGACACCGCCTTGGTGAGGGCGACGCCGATCGCGGTCATGTCCTCCTCGATGTGCTTGACGATGTCCACGCCCTCGAGCAGGGCGAGCAGGGCGTCGGCGTCGAGGGTGAACGGGCAGAGGAGCTGGGGGTACTTGGCGAAGGTGAGGAGCGCCACGCGGTCCGCGGCCCCCTCGCGGTCCGTCATCCGCCGGCCCGCGAAGTCGCCCACCACGTCCTTCACCACGTCCAGCCGCCGGCGGCCCGGCTCGAGGTCGTCGAAGCGCATCGAGCTCGAGCGGTCGACGACGCACACGATGTCGACGCCCTCCGAGACCTGGACGGAGCTCACGTTGCCGCGCAGGGGCCGGGCGAGGGCGACGATGGCGAGGAGCAGGGCGGAGGCCTGGAAGGCGAGCGGGAGCCACGCCAGGCGCTGGCGCAGGGAGGGGGCGAGGCCCGCCGGCAGGACGGGGATCCTCCCCCGCGCCCGCCCGCGCCGCATCCGGCCGGCGGCGAGGGCCAGGAGGGCGGCGGGGACGAGGAGGAGGAAGGCGGGATCGGCGAACGAGTAGCCGCCGCCGAGCGGGAGGGCGCCCCGGGCGGCGCTCTCCGGTCCGGCGAGGAGGAGCAGCGGGGCGAGGACAGCGGGGAGGCCGCCGGCCGGGCCCGCGAGGGCGGCGAGGGCGGTCCGGGCGTGCTCGAAGGTCGCCGCGAGGGCCCAGGGGCTCGGCGTCTCGCCCCCGTACTTCACCCGCTCGCAGGCGGCCAGCGCGGCGGCGAGCGCCTCGCGCGCGGCGGGGGCGAGGGCCGGATCGGCGGCGAGCTCGGCAAGCCACTCGGCATCCGTCCGGCCGCGCCGGTCGCGAGAGAGGCGAAGATCGGCGGCCTCGCGCAGGAGCGCGGTGAGCGCGAAGTGCTGCTCGCGCGTCCGCCCGCCATCCGCCGCCGCGACCGCGGCCGCCGCGCGCAGATCCTCGAGCTGGACGAGCGGATCCCGAGGAAGCGCCGCCCGGACCGATCGGGCGCGCCGGCGCCAGGCGAGCGCGCCGAGGACCGCCCCGGCGCCGAGGGCGACGAGGGTCCGCGCGGAACCGCGGCCCTCCTCCTCGCCCGCCCCGAAGCCGGCGGGGAAGCCGCGCAGGGGCCGCGGGGCGTCCTCGCCGTCCCCCAGGACGCCGGCGACGGAGACGGGGACGCGCTCCGCCGTCGTCGGCCGGCCCTCGCCCGGGGCCAGGCCGGCGACGACGATCTCGCGCTCCCCAGCCTCGAGCGAGGCGATCGCGAAGATCCGCCGCGTGGCGCGCTCCCCGGCCTCGAGGCGCGTCGCCAGGAGCACCCACGAGTCGTCGAGCACCGGCTCGCCGGCGGCGAGCTCCGCTCCCCCCGCCCCGGGCGCGTGCGCGGCCTCGATCGCGAGCTCGAAGGGCTCCCCCACCTCCACGGCCGCCGCCGGCCCCCGCAGGCGCACCGCGGCGGCGGGCGGCGCGAGCGGATCGAGCCCGCCCTGGACGAGGCTGGCCAGGAGGAGGGCGGCGATCATCCGCTCCCCCTCCCGCCCCGCCGGGCGCGCAGGTGGAAGAGGCGGCGCAGCGGATCGGCGACGTCCTCCGTCGTGCCCACGTCCACCAGGTCGACCTGCGCGCGGCGCAGCGTCGCCAGGAGCGCGGCCCGCCGGGCGGCGGCCGCGTCGCGCCAGGCGGCGCGCACCCGGGCGGAGTCGGTGTCCACCTCGAGGGTGCGCCCCGATTCGAGGTCCTCGAGGAGGAGCATGCCGGCGGGGGGCAGCTCCTCCTCGAGGGGATCGTAGACGCGCACGGCGATCACGTCGTGGCGCCGGGCCAGCCGCCCGAGGACGCCGTCCCAAGGCTCGTCGGCGGCGCCCAGGAAGTCGGAGACGAGGAACACGAGCGCGCGGCGCTTCAGGCGGCGGAGCTGGTGCTCGAGCACCGCGGTGAGCGACGAGCCCGCCCCTCCGGCGGGGGCCGCCATCACCTCGCGTACGACGCGCAGGACGTGGCGGTGGCCGCGATCGGGCGCGAGATGCAGCCCGCACTCGGCGGCGAAGAGCGTCAGCCCGACCTGGTCCTGCTGGGCGGCGGCGACGAAAGAGAGCAGGGCGCACACCTCGGCGGCCGCCTCGCGCTTGGACTTCTCGCCGCAGCCGAAGTCCATGGAGCGGCTCGTGTCGACGAGGAACTGCAGGATGAGCTGGCGGTCCTCGCTGTAGGTCTTGATGTGCGGCGCGCCGGTCCGGGCGGTGACGTTCCAGTCGATCGAGCGCACCTCGTCGCCCGGCAGGTAGGGGCGCACCTCCTCGAACTCGATCCCCGCCCCCCGGAAGTTCGACCGATAGGCCCCCTGGAGGGCGCTCGAGACGAGCCGGTGGGTGCGGATCTGGATCTGGCGCACCCGCGCCATCAGGTCGGGGGCGAGGAGCGGGCGCGACGGCGCGGAGTCTCGACGGGCGCGCACGGCTAGGGAACGGGGACGGTCTCCAGGATCCGGGTGAGGATGTCGTCGGTGGTGCGGCCCTCGGCCTCCGCCTCGTAGGAAGGGGCGATGCGGTGGCGCACGACGTCGTGGGCGACGCGCTTCAGGTCGCCCGGCGTCACGTAGCCGCGGTGGTCGAGGAAGGCGTTCGCGCGGGCGCACAGGGCGAGGAAGATCGAGGCGCGCGGGCTCGCCCCGTACTGGATCTGGCTGGCGAGCTCCGGGAGCCCGTAAGCGGCCGGATCGCGGGTCGCCTTGACGACGTGGACGATGTAGCGGCGCAGGCGCTCGTCGAGGTGGATCCGGTCGACGAGCTCCCGCGCGCGCAGGATCGTGGCGAGGTCCACGATGGGCCGCACGACCGGCACGGCTTGGGTGGTGGCCATGCGGGCCATGATCTCGAGCTCCTCCTCCTCGCTCGGGTAGTCGAGGATGAGCTTCAGGAAGAAGCGGTCCACCTGGGCCTCGGGCAGGCGGTACGTGCCCTCGTGCTCGATCGGGTTCTGGGTCGCGAGGACGAGGAAGGGGTGGGGCAGCGGGAAGCTCTCCCCGCCGATCGACACCTGGCGCTCCTGCATCGCCTCCAGCAGCGCCGACTGCACCTTGGCCGGGGCGCGGTTCACCTCGTCGGCGAGGACGAAGTTGGCGAAGATCGGTCCCTGGCGCGCGCTGAACGTCCCGTCCTTGGCGTGGTAGATCTCCGTGCCCACGAGGTCGGAGGGGAGGAGATCGGGCGTGAACTGCACGCGGGCGAAGCTGCCGTGGACGGCGTGGGCGAGGCTGGAGACGGCGAGCGATTTCGCGAGCCCCGGCACCCCCTCGAGGAGGACGTGCCCGCCGGTGAGGAGTGCCAGGAGCAGGCCGTGCAGGAGCTCGTCCTGGCCGACGATCACCTCGTGGAGGGCGGTCTTCATCTCGCCCACCCAGGCGCTCTCGCGGGCGATCGTGTCGCCGAGCTCGACGGGGGGCAGGGGGGAGGTCGTGGGCATGGCGGGAGAGAGGGAACCAGGGGGGGGAGGGCGGCGGGCGGCGCGCCGCCGGGGAGCGGAGGACTACGGGACGCGCGGGGGCCTGTTGGGCGCGAAATGGTACGCGCGGGCGCCGGAACCGCCACCGCTGAGGCCGCGGCGAGCGATCGGCGCGCCGCCCCGGACGTCGCGGCGAACGATGCGGGCCCTTACGCAAGTCTTGTCTCGGCGCCCGGCCCGTTCGGCCCGCCGTTCCGCCCTCTCCGGCGCGCCGGCCCGGCGCGGGGGGGAAAGGTGGCGGGTCGGTTCAAGCCGCGCCGGGGATCGACCGAAACTGCCTCCGCGGCGCGCGGATCCCCGCGCCCCCGTCCCGCTCGATCCCCATGAACGCAAGACCCCTCTCTCGCGTCCCCCTCCTCCTCCTCGCCGGCCTCTTCGCGAGCGCCGCCGGCGCCGCCGCCGGCCGCCTCGCCTCCCCCGCGCCGCAGCGCGAGGCCGCCGACGAGCTCCTCCGCGCGCAGCTCGAGCAGGAGCTCATCCTGGCCGAGAGCACCGCGACGATGTACGGCGAGCTCGAATCCGCTCTGCGCACGATGCGCGAGGCGGCGGGAGGTGCGCGGTGAGCTCCCGCCGATCGCCGTTCCTGACGCCGGCCAAGGCCTCCCTCGTCATGGTCGCGCTCGGGACGATCGCCCTGATGGGCGTGCCGGGGGTTGGCGCCTACCTGCCCCCGGCCGGCACCCTCGCCGGGATCGTGCTGGACCGGAGGGGAGAGGCGGTCGAGGACATCCCCGTCGCCCTCTTCGACGCCGCGAGCCTCTCGCTCCTCGAGGTGGCGCACACCGACGCCCACGGGCGCTTCGCCTTCCAGCAGGCCTCGTCCCGCTTCCACCTCTTCGCCCACCCCGCTCCCGCATCCGGGCGGGTCGGCGCGTGGCGCCTCTCGCTCTCCCGGGAGGAGGGGCGCGAGGTCGAGATCTCCCTTCCCTCGGCCCATCCGGTCCACGTGGCAGTGACCGACGAGATGGGCATGCCGATCGAGGGAGCGGAGGTGCGGGCCTACGACGCCCGGGCGACCGGCGAGGAGAGCACGGTCGTCGTGCGGGTGCTCACCGACGAGGAGGGCGAGGCCCTCCTCCCCGCTCCGCCGGCGGCCCACATCGGCGTGGTCGGCCACGACGGCCACCACCTCTCCGGCTGGCGGTTCGACCAGGAGATCCCGCCGGGAGGCGCGGACTTCGCGTTCTCCCTGCCGCGCGGGACGCTCTTCCACGGCCGCGTCGTCGGGCCGGGCGACCAGCCCCTCTCCGGCATCCTCGTGAGCGCCTGGGACGAGCGCGCCGAGGGCTGGCAGTGGAACGGCTACCAGCTCACCGATCCGGACGGCCGCTTCGACCTCTTCGGCGCCGAGGAGTCGACCGTCCTGCGGGCCGTCGACCTCACCCAGAGCTACCTCCCCCTCGCCCTGGCGGCCGAGAACGGGCCCCGCATGAGCGTCGAGCTCGCCCGCGGCGCGCCGCTCCGCATCCATTGCACCGACGGCGAGGAGGGAGACCTCCCCTCGCGCGTCTGGGTGTGGTCTCCGGAGGGCCAGGCCTGGAGCTGGGGCACCCGCACCGACGACAAGGGCACCTTGCAGGCGAGCGTCTCCTCCCGCCACGCCGTCGTCGCCCGCCCGCTCCGCGGGGACGCGGCCGCCCCGGTGGCGGCCTGGGATCGCTTCTACGACGCCCCCGATCTCGAGCTCTCCCCCGCCGCCGGCGGCGGCGACTGACGCTCCCCCGACCACGCGCCGGAACGAGAGGGCCCGGCCGCCGGATGCCTCCGACCGCGCGCGCCGCGGCGCCCGTCCCACCCGGGAGGGGCGCCGCGGGCCTTTTCGGGGGAGCGGGAGGTGATTTGCGCAAGTGATACGCGTTTCCGGCCAACCTTCAACTACCGAGGTCGTATTACCGCTATAGTCGAGCCCCCCGCCTGGCCATGGAGCCCTCCCACCACCTCGGCGACTTGCAGCACGCGATCATGCGGGTCCTCTGGGAGCGCGGCGAGGCCACCGTGGCCCAGGTCCACGAGGCCCTGCGCGGGGAGCGGGAGCGGGCCCTCACCACGATCGCCACCATGCTCACCAAGCTGGAGAAGAAGGGCGTGGTGGCCCACCGGACCGACGGCCGGCAGTTCGTCTACCGGGCCCGCGTCTCGGAGCGGGAGGTGACCCGGTCCATGGTGAGCGAGCTCACCCAACGGCTCTTCGGGGGGGACGTAGGAGCGCTCGTGGGCCACCTCCTCACCGAGCAGGAGATCGATCCGCGCGAGCTGGAGCGCCTGCGGGCCCTGATCGCCGCGCGGGAGCGGGAGGGACGGGAGGGATGAGCGCCGCGGATCTCGCCACCTTCGCCCTGGCGTGGGTCGGGACCTACCTCGTCCATTCCACCCTCCTCTTGGGCGGGATCTGGATCTTCGCGCGCGGGCGGGGGGCGCGCGCCCCGCGCCTCCTCGAGCGCCTCTGGACCTTCGGGCTCCTGGCGGGAATCGCCACCGCCACCCTCCAGGTCGGCCTCGGGATCGACCCCCTCGGCGGGAGCTGGCGCGTGACGGCCGGCGCGGCGGGCGCGGCGACCTCCCCGGCCGCGGCCCTCGCCACGGAGCCGGCGGACGCGCTTCCGGCGGCACCCCGCGCGGCGAGCGCATCGGAACGGGTGCGTACCGCCGCGGAGTGGCGAGCGGTCCAGGCGGTCGTGATCCTGCGCGCCCTCGCCGCGGCCCAGGGGATCTCGGGCCTCCGGCGCGCCGAGGGGACGACTGGGAGCCTTCTTCCGCCCGGCGCGACCCGCCGCCTCCCCCCCGCGGATCTCCCGGCGAAGGGCGGCCGGCTCGCTCGGCTGGCCGCGCTTCCCTGGCGGAGCGGGCTGGCGGCCGCCGTCCTGATCGCCGCGGCGGCGGGGTCTCTCGCCTTCTTCGCCGCCTGGATCCGCCTGGAGCTCCGCCTCCGGCGGCGGACGCCGCTCCGAAGCGGGCTGGCGGTCGAGATCCTCGAGCGGCTCCGCCGGCGGGCGGGGCTCGGCGCGCCCGTGCGCCTGAGCACCTCGCCCTCTTTGCGGGGCCCGGTCAGCCTCGGGCTCCTCCGCCGCGAGATCTGCCTCCCGCCGCGGGCCCTCGCCGCCCTGGAACCCGGCCAGATCGAGGCGATGCTCGCCCACGAGCTCGGCCACATCGTGCGCCGGGACGCGGCGCGCTTCTCCCTCTACGCCCTGCTCGAGCGCCTGCTCGCCGTCCAGCCCCTGAACCGCGTGGCGCGCCGGCATCTCCACGCGCTGGCCGAGATCCTCTGCGACGATCTCGCCGTCCGCTGGACCGGCCGCCGCCTGGCGCTCGCGAGCTCGCTCGCCGAGATCGCCCGCTGGCTCGTCGGCGAGCGGGCCCGCGGGTTGGGAGCGCCGGCGATCGTTTCGCCGCGCTCGCGCCTCGCCCAGCGCATCGAGCGGCTGCTCGACGATCGCCGCTCCCCGCGCCCCGAAGGCCGCCATCGCTGGTTCCCGCCCTGCGCCGGGGCCTTCGCCCTCCTCCTGGCGCTCGCCGCGCCCGGGGTCGGCGCCGGCGCCGCTCCCCG
>JBFMCU010000066.1:0-41427 GCA_040754415.1 Planctomycetota bacterium
GACGGCGGGGCCGCGGTGGGACAGGCGAGTGCCTATTCGGGCGTGGGGGAGACGGATGCGTCAAACCTCTGGAACTGGGGGTTCTCGGAGCTCTGAACTACGGGGGTCCGAGAGGACGGAGGCGGCGGGCGCGACCTGAACGACTGGCTCGACGAGGCAGAGGCCCTCTCTCCTCGCCCTTCCTGTCTACCCCGGCGTTCGACCGCCACGTGCGATCCCGCTTCCGTTCCTTCCCGCCCCATCCGGGCCTCGTGGCCCTGCCGCACCTGGCCGCGGCTCACGACCCCGTCACCACCTCCGCTCCCTTCTCCTGGTACGTCCGCTGCACCTCGGCGGGGATGTAGTCGTTCAGGTGGCCCAGCGCCTCCGCCTCCCGCACGAGGCCGCGGGCGATCACCAGCCGCTGGATCTGGTTCGTCCCCTCGTAGATCTGGAGGATCTTCGCGTCGCGGAAGCACTTGGCGACCGGATAGTCCTCCATGAAGCCGTAGCCGCCGAAGATCTGCACCGCATCCGTCGCCACCTGCATCGCCGTGTCGGCGGCGAAGCACTTGCCCATGGCGGCGAGCTTGCTGATGTCCTCCGCGCCGGCGTCGATCGCGGCCGCGGCCGCATAGACGAGCCAGCGCGCGGCCTCCGTCTTCATCGCCATGTCGGCGAGCATCTGCTGCACCATCTGGAAGCTCGAGATCGGCTTGCCGAACTGCTTGCGGCGGTTCGCGTAGACGATCGCGTAGTCGAGAGCTCCCTGGGACGCGCCCACCGCCTGGGCGGCGACCCCCGGCCGCGCCCGATCGAGGGTCATCATCGCGTGCTTGAAGCCGAGGCCCGACCGGCCGCCGATCAGGTTCTCCGCCGGGACCCGCACGGCGTCGAAGTGGGTCTCCACCACCGGCACGCAGCGGATCCCCATCTTGTCCTCGATCTTCTTCACCGCGAATCCCGGACGGTCCTTCTCGACGATGAGGGCGCTGATCCGCCGCGACTTCGACTCGGGATCCGTCACGCAGAAGACGGAGTAGTAGTCGGCGATGCCGCCGTTCGTCGTCCACTTCTTCTCGCCGCGGATCACGTACTCGTCGCCGTCCTGCTCGGCAGTGACGGCGAGGCCCCCGGCATCGGAGCCGGCGTACTTCTCCGAGAGGCAGAAGGCCATGAACTTCTCGCCCCGCGCCACCTGGGGCAGGATCCGCTGCTTCTGCTCCTCGGTCCCGCCGACGATGATCGGGAAGGAACCCAGGGCGTTCACGGCGAAGGCCACGCCGAAGCCGGAGTCGGCGCGGGCGAGCTCCTCGGTCACCAGGGCCAGGGCGAGGATGCCGGCCCCGCTGCCGCCGTACTCGCGGGGGATGAACGTCCGGAAGAGCCCCGCGTCGGCGACGGCGCGGGCGGCCTCACGGTTGTACTCCTGGGCCCGGTCGTACTTGGCGGCGAGGGGCCGCACGTGCTTCTCGGCGATCTCCCGGGCCGTGGCCTGAACCTCGCGTGCCTGGTCCGAGAAGACGATGTCGTAGAGCATGGGGAGGTGCGGGGGTCGGGGCAGGCGCGCGGGCGGCGGGCATCGAGGATCCCGCGCCGGCGGGCGCCGGCCGGAGCGAGGGCGCAGAGTATCGCCGCGCCGGCCGCTATGGTAGTGCGGTGCCCGCCCTCGCTCCGCCCTCCCCGCCCGCTCCGGCCCGGCGGACCCCCGTCCTGGGCGCCCTGGCCCTCGCCGCGCTCACTTTCGCCGTCTTCCACCGCGCGGCGCGGAACGACTTCCTCACCTACGACGACCCGGCCTACGTCACCGAGAATGCCCCCGTCACGGCCGGGCTGACGGCGGAGGGCGTGCGCTGGGCGCTCACGAGCTTCCACGCCTCGAACTGGCACCCGCTGACCTGGCTCAGCCACATGCTCGATTGCGAGCTCTTCGGGCGCGCGGCCGCGGGCCATCACCTGACGAGCGTCGCCATGCACGCTCTCGCGGCGGCGCTCCTCTTCCTCGCCCTCTCGGTCCTGACCGGCGAGGCGCGGCCGAGCTTCTTCGCCGCCGGCCTCTTTGCGCTCCATCCGCTGCGCGTCGAGTCGGTCGCCTGGGTGGCGGAGCGCAAGGACGTGCTATCCGGGCTCCTCGCGATGGCGACGATCCTCGCGTACGCGCTCCACGCGCGGCGGCCGGGAGGGCGGCGGTACGGCCTCGTGCTCGTCCTCTTCGCCCTCGGGCTCCTGGCGAAGCCGATGCTCGTGACGCTGCCCGCCGCGCTCCTCCTGCTCGATCTCTGGCCCCTCGGGCGCTGGCGCGGGCCGGGAGCAGGCCGCCGCCTGATTCTGGAGAAGGCGCCGCTCTTCGCCCTCGCCGCGGCCTCCGGCGTCCTGACCGTGCTCGCTCAGCGAGCGGGGGGAGCGGTGAGCGCCCTGGAGCTCCTGCCGCTCGGCGCCCGGGTGGAGAACGCCCTGGCGAGCTATGTCGCCTACCTCGGCGCGACGGTCTTCCCCCGGGGGCTCGCCGCGTTCTATCCCCATCCGGCGATCGTCGCCCCGGGGTCCTTCCGGGCCCTGACCCTCCCCGCGCTCGGGGCGGGCCTCCTGCTCCTCGCGGGAACGGCTCTCGCCCTGCGCGCGCGGCGGCGCCGGCCCTACGCCCTCGTCGGATGGCTCTGGTACCTCGGCACGCTCCTGCCGGTGATCGGCCTCCTGCAGGTCGGCACGCAGGCCCGGGCCGACCGCTACACCTACCTCCCCGCCGTGGGGATCGCGCTCCTCGTGGCGTGGGGAGGGCGAGACCTCGCGCGGGCGCGCCCGCGGACCCGGCCCCTGCTCGGGCTCCTCGGCGGGCTCGCGCTCGCCGGCTGTGCCGCGCTCTCCTGGCGCCAGATCGGCGTCTGGCGGGACACCGAAACGCTCTGGGGGCACGCCGCCGCGGTGACGGAGCGGAACTACGTCGCCGAGGGCAACCTCGGCGCGGCTCTACTCCTCGCGGACGAGGAGGCGGCGGTCGAGCACCTGCGCCGGGCCATCGAATTCCATCCGCGCTTCCCCCCGCCGCGCCAGAACCTCGCGCAGCTCCGCGTCCGCCGCGGGCTCGCGTACGAGGAGCGCGGCGAGGCGCAACGGGCGCTGGCGGAGTACCTCGAAGCGGCCCTCCTCGCGCCCGACAACCACCGCGCGCGCGAGTACGCCGGTTCGCTGCTCGTGGCGCAGGGCGATGCGGCGGAGTCGACCCCCCTGCGCATGCTGGCCGCCGCCTGCGCTGCGGCCGGAGACTTCGCCGCCGCCGTGGAATGGCAGGGAAGGGCGATCGCCCGCGCCCCGGCGGGCGCGCGGCCGCCGCTGGAGGCGGAGCTCGCGCGCTACCGCGGCGGGGACGCGCGCCGCGAGTGACCGCGCCCCCCCAATCTCACCGGGCCGCTACTCGCGGAGCACCGCCAGGAGCGCGGGGAGGAGGGCTTCCTGACCGCGCGGGGCCCAGTGGGTGTCGGCGGCGAGGTAGCCGAGGTCGCCGCGGCGCGCCAGGGCCTCCAGGCCGGGGGTGGCGGAGACGTAGGCGATGCCCTCCGCGGCGCAGAACGCCTGCATCAGGTCCTCGAGGTCGCCGCGGTGGGCGAGGGCGGCGGCGAGGAACTCCTCCGGCGGGCCCGTCGGCACGACCGGCCGGCGGAAGTTCGCCATGCGGTGGACGAGATCCGGATCCCGGTCGACGTAGGGCAAGACCACCTGGGCCTTCGACGGCAGATAGACGAGGACGAAGCGGGCGCCGGCGGCCTCCGTGCGGGCGCGCGCGTCGCGCAGCACGTCCTTGGTCGCCGCCCACGAGCGGTCCGCCTCCCACTGCTCCGTGGTCTTGCTCAGCAAGAGGAGGTAGTTCGGGTGCATCCAGAGCCGCCGCGCGCCGCCGTCGGGCGAGCGCAGGACGAGGCCGGGCAGGGGCTCGATGCGCGCTTCCTCGCGCTCGGTGCCGACGAGATAGCGGACAATGGCCGGCAGGCGCAGGACGGGCGGCCGGCGGCCGGCGTGCACCTTGCCGTAGGTGTCCTCGCCCCGCTTCTCGTGGAGGAGGGTCGTGGCCGCGTCGAGCGTGTCGTTGCCGCCGAAGAAGAACCAGATCACGAGCGACGGCCGCTTGGGGAGCCCCTGCGTCGCCAGGAGCCAGAGCTCCTGATAGGGGCCGAGGGCGGCGACGCCGAGGTTGTAGACGCTCTGCCCGAGGGCCGCGGCGAGGAGCGCCTGCAGACCGGCGGGGCGCTTCGCGCCGGCGCCGACCAGGAAGGAATCCCCGACGAGGATCACGTCGGCCCGGTCGGGA
Source organism: Planctomycetota bacterium (assembly GCA_040754415.1). Taxonomy (GTDB): domain Bacteria; phylum Planctomycetota; class UBA1135; order UBA1135; genus JBFMCU01. The sequence goes on from JBFMCU010000066.1 coordinate 4,283, forward strand.
ACGGAGCGGGAGGGATTCGGGAAGCCCAGCTCGTCGACGCGCACCTCGACCTCGGGATACTCGAGCGGATCGGGATTCTCCTCCGGCGCGACCAGGCCGATGCCGGCGAGGTCCGCGGGCGGCAGCCCGACGTAGTCTCCGACGTAGAGGGGCAGGGGCACCTCCCGGATCGGGGTCCGGTCGAGCAGATCGGGGGCGTAGAAGCCCGCGCCGTGCAGCGGATAGAGGCGGCGGTAGGAGGAGGGGATCAGGCTCGGGGCGACATGGAGGAGCGCCTCGGCGAGGACGGCGGTGAGCGCGAGGGAGAGCGCCGCCTTGAGGGGGAGGAGGCGCCGGCGCGGCCGCGGGGAGGGGCCCATGGTCCCGAGAGGATGGCGCGGGCGGGCCGGGGATGCACCTCTCGGGTCGCGGTCTTTGCCGCACTCCCGCCCGCCGCGGCGCCGGGTCAGGGACTCCGTTCGGCCCAGACGATGCACCGCGGGGCGTCGGCGGCCGGCGGCCGGCCGTCGAAATCGCCCTCCACGCGCTGCACCTCGAGCCCCCGCGGGGCGAGGAGCGCCCGCAGCTCCTCGGGGCCGTAGAGCCGCACGTCCTCGCGCCAGGACCGCTCGGTGCCGTCCGGCGCGCGGAGCAGGACCTCCTTGACGACGCGGCGGCCCCACTCCTCCAGGCGGCGGCGCTCGACGAGCGCCCGGCCGTCCCGCTCGGTGCGGGATTCGGGAACCAGGGTGGCCCGCACGCGGGCGGCGTTCATCAGGTCGAAGATGGCCGTGCCGCCGGGGCGCAGGACGCGGGCGACCTCGTCGAGCACGCGCGCGTTCCCCGCCTCGTCGAAGTACCCGAAGGAGGAGAAGAGGAGGAGCACCGCATCGAAGGAAGCGGCGGCGAACGGGAGGGCGCGCAGGTCGCCGCGGGCGATGCGGCCGGTGAGGATCTTCCCGCCGGGGAGCGCGGCGGCGCGGGCGAGGAGGACGGCGGAGAGATCGAGGCCGGCGACGGGGAGCCCGAGCTCCGCCAGGGCGAGGGCGTGGCGGCCGAAACCGCACCCGAGGTCGAGGACGCGCCCGGCGAGCCCCCGCGCGACGAGGCTCGCCGCCTCGGCCCGGGCGGCGGCGAGGTCGCGGTGCGCGTAGGCTTCGAGGTAGCCGGCCGCGAAGGCCGCCTCGTACCACGGGCGGGGCGGAGGCGGGGGCGGCGTCCCGGCGGCGGCGGGAGGCGGGCGGGGGCGCGCCGGCGCGCCGGGCGGAGGTGCGGGGGGAGGATCCGGCGCGCCCGCGCCGGGGCGAGTCGAGGGAGGCGGAGGGCGCGGGTCCATGGGGATGGGGTCGCGGGCGCGCGCCATTCTCCCCGCCGCAAGCGGTGGCGCCACGGCGGGAGTCCGCGGGCGCCGGGGGACGGGGTGCGGCAGCGCAGGTGGCCGGCGCGGGCGCCGGGCCGGAGAATGCGAGAAATGAGGGAAACCGATCGGGCGCCGGGCGGTCCTGGGTGGGCCCACCCCAGGGTGGGGAGTGGGGTGCCTGCCGCGGGCGCTGGCCGGAGACGCTCGCCGGCCGGTCCGGGGAGCCGGCCCCGCCGCTTGGGGCTGCGGCCCCCCTGGACCACAATGCCCACAGCCGCTCGCGAGAGAGGAACCACCCCCGCCGCCGTGCCTCCCCCCACTCCCCCGCCCCACCCGCCGCCCGTCGATCCCCTCGCACCCGGGCGCCTCTACGACCGGGCCGCCAAGATCGGCCACCGGGAGCGGGAGCTCGCCCCGTGGGCGATGAAGAGCGCCGCGAGCCGCGGGCGCCGCCATCCCGAGGAGGAGGACGACCTGCGCACGCCCTGGGAGCGGGACCGCGACCGCATCGTCCACTCCACGGCCTTCCGGCGCCTGATGTACAAGACGCAGGTCTTCGTGAACTGGGAGGGCGACCACCACCGCACGCGCCTCTCCCACAGCCTCGAGGTCGCCCAGGTCGCCCGCAGCGTCGGCAGCGCCCTCTTCCTGAACGAGCCCCTGTGCGAGGCCCTCGCCCTCGCCCACGACCTCGGCCACCCCCCCTTCGGGCACCGCGGCGAGATGGCCCTCGACCCGCTCCTCGCCGGCCACGGCGGCTTCCGCCACAACGCCCAGGTGCTGCGCGTCGTCGATCTCCTCGAGCGGCGCAGCCCCGACTACCCGGGCCTGAACCTCACCCGCGAGGTGCGCGAGTCGCTCCTCAAGCACGAGAAGGACGAGGACTGGCCCGCCGAGTTCCGCCCCCGCCCCCGCTTCCCCTGCCTCGAGGCCCAGGTCGTCGACCTCGCCGACTCCACCGCCTACGACGTGCACGACATCGAGGACGGCCTGCGGGCCGGCATGTTCGCCGAGGCGGACATCGAGGCGGGGGCCGCCCTCTGGCGCGGCGCCCGCGAGGCGGTCGACCTGCGCCACCCCGGCTTCCTCGCCGGCACGACCGACGCCGCGCTACGCGTGAAGCGCATCACGAACGAGCTCATCAAGATCTGCATCAACGACCTGATCCAGGCCTCCCGCCGCGCCCTCGACGCGGAAGAGCCCCGCTCGCCCCAGGACGTCCGCGCCGCCCCGCGGATGATGATCGGCCACAGCGCGGTCCTCGCCGAGGAGGTCGCCGAGCTCGCCGCCTTCCTCGACGCCCGCTTCTACCACCACCCCCACCTCGCCGCCCTCACTGCCCATGCCGCCGCGGTCCTCGAGGCCCTCTTCCGCGCCTACGTCGCGCGCCCGGAGGAGATGCCCATCTGGTATCGGTGGTGGGTGGAGACCGTGGGCCGCGAGCGCGCCGTCTGCGACTACCTCGCCGGCATGACCGACCGCTTCGCCGAGCTGGAGTACGAGCGCCTGACCGGCCATGTCCCCGCCTGGCAGCACCGGAGCTGACGAGCGCGCCCTGTCCAGCCCGCCGAGTACCCGACCATGGGAGAGATTCCGGCGATCCCCGCGCCCCCCGGGGGACGGGCGAAGCGCCCGCGCCGCCGCGCGGCACGGGTGGGGGCGTCCGTGCTCGCCCTGGCCGTTGCGCTTCTTTTCCTCCGGGGTCTCCTCGGCGAGCAGGGCGAGCTCGTCCCTTCCCTCTCCCCCACGGCGAGCCTCGTGCCGGGGGCGGGCGGCGACGTCACCCTCGGCTCGCCAGCCGGGGGGGAACCCGCCACGCGCTCCGTACTCGGTCCTTCACCAGCGGCTGCTCCGGAGGATGCTGCACCAGCCGAGCCGGCGGACGACCTCTTCGCGATGCGCGGGCTCGTCCTCGAGGAGAGGAACGGCGCGCCCGTTTCCGGCGTCGAGGTGCGGTTCGCGGGCCGAGACGCCCGGGCGTCCGCGACCACCGATCCGACCGGGAGATTCGATTCCCAGGTCCCGCGCGCGCAGTGGACCCCGCTCGAGCTGATCCACGTCTCGGTCCCCCAGTGGAGCGGGCAGGGTTACCTCTTCGCTGGGGAGGCCGTGCTCGAGCCGGAGATGCTCCTCCCCGGATCGGGGGGGCGCCGGCCGCGGCCGAGGAGGCGGCGCGCGACGCGCGCGAGCGCGGCGAGGAGCCCGCGGGCGGGCCGATCCTCCGCCGGCGGCACCGCGGGTGCCTCGAGCGCCTGCTCCTCTCCGTCCCCGACCCCGAGCCCGGCGAACATCGGCTCCACCAGGTGGTCCGTGGCGCGGGGGCGGTATTCCTCGTCGGCCATGACCGCGGTTCCTCGGCGCCGAGGATAGCCGGCCTCTCGCCGGCCGCCAGCCTCCCCTCGGCGGCCGGGAGGGGCCGGGGACGTTCTTCCTCGCCTCTGGCGCTCCCCCGCCGTCGTCCGGCGGCCGCCCGCGCGAGTGCCAGATGTGGGCCGAGGAGGGATCGGGCGCGAAGAGAGCGTTCAGGCGCGGCCGCAGAGCCTCCGAAAAGACTGCGGGATCCGCAATTCCTGATCCCCGGCCCGGGAGCGACCTCATGAAACGCATCCTCTTCGTGGACGACGAGACGAGCGTCCTCGACGGTCTGCGGCGAATGCTGCGGAACTGCCGGCACGCCTGGGACATGAGCTTCGTGACTTCGGGGCGCGAGGCGCTCCAGGCCATGGAGGAGCGGCCGTTCGACGTGATCGTCACGGACATGAAGATGCCCGTCATGGACGGCGCCGAGCTGCTGACGCGCGTCAAGGAGCTCCATCCGCGGACGGTGCGCATCGTGCTCTCCGGTCACGCGGACCTGGAGGCGTCGATGCGCAGCATCCCGGTCTCGCACCAGTTCCTGACGAAGCCCTGCCAGGCGGACACCCTGCGGGAAGTGGTCGACCGAGCGTGCAACCTGGAATCGCTCCTGCGCGACCCCGCCGTGCAGGAAGTGGTCGGAGGCGTGGAGGAGCTCCCGGTCCTACCGCGGGTCTACCGCGCGCTGGCGGCGGCCCTTTCCGAGCCGGAGGTCGATCTCGCCGTCGTCGCCGGCATCGTGGAGGGGGACGTCGCCATCACCGCCAAGATCCTGCAGCTCGTCAACTCGAGCTTCTTCGGGGTCCGCCAGGAGATCTCGAGCGTGCACCAAGCGACGGCGTACCTCGGCGTGAACACGATTCGCGATCTCGTCCTGTCGCTCGAGGTCTTCCAGCACTTCCGGGGCGCGGGAATCGAGCAGATGTTGTCCATCGAGGGCGAGCAGAGCCACGCCATGCTGACGGCGCGGATCGCTCGCCGCCTCCTGGCGGACCCCGTTGCGCAGGACCAGGCCTTCCTGGCGGGCATGCTGCACGACGTCGGCAAGCTCCTCCTCGCGGCGTATCTCCCGGACCGGCTCCAGGCCGCGATCCAGGCCGGCGCGGGATCGACGCGCCCCTTCCAGGTCGTCGAGGAGGACCTCTTCGCGGTCAGCCACGCCGAGATCGGCGCCTATCTCCTGGGGCTGTGGGGGATGCCCTATCCCGTCGTCGAGGCCGTGGCCCACCACCATCACCCGTCACGAGTGCCGGAGCAGACGGATTTCGGCGTCCTCGGGGCGACGCACTTCGCCAACGCTCTCGCCAGGATCGATCGGAAGGCGCCGGGACCGCCCTCTCTCGTCGACCTGCGCCTGATCCGGAAGCTCGGCCTCGAGGATCGGATCGCCGGCTGGCGCGAGATCGCCCGGGAGGAGGCGGCGACCACCGCGGCCCCGGGGAAACAGACGGCCGCGTGACGGGGATCGGCCCTCCCCGGAAACAACCATGAGCACCGACCAAAAGATCCTCCTGGTGGACGACGAGCAGGCCCTTCTCGACGGTCTCTGCCGCCGGCACCGGCGCGAGTACACGCTCGTGCCGGCCTGCGGGCCGACGAATGGCCTGCGCATGCTCGCGGAGGACGGCCCCTTCGCGGTGGTCGTGACCGACTACCGCATGCCGGCGATGAACGGCGTCCAGTTCCTGGCGGAGGTCCGGAAGGTCGCCCCGGCCGTGATCCCGGTCATGCTCACCGGCCAGGCCGACCTGCGCACCGCGATCGACGCGGTGAACAAAGGGAACGTCTTCCGGTTCCTCACCAAGCCCTGCGAGGCCGAGGACTTCCGCCGCGGGATCGATGCCGCGCTCGAGCAGTACGCGCTCCGCGACGCAGAGCGCTCGCTCCTGGAGAGCACGGTCCGCGGCAGCATCGAGGTCCTGGCCGAGGTCCTGGCCCTCGCCAGTCCCGCGGCCTTCGGCAAGTCCGTCCGGCTGCAGGAGCTCGTGCGCCACGTCGTGCAGACGCTGCAGCTCCCCAACGGCTGGAAGCACGAAACCGCGGCTCTGCTGTCTCAGATCGGCTGTGTCGCCATCCCCGACGACGTGATCGCCAGGGTCGTGAGCGGGGAGACCCTCACCCCCGACCAGACGGCGATGATGGAGGACCACCCGGAGCTCGCCCGCGACCTCCTCCAGCGGATCCCGCGGCTCCAGCCCGTGGCCGAGATCGTCTACCGCCAGCGGGCCGGCGCCTCCGCCCCCAGGTCGGAGGACCCGGACGTGGAGCTGGGCGGCCGGGTGCTCGCCGCGGCCCACGATTTCGAGGATCTGCTCTCCCTCGGCGCGACGGCCCAGCAGGCGATCCACGCCCTCAAGCAGGATGGGGGCAAGTACGACCCGCGCGTCCTCGGCGCCCTGGCGACCGTGGTCGTGCCGGGCTCCGATTCGCGAGTCCATCTGGTGACGATCGCTCGGCTCCGCGTGGGCATGATCCTCGAGGACGAGGTCCGCAACACCGCGAACAACCTGATCCTCCCGCGCGGACACGTGTTCACTCCGGGGTCCCTCCTTCGCCTGCGGAACTACGTCGGCCAACGCCTCCTGCCGAAGTCTCTGTTCCGGGTGCGGATCCCCCGCCGGAAGAAGTGGTCGGGAGAGTCGCGCGCGGCGTGATCGAGGAGGACGCGATGACGACCGACGATCCTGGCCCCCGGTCCCGGCTGCTCCTGGTCGAGGACAACGCGATCGACGTCTTCCGCATCCGGCGCATGATGCGCGCCGATTCCTGGGGATTCGACATCGTCCCGGCCTCGTCCATCGCCGAGGCTCTGGCGCACCGGCAGGAGCCCGTCCCGACCATCATCCTCCTCGATCTCTCCCTCCCCGACGGCCAGGGCATGGAGAGCTTCGAGAAGGTCCGCGCCTGCTTCGGGGACGTTCCGATCGTGATCCTGAGCGGGAACGAGGACGAGTCCCTGGCCAAGGACGCCGTGCGCCAGGGGGCCCAGGACTACCTGGTCAAGGGCGCCATCGACGCGCAAGGGCTGCGCCGCGCCATCCAGTACGCCATCGAGCGCCATCGGATCGAGATGGAGCGGACCAGCCTGGAGCTGAGCCTCCTCCAGAGCCGGAAGCTCGAGGCCATCGGCCAGCTTGCGGCCGGGATCGCCCACGAGATCAACACGCCGACGCAGTTCGTGAGCGACAACACGCGGTTCCTGAGCGACGCCCTCCGGGACATCACGTCCATGGTGACCCGCCTCCGCGGGCTCGCCGCGACCGAGGAGCCCGTGCCGGCTGCGGCCCTCGGCGAGATCCTCGCCGCCGCGGACGTGGACTACCTGATCGACGAGATCCCGAAGGCCCTGGAGCAATCGACGGCGGGCCTGCAGCACATCGCGCGCATCGTGCAGGCGATGAAGGAGTTCTCCCACCCGCCGACGAAGGAGAAATCGCCCGTCGACCTGAATGCGGCCCTGGAGACGACGATCGTCGTGTCCGCCAACGCCTGGAAGTACGTGGCGGAGGTGAAGACCGATCTCGACCCCGATCTGCCGGCGGTGAAGTGCGTCCCGGGCGAGATCAACCAGGTATTCCTGAACATCCTCGTCAACGCCGCCCAGGCGATCGAGGAGGTCGCGGACGCGGAAGCGGGCCACAAGGGGCGAATCACCGTGACGAGCCGGACGGCGGACGACGGGTTCGTCGAGATCCGCATCGCCGACACGGGGTGCGGCATCCCCACCCAGCACCGCGAGCGGATCTTCGACCCGTTCTTCACGACGAAGGAGATCGGCAAGGGGACGGGGCAGGGATTGGCGCTCGCCTACAACGCGGTGGTGAACGTGCACGGAGGATCGATCTCGTTCACGACCGAGGAGGGCAAAGGCACGTGCTTCCTCGTGCGGCTGCCGATCGAGCCGCGCGAGGCGCCGTCCCCCGCCGGGGGCCGGTGACCGGCCGCCGGCCGGCGAGCAGGGACGCGGCGCCCGCCGCCGCCTGATTCGCGGTATCATGTCGGCCCGCCGCACGCGGGAGATCCCCGCCGTTCCTCCGCGCGGCGGCCCGCAGCACCCCCTCCGCCATGACTGCCGCCGATTGGATCGTGGTGGTGGGGCTCTGCCTGCTCTCGCTCGGCGTGGGGCTGTGGTTCGCCCGCCGCTCCTCGCAGCGCGGCGCCGTCGGCTACTTCGCCGGACACCGCGACCTTCCCTGGTGGGCGATCGGGCTCTCGAACACCGCCACCTACCAGTCGGGGAACGGGGCGTTCGTGATGCTCGTGCTCGTCTTCGGCCTGGCCGGCACCTGGCTGTGGTGGGCGAGCTGGGTGACCTGGATGCCGCTCGTCGCCGTAATCTGGGCGCGCCTGTGGCGGCGCATGCAGATCATCACCACCGCCGAGCTCATCTCCCTCCGCTACACGGCCGCGCCGCGATCGTGGCACGCAAGGCCTACGCCGGCGTGTGCTGCTTCGGGTTCTCGGTGATTGTGATCGGCTACATCACCGGATTCTCCGCCAAGACCATCGCGCCGCTCGTGCCCCTGAGCGAGACCTGGATCCTCGTCGCCTTCGGCGGCACGACCGTGCTCTACACGATGCTCGGCGGGCTGCTCGGCGTGGTGTACGTCGACGTGGCGCAGTTCGCTATCCTGCTCGCCGGCAACGCGATCTTCCTCCTGCTGGCGGTCCCCAGCTCGGCGGCTGGGAGGAGATCGTCGAGCGGGTGGCCGCGGTGCGCGCCGAGGCGCTCCCCCAGACGCCCCCGACGACATCGATCGGTGCGCTCACCGTGCTCGTGCTGGTCCTGCAGGGCTTCCTCTTCGCGGGCTCGCCGACCACCGGCGAGGGCATGACCGCCCAGCGGTTCATGGCCGCGCGCAGCGAGCGCCACGCGGTCGGCGGCCAGCTCTTCAACGCCTTTCTGGCGCTGACGCTGCGCACGCTGCCGCTGATCGGGTTGGGCCTGCTGGCGCTCTCCCTCTTCTGGACCACCGATCCGCAGGCGCGGCTCGGCCCGGCCCCCGCCGGCTGGGATACGCTCGCCGACCCGGCCCACGCCTGGGCCGAGCTCGTCAAGCGCTGCCGCCTGCCCGCCGGCTTCGTCGGCGTTCTCGTCGCCTGCGAGGCGGCGGCCTACATGTCGACGCTCGCTTCGCTCGTCAACTGGGGCGGCAGCTTCGTCGTGAACGACCTCCTGCCCGCGCGGTCGGCCGGCTCGCGGGCGAGCCGGATCTGGGTGAGCCGCTTCACCACGCTGGCGCTCTTCGCGCTCGCCGCCGCGGTCACCACGCTCTGGGTCGACGACATGGTGAGCTGGTTCCTCTTCATCAACTCGGCGATGGTGATCTTCCTCCTGCCGCTCGCCTGGTTCCGCCTCTTCTGGTGGCGCTTCAACGTCTGGGGCGAGCTCGCGGCGGTCTTGTTCGGACTGCCGATTTCCGTGCTGGTCTGGTTCGGGCTCGGTTTCCAGCACCGGCCGATGTGGCAGGGGCTCGGGTTGCTTCTCGCGCTGAGCTTCGCGGTGCTGCTCGGGGTCACCCTGGCGACGCCGCCCGAATCGCCCGGAACGCTGCGCGGCTTCTACGCGCGCTGCCGGCCGCCGGGCTGGTGGGGGTCCGTGCGCACCGGCGATCCCACGGGCCGGGCGCTCGCCGCCGACGCCGCGCTCGGGATCGCGACCTGTCTGGGGCTGGTGCTCGCCACGAATGCGCTGTTCGTCGGCGATTGGACGCGCCTGGCGGCGGGAGGCGCCCTCGCGCTGCTTCTCGGCGGCTTCCTGCGTGCTCGCCACCACCGGGGCCTGCGGCAATCTGAATCCTCCGGCGGAGAACGTCCCGCCCGCGAAGATCGCGGAGTGGGGCGGGACGATCGCCGCCCGCGTCGCGGGGGTGCTCGAGCGCGCGGCGCCGCTCGCCACCCCGCGCCTTCGCGTGCGAGCGCGCACCGTGTCGCTCGCGGCCGAGGTCCTCGCGGGACCGGAGCTCGCGGCGCACGCGGAGCGCCTCCTCGCCGACACGGCGAGCCGGGCCGAATGGGGCGAGCGCCATCGCCGCGCGGTGGCGAGCTGGCAGGCCGGGCTCTCTCGAGCGGCGGCGGCGTGGGAGATCGAGCTCTTCGCCCTCCGGCTGGGCCCCTGCGTGCTGCTCGGGGTGAATGGCGAGCCGTTCTCGCTCTTCACCGCCGAGGTGCGACGCCGCACCGGCGCCCCGGTGAGCACGATCGGCTACGCCAATGGCCTGACCGGTTATCTTGCGCCCGCGGCGGCGTACCGCGAGGGCGGATACGAGGTCGACGTGGCGCATGTCTTCTACGACACGTTCCGGGCCCGGGAGGGCGCGCTGGAGGCGCTCGCGGCGGAGGCCGCGGAGCTGGTGCAGGAGGTCCTGGACTGAATCCGGACGTTGTGCGGAGGTGACTCGATGGCGCGCGTCTATTACGTCGGCGATTGGGCGGTGCTCACCGGCCCGACCTTCTCCGAGACCCCCTTCCACCATTCCCCCAAAGGGGCTGGAGATCTTCAACTACGGCACCTGGTTGAAGCAGGCCCTCGAGTCCACCGGCGAGCACATGGTCGAGTCCGTGCCCGCCTGGGACTTCTACAACCGGCTCGGCCCCGGCGACTACGAGCGGGTCCTCGTTGAGAACGACGTGCTGATCTTCAGCGACGTCGACGCCAAGCTCTTCCAGCTCGCGCCGAGCTTCTTCGATCGCCGCGAGTTCGGCCGCCGGGTGCTGACCTTCCCCGATCGCGTGCGCCTCACCGTCGAGGCCGCGAGCGCGGGCAAGGGCCTGATGTTCCTGGGCGGCTGGTACTCGTTCACCGGCGAGCTCGGCAAGGGCGGCTGGGGCCGCACGCGGCTGGCCGAGATCCTGCCGGTCGCGTGCCTGGAGGGCGAGGATCTCGTCGAGAGCACCGAGGGCTTCGCCGCCGAGGCCACGCCCGCCGGCCGCGCGTTCTTCCGCGGCCTCGACCTCGCCGCGTGGCCCCCGATCCTGGGCTACAACCGGACGCTCCCGATCGCCGCGGGCGAGGTCCTCGCGCGGTGGCGCCCGACCGGCGATCCGATGCTGGCGGTCCGCACCTGCGGCCGCGACCGCGTGCTCGCCTACACCTCCGATCCCGCCCCGCACTGGGGGTGCAACTTCGTCTTCTGGGATCGGTACGCCGCCTTCTGGCTCCGCTGCCTCGACTGGGCGCTCGGCCGCGAGCCCTGATCCGATCCCCTGCCGGCCGGCGCCGGTCAACTCCCGCCCGGCGCCCGGTGCCGGACGATCTCGCCTTCGACGAGGTAGAGGACGTCCTCGGCGATGTTCGTGGTGTGATCGGCGACGCGCTCGAGGTTCTTGGAGATCGAGATGAGGTTGACGCGCTCCTCGATCCGCGAGGGATCCTGGTGCATGAGCTCGAGCTCCCGGGTGACGACGTGCTCGTTCGCCGCGTCCACCGTGTCGTCCTCGGCACACACGCGTCGCGCCAGGTCGGCATGGCCCCGGACGAGGGCCGCCGTGCTGTCGCGCAGCATCCGGACGCACATCTCCATCATCTCCCGCAGCCGGGGCGAGATGGAGATCGGCGGCAGGGCCGCGAGGGCCACCGCGCGCTCGGCGATGTTCGTGGCCAGGTCCCCGATGCGCTCCAGATCGTTGTCGATCTTCAGACAGGCGGCCACGAACCGCAAGTCGGAGGCGACCGGCTGGTGGAGGGCCAAGGACTTCAGGCACTCCTCCTCGAGCTCCACCTCCCGCCGATCGATCTCCTCGTCGCCCGCGATCACCTTCTCGGCCAGGTCCAATCGCCGGTCGAGGACGGCGGCGATCGAGCTCCGCAGCGCCTCTTCGACCAGACCGACGAGGATGAGGAGGCGCCGCTCCAGACTGTCGAGGTCGCGTCGCAGGTGGATGGACATGACGAGCTCCGATCAGCCGAAGCGACCGGTGACGTAGTTCTCCGTCTCCGGGCGCCGGGGCTGGAGGAAGATGGCCTCGGTGGGGCCGTACTCGACGAGACGGCCGAGGTACAGGAACGCCGTGTAGTCGCTCGTGCGGGAGGCCTGCTGCATGTTGTGGGTCACGATCAGGATCGAGTACGTGCCCTTCAGCTCGTCGATCAACTGCTCGATGCGCTCGGTGGCGATCGGGTCGAGGGCCGAGCACGGCTCGTCCAGGAGCAGCACCTCCGGCTCGGCGGCGATCGCCCGGGCGATGCAGAGCCGCTGCTGCTGGCCGCCCGAGAGGGAAAGAGCGCTGGAGGGGAGGCGGTCCTTCACCTCGTCCCACAGCCCTGCCGCGCGGAGGCTTCGTTCGCAAGCCTCCTCGAGGACGGCCCGGCGCCGCTCGCCGTCGATGCGCAACGGGTAGACGACGTTCTCGAAGACGCTCATCGGGAAGGGGTTGGGCTTCTGGAACACCATGCCCACCCTCTTCCGCAGCTCGATGACGTCCACGCCCGGGCCGTAGATCGACTGGCCGTTCAGCCGCATGCCGCCCTCGATCCGCACCGAGTCGATCAGATCGTTCATGCGGTTGACGCAGCGCAGGAGGGTCGACTTCCCGCAGCCGGACGGTCCGATGAGCGCGGTGACCTTGCCCTTCGCGCAGGCCATCGTGATCGAGTGGAGCGCCGGCGCGTCGCCGTACCACAGGTGGAGATCCTCGATCTCCAGGACGGGAGCCTCGCGGCGCACCGCCTCGTGCACGGTGGTGGGCGGGAGCTCCGCGGTCTGCCCGGCCGCGAAGAGCGTCCGGGCGGCGATCCTCCGCCCGTGCGTGGCGCCCGCGATCGGGGGCCCGGGAATCGACGGCCGCGAGGAGGTCGTGTCCGGCGGAGGCGCCGAGGAGGAGGATCGGGTCTGCATCTAGAAGGCCACTCCGTGGAACTTCCGCCGCAAGCGGGCGCGGACCCTGATCGCCGCCAGGTTGAGCAGCACCACGATGGCGATGAGGAGCAGGGTCGTCGTGTACACCATGGGCTTCGCCGCCTCGCTGTTCTGGCTCTGGAAGCCCAGATCGTAGATGTGGAACCCGAGGTGCATGAAGCTGCGCTCGGGATGCAGGAAGGGCGCGCGGCCATCGATGGGCAGCGCCGGAGCGAGCTTCACCGCCCCCACGACCATGAGGGGAGCGACCTCGCCGGCGCCGCGGGCGATGGCGAGGATCGCGCCGGCCATGATGCCCGGCGCCGCGCGGGGCAGGACGATGCGGCGGATCGCCTGCCACTTCGTCGCCCCGCAGGCATAGGAACCCTCGCGCATCGAGCTCGGGACGGCGGCGAGGGCTTCTTCCGTCGCCACGATGACCACCGGCAAGGTCAGGAGGGCGAGGGTCAGCGACGCCCACAGGATGCCTCCCTTCCCGTACGTCGGATTCGGGAGATTCGCGGCGAACAGGAGCTGGTCGATCGAGGCGCCGACGATGTAGCAGAAGAGGCCGAGACCGAAGACACCGAAGACGATGCTCGGCACCCCGGCGAGGTTGTTCACCGCGATGCGCACCAGGCTCACGACGATCCCCTGCCGCGCGTACTCGCGCAGGTACAGCGCCGCCAGCACCCCGAACGGAACGACGACGACGGACATCAGGAACGTCATCGCCACCGTCCCGAAGATCGCGGGGAAGACGCCGCCCTCGCTGTTGGCCTCGCGGGGGGCGGCGGTGAGGTACTCCCACCCGCGCGAGGCGTAGATGGACAGCTTCCCGGCGAGATCGAGGCGATTCGCCGGATAGGCCCGGACGATCTCCGCCGGCGGCAAGGCCTTCTCCTCGCCGTCCGCGGTCGAGAGCACGAGCTCGCAGCGGGCGTTCTCCGCTTCGAGCGCGGCGATGCGCGCCCGGATCGCCGCCGCCTGGCGCTCCACGTCCCGCTCCTTGTCCGCGAGCTCGCCCTGGGCCCGCGCGTGCTCGGACGAGCCGGGGCCGTGCTCGAGCTCCGCGGCCCGTACCGCAAGCCGGCAGGCCTCGATCTCCTGATTCAGGCGTCCCAGGCCGTCCTTCTCCAGGCGCCGGCGCTCGCGCCCGCGGGCGAGCGCCCCGCCGTGGTCCGCCGCGAACGCGCTCCAGGCCGCGGCCGGCCCGACGGCCACGGTCTCGCCGTCGACGCGATAGGCCCGCGGCGTGCCGTAGAAACGGCCCCAGGCCATCCGCTCCACGGTGAGGGCCCATTCGGGGCGATCGTGCGCCGCAACGAGATGGTCCTCGACCCAGCGGAAGTGAGTGTCCGTGAGCTCGAAGTTCCCGGTGCGGACGAGCGTCCGGCTCGACTCGCCCCTCGCCTCGCGCAGGCGCGCCCGGACGGCGGGCGCCAGGGACTCGATCTCGTGCGCGGCGAGGCGGTGGCTCTCGCGGGCCGCAACCTCTCCGAGCACGACGCTTCCGTCGAGCAGGCGGAACTCGTCCAGCGGCCGGGGCCAGAAGGTCGCTCCCCCCCGGTAGAGCACGAGGAGGAGGAGCCCGGCGATCATCCCCGCGGCCAGGACGAGCGCGCCGCCGGCGAGCCAGACGAACGGCTCGCCGCGGGCGAAGAGCGAGGTCCGGCGCCGGTGGATCCGGGGCGGGCGCCGCCCCGCCGGGACGGTCGCCGGGGCCGCGCGGAGGACGGCCGGGGGACTCACAGCCGGCTCGCCCTCCGGCGGAACCGCGAGCGGACGAGCTCGGCGGCGGTGTTGAGGACGAAGGTGATGGCGAAGAGGACGAGGGCGGCGAGGAACAGGACCCGGTAGTGGGTGCTGTTCTGCACCGCCTCCGGCAGCTCGACGGCGATGTTCGCGGAGAGCGTGCGGAACCCATTGAAGGGGTTGAGCTCCATGATCGGCGTGTTGCCGGTGGCCATGAGCACGATCATCGTCTCCCCCACCGCGCGCCCCACGCCGATCATGACCGCCGTGAAGAGCCCGCTCGCGGCCGTGGGGATGACCACGCGGATCGCCGTCTGCCACGGCGTCGCGCCCGCCGCCAGCGACGCGAGGCGGAGGTGGTCGGGAACGCTGGAGAGCGCGTCCTCGGCGAGCGTGTAGACGATCGGGATCACGGCGAACCCCATCACGAAGCCCACCACCAGGGCGTTCCTCTGCACGTAGGTCCCGACGATCCCCGGGCGTGGATCGAAGGACGCCGCGGCGAGGAGCGCCGCGAGGCCCAGCGCGAGGAGCAGGGACGCTCCGCCCTGGAGGGCGAACCGCAGGAGCGCGACCCGCGCGCACTTGCCGCCGCTCCAGTCGGGGGAGCGCTGGCGGAGCCAGGGTCCCGCCAGCCGGCCGCCCGCGACGCACACCGCGCCGGCGACGAGGGGGAAGAGCAGCATCGTCCACGCTCCGAGAGGTCCGCCGCGCTGGCCGTCGAGCCACATGGTCGCGTCTCCCGCGAACACGGCGGCCTCGAGCGCCGGCCCGAGGACGACTCCGCCCAGGATCCCGAGCGGCAGGGCGAGAGCCATGGCGGCGAGCTTCGGATATCCGCCGGCCCGGATCGCCACGGGCGCGGGAAGGAGCTGCCAGAGGTGGGCGCCGGCGAGGAGGGAGAGCGGAATCGCGCCGATCACGGCGAGCGCCGCCGGCACGACCGACTGGACGAAGGGCGCGATCACCAGGGCGGCGAGGAAGCCGAGCACGACGCTCGGCAGGCTCGCCATCATCTCGAGGACCGACTTCACCGGGGCGCGCCAGCGGCGGTCGAGGAATTCGCTCGTGTAGACGGCCGCGAGCAGGGCGAGGGGCGCCCCGAACAGGATCGCGTAGAGCGTCGCCTTGCCGGTCCCGTAGACGAGGGGCACGAAGCCCAGCTTGGGCTCGAAGGAGTCGGAGCCGCCCTCCGACTGCCAGACGTGGCGCGGCCCGGCATAGCCCTCGTACCAGACGGGCGCGAACAACCCGGCCAGGCTGGCCTCCGGATGCCCCGGGTCGACCGCCCACCGCGCGACCCCCGTGGGACCGAGGGCGACGATCGCGTCCTCCCGCGCGGCGAGCTGGATCTGAAGCGGACCGGCCCCGCCGGCCGCCATCCGGGTCTCCCCGAGCAACCGGGCGGTCGTGACGTGGTAGAGCCGCACGCTGCCGTCGGCGTGCCCCGTGGCGAGCAGCCGGCTCCGCGGGGAAGGGGCGAGGCAGGTGACGGCCGGCCCGGCCGCGGCCAGCACGTGGCCCGCGACGAGCACGCTGCCGTCGGAGGTTCCCGCCTCGGGCTCCTTGCTGGCGAACCACGCGGTGACCCCGCCCGCGGAATCCCCCACGATCATCGTCGCTCCGCCGGCGAGCGAGGCGACCGCGGTCGGGCGCACTCCCTCCGCGGGAGTGACGTCGAGGATCTCCGCGAGGACCGCCCGCGCCGGATCGCGCACGTCGAGCCGTTCGAGGCGACCGTCCTCCCACACGAGGTAGACGCTGTCGCCGGCCGCGGTGACGACCACGTGGGCGGGCGGACCGAGGCGGGGATCCGCGCGCCGGGGAAGCTCCCGCCGCATGACCCGCAGCGCGGGCCGGCCGCCGAGCATGTCCGGGCGCTCCCGCACGTCGAGGAGGGTCGCGCGTCCATCCGCCCGCCAGGCGCAGGCGATCGTGCGATCCCCGCGCCGAGAGTGCCCGAGGCGCAGGATCGGCGCCGGCTCCTCCGGAACGATCGCCGCGCCGAGCTCGGCCTGCACGCGCAACCGCCGGAACCGGCCGTCGGGCAGGGCCTGGACCACGCCGCCATCCTCGGCGGCGTGCTCCCCGGGGGAGAGGGCGCGGATCGCGGCGGGGAGCTCGCCCGCAGGGGGAAAGCTCGCCGCAAAGGCGATCGCCCCCACGCGGACCGTCCCGTCGGCGAATCCCGCGACGAGCACCGATTTCGCCCCGTCGCCGCTGAAGGAGTAGAGCGCCGGCTGCTCCCCGGCCTCCGTCCCGAACGGATGGAGCTCCTCGAGGACCGCCCCGTTCGTCACGTCGAGCGCGAGGAGAGTCCCATCGGAGAAGAGGACAGCCCCGAGGACCCCGTGATCGTCGACCTGGAAGCGGAGCGCGTCGCCCGGAGAGCGGACGAGAGGCTCCTCCGCGCTCGTCTCCGGGACGATCGCGGCCCGCCGGAACAGCGGAGCCACCACCCAGAGCAGGAAGGCGAAGATCAGCGCCACGGCGCCGATCGTCGCGATGCCCCCCGCGGTGATGAGGAAGCGCGCGAGGGTCTCGAAGACCCGCACGCGGGCGTGCGTCGTGCGCTGCCGGCGCATGGAGCGGGGAGGATCCCGGGGTCTCCGAGCCCCGGGATCCGGCCGGGGGGAGATGGTCAGTCTCCCCCCTTCGGGGCTCCCGCCTCGACGGCGCGGATCTGGAGCCCGACCGCGCGCAGCGCCCCCCCGGCGACGGTGGCGGTCACGGGGAAGTAGCCCGCCTTGAGGACGTCCTCCTGCCCCGGGCGGCTGAAGACGTAGGTGAGGAACTCGCGCCGGAGCGGATCGAGCGCGGCCCCCGGGGGGTAGTTCACGTACAGGTAGAGGAAGCGCGCGAGCGGATAGTCCCCGGAGTAGGCGTGCTCCGGAGCGGCCGGGATCATCGGCGACGCGGCGTCCAACGCGAGCGAGACGGCCCGGACCTCGGCGGTCTTGTATCCGATGCCGCTGTAGCCGATGCCGTAGCGGTCGCTGGCGACGCCTTGCACGACGGAGGAGCTGCCCGGCTGCTCCTTCACGGTGTCCTTGTAGTCGCCGCCGAACAGGGCCACCTCCTTGAAGTAGCCGTAGGTGCCGGAGGCCGAGTTGCGGCCATAGAGGCTGATCGGCTGGCTCGCCCACTCGCCGGCGAGGCCCAGCTCGCCCCAGGTCCGGATGTCGCGATCGAGCCCGCCCTTGCGATTCAGGGAGAAGATCGCGTCGACCTGGGCCAGGGTGAGCCCGGTCAGCGGATTGTCCTTGTGGACGTAGACCGCGAGCATGTCGATGCTCGTCGGGAGTTGCGCGGGCGGGTAGCCGAAGGCCTTCTCGAACGCATCGATCTCCTTCGCCTTCATCTCCCGGCTCATGGGGCCGAAGGTGGCCGTACCGGCGATCAGGGCGGGCGGAGCCGTGGACGATCCCTTGCCCTCCACCTCGATCCGGACGTCGGGATAGGCCTTCTTGAAGCCTTCTCCCCAGAGCGTCATCAGGTTGTTCATGGTGTCCGAGCCAACGCTCTTGATCGCCCCGGACACCCCCGGGACGGGCTCGTAGGTGGGGAGCGCCCGGTCGACCTTCACGGCCTGCCCCCGGGCGATCCCTCCCAGGAGCGCACCGGCGACCACGGTGCAGAGAAGCTGCCTCTTCATGTGTCGTCTCCTGTCTTGGCGACTCGAGTCCATGGCGAAGGAGCCGCCAGGAGACCGAATGCGGATGAACCCGTCGTTGGCGGGTGATCAAGATTGGATGAAGACGATCTTGGAGGGATCTTCACGGAGGATTCATCGATTCCTGGGCGCGGGCCCCGACCGCGCGCCTTAGATTCCCGCGCTCCATGCAGATCCACTTCTGACGCACACAGGTAATCCATGAAGAGCATCACCCTTCCGCTGGCCGCGAGCGTCCTCCTCTCGAGTTTCGCGGCAAGCGCGTCGAACGATCCCCGGGCGGACGATCCGCCGGGAGAGACCTCGCCGCTCCCCGCGACCTACAAGACGCTCGTCGAGAACGAGACGGTCACCGTCCAGTGGGGCGGTCGCATCTGGTACGACACCGCCTGGGTCACCGGCGACCGGCGTAGCTTCGAGACGGACGACGGCTCGGAGATCCGCAACGGGCGCGTCTACGCGCGAGGCACGCTATTCGACACCGTCGACTTCAAGGCCGAATGGGACTTCGCCGGCGGCGAGCCCGTCGCCAAGGACCTCCTCCTCGAGATCCCCACCCCCTTCGGGGCGATCGAGGTGGGCCACTTCAAGGAGCCGATGAGCCTCGAACGGCTCACGAGCGGCAACTACCGCACGTTCGTCGAGCCCAGTCTCGCCGACACGTTCGTCCCCAGCCGCAACCTCGGCATCATGTACGCCGATGGCACGGAGAGCGCGGGCCTGAACTGGGCGGTCGGATTCTTCCGGGAGACCGACGACTCCGGCGAGGGCACGGGGGACGGGGAGTCCGCGCTCACCGGCCGGCTGGCGGGCCACGCCTGGTACGAGGAGGACGGCGCGTCCGTCCTCCACTGGGGCGTCTCGGCCAGCACCCGCGGCGACGACGGCGGAGTGGAGGAGTTCGCCAGCGCCCCCGAGACCCATCTCGCCAACAAGGTCGCCACCTCGGGCGAGATCCTCTCCGACGGCACGGATCTCGCCGGGCTCGAGGCGGCCTGGGTCCGGGGCCCGCTCTCGGTGCAGGGCGAGTACACGATGGCCGCCGTGAGCGCCACCGGCGGGGACGAGGACGCCGACTTCTCGGCCTACTATCTCCAGGGGAGCTACTTCCTCACCGGCGAGCACCGGCCCTACAAGGCGAAGGGAGCGACCTTCGATCGGGTCAGGCCCCTCGAGAACTACACGGGCGACGCCGGGGGCGGCGCCTTCGAGGTGGCGGCCCGGGTTTCGAGCCTCGACCTGGACGACGGCCCGAGCACGGACGAGCTGCACGACATCACCCTCGGCCTCAACTGGTACCTGAATCCGCACGCCCGGGTGATGCTCGACTACATCCGCGCGAACTTCGAGGCCGGCGACGTCGACGACGACGCCGACATCTTCGTGGTGCGGTTCCACGTCGATTGGTAGCGATTCCCGGCGCAAGCAGAGGCTGAGCAGGAATCCCTGCTCCAACCTCTGAGATGTCCTTTGGCGCATCGCCTGACGGCTCTGCGCTCCGTTCGCGAGCGATTCCTGCTCGCTCTCTCAAGCCCGGGGCAGCCGGACCGCGAAGGTGGATCCCTCCCCTTCTACGCTGCGCACCCGGACCTCCCCGCCCATGTTGAGCACGAGGTTCTTCACGATCGAGAGTCCGAGCCCCGTGCCGCCCAGCCCGCGCGAGCGCGCCTTGTCGACGCGGTAGAAGCGCTCGAAGACGCGATCGAGGTCGGCGGCGGGAATGCCGATCCCCGTATCCTCCACCTCGAGCACGACGTGCGCGCCCTCGGCTCGCAGGCGGATGCGGATCATGCCCGGCGCCGGGGTGTACTGGATCGCGTTGTCCAGGAGGTTGCCGGCGACCTGGATCATGGCCTCGCGATCCCCCCGGACCCGCATCTCCTCCCCTTCGGCCGGCATCTCGCACACGAGCCCCTTCCGCTCGATCACCTCCGCCAGGCGGCGCACGACCTCGGGCAGGACCTCGCGCCAATCGACGGGCTCCAGGTGCACGGCATCCGCCCGGGACTCGATGCGGGCGAGGCTCAGCAGGTCGGAGACGAGATGGTTCAGCCGCTCCACGTTGGCGGCGATGCGACCCAGGAAGCGCGCGTTGTTCGTCTCGTCGTGCAGCGCGCCGCCGAGCAGCGTCTCGACGAAGCCCTGGATCGCGGTGAGGGGGGTCTTGAGCTCGTGGGAGACGTTGGCCACGAAGTCTCGCCGGACCCGCTCCAGCCGGCGCAGCTCGGTGATGTCGTGGAGGACGACCACGAGGCCGCTCCGGCCTCCCCCCGCGAAGGGGCTCGCCTGGGCGGCGAGCACGCGATCGCGATCCCCGCGCACGATCTCCAGCTCGCCGCGGGCCGTGGCGGCGGTGGCGCGCGCCTCGTCGATGAGCTCCACGAGCTCGCGGCTCGCGGTCCGCTCCCAGAGCTCGGTCCCCTGGAGCTCCCCGTCGCCGAGGGCGAGGAAACCCCGCGCCGCCGCGTTGCAGAAGGCGATGCGGTCCCGCTCGTCGACCGCGACCACCCCCTCCACCATCCCCGCCAGGATGGCCCGCAGCCGAGCGTCCTCCCGGGACAGGGCGGCGATCCGCTCGGCGAGCTCGCGCCCCAGCCGGTTCAGGACGTTGGCCAGGGTCCCGAGCTCGTCGCGCCGTTCGACCGCCACGCGGCTGCCGTACTCGCCCCGGTGGAGGTCCTCGGCCACCCGGGTCATGGCGGCGATCGGGGCGGTGAACCGCCGGGCGAGGAGGAGGCCGACCCCGAGGGCGAGCACGAAGCCGGCGGCGGTCCCGATCCCGATGACGCGGCGAACCGAGCGCTTCTCGGCCTCGACCGCCGCGAGCGGCATCGACACGCGGACGACTCCCAGGGAGGCGCCCTCCCGGCGGAGGTCGTGCGCGACGTAGAGCATCTCGTAGCCCACCGTGCGGCTGAAGCGCACGGAGACCCCGGCCCCTCGCTCCCGCGCGGCGACCACCTCCGGGCGGTGCCGGTGATCTCCCATGCGGCGCGGATCCTCGTGCGAGTCGGCGACGACCACCCCGTCCGGGCGGATCAGCGTGAGCCGATGCCCGGATCGCCGGCCGGCGTCCTCCAGCCAGGCCTGGACCTCGGCGTCGCCCGGTCCGCCCAGCGCGGACTCGGCCAGGGGCTCGAGGAGGATGCACTCGTCCGCCAGCATCCCTTCCAGGCTCCGGAGCAGATTCTCCTCGAGACGGCGGTCCACGAGAACCGCCACGACCGCCGCCGTCACGAGGAGGACCGCGACGTAGGAGGCGGCGAGACTCCAGAAGAGGCGGGGGCGGAGCACGATCAGTCGCGGCACTTGTACCCGACGCCGCGGACCGTGGCGATGAGTTCACCGGCATTCCCCAGCTTGCGGCGGATCGAGCTCACGTGCACGTCGACGTTGCGATCGAGGATCACGCACTCCCCGGCGGTGATCTCGTCGGCGAGCTCGGAGCGCGTGAACACGCGGCCGGGACGGCGCACCAGGGCCCAGAGGAGGCGGAACTCGGCGCGGGTCAGGGAGAGCGGCGCCCCGTGCACGGACGCCTCGTAGCGACCGAGGTCGAGGACGAGATCCTGGATCTCCACCCGCGTGCGCGTCGCATCGGCGGGTTCCTGGCTCGCGCGGCGCAGGAGAGCCCGCACCCGAGCCACGAGCTCGCGGGGGCTGAACGGCTTGCGAACGTACTCGTCCGCCCCCACCTCCAACCCGACGACCACATCGGTCTCCTCCCCCTTGGCGGTCAGCATCAGGATGGGGAGGCGAACGGTCGCGTGGTCGGCTCGCAGCCGGCGGCAGACCTCGAGCCCGTCCATGCCCGGGAGCATCAGGTCGAGCAGGACGACGTCGGGCACGCGGCGGCGCGCCAGCTCCACGCCCTCCTCGCCGCGGGCCGCCGAGAGGACGCTGAAGCCCTCGCGCTCCAGGTTGTAGCGGACCATCTCGACGATGTCGGGATCGTCCTCGATGAGCAGGACCGTGGGCTTCGCCATGGCGCACCGGGCCGGTACGGCTCCTCCAGTCTGGCGGGCGGAGCATGAAGAAACCGCAAAGATACCGTGGGCTCCCGGCGAATCCGATTCCCGGCGCGCTCACGCCCGCTGCCGCCGCGTCCAGAGCAGGTGGGCGGCGGCGCAAGTGGCGGCGGCGATCGCCAGGAGGATCCCGATCTCGGGGAGGATGTCGGCGAGCTCCTGCTCGTACCAGAACAGGGCCTGATAGGCGTCCATCGCCCACGCCGTCAGCGTGAAGTGGCCGAGGAAGCGGTACCAGTCCGGGGTGATCACGAGGGGAAACCAGCTCCCGCCGAGCGCGCTCATGAGGAGGATCACGAGCGTCGAGAGCCCCTCGAGCTGCTTGCGCGAGCGAGAGACCACTGCGAAGAGCACGCCGAAGCCGGTGGCCGCCGCGGCGACGGCGGTCGAGAGGACGGCCAGGGCCACGGGGGCGCGGAAGATGGGTAGGTCGAAGATCAGCCGCCCGTAGAGGAAGAGGACGGCGAGCTGCGCCATCCCCACGACCCACGTGAAGAGGAACTTCCCGCCGAGGATCGCGCGGGCGGCGCCGGGGACGAGGCGAAGCCGATCGAGGGTGCCCCCGTCCCGCTCCTCGAGGAGGGTGCCCCCGCAGGCGACGAGGCCGAAGAGCAGCATCATCACCGCGATGCCCGCCACCGCGTGAGCCTGGCTGGCGATCCGGCGCGCGCGGGCGGCGTCGCCGCCGCCGACGACGTCCTCCACCTCGAGCCCCAGGGCGTCGGTGAGGACGGCGCCGAAGTCGAGGCGGGATTCCGCGTCTTCTCCGCCGGCATCGACCCCTTCCCCGGAGGCCGTCCCTGCGGGCGCCGGGGCGCCATCCTCCTCCCAGTCTCTCACGAGCGTCTGCATGCCGTCCCACGTGCCCTCGAGGATCGCGTGCGCCTCGTCGCGCAGCGCGGCGGGGAACTCGAACCACTCCAGGCTCTCCAGCATCATCCGATGGCCGAGCGCCTCCCCCGCCGCGTCGAAGAGCGCGGGCAGGAGGTTGCCGGCGACGATCTGCTGCTCGATCTCCTTGCCGGGATCGCGGTAGAGGGTGAGGGGCGGCACCTCGCCGGCGGCGACGGCCGTCCCGTAGCCCTCGGGGATCAGGAGGCCGGCGGGGAAGTCTCCCTCCGCCACCTTCGCGCGGGCGGTGGTGGCGTCCTCGCCCGCGATCTCGATCCGCCACACGCGCAGCCCGTCGGCCTCCCCGAGGGAGGCGAGGAGGTCCGCCGACGCTTTCGTCCCGTCGCGGTCCTCCACCGCGAGCGCGACCCGTCCCACGGAGTCGCTGCCGCCCCCGAAGGTGCCCATGGCGGCCCCGAAGACGGTGGCGAGCACGATCGGCAGCCCGAAGCCGAGCAGCATCCCGATCCGATCGCGCAGGTAGACCCCCAGGTCCTTCCGCGCCAGGAGCCAGGCCCTCACGCGGCGCCTCCGTCGCGCAGGGCGCGTCCCGTCAAGGCGAGGAAGACCTCCTCCAGGTCGGGAAGATCCTCGCGGAGGGCGCACGGAACCCCGGCGGCGGCGAGGGTCTCCGCGGCCCGGGCGGCGTCCTCCGCCGCGGCGAAGGAGAGGGAGGCCGCGCCCCGGCGAGCCACCGCCGGGTGGCGCTGCAGCGCGGCGAGCGTGCCCTCGGCGACGCGGCGGCCGTGGTCGAGGATCACGATGCGATCGCACAACCTCTCCACCTCGCCGAGCTGATGGCTCGTGTAGATCATGGCGACGCCGTTCGCGGCGAGCGCCTCCACCATCTCGAAGACGCGGTTCCTCGACTGGGGATCGATGCCCACGGTCGGCTCGTCGAGGAAGACCAGCTCGGGAGCGTGGAGGAGCGCCGCGGCGAGGTTGAGGCGGCGCTTCATCCCGCCGGAGTAGGTGGAGACGAGGTCGTCGGCCCGCTCCGCGAGCCCGGCGAGCGCGAGCCCCTGGGCGACCGCGGCGTCGAGAGCGCCCCGGGAAAGGCCGTACAGGCGCCCGAAGAAGGCGAGGTTCTGGCGCCCGGTGAGCGGCTCGTAGACGGCGAGCTCCTGGGGAACGACGCCGATCCGCGCCCGCAGCCGATCGCCGTCGCCGATGGGGTCCAGACCGAGCACTGCCACCTCGCCGGCGGTGGGGCGGAGGAGGGTCGAGAGGATGCGGATCGTCGTCGACTTCCCGGCCCCGTTGGGACCGAGCAGGCCGAGGCGCTCGCCCGCCCGGAGCTCGAGGTCGAGGCGGTCGACCGCGGTGAGCGAACCGAACCTGCGGGTGAGCCCGCGGGTCTGCACGACGATCGGGGGGAGGGAGGCCATGCTGCTTCGCGAAAGGGGACGACGCCCGACGCGCCCGGGATTAGTCCGCCGGGCGAGGAGAATCCTCCGGAGGATCCACCCGCCGGGAAACGGAAAAGCCTCCCGCCGCGCCGGGGAGGGCCCCGCCGCCGCCCCCGGCCACCCTCGGGGAACCGGCCCCGGACCCGGCGGGGACCCCGGCGGTTGCACGAAAAGCGGCGGAAACGTCCCGCGCGAATCCCGCGGGGCGCCCCGACGGCACGGGTTGGCGACTGACGGCGCCTCTCCGCAGACCGGCCGGCGAGCGGCGCCGCTTGGCGCCCTCTCCGGCCTCTAGATGGCACGGGTTGGCGCCTGACGGCGCCTCTCCGCAGACCGGCCGGCGAGCGGCGCCGCTTGGCGCCCTCTCCGGCCTCTAGATGGCACGGGTTGGCGCCTGACGGCGCCTCCCGTGCCATCTAGGATGGCCGCTCGCCATGGGCGAGCCGATCCACCGCTTCCGCGACGAGGGGCTCCTGCGCCTCGCCCTCACCCACGCTTCGACCGGCGGCGGGGCGGACAACGAGCGCCTCGAGTTCCTGGGGGACGCCGTCCTCGACCTCGTGGTCGCCGAGGAGCTCTTCCACCACCACCCCCAGGCCGACGAGGGGGTGCTCACCGAGATGAAGGCGTGGGTGGTCTCCCGCGAGGTGCTCTCCGAGGCCGCACGCACCCTCTCCCTCGCCGGCGACGCGATTCTCGGCAACGGGATGAAGGGCCGCCCCCTGCCCCGCTCCGTCCACGCCAATCTCTACGAGGCGGTCCTCGGGGCGATCTACCTCGACGCCGGCCTGGACGCGGCGCGGAAGTTCGCGCGCGAGTCGCTCCAGGAGCCCCTCGACCGGGTGCGGCGGCTGGAGGAGGTGCCGAACCCGAAACAGGACCTGCAGCGCCTCTCCCAGCTCCGGACGGGAATGCCGCCCTCCTACGTCGTCCTCGACGAGCGCGGGGACGCCCACGCCAAGGCCTTCCTCGTGGCGGCCGAGGTGGGCGACCGGCGCTTCCCGAGCGCCTGGGGCCGCACGCGCAAGGAGGCCGAGCGGTGGGCCGCCTACGAAGCCCTTCTCCTCCTCGCGGAGGCGGCCGAGCCCGGCGAGGCGGCGGCGACGTGACGGCTCCCTCCGCCCCGGCCCGGGCGATCGATCCGCGGGAGCTGGAGCGCTCCCCGACCTTCCAGGAGCTCGTGGCGCGCGCGGCCCGCGAGCGCCGGCTCGCCGCGGGCAACCTCTGGGGCTCGTCCCAGACGATGGTGGCGGCGGCCTTGGCGGCGAGCGGGCAAGGCCCCTGGCTCCTGATCGCCGCCACGGAGACCGAGGCCGAGCTCGCGGTCGAGGACCTCGCCGCCTTCGGCCTCGAGGCGACGGTGCTCCCCGCCCGCGAGTCCTACAGCTCCACCGGCACGATCCACGCCGACCCCGAGGCGATCCGCCGCCGGCTGCAGGCGGCCCAGAGGCTCTCCGGCCCCCCGGAGCGGCGGCCGCGGCTCGTCGTCGCCTCGCTGCTCTCGCTCTTGCAGCCGGTCCCCTCCCCGGCGGAGCTCGAAGGCGACTACCTGCACCTCGCCGTGGGCCAGCGCCTCGATCCCGAGGACCTCCTGGAGCGGCTGATCCCCGCCGGGTATGCGCGAGCGCCGCTCGCCGAGCGGCCGGGGGAGGTGAGCCGGCGCGGCGACATCCTCGACGTCTACCCCTTCGCCGCCGACCTCCCGCTGCGCATCGAGCTCTTCGCCGACGAGGTCGAGTCCCTGCGCACGTTCGACCCCGACACGCAGCGCAGCGTGGAGGAGACGGCGCGCGTCGCGTTGTGCCTCGCCGCCGACGCCGGGGGCATCGAGGACGGCCAGGGACTCCCCGCGACCCGGATCCTCCCCCCCACCACGGTCTTCGTCGAGCTCGAGCCGCTCCGGATCGAGGATCAGGCGGAGGGGCTGCGCATCCAGTCGAGCGCCCACGCGCGCGCCCTGATCGAGCTGCGCGCCCGGCGCGACGAGCACCGGTGCATATCCCTACAGAGCCTGCCGGCGGAGTCGCTGAACTTCGCCACGCGCTCCGTGCAGGGGCTCGCCGTGGGCATGCGCGAGGCCCCCGCCGCCCTGCGCCGCGAGGTCGAGGAGGGGCGGCGGGTCGTCGTGCTGTGCCGTACGGAGGCGGAGCGGCAGCGGCTCGCGGAGCTCCTGCACGGGATCCCCCCGGGCGTCGAGGGGCACGTGGCGTCGCTCGCCAAGGGCTTCCGCTTCCCCGAGCTTTCGCTCGTCGTCGTCAACCACCGCGAGCTCGCCGGCGTCCTCGGCGCGCGCACGCGGGCGCCGCAGCCTCTCCGCCACCACGTCCGCGCCCTCGAGTCCTTCTTCGAGCTGCGCCCGGGCGACCTGGTCGTCCATGCGGTGCACGGGGTCGCCCGCTTCGTCGGCTTGCAGCGGATGGAGCGGGCCGGCGGCGAGGAGGAGCACCTGCATCTCCTGTTCGCCGGCGACGTCGCCGTGCTGGTGCCCGGCTCGCGGATCGACCTCGTCCAGCGCTACGTCGGAAGCGGCGCGGCGGTCCCGGAGCTCGACCGCGTCGGGGGCCACGCCTTCCGGCGCCGCCAGGAGAAGGTCGAGCGCGCCATCATCGACCTCGCCGCCGAGCTGCTCGAGGTCCAGGCGAAGCGCGAGCTGAACGCGCGGCCGCCGTGGCGGCCGGACGCCGAGCTCGTCGACCTCCTCGTGGCCTCCTTCCCCTTCCCCGACACCGGCGACCAGAAGATCGCCGACGCGGAGATCGCCGCCGATCTCGCCGGGGCGCGGCCGATGGACCGGCTCCTCTGCGGCGACGTCGGATTCGGGAAGACGGAGCTCGCGGTGCGCGCCGCCTTCCGCGCCGTCACCGCGGGCGCCCAGGTGGCGGTCCTCGTGCCCACCACCGTCCTCGCCCACCAGCACGACGAGGTGTTCCGGGGGCGGCTCGCCGATTTCCCGGTCGAGGTCGCGTCCCTCAGCCGCTACGTGACCGGGAAGGCGGAAGAAGAGATCGTGGCCCGCGTCGCGCGCGGCGAGATCGACATCCTCATCGGCACGCACCGCATCCTCTCGGACGACGTCTCCTTCGCCAACCTCGGCCTGGTCATCGTGGACGAGGAGCAGCGCTTCGGCGTCCGCCACAAGGAGCACTTCAAGCAGTACCGCGCCCAGGTCGACGTGCTGTCGCTCTCCGCCACCCCGATCCCGCGCACCCTGCACATGTCGCTCTCGGGGCTCCGGGACATCTCCGCCCTGACGGAGCCGCCGGAGGGCCGCCAGGAGATCGACACGCAGATCGTCTGGGCCCAGGACGTCTCCGTCGTGCGCGAGGCGATCCGCCGCGAGAAGAACCGCGGGGGGCAGGTCTTCTTCCTGCACAACCGCGTGGAGTCGATCGCGCGGAAGGCGCGGGAGCTCGCGATCCTCGTCCCGGAGTGCTCCTTCGCCGTCGGCCACGGCCAGATGAGCGGGCGCCAGCTCGATCGCGTGATGCGGGCGTTCACCGCCGGGGACGTCGACGTGCTCGTCGCCACGACCATCGTCGAGAACGGCATCGACATCCCCACCGCGGGCACGATCCTGATCGACGACGCCGACTGCTTCGGGCTCTCCGAGCTCCACCAGCTCCGCGGCCGCGTGGGGCGCGGGCGGCACAAGGCCTACTGCTTTCTGATCGTCGATCGCACCAAACCGATGCGCGACGTGGCCCGCGAGCGGCTCAAGGCGATCGAGGAGCTCACCCAGCTCGGCGCCGGCTTCCAGATCAGCATGAAGGACCTCGAGATCCGCGGCGCGGGCAACATCCTGGGGCCCGAGCAGTCGGGGCACATCGCGGCGGTCGGCTACGACATGTACTGCCGGCTCCTGCGCCGCACGGTGGAGCGCATGCAGGCCGACCCCTCCCTCCGCGCGGAGCTCCTCGAGGCCGTGCCGGCCGCGGTCACCGCCGAGATCGAGGCCGCCGCCGTGGAGATGGAGCTCGGCGTGCGCGCGTTCCTGCCCGCCGCGTGGATCCCCGCCGCCGCCACGCGCCTCGAGATCCTGCGCCGCCTCGGGACGATCGAGACCGAGGCGGACGCCGCCGAGGCCCTCGCCATGCTCCGCGATCGCTACGGGCGGGTGCCGGCGGAGGCCGCGGCCCTCGTGCGCCAGTTCCTCCTGCGCGCGCGCCTGGCACAGCTCGGGATCCGGCGGCTCTCCTGGCGCGGCGAGACCTACCTCGTGGAGTACGCCGACCGGGTGGCGCTCGAGCGCCTCCTCGCCCCGGCGAAGGTCGAGGTGCGGCCGCTCCGCGCCGGGACGGCCCACGTCGTGATCCCGCCCGATCGGCGGGAGGCAGCGGCCGCCTGGGCGTGGATCGAAGCGCTCTTGCGACCGGCTCCGGAAGTCGGAAGGATGGCGGAAACAGCGCGGCCCCGCTCCGCCGCACCCCCCCGATGACCCCCCTCGCCTCCCTCCTCCTCGCCGCCCTCTCCCCCGCCGTCGCCGGCCCCCGGGAGGGGGAGGCGGCGCCTTCGCCGGCGGAGCTCGCGAGCGCGGGCTGGGTCACCGTGGACGGGGTCTGCGCCCAGGTCGGCTCCGAGGTGATCACGTGGCGGGACCTGGAGAGGAGGGTGCAGTCCTCCACCCCCCCCTCCCCCCAGGCGAAGGCCCTGGAGGACCTGCGCGTCCTGTCCCTGATGGCCCAGGCCGGGGCGGACCTCGGGTTTCCCCCGGAACGCCTGGAGGAGATCGTCTCCCACAATCAGGAGGCGCAGCGCCGGAAGCAGGGCGCGCGGGGTTTCGCCGACCTCCTCGCCGAGAGCGGCATCGACCCCCAGGCGGCGAGGAGCGAGCAGGTCCGCCAGCTTCACCAGGACGTCTGGAGAGGGATCCAGCTCGGCCAGCTCGGGCCGGGCGGGGAGCAGCGGGTCATCCGCGACTCCTACGCGCGGCCGGGGATCCTGCGCTCCTACTCCCGCGTGCGGAACCGGGCCCTGCAGAGCGCCTTGGGGGAACCCGACCGCGTGCGCCTCCAGGATCTCCTCGTGGCCGCCGAGCAGGCGGGGGGGCGGGAGGCCGCCGCGGCCCTCGCCGCCGAGCTCGCCGACCGGGCCCGGGAGGGCGAGGACTTCTCCCTCCTCGTGGAGGAGTTCAGCGCCGGGGACCGGGCGGGGCAGGGGCTCTCCGACTGGCTCGAGCCGGACCGCCTGGCCGACCGCGCCGTGGGCGGCTTCGCGGCCGCGGCCGCCCCCGGCGACGTCTCGGATCCCCTCCCCCTCCGGCACCGCGACGGGTCGGGGGAGGTGGTCGGCTACCGCATCGTGCGCCTCCACGAGCGCCAGGAGGGCCGCCCGGCGCCCCCCTTCGCGAACCGGGAGACCCAGGCCTGGCTCCGCCGGGACTACGAGGGCGCCTGGCGGAACGCCGTCTTCGAGCGCGAGATGGGGGCGCTCTTCGCGGGGAGCCACTTCTGGGTCGACCCGGCCCTGGAAGCCCCGCCCGCCGCCGGGGAGGCCCCCCGGCCGCGTCCGTAGTCCGGTTCGCCGGGCGCCGATATACTGCGGCCGGAATCCCCCCCGGCGGGTGAACCCCTCCCCCCGCCCGTGCGTTGCCGGCCCCGGACCCGGCCGGCCCGCACCGTTTGGGGAGGCCCCCGGCGGGCCCTCCGGACGAGGTGAAGAGCCATGAGCCCGAACGCCGACTACTCCCACATCCGCATCGAGTCGACCCTCCCGAAGCCCTGGGAGATGGAGCAGACCTTCAACGACACGCTCTACGAGTGGATGAGCCGGGCGCCCTGGCTCGCGATCTCGGCGGCGGCCCACCTGCTCTTCTTCTTCATCCTCATGGCGGTCCCGTGGGAGAAGCTGGGCGGGGGGGACGAGGAGGAGATCAACGCCCAGATCAACGAGCCGCCGGAGGAACCCTTCGAGGAGCCGGAGGAGGAGATCGAGGAGGAGATCGAGGAGGAACCCCTCGAGGAGCCGATCCTCAAGGACGCCGAGATCTCCGACCACAACGAGACCGAGGACGATCAGGAGTTCGAGCAGTCCGAGGGGGACCCGGACTTCCTCTCCGACTCGCCCTTCGACTCCGATGCCTTCAACGACGTTCTCGGCATCGGCGGCGGGGCGGGCGGCAAGTACGGGAATCGCCTCGGCGGCCGGCGGAACCTGCGCGCGGCCGGGGGCGCGGGCACCGAGCAGGCGCTCCGCGAGGGCCTCGACTGGCTCAAGAACCACCAGGACGAGGACGGCCGGTGGGACGCCGACGAGTTCATGAAGCACGACCCGGCCGACGACAAGTGCGACGGGCCGGGGCACCCGACCCACGACGTGGGGCTCACCGGCCTCGCCCTACTCGCGTTCCTCGGGGACGGGAACACGACCCAGCAGGGACAGTACAAGGCGACCGTCGCGCGGGGCGTCGCGTGGCTGAAGGACCAGCAGGACCTGGACACGGGGCTCTTCGGCGACGCGGTGAGCCACGACTTCATCTACGACCACGCTCTCGCCACCCTGGCCATGTGCGAGGCCTACTTCTTTTCGAAGAGCCCGATCATCAAGTCCACCGCCCAGATGGCGGTGAACTACATCCACAAGGCCCGCAACCCCTACAAGGCGTGGCGCTACGACGTGCCCCCGCTCGGGGACAACGACTCCTCGGTCACCGGCTGGATGGTCTTCGCCCTCGCCTCGGGCAAGGACGCCAAGCTGATCGTCGACCCGGGCACCTTCGACGGCGCCCTGGCGTGGTTCGACGAGGTCACCGACCCGGTGTCGGGCCGCTGCGGGTACGAGTCGTTCGGCTCCGCCTCCTCGCGGACACCCGCCAACGAGCACTTCCCGCGGGACAAGGGCGAGGCGATGACGGCGGTGGCTCTCCTGTGCCGCTTCTTCATGGGCCAGGACCCGGCCAAGACCGAGATCATGGTGAAGCACGCCGAGCTCCTGCGGCGGACGCCTCCCCTGTGGGAGCCCGATGCCTTCGGCTGCGACATGTACTACTGGTACTACGGCACCTACGCCATGTTCCAGATGGGCGGCAAGTACTGGAGCGGCTGGAACGAGTCCATGAAGCAGGCCGTGGTAGACTCGCAGCGCCACGACGGCGCCTCGCAGGGCTCCTGGAATCCGGCCGGTCCCTGGGGCTACGCCGGCGGCCGCGTCTACTCCACCGCCCTGATGGTCCTCTGTCTCGAGGTCTACTTCCGGTACTCGCAGGTCCTCGGCGCGCGGTGATCCGCTGCGTCGAGATTCTCCGCGGGGCGCGGAGGATCTCGACGTAGCAGATCAGCGCGCGTACGTATCCAGGAGCAGCGTCATCAGGTGGCGCGCGCGCTCGGGATCGAGAGCGTCGATCCGGGCCTCGATGTCGTGGAACATCGCGCGGGCCGTCGCGTCGTCGGCGGCTTCGCGCGCGAGCCGGTGGGCCCGGGAGGTGTGCCGCGCGTGGACGAGGCCCTGGCCGAAGGCGAGGAGCGCGGCCGAGGCGGGAACCGCCTCGCAGAGGACGGCGAGGCCGGCTTTCAGCGCGAGCTTGGCGTTGGGAAGGTGGCGGTGATCGTAGCGCCGGGCGACGTCGCGCAGCCGCCGGCCGATTTCGCCGCCGGCGGGCTCCCCCGCCGCTTCCTCCGCCCAGACGGCGCGGATGAGCCCGCGATGGTCGCGCGCCGGCCGGGGGAGGAAGAGATCGGGATCCGAGAGCACGAGGCGCCCTCCCTCCCGCGCGAGCGTGTAGCGGCGGGGATCGTCGCCCAGGCCGCAGTACTCGTCGGCGGGCTTGCCGCCCCGGCGATCGCAGTAGTAGACGCCGAGGGGGATCTCGGCGTCGGAGCCGCGGCGGTTCAGGGAGAGGCAGGGCACGATCAGATAGAGGGTGGGAGTGCGGGGAACGTGCTCCTGGGCGTCGATCATCGCCCGGCGCGCCTGCAGGCGGGCGTCGAGGGCCGCCGCATAGAGCGGCGAGAGGGCCGGATCGACGACCTCTGGATCCCGCAGGAGCGCGAGGCGGTCGAGCTCCTCCGCCCCGAAGGCCTCCCGCAGCTCCTCCGCGAAAGGCCCCTGCGCCTTTCCGCTGAGGAGGAAGGAGAGCGCGCCGCAACAGGGCGAGTCGGCGTCGAAGCGCCGCAGCTTGCCGCAATGGAGCGTCCCTCGCGCGTCGTCGACCGCGACGTGGGCGTTGATCTTGACGAGGAGGAGCTTCCACGGCGCCCCGGTCTTCCCGGCGAACTGGATCTCCGCGATCGGAGCGGTCCCCCACTCGTAGCGCCCGCCGAGGTTGGCGGTGCGGAACTCCGCGCGCCGGGAGAGCGCGAAGGGCGGCACGAGGTAGCGCACGAACTCCTGGTGGAAGGTCTGGCTGCCCTCGAGCTCGGCTCCATCCGAGCAGGTGACGTGCTGCGCTCCGACCAGCGGGGCCTTCGCGACCTGGACCCACGCGCGGAGCGCGCGGGCGAAGTCGCCCCGCGCCGCCTCCCGGCCGAGATGCTCGTAGAACCGGCGCCCCGGCGCGGCCGCCGCCAGCCCCTCCCGGGGGCCGAGGCAGACGGAGGGCGCGAGAGGATGGGACCCGGTCGCCGCGCGTAGGTGCTCCGCGGCGAGCCCGCCGCCGCCGGACATGGCCGGACGCAGGAGCCGGAGGGGCTCCTACTTCGCCGCGATCCGGCGCGCCAGCCGGTTCTTGTAGCGCGCGGCCGCGTTGGCGTGGATGACGCTCTTCTTGGCGGCCTTGTCGATGCGCTTCATCGCCTCGGGGACCGCCTTCTGCGCCCCTTCGGCCGTCTCGGCCTGGAGGACCTTCTTGATCGCCGAGCGCATGGCGGTGCGCGCGGTCTTGTTCGCCGCACGCCGCCGCTCGTTCTGCCGCATGCGCTTTCTCGCCTGCTTGCTGGTGGGCATCCTTTCTCGTTCTCCTAGTCGGGGGTTCCCATCTTCGCGGCCACGTCGCGGTAGCCGATGTCGACCTCGTAGATGCGGATGAAGAAGGAGCGCGCCTCCGCGGTCTTCCCCTCGGCCTCGGCGATGGAGCCGAGATTGTAGAGGATCTCCTTGGCGCGGTCATCGGTTCCGTTCGTCGTCTCGAGGGCGCGCTCGTACTGCTTCCTGGCGAGGTCCAGGATCCCCTTCTCGTGGAAGCAGCGCCCCATGTAGAAGGCCGCCTCGTCCCGGACGCGCGGCTCGGCCTGGCATCGCTGGAGCTCGCCGAGGGCCTCGTCGATCTGCCCGCCGCGCAGGAGCTTCTTGGCGAGCTGCAGGCGGAGCGTGGCATCGCCCGGGCGGATCTCGACACGCCGGCGCCCGTCCGCCATCTCCTGGGCGAGGAGCTCCCGCTCGAGGCGGCCCGCCTCCTCCGCATCCCCCGCCCTGTCGGCGCGGGCGATCTTGCGCTTCAGGACCTTCGTCTCGAGGTCGCCCACCCGGGAGACGATCTCCAGGGAGTCCTTGCGGAACTGCGCCGCCCGCCGCACGACGTCGAGCGCCGCCTCCGGGTCCCCCAGCTTCTCGTGCACCTGGGCCAGCGAGAGCATGATCTCGGGGTCGGCGGAGTTCGCGGCGAAGGCGGTCTCGAGCCGCGCGAGCTCGGCGCGCAGATCCGCCTCGGAGAGGTGGAGCCGCTGCGCGCGCTCGAGGCTCGCCGCGTGATCCTTGTCCCGGATCAGCTCGCGGCTGTGCGCCACGGCCCCCGGATCGCGGTGGGAGAGGGCGGTCTCCGCGGCGAGGTTCTTGCGCGCCTTCAGGGCCTCCTGGTCGCGCGGATCCACCGCGAGCGCCCGCTCGTAGTAGGCGAGGGCCCGCTCGTGGTCGCCGGTCCGGTACATCATCGCCCCCGCCCGTTTCAGCCCCTCGGGGTTCTGGGGGGCGATCTCCGCCACGAACTCGTAGACGGCGCGGGCGGAGCGGTAGTGCTCCGCATCCTCCAGCGCCTTGCCGAGCAGGAGGTTCGCCTCTTCGTCGAGGGGATTGGCGCGGAGGTAGTCCTCCAGGGCCCGGGCGCAGGCGTCGTGCCGGCCGAGCTTCCGCAGGCCGATCGCCCGGCCCAAGGGCAGGGCGCCGGCGACGGCCCGCAGGATCTTCCCCCCGCCGCCCTTCGCCTCGAGGCGCTTCCGCAGGGCCTGGCGCAGCCCGGCCCGCGCCTCGCCGAGATCGGGATCGAGATCGACGAGCTGGCGGTAGAGCTCCGCCGCGAAGTCGTAGTTCCGGCGGCGGAAGGCCTCCTCGGCCTTCTGGATGTGCTTCGAAAAATCCACGCGGGGCCCGGCGATCGAGGGCGGTCCGGAGCGGGCTTAGGCCCCGCGGGCCGGCCGGAATCCGGGGCGAAACAGCCTAACGGCGCCCCCGGGAACCGTCAACGCGGCCCCGCCCGCCGGCCGCGAAGCCGATTTGGGGGCTCGGCTCCGGCGGCCCGCCATCCTACGATGAGGCTTTGCCCCGCCCCCTCCATGGCCGACCGGCTCGAGTTCGATCTGACCTTCTACCCGGACCCCCTCCTGCGCCGGACGGCGGCCCCCGTGGAGCGGTTCGACGCCGAGCTGGAGGCGATCGCCGAGGCGATGCTCCGGCGGATGGCGGCGAGCCAGGGGGTGGGCCTGGCGGCGCCGCAGGTGGGGCTCGCGCGGCGGATCCTCGTGCTGAATCCCACCGGGAACCCCGCGGACGAGCTGGTCCTCGTGAATCCCCGCATCCTCTCCCGCGGCGGTCCCCCCACGGTCCTGGACGAAGGCTGCCTCTCGTTCCCCGGCATCTACGCCGAGATCGAGCGGCCCGACGAATGCACGGTGGAGGCCTCGAGCCCCCGGGGCGAACGGATCGCGGCGACCTTCGCCGGCTTCACGAGCCGGGTGATCCAGCACGAGTACGACCACCTGGAGGGGGTCCTCCTCGTGGACCGGATGTCCCCCGCCGACAAGCTCCGGCACAAGGCCGCCCTGGAGGAGCTGGTCGCGAGCTACCGCCGGCGCAGGGCCGCGGCGGCGGGGAGCCGGGTGGAAGGGTGATCACCACCTTCGAGCTGCGCAAGCTGCGGCTGCCTCCGGAGGGCTCCGTGGTGTCGATCGGGGTCTTCGACGGCGTCCACCTCGGCCACCAGGCGATCCTCGCCGCGAACGTGCGCCGCGCCGGGGAGCTCGGGGCGGTCCCCACCGTGATCACCTTCCGCCGCCACCCGAAGCAGCTCCTCCTGGGACGGGCGCCGCGGACCCTCACCACCCTCGACCACCGGCTCGACCTCTTCGCCCGCGCCGGCATCGGCCACACGCTCGCGCTGCCCTTCGACGAGGAGCTGCGCCGCAAGTCCGCGGAGCGCTTCGTGGGCGAGGTGGCCGAGCAGGGGCTCGGCGTGCGGGCCTTCGTCCTGGGCTTCGACAGCAAGTTCGGGCGGGGTCGCGAGGGCACCCCCGAGAAGATCGCCGCCCTGGGCTACGACGTGGAGGTCGTGGAGAAGGTCCTCGTCGGCGACCGGGCGGTCTCCTCCACCGCGATCCGGGAGGCAGTGGAACTCGGCGACCTCGCGGGGGCGGCCGCGATGCTGGGCCGGCCGGTCGCCGTGTGGGGGAAGGTCGTCCGGGGGCGGCGGGTGGGCCAGAACCTGGGCTTCCCGACCGCGAACCTGGACCTCCAGCACGGTCTCCATCCCCCGCCGGGCGTGTACGCCTGCCGGGCCCGGCTCGTGGACGCGAACGGCGACCGCCGGGCGCGGCCGGCGGTCTCCAACATCGGCTTCCGCCCCACCGTGTCCGCGGAGCGGCCCGCCCTCCCGATCGTGGAGGTCCATATCCTCGATTTCGCCGGCGAGCTCTACGGGGAGCGGATCGAGCTCGAGTTCGTCGCCCGCCTGCGGGGGGAAGAGCGTTTCCCCGGCCTGGACGCCCTGCGGGCGCAGATCGCGCGCGACGTCGCACAGGCCCGCGAGATCCTGCCGGCCCCCGCGGGCGAGGTTGACGCCTCCGAGGGCCGCGGGCAGACTGCTCGCCCTTCGCAGCCCGCGGGCGGGTAGCTCAGCTGGTAGAGCACTTGACTGAAAATCAAGGGGTCGCCGGTTCAATTCCGGCCCCGCCCACCATCTGGTCGAGCCGCGGCGCCCCCACGCCGCGCCCCGACCAGATGGTGAGGCCGAAAAGGGGCGCCAAAGGCGCCCGCTCGTCGGCCGGTCCGGGCCGTCGCGCTTCACGGAACCCGCCCCCCGCCCTCCCATGACCTCCCACGTGCCCCTGGCGATCACGACGAGCGACCCGAAAGGGATCGCGATCGAGTGGGAGGATGGGCACAAGACCACCTTCACGGCTGCCGAGCTCCGTGCGCTCTGCCCCTGCGCGCGGTGCGTGGACGAGGCGAGCGGGATCCGCACCCACGACCCCGCTTCGGTCCCGGCCGACCTGACCCAGGGGAACGCGCGCCTGGTCGGCCGCTATGCCCTCGCCGTGCGCTTCTCGGACGGCCACGACACCGGGATCTTCCCGTTCCGGGCGCTGCGGGAGCTGGACCCGGACCGCCCGTAGCGGGCGCGGGGACGGGAGATGGGCTCGCAACGGGGGCCGGCCGCGCTGCGCGTCGACGCGCGCCTCGTCCTGCCCGCGGCCGAGCTTCGCGTGCGCGCCGCCCGCTCCGGCGGTCCCGGCGGCCAGCGCGTGAACAAGGTGGCGAGCAAGGTCGTGCTCTCCTTCTCGGTCGCGGAGAGCCAGGCGCTCGGCGAGCGGCGCCAGGCGCTCCTCCGCGAGCGGCTGGCGGCACGGTTGACGCGGGGGGGGGAGATCGTGGTGCACGCCTCCCGCCACCGGGAGCGGCGGCGGAACGAGGAGGACGCCCGCGAGCGGCTCGCCGCGCTCCTGCGCGAGGCCCTGCGGCCCCGCCGCGCGCGGCGGCCGACGGAGCCGACGGAGGCCG
>JBFMCU010000067.1:0-7025 GCA_040754415.1 Planctomycetota bacterium
CCCTCGCCGCCGCCCTTCTCCTCGCCTTCCTCGCCGTCCCCTGGGTGCGCGGCCTCCGGGCTCCGGACGGCGATCCGCTCCTGGTGATCCGCTCCGCCTCGGTCTCGCTCCGCAGCGAGCCCGACCTCGATCGCCCGGCGATCGGCGCTCTCGATCCCGCCGCCGTGGTCGAACGCATCGACGCGCTCCCCGGGTGGGTCCGCGTGGAAACCTCCGGCGGCGAGCGCGGCTGGGTCCAGGAGGACGCCGTGTTCCCGCTGCGGCGGTGAGAAGAGCGATGAGGCTCCTCACCCGCCGGCGGGTCCTGGCGGCCCTCGGGATCGGGGGCGCCGGGCTCGCGGCGGCGCGGATCGCCGTCCCGCGCGCCCTCCGGCCCGGCCCCGTGCGGCCGATCGCCGCGCTCTCGCCCGCCGCCCGCGCCCTGGTCGGCACGGCCTTCGCCGGCGTGGATCCGGCCCGGGTGTGGGACCTGCACGCCCACGCGGTGGGGATCGGAACGGGGGGGAGCGGCTGCCGGGTGAGCCGGCGATTCACGAGCCACCTCCACCCCATCCGCCGCTGCCAGTACGAGGCCTACCTCGCAGCCTCCGGCATCCGGGATCCCTCGACGGCGGACGAGGACTACCTCGCCCGGCTCCTCGCCCTCCACCGGGCCGCGAATCCCGCCGGGCGCCGCGTGCTCCTCGCCTTCGACCTGCGGGTGGCCGAGGACGGCACCGAGCTGCCGGAAGACTCGGAGTTCCATGTCCCCACCGAGTACGTCGCCGCCATCGCTCGCCAGCATCCCGACGTGGCGCTCGCCGCCTCCGTGCACCCCTACCGGCGCGATTGCCGGGCGCGCCTGGAGGCGGCCCGCGCGGCGGGGGCGATCGCCGTCAAGTGGCTGCCGAACTCGATGGGGATCGACCCCGCCTCGCCGCTCTGCGACGCCGCGTACGATGCGATGGCCGAGCTCGGCCTCGTGCTGCTCTCCCATGCCGGCCACGAGCGGGCGGTGCACGCCGCGGGCGACCAGGAGCTCGGCAATCCGCTCCGCCTGCGCCGGGCGCTGGAGCGCGGGGTGCGCGTGGTGATCGCCCACTGCGCGAGCCTCGGGGAGGCGCGGGACCTCGACGCCGGCGGGACGGCGCGCCGCCCCTGTTTCGACCTCTTCCTGCGCCTGATGGGGGAGAAGGCGCACGCGGGCCGGCTCTTCGGCGACATCTCGGCCCTCCCCCTGGTGAATCGCTGCGGCCGCCCCCTGCGGGAGCTCCTACTGGCCT
Source organism: Planctomycetota bacterium (assembly GCA_040754415.1). Lineage (GTDB taxonomy): Bacteria > Planctomycetota > UBA1135 > UBA1135 > JBFMCU01. Next base: position 1,263 of record JBFMCU010000067.1, read on the forward strand.
CCGATCTCCACCCCCGCCTCGCCGACGGCTCGGACTATCCGCTGCCGGCGATCGGTCCCCTCGTGAGCACCTGGCTCCTCGCCCGCCGCGGCCTCCTGGATCCCTCGGACCGCGATTCCCTGGAGGAGATCTTCGCCGCCAATTCCCTCCTCTTCGACTACGTGCTGAAGCGCCGGCTGCGCGTGGTGACGGCGGAGGGGGAGCGCCGCTTCGCGCCCATCGTGTTCGAGACGGCGCGCCTGTTCGGGTAGGGAAGCTCGGCGGGGATGGGAGGAGGTCCCTGGCTTCCCGCCCTATCTGGGCCTCTGCCCCCTCGCCGCCCCTTGCCCGCCCGGCGGTCGCGCGGGATCCTGGGACGGCATGGCGAGGCGATGGGGGATAGCGCGGCGCGGAACGATCCTCCGCGGGCTCGGGCCGGGGGCGGCCGCCGGGATCCTCCTCGCCGCCTGCGGGCGCGTCGCGGCGGGGACGGACGCGGCGCCGGGGGTGCTCGTCATCGCCATCGACGGGCTGCGCGCCGACCACGTGGGGGCCTACGGCTACGACCGCCCGACGACTCCCACCCTCGACCGCCTGGCGGCCGAGGGGCTCCACTTCGCCCAGGCCTTCGCGAACTCCCCCTCGCTCCTGCCCTCCCACGTGAGCCTGCTCACCGGCGGCGAGCCCTTCGTCGCCCGCCGCTACCTGCCGGCGGAGATCGATCTCGCCGTCGAGCGGCGCTGGCACCTTCCCGCCGCGGTGCCGCGGCTCGCCGTGGAGTTCCTGGCCCACGGCCACGACACGGCGGCCTTCGTCGACCACCCCCACCTCGCGCCCGTGTTCGGCTTCGACGTGGGCTTCGAGCGGTACGTGGAATCGGCGGGGAAGGAGGCCGGGGCCACCCATCTCTGCGGCGAGCTCATGGAATGGCTGCGGGGGGTGGCGCGCGACCGGCCGTGGTTCGCCTACCTCCACCTGCACGACCTGGAGCGCGCGTGGTCGGCGCCCGATCCGGCGTGGGAGCGCTACTTCCCCCCCCGACCGGGGATGGAGGACGTGCCGCCGGTGGGGACGACGGACGATGTCTTCTTCGCGGTGCCCTTCTCCCGCTGGCGGGGCGGATCGCGCTCGCTCGGCGAGTACGAGGCGCTGTACGACGGCCACCTCCGCCGCCTCGACGAGGCGATCGACCGGCTGCTCGGGAGCCTCGCCGCGACGCGCCGCCTCGACTCGACCACGATCGTCGTCGTCGGCTCCCATGGCGTCCAGTTCGGCGAGGCGGGGATGCTGCTCGCCGCCGGGCGCTACTCGATGGCCGACCTCCACGTGCCGTGGATCCTGCGGCCGCGGCCCGGCCTGGCCCTGGCGCATCCACCCGGCGCGGCGATCGAGACGCTCGCGAGCCTGAGCGACCTCGCCCCCACGCTCCTCGAGCTCGCCGGGATCGCCGTGCCGCGCGGGATGCACGGCGTCTCCCAGGCGGCCGAGGTGACCGGGCCCTCGCCGGAGCGGGCCCGGCGCACCTACGCCTTCGCCTCGTGCGGGATCCAGGAGGGCGGCGTCCTCGTCGGCGAGCGGTACTGCTACGAGTTCCTGCTGCCCGGCGAGGTGGAGACCCCCATCCTCCGCCGCTCGTGGTTCGGCGAGGGCGAGGGCCACGAGGCCGCGCGGCAGATCCGCTTCTACGACCGCCTCGCCCATCCCTTCCCTTCCCTCGGCGAGGGCCTCCGCGAGGGGACCCCGGCGGAGTTCCGCACCTTCGTCGACGCCGCTGTCCTCTGGTACGAGGACATGGAGCTCCTGCGGCGGGTCCTACAGCCGCGCTCCGTGTCCGCCGAGCCCGTCTCCCCGGAGAAGGTGGAACGGCTGCGGGAGAAGGGGCTCCTGGCCGGGAAGTGATGGACGGTCCGCCGTCCTTCTCCGCGGGGCGCGGGCGGTGAAGATCCTCGCCGTGACGCTGCGCTACCCGCCCTACGTCGCCGGCGGGTACGAACGCACGACGCGCGATGCGGTCGAAGGGCTGCGCGAGCGCGGGCACGAGGTCGCCGTCCTCGCCGGCCGCGGCGCGCGGCTCGCGGGGATCCCCGGCGTGCTCCCCTGGCTCGAGCCCCCCCTCGACGGCGAGGAGGATCCCTTCCAGCGGGCGCTCCGGGCCGGCAACGCCGAGCGCTTCCGCCTCCACTTCTTTCGCCCGGCGAACCACCGCGCCGCGGCGCAAGCCCTCGGCGCCGTCCGGCCGGACGTCGTCCTCTTCTTCAACCTCGGCCTCGTCTCCCTGGCGCCGCTCCTCGCCTTCCGCCTGCGCGGGATCCCGACCCTGGGCTACGTGGGGGATCCCTGGCCCCTGAACCACTGGGTGCGCTTGTGGCGGGAGGACGCCGCGGCGGCCGCCGCCAAGCCCCATCGCCTGATCGCCCTGGAGCGGGCCTGGCGCTCCTTCCGCGACACGGTGGGCCTGGGCCCGCTCTGCGCCTGCAGCGACTACCTCCGCCGGATCCTCGTCGCCGACGGGATCCCCGCCGAGGACCTCGCGGTCGTGCCCCCGAACCTCCAGCCGGAGATGGCGGAGCTCGCCCGGGCGGCGCGGCCCCGCGCGCGCGAGACGGGGGAGCCCCTGCGCGTCGTGTGCGCGTCGTCCCTCTGGGAGGGCAAGGGGCAGGCGGTCCTCGTGGAGGCTGCGGCCCGCGTGCGGGAGGGGGGCGTGCCGATCGAGCTCGTGCTCGCCGGGGACGGCGAGGCGGGGTTCCGCGCGCGGCTCGGGGAGCTCGCCGCCGCCCGCGGGCTCGCCGGCGCGGTGCGCTTCACCGGCCGGCTCGAGCTGGCGGAGCTCTCGCGCGAGATGGCGGCCGCCCACGTGCTCGCGATGCCGAGCCTCTGGGGGGAGCCCTTCGGCCTCGCGACGGTCGAGGGCATGGCGCACGGATTGGCGGTCGTGGCGAGCGATGCGGGCGCCTCGCCCGAGCTCGTGGCCGACGGCGTGGACGGCCTGCTCGCGCCGGCCGGCGACGCCGCGGCCCTGGCCGCCGCCCTCGCGCGCCTCGCCGGCGACGAGACCCTGCGGCGCGAGCTCGGTCGCCGCGGCCGAACGCGCGCGGGCGAGGGATTCTCCCGCGCCGCCTTCGCCGCGCGCCTGGAAGCCGCTCTCTCCGCGGCGGGCGGAGGAGCCGGGTGAAGATCCTCGTCGTTTCGCACGGCTTCCCGCCGCGAGGCGGCTGGGGAACGGAGTTCTACACGCACTCCCTCGTGCACGGCCTCGCCGCCCGCGGGCACGCGGTCTCCGTGCTGCACCCGGTGCGCGACGGCGCCCGGCCGCGCTACGCGCTGGATCGGGTCGAGGAGGAGGGGATCCCGATCTTCCTCCTCGCCAATCCCGGCGATCCGAAGAAGCGCTTCGCCCCGAGCTACGCCGACCCGCGGATCGAGGGGCTTTTCGCCGCGTTCCTCTCCCGGGAGCGCCCGGACCTGGTGCACTTCACCTATCTCCTGTGGGGGCTCTCCGTCCGCCTGCCCGCGGTCGCGCGCGCCGCCGGGGTGGCGAGCGTCGTCACGCTGACCGACTACGGGCTCCTCTGCCACCGCGGCCAGCTCCTCGACGAGCAGGCGGCGCGCTGCTCCGGACCGGAGTCGCCGGCCAAGTGCGCGCGCTGCGTCCGCACCCCGGGGCCGTGGGACGGCGGCGGCGCGGAGCGGCTCGCTCGCCGGCTCGCGGGAAGCGCGGCCGCCGCCCTCGGCGGCCTCGGCCGCGTGCCGGCGGCGCGCGACCTCGCCCGCCGCGAGGAGGTCGTGCGCGCCGCGCTCGCCGATGTGGAGCGGTTCATCGCCCCGACGGCGGTCCTCGGCGCGACGTTCGTCCAGTGGGGCCTGCCGCGGGATCGCGTGGAGCGCCTCGTCTACTCCTTCCCGGAGGAGGAATACGCCGGGGTCCGCTCCGTTCCGCCGCCCGTGCGCCCGCGCCTGGGCTACCTCGCCCAGCTCGCGCCCCACAAGGGCCTCGACACGCTCGTCGCGGCGGCGGGTCTCGTCGCGGGCCGCCGCGGCGCGACGGGCTGGGAGGTCGTCCTGCACGGCGCGGCGGAGGGCGGGCGCCACCGCCGCTTCGCGCCGGGCGTTCTCGCCCGCGCCGATCGTCGCGTGATCCGCGCCGGCCATCCCTTCCCCCCCGCGGACGCACCCCGCGTCCTCGCCGGCCTCTCGGCCCTCGTCCTGCCCGCCCGGTGGGACGAGAACGCGCCGCTCTCCCTCCTGCAGGCGCGGGCGGCGGGGGTGCCGGTCGTCGCGAGCGCCGTGCCGGGGATCGCCGAGATCGTGGAGGACGGCCGCCACGGCCGGCTGGTGCCCCCGGACGACGTGCCCGCCCTCGCCCGGGCCCTGGAGGAGGTGATCGACGGGCGGCTCGGGCGGATCGCCTCGCCCGGCCTGCCCCTCGCGTTCCCCGCCCACCTGGACACGGTGGAACGGATCCATGCCGCGGCCCGCGCGGCGACCGCCGCGGGCGGGAGGGCGTAGACTTCCGGGCGCCATGGATCCCGCCGCACCGAGTCCCGCTCCCCTCGCCGTGGCGGTGCTCGGCCAGGGTTGGTATCCGGACGTGGGCGGGGTCGAGAGCCACACCCGGGTCCTGGCGCGCGAGCTCCGCCGTCGGGGCCACCGGGTGCGCGCTCTCTGCGCCGATTCCTCCGAGGGGCGCGCGCCCTACTCCACGCGCGACGAGGAGGTCGAGGGCGTCGCGGTGCGGCGTATGGCCTACCGCTACCACGACCATCGCGCCCTCGCCGACGTCGTGGAGAACGCGCGGGCCGAGCGGGTCGTGGAGGCGTGGCTCGGATCGGCGCCCACCGACGTCCTGCACGTGCACCACCCGACCGCCTTCGGGATCGGCGCCCTGCGCGCCGCGGAGCGGGCGGGCGTGCCGCTGGTCCTGACCCTCCACGACTACTGGGCGCTCTGCCCCCGCGGGCAGATGATGCGGCCCGACCGCGGCGTGTGCGCGCGGCCGGAGCCCTCGCGCTGCGGAGCGTGCCTCGCGGAGACCTGGCCGGCGCTCATGCCGTCCGGGGGCGGCGAGCGGCGGGGGCCCGGCGGGCGGGAGGTCCCGAACGACGCGGCGGCCGCGGCGGCGCGCACCGCCTTCGCGCTGGAGTGCCTGGAGCGTCCCGCTCGGCTCCTCGCGCCCTCCGCCGCCGCGCGCGCCGTGTATGGCGCGGCGGGCCTCGATGCGGCGCGGATCGAGGTGTGTCCGAACGGGATCGAGGTGGCGGAGCTCGCCCGCGAGGTGGCGCGCCGGCGCGCCGAGATCGCTCCCGCCCCCGGGACGGTGCGCCTGGGGGTGATCGGCGCGGTGCTCCCGAGCAAGGGAGTGCTCGAGCTCGCCCGGGCCGTCCAGGCCGCGAGCGTCCCCGGCCTCGTCCTCGAGATCCACGGCCCGGTGCCGAGCTGCCACGGCGACGAGAGCTACGGCGCCGAGCTGGCGGCCCTCGCCGCCGCCGACGCGCGCGTGCGCCTGCACGGTCCCTTCGACCACGACGGGCTGGCCGAGATCCTCGCCGGGCTCGACGGGGTGGCGGCGCCCTCGCGATGGGCCGAGGTGTTCGGCCTCTCCGTGCGCGAGGCGGCATCGGCCGGGCTCCCCGTGCTCGTGAGCGACGCCGGCGACCTGCCGGCGGTGGCGGACGGCGGGCGGGCGGGGATCGTCGTGCCCGCGGGCGACGAGGGAGCCTGGGTCGAGGCCCTGCGGCGCTTCGGCACCGACGCGGCGGCGCGCCGGCGCTGGGCGGCGGCTGCGCC
>JBFMCU010000068.1:0-2365 GCA_040754415.1 Planctomycetota bacterium
GAGTCCGCCGACCTCGAGCACGATCTCGCCGTCAGCAGCACGGGCGACCAGGGAGATCGCGCCAGAGCTATCCGCTTGGCCCGACGTGGGCTCGAGGGCGGCGCGGCAGGATAGCCCGCTCGCACCGGCCCTGTGGACGACCAGCCTCCGTACCGTGACCGGCAGGGTGATCTCTCTCGTCGACACCGCGTCGGACGCCAACGTCGCGGCCACCTGGAGAGCCCCGTCGAGAAGCGCAGGATGGACGAGGAACCTCGCCGCCTCCACGACGGCATCGGGCCCCAGGGAGACATGGCCGCTCGCCTCGCCGTCGCCGACAGTGATCATCTCGACTACTCTGAACGTCGGCCCGAAATCGATCCCCCGCTGCGTGGCGGCCCCGTAGAACTCCGCGGAACCGATCGTCCGCCCCGCCTTCGCGCCGGACGTCCGACCGTCGCCCGCCCCGGTCTCCGCCGCCCGATCCAGGGTGCCCTGGCGCGCCTCGTCCCGACCCCCTCTGCATTTGCAGGCGTCCCCGCCGCCAGGGAGGACCGCCGTCGCATGCTCGATCCAGTCCACCTCGTCCGGGTCGGCTGCCGCCGAACGACTGACGATCCGGGCGTACGGCCGATCGGTTCCGGTCTGCACGATGGTCTGGACGATCCTGCCGCCGCGTGCGGGGATCTCGAGCGGCCTGGAAACGACCAGATCCTCCGCGACGAAGGGACCGCGGTCGCCGGCGCCGCGGGCGGCGGCCAGGACGATCTCCGCCACCGCGGCGAACGGCAGGATGACGCGACCGTGGACCCTGTGCTCCCGGAGGAACGGGGAGTCCGGCGAGGGGAGCTTGTTCTCGAACAGAGCGTGCGACAGGCCAGGAGAGATGACGCGGCGCCCCAGAAGAGGGTGTGCCTCGACCTCATCATCGTCCCCCACCCGTTCCAGGTCGCCCGCGGGCCGCCGAGGTCCCGGATCGACCCAGTGGCGCTGTCTCTCGAACGGATACGTCGGGAGAGAGCACCTCGTCGCGGGTCGCCCCCTGCCGAAGCTCTCCCAGTCGACGTCGACGCCGAGGGTCCACAGCCGGCCGAGGCTCTCGAGCATCTGCGCCACGTCCGGCTTCCCCGGCCTCAGGCTCGGCAGGAACTCCACGCCGCTCGCGCACCGCGCCCCCATCCCGGAGAGGACCGGCCCCGGCCCGACCTCGACCATCACCTCGCAGCCGGCCCGCACCAGCGCGTCGACGCCAGCGTCGAACCTCACCGGCTCCCTGATGTGCCGGCACCAGTACACCCCGTCCATCACCTCCCCTTCCCCCACCACGGCGCCGGTCACGTTCGACACGAGCTTCAGCCGAGGCGCGCCGAACGCCCGCGCCGCCGCCTCCCTCGAGAACGCCGGGATCATCGGCTCCATCAGCCCCGAGTGGAAGGCGTGGGATACCGAGAGAGGCTGAGCCCTCTCGCCGATGCGTGCGATCTCCTCGGCCACCCTCTCCACCGCCCGGGCCTCGCCGGACACGACGGTGTTCGACGGCCCGTTGAACGCCGCGATCCAGACCCCGGGACCGACGCGCCCGGCGACCTCCTCCACGACCCTCGCAGGAGCCATGACCGCGAGCATCGCTCCCCCGGACGGAAGCTCGCCCATCAGCCGCCCCCTCGCCGCGATCAGGGCGAGCCCGGTCGGAAGGTCGAACACACCGGCGACGCAGGCGGCCACTACCTCGCCGACGCTGTGCCCCATGACGGCGTGCGGCACGACGCCGAACGAGCGCCAGAGCTCGGCGAGGGCGTATTCGAACGCGAAAAGCGCGGGCTGGGTGTACTGCGTGAGGTCGAGCACGCCCGGCTCCGGCCGCTCGGGGTACAGCAGCGAGATCAGCGGCCTGTCGAGGAGCGGGGACAGGTGCGCGGCGCAACGATCGAGCGCCTCCCTGAAGACCGGCTCGGTCTCGTACAGCTCTCTGCCCATGCCCGGCGCCTGGGAGCCCTGGCCGGTGAACACGAACGCGAGGCTGATCGGAGCCGGCCGTTCAGCGCTCCCCCGGATGATCGCCCGATCCGATCCGCCCTCGCCGAAGCGTGAGAGATGGGCGGCCGCCTGATCCACGGAGTCGGTGACCAGCGCGAGGCGCTCCGGGAGCCCGGCTCGCCCGACCGCCAGGGTCCGGGCCAGGTCCGGAAGGCCGGGCGGCGGCGAAGGCGCCTCTCGCGGGCGCGCGTCAGAAGCCCGCGAAGTCACGCCGCACCGCTCGGCGATCCTCGCCGCCTGCTGGCGAAGCACGCCGGCCGACCGCGCGGAGAGGACGACGAGCTGGAAGCGGCGCGGCCGGCCGGAGGGTGGGGACGGCTCTGGTGCCTCCTGGAGGATCACATGCGCG
>JBFMCU010000069.1:0-18301 GCA_040754415.1 Planctomycetota bacterium
GCCTGCGTTCGCCGCAAGGCGCGCCGACAACGCGGGTTAGGAACACAACCCTCGGAGGAGGCGCAACGCAGCGGCGGGCGCAGCCGGGCCGGCAGAATGCCTCGTATGGGTGAATCGGACCACTAGACTCGTCCCCTGCACACCGGAGCTCGCCCATGGAGACGAACGAGAAGGAGCCCGAGACCCTCCTCATCGCCGAGATCCAGCTCCTGCTCGCCGAGAAGCGTACCTCCCTCGCCACGCTCCGCACCGGCATCGCCGTATTCGCCCTGCCCCTTTCCGTCCTGAGCGTGCTCGTCGCGACCTCGGGACACTACGAGCTGGGGGACGTGGTCTACCTGATCGGACCCCTCTTCGCGCTCTGCGCCGGGCTGGTCGTCCTCGGCGTGTACCTGACCCACCGCGCGGTGCGCAAGATCCGCCGCTTCGACGAGACGATGGATCGGCTGCGGCGGCAGCACCCCCGGATCGCCGCGATCAGCGACTGATCGGCGGCCGCCGGGATCAGCCGGGCTCCAGCGCCCGCCGCGCCACCAAGTCCACGGCGCGGGCGAGGAAGGCGGCGACCGGGACGGTCTCCTGCTCCTCGACGCCGCGGGAGCGGATGGTGACGGTGCGGGCCGCGGCCTCGCTCGCGCCGGCGATGAGCAGGAACGGCACCTTGTCCTTCGTGGCCTGCTTGATCTTCTTGTTCATGTGGCCGGGGGAGTCCATGCACTCGACCCGCAGGCCGGCGCGACGGAGCTCGCCCGCGATCTCGTGGCAATAAGCCGCGTGCTCCTCGCGGATCGGGATCAGGGCGACCTGCACCGGCGCGAGCCACAGCGGAAAGCGCGCTCCGAAGTGCTCGATCAGGACCCCCGTGAAGCGCTCGAAGGAGCCGAAGATCGCGCGGTGGATCATGATCGGCCGCTTGCGCCCGCCATCGGCGTCGGTGTAGACGAGGTCGAAGCGCTCGGGCAGGTTGAAGTCGCACTGCACGGTGGAGAGCTGCCACTCGCGGCCGAGGGCGTCGCGCACCTTGAAGTCGATCTTCGGGCCGTAGAACACTCCACCGCCGGGATCGATCGCGAGCTCCATGCCTGCCTTCCGTGCTCCTTCCTGCAGGGCAGCGTTGGCGCGCTCCCAGACCTCGTCGCTGCCGACGGTCTTCTCCGCCGGCCGGGTGGCGAGGTAGGCGGTGAACTCGAAGCCGAAGGTGGACAGGATGACGCGCACCAGGTCGAGCACGCCGGCGATCTCGTCCGAGAGCTGCTCGGGGGTGCAGAAAAGGTGGCTGTCGTCCTGGGTGAAACCGCGGACGCGCAGGAGACCGTGCAGCACGCCCGATTTCTCGTAGCGGTACACGGTGCCGAGCTCCGCCCAGCGCAGGGGGAACTCCCGGTAGCTCCGGGTGCGGTTCCGGTAGATCAGGATGTGCCCCGGGCAGTTCATCGGCTTGACCCGGTACGGGGTCTCGTCGATCTCCATCGGGGCGTACATCATCTCCGCGTAGTTCTCCAGGTGCCCCGACACGGCGAACAGGGTTTCGCGCGCCACGTGGGGGGTGTAGACCGGCTGGTAGCCGCGCGCTTCGTGCAGCTCCCACCAGAACTTCTCGAACTCGCGCCGCACGATCGCGAGCCGGGGATGCCAGAACACGAAGCCCGCCCCCGCCTCGTCGTGGAGGCTGAAGAGGTCGAGGTCGATGCCCAGGCGCCGGTGGTCGCGCTTCTTCACCTCCTCGAGCCACGCGAGATGGCGGTCGAGATCCGCCTTGGTCCAGAAGGCGGTGCCGTAGATCCGCTGCAGCATCGGGCGCTTCTCGTCGCCCCGCCAGTAGGCGCCGGCGATGCTCTGCAGGGCGAAGTGGAACTCGCGATCGAGGCGGTCGATGTGCGGCCCCTCGCAGAGATCCTCCCAGCCGCCGTGCGACCAGAAGGTGATCCGATCGCCTTCCGGGAGCGCGTCGAGGGCCTCCACCTTGAAGGTCTGGCCGCGGGCGAGCAGCCGGACGCGGGCCCGGGCGCGCGGAACCTCGGCGCAGACCAGCGCCGGGCTCTCGCGGGCGATCCGCCGCATCTCCTCCTCGATCCGGCGCAGGTCCTTCTCCTCGAGCGGCCGATCGAGCAGGAAATCGTAGTAGAAGCCATGCTCGATCGCGGGGCCGAAGCCGAACTGCACCCCCGGAAACAGCCTCTCCACGGCCGAGGCCATCAGGTGCGAGACGGAGTGGCGAAGCGTGGCGAGCGAAAAGGGTTCCTCGACCGGAGGAACGTCTTCGGAGAGGCTCATGGCGCGGGAGGGAAAGGCTCTTCCCCGTCACTCCCACCTGGAATGCGAGGTCCGCCGTCGTTCCCTTCGCGACGACGAAAGAAGCGGACCAGGATAGCGGCTACCGGGGCCCCCGGGAAGTGAGCGTCGCAGAGCGGATCGTGCGTGACGATCCGTGCGGTTGGGGGAAGGTGGGGAAGGGTGCTCTGCGGAGTCTCGCAGGGGCCCCGGCTGCCACTGCCCGCGGTATCGGACGATTCGGGGAGCCGCCCAAGGGAATTCTGGCCCTCCGCGGTCCCGGTTCCGCTCCCGCCGGCCGCGGATCGGCCGAACGGGGCGTGATGGCGCCCCGATCGGCCCATCGCCGGCGAGGCGAGGAGGAGCGGGGTCCTTCCCGTCATTCCCGGGCGGCCGGGGGCGAGGCGACCCACACCACGACCTCTCGCTCGAGGAGGATGCCCGTCCGGTCGGCGACCAGCCGCTGCACGTCGTCCACCAGCCCCAGCACGTCGGCGGCCGTGGCCTGGCCCCGGTTCACGATGAAGTTGGCGTGCTTGGGGCTCACCACGGCGTCGCCCCGCCGCCGCCCCTTGCCCCCGCATTCCTCCACCAGCCGCCCGGCCGAGCGGCCGCTCGCGAGCTCCGGATCCGGATTCTTGAAGATGCAGCCCGACGAGTGCTCGGTGACGGGTTGGGCGGCGCTCTTCGCGCGCAGGAGCTCCTTCATCCGCTCGCGGATCTCGGCCGGATCGCCGGGGACGAGCCGTACGACGGCCCCGAGCACGACGGCCCCTTCCAGGTTCCCGTCGCGGTAGCGGGGTGCGCTCTCCGCCCGCGTGCGGTGCACGACCGTTCCGTCGGGAAGGAGGAGGCGCACGGCCTCGATCACGTCCCACAGCTCGCCCCACCGCCCGCCCGCGTTCATCGCCACCCCCCCGCCGACCTGGCCGGGCACGCCGACGAGCCCCTCGAGACCGCTCCAGCCGAGGTTGCGCGCCGCGCGCACGAGCCCCGGCAGCGGCACGCCGGCCCACGCCACCAGCCGCGGATCGGGATCGCCTGCGAAGTGATCGACGCGGGGAAGAGCCGGATCGAACGGCGCCCCGGCTCCCGGCGCGCCGAGGGCCTCCACGCCGGCGGTCTCGCGGTGCGGCCGGAAGATGCGGGCCATCCGCGCGGTGGCGATGACCACGCCGGCGTGGTCGCCGTCCGCCGCGATGACGTTCGCTCCCCCCCCGAGCACTCGCGGCGCACAGCCGCGGTCGAGGGCCATCCGCCACGCGGCGACGAGCCGGTCGGGATGATCGGGCTCGAGCAGCCACTCGATGCGGCCGCCCACCCGCATCGTCGTCCTATCGGCCAGGCTCGCCCGCCGGAGCGCAGCGCAGGGCCAGTCGGCGCCGGAGCTCATCGCGCACCCCTTCGATGTCGCCGGCCCCCAGCACGAAGGCCGCGGCCCGCTTCGGCACCCCGGCGAGGAAGCGGTCGAGGGCCAGGCCGAGGGACTCCCCCGCGGTGGCCGGCACGCCCCGCCGGGCGAGCGCGAGCACGAGCTCGGGGGCCCCGGCGTACTCCTCGCCGTCGATGTGCCGCCGCGCGCCGTACACCGCCGTCACCACCACGCGGTCGGCGATGCGGAGGCTCTCCGCGAACTCCTCGAGGAAGCGCGAGGTGCGGCTGTGCTGGTGGGGCTGGAAGAGCACGTGCAGCTCGCGATCGGGGAAGACGCGGCGCGCCGCCTCGAGAGTGACGCGCACCTCGGAGGGATGGTGGGCGTAGTCGTGCACGACGACCACCTCGCCCTCCGCGCCCCAGGTCTCGAAGCGGCGGGCGACGCCGTCGAAGCGCTCGAGGCCCCGCACGGCGGCGGCGGCGATTCGCGTCCGGGCCATGTTCGTCCGTCCCGCCCCCAGCGCGATCGCCAGCGAGAGCGCGAGGGCGGCGTTGTCCACGTTGAAATGCCCGGGGACGGCGAGCTGGACCTCCGGGGTGGCGAAGCCGGGCAGGCGGAGGCGGAACCGGAAGCGGCCGCGCTCCTCCCCGAGGAGATCCACCTCGAGCTCCCGGCCCAGGCGCCAGACCGGCGAGCGCGCCCCGAGCTCGACCTCCTCCGGCACGGCGCGCCCGAGGACCACGAGCCCGTCGGTGTCCACGTTGCACGCGAAGCGGGCGAAGGCCTGGAGGATCGTGGACAGGTTCCCGTAGTAGTCGAGGTGCTCCGCCTCGACGTTCGTGACGATCGCCCCGTGGGGAGCGAGGTGCAGGAAGCTGCGGTCGTACTCGCAGGCCTCGACGCAGAACCACCCGTCCGGGCTGCCGGCGAGGGCGTTCGTGTCGAGCCGCCGGCAGAGACCTCCGATCAGGGCGCCCGCCACCGGAGCGGAGAGCTCCTCGGCGATCCCGTCGAGGGCGTGCCACAGCATCCACGCCGTCGTCGTCTTGCCGTGGGTGCCGGCGACCGCGAGGGCCCGCCGGGGCGGCGCGACCAGCCCCAGGGCCTGGGCGTACTTGAGCACCGGAATTCCGCGCGCGGCGGCCGCGCTCGCCTGCGGATCGTCGCTCGGTACGGCCGCCGAGCGCACGACGATCTCCGTGCCGGCGGGGAGGTCCGCGGCTCGCGACGCGCCGACCGCGATCTCGACGCCGGCCTGGCGCAGCCCCTCGAGCAGCGCGGACTCGGCGCGGTCGTGGCCCGTCACCCGCGCGCCCCGGGCGCGGAGGATGCGACCCAGGCCGGAGACCCCGGCCCCGCCGGCCCCGAGGAGGTGCACGCGGCCGGCGAGGAGCCCCCGGTCGCGCGCGGGGGACGCGTCCCCCCCGTGCCGTCCTTCGTCGGTCATGGCGTCATTCCACGCTTCGCGCCGGTCAACTCAACTCGATTCCCGCATCTCGCCGAGCGGCCGCCGCGCCGCGGCGCGGAGGAGCTCGTCGCCCAGGCGCTCCGCCGCGTCGCGCGGGACGGCGCCGGCCAAGGCGCGCGCCATCGCCGCTCGCCGCTCCGCCCCGGCCTCGCCGCACAGGAGGACGAGCTCCGCGGCGAGGGCGGCGTCGAGCCTCTCTTCGCCCACGACGATCGCCCCGGCGCCCAGCGAGCGCGCGTTCCGCTCCTGGTGGCGGTCGGCGTGGTGCGGATAGGGCACGACCACCGCGGGCCGGCCGCGGACGGCGACCTCGGCGAGGGTGGAGGCGCCGCCCCGGCACAGGACGGCGGTGGCCGCCGAGAGCGCCGCGGGCATGTCGTCCACGTACTCGAGGGCGCGATAGCCGGGGAGCGGAGCCGCCGCCTCCGCGGCGCGCCCCGGCCCGACCTGGTGCAGAACCTGGACGCCGCCTCCCACCAGGATTGGCGCGACCTCCGCGCAGAAGCGGTTCAGGGGCCGGGCGCCCTGGCTGCCCCCGAGCACGAGGAGGAGCGGCTGCGCGGCCGCGAACCCCAGGGCGGCGCGGGCGCGCGCCCCCGCCGCCTCGTCGGTAGGCGGACCGGAGAGCTCGGGGGCGAGGGGCGGCCCGAGGTGGACGTGGCGGGCGCTCCCGCCGGGCGGCACGGTCGCCGGCCACGCGTGGCACACCCGCGCGGCGAGCGGGGCGAGCCAGCGGGTGGCGCGCCCGCGCGCCGCGTTGATCTCCAGCAAGACCACGGGGATCCCGAGGAGGCGGGCGGCGAGCACCGGGGGCCCGCTCGTGTGCCCGCCCAGGCCGAGGAGGACATCGCTCCGCGCGCGGCGGAGGGCCCGGGCGGCGGAGAGCGTGGCGGGCAGGAAGCGCCGGAGGAGCCGGGCCCGCGAGGGCGCTCCCCCCTGCGGCGGCTCGAGATCGAGCACGACGCGCTCGAAGCGCACGCGGCCGAGGATCTCCTCCACCCCGCGGAGCACGCGCTCCTCCACCGGGCGCCCGACGACGAACCAGAGCACGCTCGCCAGGGGCGCCGGCGCCCGGCCCGCCGGCGGGGAGCGGAGCGCCCGCAGGAGGTGGAGGCCGGGCACGAGGTGCCCGCCGGTTCCGCCGCCGGCCAGGGCCAGCGCGAGTCCCGTCCGGGTCACGGGCGGCGGAGCGGGCTGTTCCGGGCCACCGTCTCCGCCGGCGCGACCGGCCGCGCCCGCGAGTCGAGCACCTCCCGCGCGCGCTCCGCCCGCAGCGGCGCCGCCCGTCCCCCATAGGGACCCTGCAGGCCTTCCTCTGCGTCGCGCAGGGCGCGGGGCAGGACGAGGAGGAGGACGAGGCACGCCCCCGCCTGGAAGAGCGACCAGCCGCGCCGCCTCACCGGACCCTCCCCCGCTTCGCGCTGGCGGCGGCATCGGCGCGGGCCACGCTCACCTTCGGCTTCGGCGTGGCCGCCGCCGCCTCGCGCGCGCCGGCGGGGAGGCGCAGCACCTGGCCCCGGTACAAGCGGCCGACATCGAGACCCGGATTCAGGGCGGCGATCTCCGGCCAGCGAGCGCCGTCTCCCAGGGTCCGCGCCGCGATCGTCCACAGGCGGTCGCCCTCGCGCACCGTCCAGGTCGCGCCCTCCGCGGGCGCGGCGGCGGCCGCGGGCGGGGAGGCGGGGGCGGGCGGAGCGGCGGCGGAGGGAGAGGCGAAGGAAGCGGATGTCGAGGCGGGGGTCGCCTCCCGGGGCGGCAGCACGAGCCGGGCGCCGGCCCGCAAGCGGAGCGGGTCGAGGCCGGGGTTCTTCGCCACGATCTCCGGCCAGCGCCGCCAGGTGCCCAGCTCGGCCATGGCGATCTCCGAGAGCGTCTCCCCGCCCTTCACGACGTGCACCCGGGGGGCGGCGGGCGCGGCGGCGGCCGGGGGCGCCTCCGGCGCGCTCGCCGCGGGCGGCGCCGAATCCGGCACCGGCACCGGAAGGTCGGTCCCGCTGCCGGCGGGCGCCGCGCCCTCCAGGGGGTCCTCCGGCGGGACGGCGTCCTCCGGCCGGCCGGTCGCGAAGCTCGCGCGCTCGAGGGCCCGGTTGCGGAGCGGATCGGTACGGAGCTCGACGCGCTCGGGAGGAGCGGTCCGATCGTCGTCCTCGCTCGCCGCCGGCGGGCCGCCGGCGGAAGCGGCCACGGCCTCGGGGGCCGGGTCTCTTTCGTCCCACATGATGACGGCGGCGACGGTCACGACGAGGAAGACGAGGGCGATCACTCCGTAGCGTTCGATCGATTGCATGGAATCTGCTCCAGGGAGTTGCGGCGGGCCGCTCCGAGGGCGAGGCCGACCGCGAGCGACGAGACGATCAGGGACGTACCACCGTCGGAGAGGAACGGCAGCGTCATGCCCTTGGGCGGGGCGAGCCCGGACACGACCTGGACATGGACCATGGCCTGCAGGCCGACGGAGACCAGGAGGCCGAAGGAACAGAGCGCCTCGAAGCGATCTCGCAGGGAGAGCACGAGGCGGAGCGAGAACCAGAGGAAGGCGCAGATGAGGGCGAGCACGATCCACATACCGAAGACGCCGAGCTCCTCTCCCACCAGGGCGAAGACGTAGTCCGACTCGAGGTACGGCACGCCGTCGTTGCGGAAAACCCCGTGGGTGAACCCCGCGCCGCCGGCTCCTCCGCTGGAGAGGGCGTCGAGCGTGCTCATCACCTGCTCGTTCTCCACCTGCCCCAGCCACATGGCGATGCGGTCGCGCATGTAGGGGACGAAGAGGAGCGCGGCGGCGATCACCCCCCCGCCGATCGCCACGAGCGACGTCCCGACCTGCCGGAGCCGCGCGCCACCGACCCACATCGTCGAGAGGGCGCAGATCAAGAGCAGCATCGCGCCGCCGAGGTCGGTCTCCATGAGGATGAGGCCGAAGTAGGCGAGCGAGACGGCGAGCATCGGCAGCACGCCCCGGCGGACATCGAACACGAGATGGCCGAGGCGCACGCAGCGATCGGCGATCCACAGGACCAGCACGACGCGCGCCAACTCGGAGGGCTGGAAGGTGACCCCGAGGTCCACCCACCGGTGCGACCCGTTCTTGACCACCCCGAACGGCGGGACGAAGCAGGCGAGCAGGAGCGCCCCCGCGAACAGCATGAGATGGGGCAGGAGGCGGCGCACGCGCAGGGGGCCGATCTGGAAGCAGAGGAGCATCACGCCGATGGCGGCGAGGCGGAAGGCCGCCTGCGAGCGGAGCTCGACCCGGAAGTGCGCCTCGGAGAGGGTCGTGGCGGCGTGGCTCGCCTGCAGGAGGAACCCGACCGCCATCAGCCCGAGCACCACGAGGAAGAGCCGCGTCGCCGGCCGCAGCGGGTCCCGGACCTCCGCGCGCCGGGCGAGCTCGTCGAGGAAACCGGTCAGGGTGAGCTGCCGGACGCCGGCGGAGGCGGGAGCGGTCTTGGCCAGGGGGCGGGACATCTCAACGCACCTTGAGCAGGGCCAGGCTCGCCATCGCCCCGCACGCGGCGAGGATCCAGAACCGAACGACCACCTTCACCTCGTGCCAGCCCTTCTCCCGGCGCTGGAAGATGCCGCCGTACCGTTCGAGCCCGTGGTGGATCGGGGCGAGGGTGAAGAGCCGCTGTCCTCCCGTGCGGCGATACCAGAAGGTCTGGAGGAAGCTCGTGCCGAGATCGGCGACGAATACGACGGCGATGAGCGGCAGCACGAGCTCCTGTTTCGAAACGAGCGCCATCCACGCGAGAATGCCGCCCAGGGGCAGCGAGCCCGAGTCGCCCATGAACACCTGGGCCGGATAGGCGTTGTACCAGAGGAAGCCCATGCAGGCCCCGCAGACCGCGGCGGCCACGACGGCCATCTCGGACGCGTGGGAGACGTGGGGCAGGATCAGGTAGGCGGTCCAGTCCGGGCGGCCGGTGACGTAGCAGAAGATCAGGAGCGCGCCGGCGGAGATGATCATGCAGCCCGCGGCCAGCCCGTCCATGCCATCGGTGATGTTGACGGCGTTCGCCGATCCCACGATGACGAACCACTCGAAGCCGAGGAAGAGGACCACCCCCATCGCTCCCCAGTCGGCGAGGGGCAGCTCGGCGTGCTTGAAGAAGGGCGGGAACAGCGAGAGCAGGTTCCACCGTCCGGTGGTCTTCGCGTACCAGGCGACGGCGGTGAGCACGCCGAGGGCCACGAGGGACAGCCCCACCATCTTGGCGCGGGAGCGCATCCCCTTGCAGCCGGGGATCGTCAGCTTCTGGTAGTCGTCGACGAACCCCACGGCGGCGAGCCCGGCCGTCAGGAGGATGCCGAGCACGACGTGCAGGTTGTCCAGCCGTCCCCACAGAAGGACCGCGGCGAGCAGCGCGGCCACCAGGAAGCTGCCCCCCATGGTCGGCGTCCGCGCCTTCCCGGACTCCGCGGCCATGCGGGCCAGCTCCGCGGAGGGGGTCTTCGCGGTGTCCTCCTGCACGCGGTGCTCCTTCAGCCAGGCGATCATCGGCCGGCCCCACCACAAGGCGAGGCCGAAGGCCGTAAAGGCGGCCATGGCGACGCGAAACGAGATGTAGCCGAAGAGCCGCACGTCGAGCCAGCCATGGACGATGGCGTGGAGCACTCCTACCTCCGTCCGTGGCTCACGCGCAGGTGCTCTACGAGCCGCTCGAGCCGCATCCGGCGGCTGCCCTTGACGAGGACGACGTCCCCGTCCCGCACCAGATCCTCGACGATCGCGATGGCGTCCTCCGTGGTCGGCAGGTGGATGACCGCCGCGGCCGGCAGCCCCCCCTCGAGCGCCCCCGCCGCGGCCGCCTTCGCGAGCTCGCCGACGAGGACGAGCTGGTCGATCCCCGCCTCGGCCGCCTCGCGTCCCACAGCGTGGTGCAGCTCGGCCGCCAGCTCGCCCAGCTCGAGCATGTCTCCGAGCACCAGCACCCGCCGGGAGTGGCCGTGGAGACCGGCGAGCACGCGGACGGCGGCCCGCAGCGAATCGGGGTTCGAGTTGTAGCTGTCGTCGAAGACGGTCAGGCCGGAAAGCTCGATGCGCTCCATCCGCCGGCCCCCGCCCTTCAGGAAGGGAATGTGCGGCAGCACGTCCTCCATGGGCACGCCCAGCCCGCGGCACACGCCGAGCGCCGCCAGCAGGTTCTGGACGTTGTGCGTGCCGAGCAGCGGCGAGGTGATCTCCCCCCCGTTGAGGCGGAAGGTGGTGCCGCCGGAATGGAAGAGGACCTGACGGGCGTTGAGATCCCCCTCCTCGCCGGGAGCGGCTTCGACGCTGAAGGTGATGACCCGGGCCGCGGTCCGGGCGCGGATGGCGGGCATGAAGCGGCAGTCCGCGTTCAGCACCAGGAACCCGTCGCGGGGCAGAGAGGCCGCCAGGTCCCCCTTCTCGTCCGCCACTCCCTGCATGGAGCCGAGCCCCTCGAGGTGGGCCGCCCCCACGTTGGTGATGACGCCGGCGGTGGGACGCGCGATGCGGCACAGAGCGGCGATCTCCCCGGGATGGTTCGTTCCCATCTCGATCGCGAACAGCCGGGTGTCGCGATCCCCGAGCAGGAGCGTGTGGGGGACGCCGATGTCGTTGTTGAAGGAGCTGGGCGAGGCGACGACGGGGAACAGCGGCGAGAGCAGGTCCCGGATGAGGTTCTTGGTCGTCGTCTTGCCGCACGAGCCGGTGATCCCGACCACGGGAGCCGCGAGCAGCGAGCGGTGCCAGGCGGCGAGATCGGCCAGGGCCCGGCGCGGATCGGCGTGCACGGCGACCGGGACGGTGCCGGGGAAGGCGCGCGCCCGCGCGTCCTCCGCGTCGCGGAGGATCAAGGCCGCCGCTCCGCCGGCGACTGCCGCGTCGGCGAAGCGGTTGCCGTCGAAATTGGGGCCGGAAAGAGCGAGGAAGAGCTCGCCCGGGACGAGGGATCGCGTGTCCGTGCTGATCCCCGAGACCTCTCCGCCCGCTGCGCCGCGCACCAGGACGGCTCCGGTCGAGTCCAGGACGTCCCGGAGGCGGAAGGGGGTCAAGGGAGCTCCTCGCGAATCACGCGCCGGTCTTCGAACGGTTCTCTCCTTCCAGCCCACTGTTGCCATGTCTCATGCCCTTTCCCGGCGACCAGGATCGCGTCACCCTGCCGTGCGATCCGCAGCGCGCGGCGAATGGCCGTGCGCCGGTCTTCCTCTACCAACACCTCCGCCCGCGCGGAACCCAGGCCGACCAGCACGTCGTCGATGATCGCCCGCGGGTCCTCGTCCCGCGGGTTGTCGCTGGTAACCACCGCGAGGTCCGCCAGTCGGCCGACGATCTGTCCCATGGGAGCGCGCTTCTCCCGATCCCGGTTCCCCCCGCAGCCGAAGACGGCGATCAGCCGCCCGCGGACCTCCTCGCCCTCGAGGGCAAGCACGTCCCGCAGCGCGCCGAGGACCCTCTCGAGGGCGTCGGGAGTGTGGGCGTAGTCCACGAACACGCGGAACCCGCGCGACCCCACGTCCACCGGCTCCAGCCGCCCCGGGGGAGGAGAGATGGTGGCGAGCCCCTCTAGAACGCGAGAGGGGCTCGCCCCCAACGATAGGACCGCGGCGAGGGCCGCGAGCGCGTTCTCGACGTTGTGCCTGCCGATCAGGGGGAGGAACAACCCGGTTCGCGGGATCCCCATCCCTTCGAGAAACAGGTGTGTCCCCTGCGGGCGTGCGCCAACGTCGAAGGCACCCAGTCCAGCGCGTGGACCGGTCCCGTACGTGATCACCGGGGCGGAAGCGCGTTCGGCGGCGCGGACCATCCGCGGGGCGGCGGGATCGCCGGCGTTGATCACCGCCGTCCCGCCCGGCCGCAGATGGGCGAAGATGCGCTCCTTCGCCGCCGCGTAGGCCTCCAGGTCCCGGTGGTAGTCCAGATGGTCGCGGCCGAGGTTCGTGAAGACCGCGACGTCGAGGGGCAGGCCGGCGATCCGCTCCTGGTCGAGCGCGTGGGAGCTCACTTCCAGGACGACGCAGTCGCCGCCCCCGCCCTCGCTCTCCTTGCACAGGCGCTGCAGCTCGCCGGCGTCGGGGGTCGTGTGCGTCGCCGGACGCGACGGGGCGCCCCAGGGCCGCGTCTCGATCGTGCCGAACAGGGCCGGGCGGCGGCCGGCCCGCTCCAGGAGCTGGCCGGCGAACGCGGCGACCGTGCTCTTGCCGTTCGTGCCCGTGACGCCGACCACGCTCATGGCGCGGGCGGGGAAGCCGTGCACCATCGCCGCTGCCTCGCCCGTCACGCGGCGGGCGGCGGGGTGGATCCAGTTCGCCCCGCCCGCCCGGCGGCCGAAGCGGTCGTCGAGCGGCGCGGGCGAGAGCACGGCCACGGCACCGGCCGCCAGGGCCTGGGCGGCGTAGCGCGCGCCATCGGTCGAGGTCCCCGGCAGGGCCGCGAAGAGCGAGCCCGGCTCGACGCGGCGGCTGTCCAGGTGCACGTCGAGCACGGGGGGGTCCGGCCCGGCGGCGGGATCCGGCGTGCAGGCGCCCCCGAAGCGCTCCACGAGCTCGGAGAGGCGCACGGTCACCGCTCCTCCTCTCGCCAGGGGACGAGGGAGCCGTTCCGGAGCGGGCTCGGCGAGGGGCCGAAGCCGTCGACGACCTCGACGACCGGCGGCTCCCCGTCGCGGGTCAGGCCCAACGCCTCGACGAGGATGGCGGCGGCGGCCGGCCCCGCCACCCGAGATCCGAACTTCTCCCGGCTGCGGGGCTCGTCCGCGACCACCAGGACCAGAATCTCGCGCTCCTCGTCGAGCCGCCGGCCGAAGACGCACATCGAGCTCGTGTAGCAGTTGCCGTGCGGCTTCGGTTGCGCCTTCAGGGACCGAAGGCGAGCCGCGGTCATGGGTACGCCCTCGCGATCCGCCCGCTCCCGCGCCGCGAGCTCCACGTGGACGCAGAGCTCGGTCCCCACCTTCTGGGCGGTCCCGGTCTTCGTGCCCATGGCGATGTCGGGCCGGGCGAGGTGCCGCCCGGTTCCTTCCGTCGCGCCGAGGACCATCATCGCGCGCACCTCGGCGCACGTCTCGGGACGATAGACCCGCCGGCCGTCGGCCAGCGGGATCTCGTGGCGCGCGCCGTCCTGCTCCACGGCGCGCAGGAGCCGCAGGGGGCGCCAGACGCCGCCGCGCACGACGGTGGAGAGGGCGGCAGCGTGCTGCCACAGCGTCGTCGTCATCTCATGGCCGAAGCCGACCGAGGCGTGCGTGAAGCGATAGGCCCAGGGGAGGCCCCGCAGGTATCCGGCCCGCTCGATGCCCAGTCCGGCGCCCGGCGGCGAGCCGTACCCGAGCGCGACGAGGTAGCGCCGGAAGACCTCCGCCGGGATCCGCACTCCGATCTGCGCGAAGCAGGCGTTCACCGAGCGGGCGAAGAACATCGCCGCCGTGTTCCGCCCGGTGAGGCTCCCTTCCGCCTCGTGGATGACCCTCCCCCGCCCGGTCGCGGGATCGACGAGGTGGTAGCTGCCGTCCCCGACCTCGAACTCGTCGTCCGGCCGCACGAGGCCCTCCTCGAGCGCGGTCGCCATGGTCACGACCTTCATCGTGGAGCCGGGCGTGAAGGTGTGGTAGACGGGCGCGAACGGCTGGATCTCGTATTCCTCCACCGAATCCACCGCAAGGACGTCGCCGCTCTCCAGATCGAGCACGATCGCCATGGCGAGGGCGGGGCGATGCTCCGTCATGACCGCCTGGAGCTCGCGGCGCACGAACCGCTGCAGGGCGAGATCGATGGTGCTGTGCACGATCGGCGCCGCGCTGGCGCGGGTCAAGCCGAGATAGGCGTTGGCGCGATCCCCGCGCCGGCCGCGAACGGAGCGGTCGCGCCGCCAGACGTAGGTGTCCGGCGCGTGCCCGAGGAACGACCATTCCGCGCCCTCCAGGAGGCGATCGCCGAGGAGCTCCAGCCCCTCGCGCGGCCGGGCCTCGGTCTGCGCGGGATCGACGAAGCCCCAGCTCCCGAAGAGCTCGTGCTCGCCGCAGGGATAGTGGCGGTCGCGGTCGTAGGCGAGCTTCATCTGCCACGGCGAGACGCCCTCCTCGCGCAGGAGATCGCGCACGTCGATGGCGATGGCGGAGGGGATGCCCCGAACCGGCCGGCAGTGGGCGCGGGGGATCAGCGCTGCCCAGACTTCGGCGCGGCGGGCGTCCCACTCCTTCGCGGAGGTCGGATCGCCCAGACCCGGACGCCGCCGGCACCTCTCGATGCCGTGGGCGAGATGCCGGCTCCACGACCAGGCGCTCTCATAGCCGTGGGCCTCGCGCTCCTCGGGCGAGAGCAGGAGCTCCGGCTGCCAGAAGAGCCGGAAGCGCTCGGCTCCCTGCCCGTGGCGCGCCAGGGGCCGGATCCAGATCCCCGCGAGGGGGTGGGTGCCGGACCCGGCGCCACTCTCCATCCACTCGCCCAGCCGCTGGGCCTGGCGAGGGGTGAGCTCCCAGGCCTTCACCTCGATCACCCCGGCGGTGGCGTCGGGGATCATCGCGTCGATCAGCTCGAGGGCGGTCGGCTCGCCGCCGAGCACCTCCGAGATGCGCTGCGCCATGCGCACCGGGGTGTGCGCCTGCCACATGCTGCGCGGCGACATCACGAGGTCGAAGCGGGGCACGAAGGTGGCCAGAGTTCGCCCGCCCGCGTCGGCGACCTCGTAGGCGGGCACCAGCCCCACCTCGAAGACCTCGCGATCGGGCGGGGGAGCGGAGCGGGCGAAGGCCAGGTGCGCCACCCGGCCGGCGACGGCGAGGATGACGATCGCCACGACGACGAACGCGCTCGTCGGCCGCAGGCCGGAGGCCGAGGCGAAGCTCCGCTGCTCCATCAGTCGGTCGCCTCCGGCAAGGGGGAGGCGGGGGCGCGGTCGTCCTCCGCGGGCTCTCCGCTCAGGAGCAGCCATTCCTCGCGGCGGATCTCGCTGCGCAGGAGCTCATTCTGCCGCGCGTACACCTCGCACCAGCGCTGAGTCGCGTCGAGCTCCCCGCTGCGGAAGCGGTTGCGGGCCGCGAGGTGAACGGTGAAGATCCCGACGCCGAACGCCCCCACGCAGAGGCCGATGGAGAGGGAGGTGCGCAGCGTCAATGCGCACCTCCGGTCCACGCCGGTCCCGGCGTCCAGAGAGGGGTGTGGTTCCCCGCCGCGCGGGTCCGGCGCGCGCAGCGGAGGAGGGCTGAGCGCGCCCGAGGATTGACACGGCGCTCGGCGACGTCCGGCCCCAACGGTTTGCTCGTCACCAGCTGCCAGTGCCCTCGACGGGCGCGCTCCGTAAGAAAACGACGTACGATGGAGTCCTCGCCGGAATGGAAGGAGATCACGACCAGCCTTCCGTCCGTGTCGAGGATGCGTTCGGAGACGTTCAGGCCGGCGATCAGCTCCTCCCCCTCCTCGTTGACCGCGCGGCGCAGCGCCTGGAAGACGCGGGTGGCGGGGTGGATCTTCCCCCGGCGCGGACCCACCGCGGCGGCGACCACCTCGGCAAGGGCGAGGGTCCGCTGGAACGGGAGCCGATGGCGCGCTTCCACGATGGCCCGCGCGATCCGGCGCGAGCGGCGCTCGTCGCCCTCGTAGTAGAAGAGATCGGCGAGATCCGCCTCGTCCCAGTGGTTGACGATGTCGGCCGCCGTGCGCGTGCGTGCGGGGTCCATGCGCATGTCCAGCGGGCCGTCGTGCTGGAGGCTGAATCCGCGCTCCGGCCGGTCGAAGTGCATCGAGCTCGCGCCGAGATCGAAGAGCACCATCCGGATGCGGCTCACGCCGTGCGCCTCGACGATGCGCTCGAGCTGAGAGATGCGGCCGGGGGCGATGCGGGCGCGCTCCCCGTGCGGCGCCAGCACGGAACGAGCGATCTCCAGCGCGTCGGGGTCCTGGTCGATGCCGAGGACGCGCAGGGCGGGAAAGGCGGCGAGGACGGCACCCGCGTGCCCGCCCGCCCCGAGGGTTCCGTCGACGACCCACCCGTCGAGAGTCGCCGGGTCGCCCATCTCAGCCAGAAGTCCGAGCACCTGGTCCACGAGCACCGGCGTGTGCTTCCCGGCTCCGGTTCTGCTCACCTTCCCCCCCCCCGGCGCGATCATCTCCTCCGCGTCGAAGACTTCAGTCTTCGCCCCCTCCCGCGGCATCGCCGCCCGTGAGCACGACACCGAGGTCGTCGAAGCCTCCCTCGCTGTCGCGTTCGAAGCTCTCCCACCGGGCGCGGTCCCAGATCTCGGCGCGGTCCGCCACGCCCACGATCACGACCTCCTTCTCGATCCCCGCCAGCCGGCGCAGCTTCTCGGGAAGGACGAGCCGGCCCGAGCCGTCGAGCGCGGTCCGGTGCACGTTCGCGAAGAAGAGCCGCTGCATCCGTCGCAGCCGCTCGCCGCCGAAGGGCTGGGTCTGCAGCCGCTGGAGGAGCACGTCGAAGTGCCGCCCCGAGAAGAGGAAGAGGCACCCCTCGAAGCCCCGCGTGACGACCACGGAGAGATGGCCGTCCGCGTCGCGCTCCAGGGCGCTCTGGAAGCGCTTGGGTACGAAGACCCTTTTCTTGTCGTCGAGGCTGTGGGTGGACTCCCCGTAGAACACCCGTCACCCTCCCGGTTGCCCCTGCTGCCACATCGCGCCACCCTCCACCATGCGACTGATCTTATCCCCCACGGGCCCCTGGAGAAGGCTCCGGCGGGAAAAAGCGCCCGGGAGAGGGTGACGGGGAAGCCGCGTT
The DNA here is from genome assembly GCA_040754415.1 of Planctomycetota bacterium. Lineage (GTDB taxonomy): Bacteria > Planctomycetota > UBA1135 > UBA1135 > JBFMCU01. The sequence continues at coordinate 16,807 of JBFMCU010000069.1, forward strand.
TCGGGCTCATCCCCCATTCCTTGCGGTCGCCGGATCTTCCTCCCCCAGAGCTTGGGGGGGGCGCCGTGGATAGGCCCGGGCGGGAATCCGGGAGGAAGGAGAGGACGGGGCCGGCGGGGCCGGCGGCGGCGAGGCCGAGGTCAGGGGGACGGCGCCCCCCGATTCTCTCCCGCCCCCGGGGGAGCCGTCTCCTCCGCCCCGGCGGCGGAGGCGGCCCGCGCGGCGAGGAGGTCCTCGCGACCGGCCCCCGCGAAGAGCCCCTCGAGCTCCCCGCGGAGCTCCCCGGCGCGCTCCGGGCCGAGGTCGAACACCAGGACCTCGATCTCCTCCGCCCGCCGCGGCCGCCGCACGACCATCCGCTCGCCGCCGTCCCGGCGCACCACCCGCAGGAGCTTCAGGCGCCGCTTGCGCAGGAGGAGCAGGGAGAGGACGTAGCGCAGCTCCGCGAGCCGCGCCTCCTCCCGATCGGCGAGGGCGACGAAGAGCCCCTCCACCGCCTCGAAGTCCACGGCCAAGCCGCGGCGGACCGCCGCCCGGCGGCGCGTTCGCCACCAGATCCGCTCTTCCGCCGGCTCCTCCGCGTCGGCGGAGGCGAAGCAGGGCCGGCAGAAGTCGTCGCGCCCGAAGGCCGCGGCGGCGATGCGGAGCACGGAAAAGAGGGCTTCGCCCTCCGCGAAGGCCCGGGAGCAGCGCGCGCAGCTCTCGTCCTTCCGGCGGATGTTCCAGTCGGTCATCGAGGTCCTCGTCGTAGTGCGGATCAGGAGAAACCCAACTCCTCGTCCGGGCAACGGGAAAGGGCGCGGTCCCACTCCTCCTCGGCCGCGAGCAGCGCAGCCTGCTCCCCGGGCGGACGGGGCGGCGGGGGGGGTGGACCGGCCGTGCGCGCCTGCTCGTACACGGAGAGCACCCGTTCCACGTGCGCGGCCCGCGACGGCGCCACGACCGCGAGGGGCGGCAGGGCGGCCCGCAGCCGGGCGACGAGCCCCTCCTCCTCCAGCAGCCGGCGCAGGGCCGCGGCCAGCGAATCGACGTCCCGCGGCGTGTAGAAGAGCGCGCCCTCCGCCAGCCGGTCGGGGAGCGCTCCCGACCGCGGCAGCACGACGGGCATGCGCAGGGCCACCGCCTCGTCGACGACGAGCCCCCACGACTCGAGAGCCCGCGTCCCGCTGACCATCGCGTGGGCGCCGGCCGCCGGATGGCGGGAGAGCTCGGCCTCGACGAAGGGGCCGTGGAAGAGGACGTCGAGGCCCCGGGCGAGCTCGCGCAGCCGGGCGCTGAACTTCGCCTCCACATCGGCGCCCGCGAGATGCAGCCGGACCCGGCAGGGGTCGGGAAGGCGCGCGATCGCCCCGAGGATCAGATCCTGCCCCTTGAGGGGGTGGAGATGTCCCCAGGCCGCGAGGACGAGCCGCCCCGCGGCGGCGGGGGAGGGCGGGGGCGGCGCCGGACGCAGGGCGAGGTCGCGCCCGTGGGGGACGACGGCGAGCGGGAGCGC
>JBFMCU010000070.1:0-4866 GCA_040754415.1 Planctomycetota bacterium
GGCCCTTCGCTCTGTTTCGTCCGACGGCGTCGGCGCAGCCGGTGGGGAACTCACACCCGCTCCATGGCCCCCGATCAGCCCTCAGCGCCCCAACCAGCTATCCGCCGAAGGCGGATTGAGTCCAACGCGACGCTGTGATGTTCGCCCGCCTCGACCTGCACGTAGCTCACGCCGGGTGGCAGCACCGGCACGTCGAGCTGGCCGTAGTTGTTGCGCCCCCAGGCCACGACTGTCCCGTCGCTCCGGCAGCCCAGGCCGTGGTACCAGCCCGGTGCCACGTCGACGTAGGAGACCCCGAGTGGCAGCTCCGGCACCTCGCACTGGTCGTAGACATTCCTGCCCCACGCCGCGACCGTTCCATCGGCGCGCAACGCGTAGGTGACGTAGTTGTTCCCTTCCAACTGGACGAACGCCTCGTGGTTCCAGGCGCTGTCCACCACGCAGGCCCCCCAGCTCCGGACCTCGTTCTGGGCGGCGGCGGGTACGGAGGCGAGCAGCAGCATCCCGAGCCCCGCGGCCCGGAGCCGGAGCGTTCCAGGCCGGCCCGCGAGCTTCCCCCCTCCCTCGATCCCGCCTGCCCCGTGCATTCCCGTCTGTGCCATCGCCGTGCTCCTGGGCGGGATCCAGCGGTCGGCCCCGTCCCACGCGTTCGGCCAGACCCTGGCATCCAGGGACGGGGAGGCCAGCCGGTCTCGCCCTCTGCGGACGAGGCTACTCCCGCCCGCCGGGACCCGCAAGGTCCGCCCCTGGTCGGATCTGTCGACAGCCGGAACACCTCCCCCTGCGTGCCAGGGGCTCCTCTCAACCGTCCCTGCCGGCTCGACCACGGAAGAGGAGCAGACCGTGAATGCAGAGGCTGCGATTCGCGGCGACGAGCTCTCCTCGAACCGGCGGGTACACGATCTCGGTATGCCCCACGTCACGCAGGCACACATCGCACGGCACAGGGTCGAGCTGGGCTCAGGCCGGCGATCAGCACCTCGATCACGTGCTTCACCGCCTCGCTGGCGCCGGTGGTGAGGAAGATCCCGGACGGCCGGCGGAGAACGGGCCCCGCCACGGTACCGCGCGGCGGCCGTGCTCGCCCCCCTCCGCGGCCGATTCTCCGCGCGCCGCGGCCGGGACCATCGTCGGAGCGGGGATCGCCGCGCTATCCTGTCCCCCCGTTCGATCCGCCTCCGCATCCCCGCTCCGCCGAGGAGGGCGCCTCCCGTGGCCGACATCGACATCGCTTCCGCTCGCCTGCGCGTCCCCGTGGAGGGGCTGCGCTGGTGCTGCGACGAGGAGCACCTGGACTTCGAGACCACCGCCGACGTCGAGCCCATCGAGGGCGTGATCGGGCAGGACGACGCCGTGGAGGCCCTGCGCTACGGGCTCGAGGTCGACGCCCCGGGGCAGAACATCTTCGTGCGGGGGCTCGTGGGCACGGGGCGCCTGACGCTCGTCAGCCGCCTGCTCCTCCAGATCCAGCCCCACTGCGGGCCCACGCCGGACATCTGCTACGTCCACGACTTCGCCGACCCGAACCGCCCGCGCCTGATCCAGGTGCCGCGCGGGCGCGGAGCGGCCTTTCGCGACCGCGTCGACGAGCTCGCCGACTTCATCCGGGACAAACTTTCCCCCACCCTCTCCTCGGAGTCGATGCGCGCCAAGCAGGCGGCTCTCGAGGAGGAGGTCCAACGCGAGCTCGAGGAGGTGGGAAGGCCCTTCGAGGAGGAGTTGCGCGAGAACGACCTCGCGGTGGTCACCATCCAGGTGGGGGGAACGCCCCGCCCGGTGATCCTCCCGGTGCTCGGTGGCGAGCCGGTCCCTCCCGATCGCCTCGCCGAGCTCCAGGAGTCGGGCAAGCTCTCGGAGGCCGACGCCGAGGAGATGCGCCAGAGGGTCGGCGAGTTCGTCAAGAAGTTCCAGACCCTCGGCGAAGAGCTCCAGCGGCGGCGCGAGGCCCATCGCAAGAAGGTGCGCGAGCTCTACGAACGCGAGGCGCGAGCCTTGCTGCGCTACACGGTGCGCCACCTCGAGACCGCCTTCCCCCAGGACGAGGTGCGCACGTTCCTCGGCGAGGTGATCGAGGACGTGGTCGAGCGCCGGTTGAGCGGCCAGGAGGCGACTGCGGAGACCGACCGGCTGTACCGCGCCAACCTCATCCTCGAGCATCGGCCGGGCGTGGCCTGCCCGATCGTGGTGGAGAACACGCCGACGCTGCACAACCTCCTCGGCATGATCGGGCACAAGATGCTCCCCCAGGGCATCGTCCACTCGGACCACATGATGATCAGCGCCGGCTCGCTCCTGCGGGCGAACGGCGGCTACCTGGTCATGGAGGCCCGCGACGTGCTCATGGAGCCCGGGGCCTGGAAGGTGCTCATGCGCACGCTCCGCACCGGGAAGCTCGAGATCGTCCCCCACGACTCCGCGTACTTCGGAATGGGGACGATGCTCAAGCCCGAGCCCATCCCGATCGCCGTGAAGGTGGTGCTGCTCGGCGACCCGATGCTGCACTACGCCCTCGACGCCGGCGATCCGGACTTCAGCAACCAATTCAAGGTGCTCGCCGACTTCGATTCCTCGATCGAGCGCAACCCGGAGGGGCTGCGCCTGTACGCGGGCGTGCTCGCCCGCATCGTGGCCGAGGAGAAGCTCCTGCCCTTCGCCCGGGGCGGGGTCGCCGCCCTCGCCGAGCACGGGGCGCGCATCGCCGCCCGCCGCGACCGTCTGACCACCCGCTTCGGGCGCCTCGCCGACCTCGCCCGCGAGGCCTCCTACCTGGCGCGGAAGCGGGGAGCCGCCGCGGTGGCCCAGGAGGACGTCCGCGCGGCCGTGACCCGCAGCAAGCGGCGCGCGGACCTGCCCGCCCGCCACTTCCGGCGCATGGTGAACGAGGGGACGATCCGCATCCAGACCCGTGGCGAGGTGGTGGGGCAGGTCAACGGGCTCGCCGTCACCCAGTCCGGACCCCTGACGTACGGCTTCCCGGCGCGCATCACGGCCACGATGGCGCCGGGGACGGCGGGCACGGTAAACATCGAGCGCGAAGCGCAGCTCTCGGGCTCGATCCACACGAAGGGCTTCTACATCCTCGGCGGCCTCCTGCGCTACCTGCTGCGCACGGATCACCCGCTTGCGTTCACGGCGTCGATCGCCTTCGAGCAGAGCTACGGCGGCATCGACGGCGATTCCGCCTCGGGGGCGGAGATCTGCTGCCTCCTGAGCGCGCTGACCGAGGTGCCGCTGTGCCAGGACCTGGCGATGACCGGCGCGATCGATCAGCACGGGCACGTGCAGGCCGTCGGCGCGGTCAGCGAGAAGGTGGAGGGCTTCTTCGATACGTGCGTTCACGACGGCTTGACGGGCCGCCAGGGGGTGATCCTCCCGCGGAGCAACCTCCGCGACCTCATGCTGCGCCATGACGTCCTCGAGGCCTGCCGCCGCGGCGAGTTCCACGTGTACGCCGTGGACCGCATCGGCGAGGCCCTCGAGCTCCTCACGGGGCGTCCCGCCGGCGAGCGCGACGCGGACGGGGCCTACCCGGACGAGAGCCTGCTCGGGATCGCCATGGCCAAGGCCCGCGAGTACTGGGACATGATCGCCGGCACGGGCGCGGAGACCGAGGAGGAAGGCGCCGCTCCGGCGACCGAGGAGGACGAAGAGGAAGAGGAGGAGCCCGCGGTCGAGCCGGCGGGGGAATGACGGCCGCCCGGGCGGCCGGTGGGCCTTTCCCCTGCCGACGGTTGACGATCGCGGGCGGAGTGGGGTCCTGGGACGCCTTCCCGGTTCTGGTACGCCACTTCTTCCTCCTCTTCCCGCCTCGAAACGACATGGAGATCCCCCAAGCGATCAAGACGGCCCTGCAGTACGAAACCAAGGTTCACGGCCTGTACCTCGACGCCCAGAAGCGGGCGAAGGACCCGGCGGCGAAACGTGCGTTCGACCTTCTCGCCGAGGAGGAGCGGAGACATAATCTCCTATCGGAAGAGCCGCCTCGATGAGTGGGAGAAAACGGGCCGCATCTCCGTGGAGAAGCTCGCGACCGTGCTGCCGCCGAAGCAGGCGATCGAGAAGGGGGTCGCCGCTCTGAAGGCGAAGGTCGAGCCCAAGAGGAAGGCCCCGAGCCCCGAGCTCGAGATGCTCCGTCAGGCCCTCGAGGTGAAGGTCGAGACCGGCGCCTTCTACCAGCGCAGGGTGAAGGAGCTCGCCGGCGACCACCGGCGCAGGTCTTCGCGCGGTTCCTGGAGATCGAGGACGGCCACCAGGCGATCGTCCAAGCCCAGATCGACTGCGTGACCGGGCTCGGCTTCTGGTTCGATCCGGTGGAGTTCGGGCTCGAGGGAGCCTAGCCTTCGAACCGCTCGTCGGCCCGCCGCCGATCCACCCGCCCCCGCGCCGAAGGCCGGCTGGATCGGGGGTATCCGTCCGAGCGTTGCTGAGCGGCGGATCCGGGCCGACGAGTGGCCTGGGGAGTGACGAGAGCGAGAGCGCGGGGGCGGCGAGTGAGGGCAGCGGCCTCGGGACTCAGTGCGGGAGCGGAGGGAGCTCGCCGGCCTCGCGCCGCTCCTTCCAGCGGCGGGGCAGGAGCTCGTCCATCGCGTCGGCGGGCTGGAGACGGACCCGCACCAAGATGTCGCGGAGATAGCCGAAGGGCTCGACGCCGCCGCGCTTGGCGGTCTCGACCAGCGAGTAGATGGCCGCCCCCATGGCCCCGCAATGCCATTAGCCTTCTAGCCTGGATTTCCACGGCCCGGAGTTTGCCTAAGGTCCGGGCTCCTCGGGCGGGCGGCTTGCGTGGCGGCTACGCCATCAGTCGAAGCGTGCGTTGATTCCACCAGGGGACCTTGACCGGGGCGTTGAGCATGCCGGAGGCGCGGA
>JBFMCU010000071.1:0-14992 GCA_040754415.1 Planctomycetota bacterium
GGCGGGGGCCGTCCCCTCCGCAGTGCCGGCCCCCTGGGGAGCGCAGGCAGCGAGGAGGAGGGCCGCGGCGAGGGCGAGCCGCCGGAGCGGGGCGGGGGTCCGGGGGGCGGGGATCGCGGTGGTCGTCATCGTCGGAGGAGGCATGGGAAGGGGTCAGTGTAGTGCCCGTCCCGGGGGCGGGCTACCGTACGGAGGAAGCCGGGGGGCGGGGCGGGGGGGAGGGGGAATTGGAATGGGAGCCGCTCACCGTCGCCACGAGTTCGCGCTCGGCGGGGTGTCCGGTCTCGATCACGAGCCGGCCGAGGAAGCGGGGACCCACCGCCGCGGAGATCCCGTCGAAGAGGACCTGGACGTCCCAGGCGCGCCCACCGGCGACCGCGCGCACGCTCACGTGCGCCGTCTCGGCGAGCGGGAAGGGGCTCCCCGGCTGCAACGGCTCGAGGCGCGCCGCGGGCGCGGGCGGGTCGAACGCGGGATCGAGGCAGGTGACGCGCAGGGAGCGCGCCACGACCTCGCCCGGGCGCACGACGCCGAAATCGAGGAGGTTCGGGGCGATCCGGTAGCGGCCGACGACCTCGACCGCCAGGCGAGGGATCGCGGCGTAGGGCGGGCGGTCCCCTTCGGGGGTCTCCGCCGCGTCGGGGTTCAGGACGTCGGAGGCGAGGTGGATCGGGTAGACGTGGGACCCGCGCGGCATCCCGCGGCCGAGGCGGACGACGACCTCCCAGCGTTCGGCGCGCCCCTCCGCGTCGGGGGCCACCGGGAAGAGCTCGACCCGCAGGGGCTCGGGGACCGCCCGGCGCACGTGCACGAGGCGGAAGGGGCGCCCCACGGCCGAGCGCACGGCGAGCGCCGCCTCGCGCTCCTCGTCCTCACCCATGGGGGGAAGGGTGAGGTCGGCGGGCTCGGCCACGAGCCAGGGCTGGACGGTGGCCCGGACCACGAGCTCCTTCACCCCGCCCGGCTGGTTCGCGTAGAGCCCGACCTTGCGCGGCAGATCCCCCCGCTTGCCCCGGGTGTCGTAGCGGACGGTCAGGGCGAGGATCGTTCCGGGCGGAAGGGGCGTACCGATCTCGTAGGGAGAGCGCACGTCATACTTCCCCTCCCCGTCGCGCTCCCCGTCCCCCTCCCCGTCCCCCTTCCCCACCCGCTCCAGGCGGGCCGCGGCGCACCCGCAATCGGAGCGGGTGGCCGCGATCGAGAGCGGCTCCTTTCCCTGGACCTCGAGGCGGAACTCGTGCTCGAGCACCGCCCCTTCCCAGACCTTCCCGAAGTCCCACTCGCTCTCCGCGCACGCGAGGGTCGCGGCCGCGGGGGCGTAGACCCCCCGCTCCGCCGCCGCGTCCCGGGTCGCGGGCCCGCCCTCGCCCCCGGGGGGCGCGGTCCGCCCGCAGGCCAGGGCGGCGAGGAGGAGGAGGAGGCCGGCGAGCCGGCGTGGAGCAGAGGGGCGATGGACGGAGAGGAGCATCGGTCGCACGCTGGATGTCGCTCGCCCCTCGCTCGCGTGCGGCAATCCGGGGCGCCGGGGACCAGCATAGCGGCCCGGGCGAGAGACCCGCGGGCGGGCGAACGGTTGCCGGATTCCCGGGGAGTCCGGCCGGGGCGTTCCCTATGCTCTTCGGCCCATGGGCCGCCGGGGATCCACCTTTCTCGTCATCTGGTCGCTCTTCTTCCTCGCCGGCTGCGTCTCCGCGCCGGCGCCGGAGGACTGGCTGGCGGTGGGTTGGCATGGCCCCGAGGAGACGTTCCGGACGTTCCAGACCGCGCTGCGGGGCGATCGCCCGGATCTCGAGTACGCCTGCTTCTCCGACGCCTTCAAGCGCCGCAATCGCCTCGGGCAGCTCGCCTGGCGCGAGGCGCGGGAGCGGCTGCACGGGGAGATCCCCTTCCTCGACCGCCTGGGGGCGGCGCGGATCACCCGGGTGACCTCCCTCGCCCCCGACCGCGCGGCGATCGACGCGCGCGCGACTTTCCTCTGGATGAGGAGGTCCTTCCGCGTCACCTTCGTCCGCGAGGACTTCTGGGAGGTCTGGTCGGGGGATGTCCTGCTCGCCGACGACTACGCCGATTTCGATCGCGTCGTCCAGGCGACCGGCGACGGCGTCCGCGTCCTCGTCCCCGGCGAGGGCTTCGAATCCACGCCCATCACCCGGGTGGTGGCCGATCAATACTGGAAGATCGACGATTTCGCGGAGATCCTGGACGCTCCCCGGCCCTGATTCCCGATATCCGGGCAACGACCGGCGGAGGCGGCCTCCGCGCGCCCAACACGAAGGAAACCACGATGGTGAACGTCATGGCACGCCCGAAGGCGAGAGCGAAGACCGCGAAGAGGGTGAAGGACGTCTGCTACTTCCGGCAGGGGGAGGCGGACGGCGGCAAAGAGGACAAGAACCTCCTCGGCGGGAAGGGAGCGAACCTGGCGGAGATGTGCCGGATGGGGCTTCCCGTGCCCCCCGGCTTCACGATCTCGACGCGGATCTGCAACGAGTACTTCAAGCACGGGGGCCAGTACTCGAAAGCGCTCGTGGCCGCGGTGGAGAAGGCCATGCGGCGGCTCGAGGCGGACATGGGCAAGCGGTTCGGGGATCCCGAGAACCCGCTGCTCGTCTCCGTGCGCTCCGGCGCCCGCGTCTCGATGCCGGGCATGATGGAGACCGTCCTGAACCTCGGTCTGAACGACCGGACGATCCAGGGCCTCGAGCGCCGGACGGGGAACCCGCGCTTCGCCTGGGACGCCTACCGGCGCTTCGTGAACATGTACGCCGACGTCGTGCTCGGCGTGAAGGGCGAGAAGGACGACGAGTTCGATCCCTTTGCGCGCGCCCTCGAGGAGCTGAAGAGGGCCCGGGGCGCCGCGGAAGACACCCAGCTCACCGCCGCGGACTGGAAGGGACTCGTCGCCACCTACAAGGCGATCGTCAAGAAGTACACGAAGCAGCCGTTCCCCGAGGACCCGATGGCCCAGCTCTGGGGGGCGATCAACGCCGTCTTCGACTCCTGGAACATCCCGCGCGCCATCGCCTACCGGGAGTTGAACGGGATCCCCTCCGACTGGGGCACCGCGGTCAACGTCGTCGCCATGGTGTTCGGGAACCTCGGCGAGACGTCCGGGACCGGCGTGGCCTTCACCCGGGACCCGGCCACGGGGGAGAAGCGCTTCTACGGCGAGTTCCTGATGAACGCCCAGGGCGAGGACGTCGTGGCGGGCATTCGCACCCCTCTGCCCATCGAGAAGCTCGCCAAGATCGATCCGCAGTCCTACCGCGAGCTCCTGCGCATCCAGGCCCAGCTCGAGAAGCACTACCGGGACATGCAGGACCTCGAGTTCACGATCGAGGAGGGCAAGCTCTACATGCTGCAATGCCGCGGGGGCAAGCGCACCGGCTTCGCCGCCGTGCGCATCGCCGCCGAGATGGTCGGCGAGAAGCTCATCCGCAAGGAGGAAGCCCTCCTGCGGGTCGCCCCCGAGGCGCTGAACCAGCTCCTCCAGCCGGTCTTCGATCCCGCCCAGCTCCGCAAGGCCCGCGCCGAGGGGCGCATCCTCACCAAGGGCCTGAACGCCGGCCCCGGCGCCGCCACCGGCCAGATCACCTTCAACGCCGAGGATGCCGAGGCGTGGGCCGCCCAGAAGAAGACCGTCGTGCTCGTCCGGACCGAGACCTCGCCCGAGGACATCCGCGGCATGAACGCCGCCCAGGGGATCCTCACCGCGCGCGGCGGCATGACGAGCCACGCCGCGCTCGTCGCCCGCCAGATGGGCAAGGTCTGCGTGGCGGGGGCCGGCGAGTGCGAGATCGACTACCGCCATCGCACGATGAAGGTCCGCGACCAAATCCTCGCGGAGGGCGACTGGATCAGCCTCGATGGCACGACCGGCGAGGTGATCGAGGGGCGCATGGAGACGCGGCCCTCCGAGGTCCTCTCCGTACTCTTCGGCCGGAGGGGCCGGACCGCCCGGACGAAGGAGAGTCCGGTCTTCGCCGCCTACCGCAAGATCATGCAGTGGGCCGACGAGGTCCGCTCGCTCGGGATCCGCACCAACGCCGATCAGCCCGACCAGTGCCGGACGGCCATCGCCTTCGGGGCCGAGGGCATCGGTCTCACTCGCACCGAGCACATGTTCTTCGAGGGCACGAAGATCGACGCGGTGCGCGAGATGATCCTGGCCGAGGACGTCCCCGGTCGCGAGAAGGCGCTCGCCAAGCTCCTCCCCCTCCAGCGCAAGGATTTCGAGGGCATCTTCACGGTGATGGAGGAGCGTCCCGTCACCATCCGCACCCTCGATCCGCCGCTGCACGAGTTTCTCCCCCACACCGGCAAGGAGATCGACGATCTCGCCCGGACGACGGGCGTTCCGGCCGCGCGCCTCGCGGCCAAGGTGGAGTCGCTCCACGAGTTGAACCCGATGCTCGGACACCGCGGGTGCCGGCTCGGCATCTCCTTCCCGGAGATCACGCGGATGCAGGCCCGGGCCATCTTCGAGGCCGCCTGCAACGTGGCCAAGCGCACGGGCAAGAAGCCGCGGCCCGAGGTCATGATCCCGCTCGTGGGGACGGCCAAGGAGCTCGAGCTGCAAGCCGCGGAGGTCCGCGCCGTGGCCGCGGAGGTCTTCGCCAGGAAGAAGATGGAGATCCCCTTCCTCATCGGGACGATGATCGAGCTCCCGCGGGCCGCGGTGACCTCGGCCGAGATCGCCGAGCACGCCCAGTTCTTCTCCTTCGGCACGAACGACCTGACGCAAACGGCCTTCGGCATCAGCCGCGACGACGGCGCCAAGTTCATCCCGACCTACATCGACCAGGAGATCTTCCCCTGCGACCCGTTCGCGTCGCTGGATCAGACCGGCGTCGGCCGGCTGATGGAGATCTCGGTCGCGGAGGGCCGCCGGACCCGGCCCGACATCAAGCTCGGCATCTGCGGCGAGCACGGGGGAGACCCGGGCTCGATCGACTTCTGCCACCGCGCCGGCCTGGCCTACGTCTCCTGCTCCCCCTTCCGCGTCCCGATCGCCCGCCTCGCCGCGGCCCATGCGGCGCTGAAGCACAGGAAGTGAAGAATACGGTGCCGGAGCAATCCTTCCACGATTCGCCGCCGGGCGGCGAATCGTGGAAGGATTGCTCCGGCACCGTATTCCGCGGGGGAGCGGCTCACTCGTCGAACTGATCCGCCTGCAGCCCGTCCAGGACCCGGACCACGACCCGGCAGACCCGGCGCATCTTGTCGTAGTCGATCTTGTCCGGGGTGTCGGTCGGCTGGTGATAGTCCTCGTGGATGTCGGTGAAGAGGAAGGCGACCGGGATGTCGAGGCGCTCGCTGAAGTTGACGTGGTCGGAGCGCTGCCAGTACTCGTCGGCGCTCCCCAGCGGTGCGAAGCCCTCCAGGGGGGCCGCCATCTCCGCCAAGCGAGTGAGGAAGCTGTAGGCGGGGTGATCCGGCGACGGCGTGACCTTCAGGGAGTCGGGGGCGTTGCGGCCGATCATGTCGATGTTCAGGTTGCACATCGGCCGCGCGCCCTCGGGCAGCCAGGGGTGCTCGGTCCAGGCCCGCGAGCCGAAGAGCCCCTTCTCCTCCCCGCTCACCCACAGGAAGAGGACGGAGCGCCGGAGCGGTCCGTAGCGCGCAAGCGCCTCGGCGACCGCGAGGAGTCCGATGGAGCCGGAGCCGTTGTCGTCGGCGCCGTGGTAGACGGTCTCCCCGCGCGCCCCGACGTGGTCGTAGTGGGCGGAGAGGATGACGACCTCCTTCCAGAGCTCGGGATCGCTCCCGCGCCAGAATCCGCACACGTTCTCGGCATCGATGAGCCCGAGGCCGCGGCGCTCCTCGTGCACCCGGACGCCGAGGGGAGTGCCTACGGCGGGCGTCCACGCCTCGACCGGGGTCTCGCCGCGCGCCGGCGAGGCCTCGAGCAGCGCCCCCGCCCCGGCGCGGCCCAGGAAGATCTCCGGGAAACCCGGGGTGCTCGCCCGCTCGACGGCCTTCTCGGCCGGGTACAGGACGCCGCCGTGGACCGCGGCTCTCGCCACGCTGCCGAATCGCGCGGCGAAGGGATCTCCGGCCGCAGCGGGATCGGGCAGCACGATCAGCCCCGCGGCTCCCGCCTGCTCCACGACGCGGCGGCGCCGGGCGGCGGAAACCCCCGCCCCGTCGCGGCACACGACCCACCGTCCCGCGACCTCGACGCCCGCGAGCTCCTCTTTCCCGCCGCTCCCGCCGAAGATCGTCTCCGCCGCGAGATCGAGGGGAAACAGGCTCCGCCCCGAGGAGAAGTAGTAGTCCGCTCCGAAGGCGAGCGCGGTCCGCGCCTCGCCGGCCTGGATCGTCACCCGCGACCCCTCCGGATCGAGGCGCCGGGAGAAGAGCGGGTAGGTCTGCAGGTACCCTCCCTCCGCCCCGGGCGCGATCCCCAGGCGCTGCAGGCGCGCCACGAGGAAGCGCGCCGCGAGGCGCTGCTCGTGGCTCGGCGTGTCGCGGCCCCGCATCTCGTCGCTCGCGAAGAAGTGCAGGTCGGCGGCGAGGTGCGCGGCCTCGATCGAATCGAGCGCGGCGGCGAGCCGGGGCTCGACGGCCGCCGGGGCCTGCGCGCCTGCCGGCCGGCCCAGCACGAGGGCGAGCGGGAGGAGAAGGAGGGGGAGGGGGAGAGGGGGCACGATCGCGGAGACGCGGAGGCGGGGCGGCCGGGAGGCGGGGGCGAAGGGCATGGCCCGGCCATGGTACGCGCCGCTCCCCATGGCCGGCACCGGCGGCGCGTTCGAGTACGGTACGCCGCGCGGCGGGCGGCTACCCCCGGCGGCTCTCCCCTTCCCGGTCCGTCAGGAGCCGGCGCGTGGAGGCCCGGACGCGATCGACGAGCCCGCGAAGCGCCTGCTCGCGGTCCTTGGCCGCGAGGTCGTCGGCGTTGGCGAGGCACCAGGGGCACTTCATCTCCTCCAGGTGGAAGGCGATGAACTCGCGAGGCGCGGGCTCCAGCGTGCCCGCGAGATGGCGCGCGAGCCAGTGGCGCGCCGGGCAGGACAGGCGATGCTCCCGCCAGACGCGCTGGACGTCGAGGTCGAGGGGCCGCTGGTCGCCTTCCTCGGCCGCGGCGAGCGTGCGCAGGAGATCGCTCTTCGACTCGCGCACGGCCGCGAGCTGGCGCAGCCGCCGCAGGGCGCGGAACTTGATCCCCGCCACGGTCGTCTCGTCGCGCAGCCCGAAGCGCTCCCACGTGTCGCGGTTGCGCCAGCCGCCGGCGAACAGGGCCTCGATCACCGCGAGGCGCACGAACTCGCCCTGCTCCCAGGTCTCTTCGACCCAGTCGCGCAGGATGAGGGCGAGGAGCTCGCGCGCCCGCTCGGAGAGCTCGCGCCCGCGCACGATGGCGCTCGGGGTCTCGCTCCGGTAGGCGACGGCGTCCAGGCGCGCGGACCCGGCCTCGTCCTCCGCCCCCTGGATCGTGCGCGCCTTCTGGCGGCGCAGGTAGTCGATCGTGCGGTTGCGGCAGATCCCGAAGAGGTACTGCTCGAAGCTGAAGCCCGGGTCGAAGTCGTCGATCCCTCGCACCGCCCCGAGCAGGGTTTCCTGCACGATGTCCTCGCTCGCCTGGTGATCGCCGGTGCGCCGCTGGGCATAGGCGAAGAGCCGGCCGCAGAAGGCCTGCTCCACTCGCTGCCACTCGCGATCCTCCTTGGTCTGCAGAAGCGCGATGTCCGGCGTCCACTCGCTCATCGTCGTTCTCTCGAGGATATCCGGCCGCGCGGCGCGCCCCCGAGCTCCCTCATCCGAAGTCCAGGGCGATGGTCGAGAGGACGAGGAACGCGATCAGCCCCCCGAGGAGGGCGAAGAGCAGGATCAGGAGGAGGAGGCGCACCAGCCCCCCGAGGAACCCCGGCACCCCGCGGGCGGCGCGATCGACGACGTCCCCGGCGCCGCGGATCGCCAGGAGCACCGGCCCGCTCAGGAGGGCGCCGAGGATCTCCGCGCCCAGCACCACCGCCGCGCTCACCGTGCCGACGAGCCCGCCCTCGGCGGCCGGCGGCACCGGGACCGTCCCGGCCCCCTCGACCGCCCGGGCGGCCGCTCGCCCGGATCCCCGCGGCTCCGGCCCGGGCGCGGCGTCGCGCGGCACGTAGCGGGTGACCGGCCCGCCCCGCCCGTCGCCGGGGGGATCCGGTTCGTCCAGAGTGCGGAGAGAGACCACCTCGGACTCCGCGGCGGGGGCCGCCCCGGGCCCCCGGGACGAGGCCGGCGGCGGCGAGCCCGTGCCCGTGACGCGCCCGCGCACCCCATCCCACACCCCCACCGCCACGCCGATCGCCCCCCGCGCCAGCTCGGCGGCGGCGCGCCGCAGATCCTGGGTCGTCGTCGATCCCGGCTCGGAGCGGGCGGCGGGCGCGGGGAGGGGCGGGGCGAGCGGGACCCCGGCCGGCTCGAGCCCGGCGACGTCGATCCGCACCGAATCCCCCGGCCGCGCGGTCTGCCCGAGCGCCGCCAGGAGCTCGCGGACCGTGGCGTAGCGATCGCCGGGCTCGAGCCGCAGGCAGCGTTCCACGACCGGCCGCAGGCCGGGGGGGAAGTCGGGGGGGAAGGCGGGCGGGAGATCGGAGTCGCGGACGACGACGCCGTAGCCCCCCGCGGGTTCGTAGGGGAGGCGGAAGGTGAGGCTCTCGTACAGGATGACGCCGAGCGAGTAGATGTCCGCCCGGTGATCGGCCCGGTTGCGGAGCATCTCCGGGGCCATGTAGGCGGGCGTCCCGCGGCCGAAGGAGAGCGTCTGGCGGCCCTCGGTCAGGAGCTTGGCGAGACCGTAGTCGCCGACCCGCGCCACCTCGCCATGGAGGAACACGTTGCCCGGTTTCAGGTCGAAGTGAGCGAGGCGCCGCTCGTGCAGGGCGACGACGCCGCGGCAGATCTGGACGAAGGTTCGCAGGGCCTGCCCGCGGTCGAGCTCCCGGCGCTTGAGATGGCGGGCGAGCGTGTCCTCCCCCGCATAGCCCATGAGGAGATAGGGCACCCCCTGGACCACGCCCATGTCCTCGATCGTGACTAGGTTCGGGTGATCGATCGAGGCGAAGAGCCGCACCTGCTCGAGCTCGCGCTCGATCGCCGCGTTCTGGGCGTCGTCCTCGAGCTTCAGGAACTTGATCGCGTAGGACTTGCCGATGGAGGTCTTGCGCGCCTTGTAGACCTCCCCGAACGCCCCCCCTCCGAGGTGATTCAAGATCTCGTAGCCGGGGAGGAACTCCGGCTGGCGCAGCGCGCTGTAGAACGCTTCCCAGTCGATCATCGGACTCCTGCGGCGGGCTCCCCGCTCCCGGATGCGCCGGGGAGCCTCCCCGCCATCCTACTCGCTCGACCACCCCTCACCGGCCACCTCCCCCCGGCCCGCCGCGCGGCGAATCCACCGGAAAGAGGGTCAGGGCGAAGGGAGGCCGGCTCCCCCGGCCCGGCCCCACGAGGAGGTCCACTCGCTCGGGCGGGGGAAAGGACAGGAGGAAGACGTCGGCGCGCGCCTCCCGGGGCCGGCCCACGCCCGCCTCGCAGCGCACGAGGAGCCGGCCCCCGCGAAGGACGAGCGAGATCTCGTGCTCCAGGCCGGGGACGCACACGTGGCGGCGCTCGCCGGGCCCGATGCGCAGCGCCGCCCCCTCCCCGTCCCCGAAGAGGGCTACGGTGCGCGCCCCCGCGCACTCCGCGGCTCCCTCGAGGACGAGGAGGATCGTGCGGCTGGCGTCGTCGGGGACGGCCACGCGGAAGGCGAGGTTCAGGCCGAGAGTCACCCGCGCCCCGGCGTGGAGCAGCGCGCCCTCCGCGCTCACCTCCCGCCCGTCGATCTTCACGACCTCCCCGCGGCCCGGGCGGATCCTCCACACGGAGCCCTCGCGCAGGCTCTCGGAGCGCACGAGCTCGGCGTGCAGGGGGCCGACATCGGCGAGGAAGGCGAGGTCCGCCTGCCCGGCCCGCAGGTGGCCCAGGGTCAGGCGATCCCCGCGGACGATGAGGGTCTCCCCGGCGTCGTCCACCGCGAGGCGGAAGCGGGGGGCCGGCCCTCCCGCGGCCTCGCCGCCGGACGGTCGCGCGGGGGCGAGGGGGACGGGATGGGCGAGGAGGACCGGCCCCGGGAGCGCGGCTCGCCGCCCTTCCCCGGGAGCGGTCGGGGGAGGATCGCGGCGGGTCGCGCCGAGGAGCCGCCGCACGCGCTCGAGCCAGCCAGCCATCGGAGGGGGGGGTCCTCCCCCTGCGCCGCGGGGGCGCCGGGATTTCCCCCCGCGCTCGCCCGGCCTCGCCGGAGGGTCGTGCCGAGCCCAGGCGCCGCGAAGGAGGAGGGGGCAGATCGGACGCTCCCCCCTCCCGTCACTCGTGGCTGACGAGGAGACCCCCGGCGCCGCGCACGGAGAGGAAGGCGGCCCGGGCCCGGGCGAAGAGGTCCTCGCGGCGCCTCACCTGCGGATGGGGGCAGAAGGAGATTCCCACCGCAAGCGAGAGCGGATCCCCGACGAGGTCGCAGAGCCCCCGGGCCCCCGCCTCGTCCCGGATGCGCCGGGCCATGACCTCCGCCCCGTCCGGCCCGGTGTTGGGCAGGAAGAACAGGAACGAGCTCTCGTCGAAGCGCCCCAGGACGTCCGTGTCCCGCGAGGCGTTGAGGATCGTGCCGCCAAGCTCGGCGAGCACTCCTTCCTCGGCCTGCCCCTCGAAGCCGAGCATGACGCAGGAGAGAGGCTGGCCGAAACGCTGGGCGCGCTTGAACTCCTCGTCGAGCTTGTAGGTGAGGTAGGCGTAGCTGAAGAGCCCCGTCTCGGGATCGGTGAGCGCATCGACGAGGCGGCCCGCCCCCTCGCCGCCGAGCTCTCGCAGGAGGCGCTCGGGCAGCACGCGCTCGTGCTCGCCCCGCTCCTCCTCGGGCAGAGGCCGGGGCGCGAGTGGCCGGGAGAGGATGGCGCCGAGGAGCTCGCGGGTGAGGGGGCGGCGGATCGTGCCCGTCGCGCCGCAGAAGGCGGCGATCGCCTCGGCCGCGCGGTTGTGCTCGTCGGTCACGACGTAGATCCGGGTGCGCGCCTGCCCGGTCAGCCGGCGGCACGATTCGTATACGTTCTCGGTGCGCAGCCACGCATCGAGCAGGACGACGTCGCCGGGGTGGGGCCGCGCGGCGAGGAGATCCTCGGTGGACTGCGGATCGGCGACCCTCCACCCGGCGACCCCCGCGACCGCGCTCCGCGCGGAGGCGAGGAGCGCCTCGTCCTTGGTCACGATGCGGACCGTCCGAGTTCCTTCCGACATGGCGCGGATTCCTCCTCGATCGTGGCGGCGGACCGGCGAGACGTCCGGCCGCCTGCGGATCCTGAGAGGCTGAGCACGAATCCATGATACAGCCTCTCAGATGTTCTCTGGCGCATCGCCTGACGGCGCTGCCGCCCGTTCGCGAGCGATTCTTGCTCGCTCTCTGAGCGTAGCACACGGCCGCCCGCGGATCTCGCTCGCGGCCGTCGATCAGTGCCCCGCCCCCGAGAGCTCCTCGATCCACTCGGCGGGGATGTCGTAGTTCGCGTACACGCTCTGGACGTCGTCGTTCTCCTCCAGGAGGCCGATCAGGCGCAGCACCTTGCCCGCCTCCTCCTTGTCGCCCACCGGGACGAGGTTCTGGGGCACGTACCCGGTCTCGGCCGACAGGAAGGAGAGCCCGCGCGCCTCGAGCGCGCCCTTCACGTCGAGGAAGTCCGCGGCGGCCGCGTAGAAGGTAGCCGCTCCCGTTTCGACCTCGACGTCCTCCGCTCCGCACTCCAGGGCGACCTCCAGGAGCGCCTCTTCGTCCCGGTCCCCCGGCTCCACGACGAAGATCGAGCGGAAGTCGAAGAGGAAGGAGACCGAACCCGGAGACCCGAGGTTCCCGCCGCGCTTGTCGAAGAGGTGCTTCACGTCGGCCGCGGTGCGCTTGCGGTTGTCGGTGAGGCAGACCACCATCAGGGCCACGCCGCCGGGGGCGTATCCCTCGTAGACGAGCTCCTCGATCGAGCCGGCGCCCTCCCCCGCCGCCCGCTTGATCGCCCGCTCGATCGTGTCCTTGGGCATGTTGGCGGCGCGAGCCTTCTCCACCGCGTAGCGCAGCTTGATGTTCTGCGCTGGATCCGGGCCGCTCTGCCGCACGGCGGACATGATGGCCTTGGAGCACTTGCTGAATTCCCGGGCGCGAACGGCGTCCACTGCGCTCTTGCGCCGCGCGACGTTCGCGGAGTGGGAGTGCCCGGCCACGTGGACCCCCTCGTCTAGCGCTTCGAGAACTGGAAGCCGCGGCGCGCGCCGCGCCGGCCGTACTTCTTGCGCTCCTTCATGCGCGAGTCGCGCGTGAGGTAGCCCTTATCGCGCAGGCCCTCGAAGAGGACGGGATTCGCTCCCTTCAGGGCCCGGGCGATCCCGAGCTGCACGGCGCCGGCCTGACCGTGGGGGCCGCCGCCCTCGACGTTGACGACGATGTCGTAGGTGTCGGGCGAGGGGAGGAGAGCGAGCGGGGAGCGGGCCTGCTGCAGATCGCGCAGGGTCGTGAAGTACTGCTCGACCGGCTGCTGGTTGACGAGGAAGCTGCCGGAGCCCGACTTGATGCGAACGCGAGCCACGGCGCTCTTGCGGCGGCCCAGCCCCCAGACGTAGGGATTGGCGACGGTCATGAGGCGAGGGACTCCACCTTCACGGGTTTCTGCGCGGTGTGCGGGTGCTCGGCACCGGGATAGACCTTCAGGCGCGACATCATTCGCTTGCCGAGCTTGCTCTTGGGCAGCATCCGGCGCACGGCGAGCTTCACGATCTCGTTCGGCCGCTGGGCCCGCAGGTCGGCCAGGCTCCGCCCCCAGAGGCCCCCGGCGTATCCCGTGAAGCGCATGTACGTCTTGGATCCCTCCTTGTCGCCGCCCACGCGGGCCCGGGCGGAGTGGATCACGACCACGCGGGCTCCGGTGAGCTCGCTCGGGGTGTAGGTGGGCCGGTCCTTGCCCATCAAGCGCATGGCGATGTCCGTCGCCATGCGGCCGAGGGTGTGCTCGGAGGCGTCGTAGAGGAGCCAGCGCTCCTGGACGTCCCGGGCGCAGACGTGACTGGTCTTCATAGCGGTGCTTCGGGGGCCGGCGGACCCTCCGCCGAGGGATCGAGGAGGAGACGAGCCTCCGGCCGCCGCGGGGTCCGGCGCCAATCGCTCGGCGCCGAGCCGGCAGGGCGGGCCCGCCACCGGGCGGTCGGGGCGGCCCCGGGACGGGGTTCCGACCGGTCGGGGAGGCGAAAGAGGCTAGCGGGCCGCCGCGCGGGCATCAATCACTTTCTTCCCCGCGATCGGCGGCCCCCGGCCCCGCGACGCGGAGCCAGACCGCGGCCTCCAGAGGTCCCCGCCGGCCGAGGAGCGCCTCGACCCCGGCGGGGAGCCCGGACTGGAGCCACGCCGGCGGCTCGCCGTCCTCCGCTCGCCAGCGGCCATCCGCGCCGCGCCGCCAGCTCGCGTCGAGAACGCCGAGGCCGAAGGGGCCGGCCGCGCCGCGCTCCGGATCGGCGAGGGGACGCACCGCGAAGAGCTCGGCCCCCGGGGCCCGGGCCGCGGTGCGCACCGCGGCGCCCTCGACGCGGACGCGAAACTCGATCGCCCCTCCGGCCGGCCGGCGCTCCAGGGCCCCGGCCACTCCCTCGAGGGTGTCGCGGGCCCCCCGCACCGCCATCCAGGCCCCGCTCCCGAGATCTCCCTCGAGGAGCGTCACCACGGCACGCTCCGGGGCCCGCGCCAGGGTGAGGGCGAGAACCGCCGCCCCCGCCCCCAGGCCCGCCGCCGGCCCGAGGACCCCTTTGCGGCGTCCTCCCCACCCCAGGACGAAGGCGAGGGCGACGAGCGCGAGCTCGGCGGCGCCGGCGCGGAGCGCGCTCCCCGGCACCGGAGGGCGCGGGCGGGCGCGGAGACCGGGTGGGAGGGAGGCCCAATCCTCTGCCGGGGAGAGGAGCGTCCAGCCCTGCACCACGGCGGCGCCGCCGCCGCGGAGCTCCACGGCGGGAGGGACGAGGCGCGCGAGGCCCGCCGCTCCGCCGGGAGGGCGGACGGGGACCGGCACGACGAGCTCGAGGGTCTCTCCGGGGAGGAGGACGAGCTCGATCCGGGTCCGCCCCTCCTCCCCGCAGTCGAGCACGACCTCTTCCAGCGGCCCGCGCAGGGAGAGCGCCAGGGGCCAGGCGCGGTTCTCCTCCGCGGCCGGGCGCGTCGCGAGGAGGACGAGCGCGGCGAGCGCGCGGGCGGCGGACGGCCCGCTCACCCCGGCCTCCCCGCGCGGGCCGGCAAGCGGCGCGCGAGGTTCGCCGCGAGCGCGAGCAGTCCGACCAGGAGAAGCGGCCGCAGGCCGCCCGCGGCACCGAGCAGAGGCTCCGCGCGGGCGGCGCGGTGGGCCCAGACGAGCGGATGGCAGCAGGCGAGCTCCGCGAGGAGGACCGGGGGGCTCCCGGTTCCCGGGGCACCGATCCAGGCGAGGGCGGCGAGGAGGGCCGCGCTCCCCGGGACGAGAACGAGCCACAGGACGGCGTGGAGCCGCCGCCCCGCTTCGCCGGCGAGCTCCGCGCCCAGCGCCAGGAGGGCGACGAGCGTCCCGCCCACGAGACACCGCCCGAGGACCTCGCCGCGCGCCGCGCCCGCGAGGATGTCGAGCCCCGCGCCCAGCGCGAGGGGGGGAAGGACGAAGGCGGTGGTCGCCGTCCAGGGGAGGGCGCCGGGCGCCGCGGACCGGCGGGGCAATCCCGCGAGCGCGATCCAGGGCAGGAGGACGAGGCCCGCCCGCGAGGCCCCCGGGATGGCCAGGCTCTCGCCCCCCAGGCGCTCGGCGAGGAAGGGCAGGACCGAGAGGGCCCACGCCACCGCTGCCCATCCGCTGCTCATGTCCCGGCGATCCTCCGCGCGTCGCGCCGCCCCCTCGGCTCGCCAACGCAGCGGCGGCCCCCCGGTTCGCCCGCGGCGCTCAACGCACGCGCGGCCGGCCGTCCCGTCCCCGCGGGCGGGCGGGCG
>JBFMCU010000072.1:0-3956 GCA_040754415.1 Planctomycetota bacterium
GCGGCGCGCACGGGCTCGCCGTGCGGTGCGGCGCGCGGGTCCAGCGCGGGTGGGCGCGCGCCCTTCTGCCGCTCCTCGGGGTGCGGGTCGAGGAGGCGGGCCCGCGGCCGGCGGTGCGCGCGCTCGTGGTGGCGAACCACCTCTCCTACCTCGACATCCTCGTGCTCGCCTCCCGCGTGTCCTGCCGGTTCGTCGCCAAGAGCGAGATCGCCGGCTGGCGGATCGTCGGCCCGCTGGCGCGAACGGTCGGGACGCTCTTCCTCCACCAGGCGCGCCGGCGCGATCTCACGCGGGTGGGGGCGGAGATGGAGGCGACGCTGGCGGCCGGGGTGGCGGCGGCGATCTTCCCCGAGGGCGGCGCCTCGCGCGGGCTCCGGGTGGAAGAGTTCCACAGCTCGCTCTTCGCCCCCGCCGCGGACCGCGCGCTCCCCTGCTGGACGGCGGGCCTCTCCTACCGCACCCCGGGCGCCCCCTACGGCGAGGCGTGGACGGTGTGCTGGTGGGGGGGGATGGACCTCTGGCGCCACCTCTGGCGCCTGCTCGCCCTCCCCGGGATCCGGGCCCGCGTCCGCTGGTGCGAGGTCCCGGCCGGCGGCGGGGACCGCAAGGCCCTCGCCCGGGCCGCCCGGGCGGTCCTCGCGGCGGGCTTCACCCCGATCCCCCAGACCCCCGTGCCCCCCGACTGCCCCTGGCCCGAGCTCGTCCGGGAGATCGCCGCCGAGGAGCGCGGCCCGGCCCCCGCCGGCCCGGAGGCGGCGCCGTGATCCACCGCGAGACGCTGGCGATCCCCACCGCGGGCCGCGGCACCTACGACGTCACGGACCGCGTGGCGCGGGTGGTGGCGGCGGCCGGCGTGGACTGCGGCCTCGCGAGCCTCTTCCTGCCCCACACGAGCGCCTCGCTCCTCTGTTGCGAGAATGCCGACCCGGCCGTGCGCCGGGATCTCGAGGCGTGGCTCGCCCGCGCCGTTCCGGACGGCGACCCGCTCTTCCGGCACACTGCCGAGGGCCCCGACGACATGCCAGCCCACGTGCGCAGCGTCCTGACCTCGACCTCGCTCGTCGTGCCGGTCGAGGGCGGGCGCCTCGAGCTCGGCACCTGGCAGGGGATCTACCTCTACGAGCACCGCCGCGAGCCGCACCGCCGGCGCGTGATCGTCACCGTGGTGGGGGAGGCGGGGGCGTGACCCCCCCGCGCGCCGGGCGCGGGGCCCTTGACTCCGGGGGACGGCCACCGTCTCCTGGGCCAGCGTGGAGCGGGGACCCGCGGGCGTCCCGTCTCGGCCCGGGGCGCGACCGCGGGCGCCCGCCGCTCCGATGGGTGGGAGATCTCCGATGGCGATGGGCGAGGCAGAGGTTCCTCCCGCGGGGGAGGGCGGCGACCGGCGGGCGGCCGGTCTCGTGCACCGGCAGCGAGACCTCGCCCTCGCCCTGAACGAGCGCGCGACCCTCGACGAGCTCCTGCCGCTCTGCCTCGCGGCGGCGCTCGAGATGTCGGGGACGAACGCGGGCGGCATCTACATCGTCGATCCGGAGACCGGAGCGGTCGAGCTCGTCCACCACACCGGCCTCTCGCCGGCCTTCGTCGCCGCCAACCGGCGCTACGACCCGGACCATCCGAAGGCGCGCTTCGTCCAGGCCGGCCGCCCGTTCTACTCCGCCGCCGGGGTGCCGGAGTTCCTCTCCGACGTCGTGGGCGGCGCGGAGGGGATCCGCGCGTTCGGCGCCGTGCCCGTGCTCCACGGGGGCCGGCCGATCGCCTGCCTCAACGTGGCGTCCACGGCGGTGACCGTCCTTCCCGCCGACGCCCCGGCGCTGCTCGAGACGATCGCCGGCCAGATCGGCGGGGCGCTCGCGCGGGCCCGGGCCGAGCAGGCCCTGCGCGAGCGGGAGGAGGAGCTGCGCCGGGCCCAGGAGGTGGCCCGGATCGGGAGCTGGCACCTCGACCTCGTGCGGGACGAGCTCCGCTGGTCGGTCGAGACCTACCGCATGTTCGGAGTCCCCCCCGGCCAGCGGCTCACCCTGGAGGACTTCGATGCGCTCGTCCACCCCGCGGACGGCGGGCGCGTGGAGCGCGCCTGGGAGGCGGCCCTCCGGGGGGCCCCCTATGACATCGAGCACCGGATCGTCGTGCGGGGGGAGGTGCGCTGGGTGCGAGAGCGGGCGGAGGTCGACTTCGACGCGGCCGGCCGGGCGATCCGCGCCACCGGCACCGTCCAGGACGTCACCGACCGCAAGGAGGCCGAGCTCGCCCTCGCCCGGAGCGAGGCGCGCACGCGGGCGCTGCTGGACGCCGTTCCCGACGTGATGTTCGTGGTGTCCGCGGACGGGATCGTGCGGAGCTACAAGTCGTCGCCGGAGGATGCGCTCGCGCGGCGGGAGGCCGAGGTCGTGGGCCGGCCCCTCGGAGAAGCCCTTCCCGCCCCCCTCGCGGAATCGGCCCTGCGGGCGATGCGGGGCGCGCTGGCGACCGGCCAGGTGGGCAAAGCGGAGGTCTTCCGCGCCGGCCGCCCGCCGGCCGGGGATTTCGAGGTGCGCGCCGTCGCGATCGGTCCCGGGGAGGTGATGCTCCTCCTGCGCGACATCACGGAGACCCGGCGCCTGCGGGAGCTCGAGTCGCGGGCGCAGCGGCTGGAGACGGCCGGCAGCGTGGCGGGCCAGGTCGCGCACGACTTCAACAACCTGCTCGCCCCGCTGACCGCGTACCCCGATCTCATCCGGGACGGCCTCCCGGCCGACCATCCCGTCCTGCACTACGTCGAGAGCATGGAAACGGCGGCCTGGCAGCTCGCGGAGCTCAACCAGCAGCTCCTCACCCTCGGCCGGCGCGGCCACTACGATCAGGTCCCCCTGAACCTGAACCCGATCGTGGAGCGCGTGGTCCGGGAGCTCGGGCCGCCGGCCGGCGCGGTGACCGTCGAGACCCGGCTCGATCCCGCCCTGCTCAACATCCTGGGCGGCAGCGCTCAGATCCACCGCGTGGTCGCGAACCTCCTCCACAACGCGCTCGACGCCCTCCCGGGCCCGGGAGTGGTGACCCTCCAGACCGAGAACCTCTACGTGGACGAGCCCACGGGGAGCTATGCGCGGGTGCCGGTCGGCGAATACGTCCGGCTGCGCGTGACGGACACCGGCTGCGGCATCCCGGACGACGTGCTCGGGCGGATCTTCGAGCCGTTCTTCACCACCAAGACCGTCGGGAGGAAGCAAGGCTCGGGGCTCGGCCTCAGCGTCGTGGCGGGGGTGGTGAAGGACCACCGCGGGTACATCGACCTTGCGACCCGGGTGGGGGAGGGCACGACCTTCCTCGTCTACTTCCCGGTCACCCGGGCCGCCGCGGGGGAGGCGCCTCCCGAGGAGGTCGAGGGCGGCACGGAGTCGGTGCTCGTCGTGGACGACGACCCCGTCCAGCGCGAGGTCTCCCTCGAGATCCTGCGCCGGCTCGGCTACCGCGCGGAGGCCGTGGCGAGCGGCGAGGAGGCGATCGCCGCCCTGGAGCGGGAACCCCGGGACCTCCTGGTCCTCGACATGGTCCTGGCGGGGGGGATGGACGGGGCGGAGACGTACCGGCGCGTCCTTGCGCGCGTCCCGGGCCAGCGGGCGATCCTCGTGTCCGGCTACTCGGCGACGGATCGCGTGCGCGAGGCACAGCGCCTCGGCGCGGGGGCGTTCGTCCCGAAACCCCTCACGGTGGGTGCCCTTGCGCGCGCCGTTCGCGCCGAGCTCCGCGCCGCCGCGTGCGGGGCGCGCGCGTAGTCGGACCGGATCAGGGAGGCGCGCCTCTCCGCACCTCGCCGGCCAGGGCCTCGATCGCGCGGGCGAGCTCGTCGCGCTGGCGGGCGAGGAGCGCCCGGAGGCGGGCGCGCTGGCCGAGACGCGCGAAGGTCGCGACGTCGCCGATCACGCGGCGCCACCAGGGGAGGAAGCCGGCCGCCGGAAGGCCGAGGAGCGGCAGCA
>JBFMCU010000073.1:0-5042 GCA_040754415.1 Planctomycetota bacterium
AGGATGACGCTCCGACGTCGCACACCACGTGCACGACCTACCTTGGGTTTGCCCGATGTGGCTCGGCCGGGCGAGAGCCCGGCAACCCACGAGTGCTACGGGAGGCCGGGCCTCCATAGCGTCTGAGGTTTCCTTGCCCGGCGGCCGAATGGCGTTAGCCTACCTCTTCGCCCATGGCCGCTCCCCCCCTCCTGCGCGCCCTGCGCCCGCACCAGTGGGTGAAGAACGCCTTCGTGCTGGCGCCCCTCGTCTTCGCCGCCGCCGACCGCCGGCCGGACCAGGGCGTGGAGTCCGCCGCGATCGGCCGCACCCTCCTCGCCTTTGCGGCCTTCTGCCTCGCCGCGAGCGCGGTCTACCTCGCGAACGACGTCCTGGACGCCCCGCGCGACCGGCTCCATCCCGAGAAGCGCCGCCGCCCGGTGGCGGCCGGGGGGCTCGGCGCGGGGACCGCGCTCGGCGCCTCGCTCGTGCTCGCCGCGGGCGCGCTCGCCCTCGCCCTCCTCGTGCCGGGGGAGCCTTGGCCGGTCGCGCCCTGGATCGCCGCCTACCTCATCCTGAACGCGCTCTACGGCCTCTGGCTCAAGGCGGTCGTCCTGCTCGACGTCTTCTGCATCGCGACCGGCTTCGTGCTGCGCGTCGCGGCGGGCGGCGTCGCCGCCCACGCCGAGGTGTCGCACTGGCTGTTCCTCTGCACCTTCCTGCTCGCCCTCTTCCTCGGGTTCAGCAAGCGCCGCGCCGAGCTCGCCGCGCTCGCACCGGGCGCGGTGCCGGCCCGCGCGAACCTGCGCGAGTACTCGCTCGCCTTCCTCGACCAGATGACGGGCGTGCTCGCCGCCTGCACGATCGTCTGCTACACGATGTACACGGTGGATCCGGCCACGATCGCCAAGTTCGGAGCGGGGAGCCGGCTCGTCTGGACGGTGCCCTTTGTCGCCTTCGGGATCGGGCGCTACATGCTCCTCGTGCAGGACGGCCGGGCCGGCGAGAAGCCCACCCGGGTCCTCCTCGGCGGCGACGGCTGGTTCCTGCTCAATCTGCTCGCCTGGGCGGGAACCGTGGGATTCGCGCTGTTCCTGCGGTGAGGGAGGGCGCTACTCCCCGCCCCCCACGAGCTTCCGCACGATCTCTCGGCGCGCCGCCCGCGACGCCTCCGCCTCGCCGGGGGCGAGGATCCGGTCGGTGGCGAGCGCGCGGGCGTCCCACTCCGCCAGGGCGCCCCGGGCCGCCTCGTCGCCGGCCTCCGCACGCCGGGCGAGGTGCTCCCGCAGGACCGCCTCCGAGGATACCGGCTCCACCGCGCGCGAGACGAGGAGATCGGCGAGGGCGAGGACGGCCTCGTCGCCCCCCTCGCCGAGGCGCACCAGGCTCTCCGCCGCCGCCTGCCGCACCTCCGGGGTCTCGCTCGCCGCGAAGAGAGAGCGCAGCCGGTCCCGAGCGGCGCCCGGCACGTCCGCGTCCAGCCGCCCGAGGGCCCGGATCGCCGCCAGGCGCAGCCCGTAGCCCGCCGGCGGGTCGAGGAGGGCCGCGAGGGGCGCGGCGGCGCGCGGATCGCCGATCGCGCCGAGGGCATCGGCGGCGTGGGGGGCGAGGAAGGGCTCGGCGAGGCCGGCGAGGAGCTCGTCCACCGCCACGGAAGCGCGCGGCCCCATGCGCTCCAGGCACTGGGCCGCGTGCACGCGCGTCTTGACCTCGGAATCGTGCAGGGCGCGGGCGGTGAGCTCCGCCGCCCGGCGGTCGAGGGCGGAGACGACCCAGCGCGCGTCGTCCACGCCGCGGAGCTGGAACTCGCGCAGGCGCGAGAGCAGGCGCCACACCTCGCGGTCGGTGCGCGGCGAGGAGGGGGGAGCGGGGAGCCGCCGGCCGGGATCGCCGCGCCGCCACTCCGCGGCGAGCGCGGCGAGGTCGGGGAACGAGGTCGCGGCGAGGATCTCGGCGATCCGCGCCCCGGCCGAGGCGCGCACCGCCTCGCCGGGGGCCGTGGCCGCCACCGTCTCCAGGCCCCCGAGCCCGGCGAAGTTGCCGAACCGGGCGAGCGCCCCGGCGATCCAGACCACCGTCTCGTGGTCCTTCTCGTACTTCAGCCGCAGGACGAGGCCGGGCACGACCCAGCCCTGCGCGCCCTGGCCGAGCCGCCACGCGGCGTGGGCCCGCACGAGGGGTTCCGGATCCTCCATCCGCGCGAGCAGGACGGCGGCGGCCCGCGGGGTGTCGATCGCCCCGAGCACCTCGACCGCGGACACGCGGATCGCGAGCTTGGCGTCCGGGTCGGCGAGCACGCGGGCGAGCTCGCTCACCGCGGGATCCCCGAGCCCGCTCGCCTCCTGGCGGGCGATCTCCCGCATGGCGCCGGTCGCGGAGGCGAGCATCTCGAGGAGCCCGTGCACCTGCTCCACGTCGGCGGGCTCCCCCCGGGCCGGGCCCTCTTCGGCGGCGAGCGCCCGATCGAGCGCGGCGAGCTCCGCGTCGACCACCGCGCGCAGAGGGAAGGGGGCGGGGGCCGGGGCCGGCGGGACCTCGTCGCCGCAGGCGGCGAGGGCGGCGAGCAGGAGGGGGAGGACGGCGAACGGCGGGAGGGGCTTCACGGCTCGAGACGGATCCGGTGGACGAGGATCGCCTCCCGCTCGGGATCGGGGGCGGAGGGATCCTCCCAGTACGGCGAGCGCTTGTAGAAGAGGGCGACCTCGATGGCGCCGCGGGCCTCCGGATCGGCGATCGGGAGCGGGCGGCGCTCGCCGGAGTAGAGCAGGGTGATCGGGAGGTCGGTCTCCGTGCGGTAGGGGTCGCGGATGCGGTGCAGGAAGCGCCAGGGGCCGGGCTCGGCGCCCGCGGCGGGCAGGGGGCGCCAGAAGAGGTCCGCGGTGCGCGAGCGCTCGTCGGTGGGGAAGGCGTGCCCGGCGCCGACGTTCTCGATCTCCGCGACCCACGTCTCGCCCTCGCGCCGCCCGGCGAGCGTGACGGCGCGCCGGAGCATGGCGAGGTCGTTGCCGCCGAGGAACGTGTGGTCGCGGCCGGCGTTCGGATCGCCGCCGCGGAACGGCATGTGGCAGGCGAGGCAGTCCATGCCCCGGGCCGGCCACGCCGACTCGCGCCACTGGTCCACGGTCTTGTGCTGGTTGTGGCAGCCGGCGCAGAACTCCGGCCGCACGAGCTCGATCCTCTCCACGGGCCGGCAGGCGGCCCGGGGATCGGCGATCGTGCCCGCCATGCCGCCGTCCGGGAGCTCGTGGCAGGAGATGCAGTCGACGCCCTCGACGCGCCGCTCCTCGCGCGGGAGCACGCGCTCGCCGATGCCCGTGACGAACACCGGGCGCGAGGCGTGGCAGTCGATGCAGTCGTGGTTGGCGAAGTCGTTGGAGAGGAAGCGGGTCGCGGGGTTGTTCCAGGAGTAGGCGTGCTGGGAGCGCTCCCACTCCGCGTAGACCGTGGCGTGGCATTCCCGGCACTGGGCGGAGCTGGTGAAGGCGGCGGGCGGGGCCGCCGCTCCCTCGCCGGGAACGAACACCGCCGCCAAGTACCAGAGGCCGACGCCGGCGACGGCGAGCCCGGCCGCGAGGCGCGGAACGCTCACGGCCTCGTCCCTCCGCCCGCCGGCGCGGCGTCGCGGTCGACCTCGACCCCGGCGATCTGGCCCTCCGCCAGGCGCAGCGTGCGCGCGGCGTGGCGGCGGGCCTCCGCGGGGTCGTGGGTCACGTGCACCATGGTGCAGCCCTCCTCGCGGTGCAGGCGCACGAGGGTCGCGAGGAGGTCCACCCGGAGCTCGGCGTCCAGGGGGCCGAGGAGCTCGTCGAGGAGGAGGAGCCGGGGGCGGGCGGCCAGGGCCCGGGCGAGGGCCAGGCGCTGCTTCTCGCCCCCCGAGAGGGTGGCCGGCATCCGTCGTTCGAGCCCGTCGAGGCGCAGGCGGGCCACGAGCTCGGCGACGCGGCCGCGGACGTCGGCGACGCCGGCGCGGCGGAGCACGAAGGCGAGCGTGCGCGCGACGGAGAGGTGCGGCCAGAGGGCGCCGCCCTGGAAGAGCATGCCGATCCCTCGCCGCTCCGGCGGCACGAGGATCCGGCCCGGCGCGCTCGCCGGGCGGCCGAAGAGCTCGATCGTGCCGCTCTCCGGCACCGCGAGCCCGGCGAGGGCCCGCAGGAGGGTCGTCTTGCCGCTGCCGGAGGGTCCGACGAGCAGGAGGTGCTCGCCGGCGCGGAGCTCGAGGCTCACCGGGCCGAGGAGGCGCGCGTTCCCGGCCCGCACGACGAGCCCCGCGACGCGCGCGGCGAGCTCCGCCGTCATGGCAGGACCTCCAGGCGCTTGCGCGCGAAGATCGACCACAGGAGCCCGGGCAGCACGATCGCGAACACGAGCAGCAGGCACAACGAGGCGACGTAGGAGTCGCGCCCGAAGTGGACGCCGTTGAACACGCGCATGATCGCGGTCTGGTTGGCGGCGGGCACGAGGATCGCGGAGTCGAGGTCGCGCATCGCGAAGACGAAGACGAGGACGAAGCTCGCCGCCAGCGTACCCTTCAGGGCCGGGGCGACGATCGAGAGCATGCGGCGCGCGGGCCGCGCGCCGGCGAGCGCGGCCGCCTCCTCGAGGCCCGGGTCGAGGGCGGCGACCGCCCCCGACGACACGAGGATCGCGAAGGCGGCGAAGCGGCCGATGGAGAGGCACGTGGCCATCGCCCCGCTGTCGTAGAAGTCGGCCGTCGGCCCGTGGTTCCACAGCCCGATCACCCCGATGCCGAAGAGGATCGCCGGGGCGGCGAGCGGCGCCAGCGCCACCGTCTCGAGGAGCCGTCCCCGGCGGGCGCGCTCGATCGCGTGGCCGAGGACGAGGCCGAGGGGGGCGCAAACGGCCGCCGCGCTCGCCGAGTAGACCAGGCTGTGGCCGAGGTCGGCCCGCGCCCGCTCGAGGGCGACGCCGAGCTCCGCGCGGAGGGTCGCCGCGCCGGCGAGGAGCGCCGCGCCGGGGCCGCCGGCGGCGAGGTGCTGGGGCATGGCGGCGGCCTCCCAGAGGAGCCGCAGGATCGGCACGCCGGCCGCGAGGGCGACGAGGGC
>JBFMCU010000074.1:0-25677 GCA_040754415.1 Planctomycetota bacterium
CCCCCGACCGGGGGGCTCCGCCCCCCGATACCCCCCGTACACAACCGTCAACCCCTGGGGGTGGGTCAACTTTCGCGGAGCGGATGGGTCAGTTTTCGCTTGCCGTCTCGAAAGGAAGCGGGGCTCGATGCCGCGGGCCGTCTCGCCCTACGACGGGCGGAGAGCACGGCCGTGCTCGAGGAGCTGCACTCCTGGCTGGCGGCGGTGGAGCCCAAGGTGCTGCCGAAGTCCCCGATGGCCACGGCTATCGGCTACACGCTGCGTCCGTGGGAGGCCCTGACGGTCTTCACGACCGATGGGCGGCTGGAGCTCGACAACAACGCCTCCGAGCGGGCGCTGCGTGCCTTCGCGCTGGGCCGTAAGAACTGGATGTTCGTCCCGGGCGTGGAAGGGGGCATCCGGGCCGCGATCCTGATGAGCCTGGTGATGACGGCGAAGACGATCGGGGTGAATCCGATCACCTACCTGCGCGACGTCCTGTTGCGAATCTCCACGGAGACCGACGTGACGAAGCTCACCCCCCGCGGCTGGCAGGAGCACTACGCCGACCAGGTCGTCCAGGAGCGCAAGGACGCCGTGGCCCGCTTGCTCGCTCGGATCGAGGCCTGATCCACCACCAGAGAGCGATCGTCGCGGGGCCCCTGACGGCTGTGGGCGTCACGCGACGGTTACCATCGCCCGGCCCTCGCCGTCTCCCCTTCATGCCGCAGCTTCCAGGCCCAGTACGCCAGCGTGCCCGCCGCCACCCCCGTGCGCGCCGACAGCTCCCGATACGTCAGGCCACGTCGCTCCCGCAGCCCCAGCCACCGCCGCATCTGCTCTCCACGATCCATGCCCCCGATCGTCGTCAAACCGCCCGCCGGCACAAGGCGGGGTTGCCGTGACGCTTACGATTGCTGACCGCGCTCAGGCGGCGGGGAGGCGAAGCCGGGCGGGCATCTCGAGGGGATGTCGCGGGCGAGGCGCGGTCGCCCGGGGGAGGCGCAGGCCCGAATCCGGCCGATTCTCAACGATGACTAACTTGCCACTCCCCGGCGGAACTACGATGCTGCAATCACCAGCGGCGCCGTAAGTCTCGGCTGTATCGCCACTTACGTGGAGCGGGCGACGGGACTCGAACCCGCGACATTCAGCTTGGGAAGCTGACACTCTACCGACTGAGTTACGCCCGCCCGGGCGCTGGAGCGCGGGGGTGAGGGTAACCGCGGGGGGGCCGGGCGCAAGAGGGAGGGGGGATTCCCCGGGGGAGGCGGTGAGGGCGAGGACCCGGTAGGACGGCGAGGGGTGAGGGAGGGATACGATGGCGGGGCGATGAGGCGGGGTAGCGGCGACGGTCGGGCGATCGGGACGCGGGGGTGCGCTGGTCGGAGAGGATGAAGCGCTCGGGGGAAACCCCGAGAGCGGGCGGCCGCTCCGCTGGGCGGGACGACCGACGCCGGGAACGAGCTCGCTTGTCTCCCTTCCGCCGCCCACAGCAGAGGACGGCGGGCGAGGCCCGTGAAGGAGATGCAGAGATGGCGCGCATTGCGTGGCTCGCCGGCTGGCGGGCGGCGCTCGTCGTCATGATGAGCATGGGTTGCCGGAACCTCGGGCTGGGGAAAGGGGACGGCGAGACGGTGATCGTCAGCCCGCCCGGCGCGTCGGCGCTCGAGCGGCTCGCGGCCAAGGAGGTGCGCCGCTATGCGTACCTCCGCACCGGCGAGCTCCTGAAGATCGTGGAGGCTGTGCCGGCGAGCGGACGGGCCGTGCTCGTGGCGGCGCGGCCGGCACCGGGGATCGGAGAGGAGGAATGGTCGATCGAGACCGAGGAGCGCGGCGGCTGCCGGGTGACGGTGGTGAGCGGCGGCGGGTCGGTGGGGACGCTCTACGCGGCCTACCGGCTCGCCGAGAAGATGGGCGTGCGGTTCTACCCCCACGGCGACGTCGTGCCCGATGCGCAGATCTCGCTCGCGGCGGCGCTGGACGGCGCCGACGACCTCGGGCGGCCCCTCTTCGCGCTGCGCGGGCTGCACCCGTTCCACGACTTCCCCGAGGGGCCCGACTGGTGGGACGCGGACGCGTACGCGGCGGTCCTCGCCCAGATGGCGAAGATGGGGATGAACTTTTTCGGGCTCCACACCTACCCCGAGGGCGGCGTGGGACCCGAGCCGACGGTGTGGATCGGGCCGAGCGAGGAGCTGGGCGAGGGCGGGCGCATCCAGGCGAGCTACCCCTCGCGCCACTTCACGACCCACACCGGCGGCTGGGGTTATGCCCCGAAGGACACCGGCGACTACCTCTTCGGCGCCCGCGAGCTCTTCGCGGCCGACGATCACGGCGCCCCGTACATGCGCGGGCGCGCGCCGCTGCCGCCCAATGCCGCCCAGTGCGACCAGCTCTTCGAGGACTTCGGGGACCTCCTCCACGAGGTCTTCGGCTTCGCGCGGCGGCTTGGGATCAAGACCTGCCTCGGGACCGAGACGCCGCTCACCATCCCGACCTCGACGAAGAACCGCCTGATCGCGGCGGGGAAGGATCCGAACGATCCCGCCGTTGTCCGCGACGTCTACGAGGCGATGTTCCGGCGCATCGCGGCGCGGCATCCGCTCGACTACTACTGGCTCTGGACTCCCGAAGGCTGGACGTGGAGCGGCGTGGGGCAGGAGGAGATCGACCGCACGATCGCCGACCTCTGGATCGCCGGCGAGGCCCTCTCCGCCCTCGGCGCGCCCTTCGCCCTCGCCACCTGCGGGTGGGTGCTCGGGCCGCCGAGCGACCGCGCGCTCTTCGACGCCGCGCTGCCGAAGGACGTCGCGCTCTCCTGCATCAACCGCAACGTCGGCTTCGCGGCGGTCGACCCGGGGTTCGCGGCGATCGAGGGACGAGCGACGTGGGCGATCCCCTGGCTCGAGGACGATCCCGCGCTCATCATTCCCCAGCTCTGGGTCGGGAGGACGCGCCGCGACGCCGCCGACGCGCTCGCCTACGGCTGCACCGGGCTCATGGGCATCCACTGGCGAACGCGCACGCTCGCTCCGAACATGGCCGCGCTCGCGCAGGCGGCCTGGGAACAGCGCGGCTGGAATCGCGAGGCCGGCGCGCGCTACGTGCCGGAGCCGGCCGAGGCCGCCGACGGCGCGCTCGGCGGCAACGTCGCGGCCTTCCCCGACCACGCGATCGCCGGCACCGACGAGGATCCCGTCTACCGCACCGTGCGGTGGAACGCCGACGGCTATCGCCTGAACGTGCCGCCCGGGACCTACGCGGTGCGGCTCATGTTCTGCGAGCCGCACTACGGCGAGGCGGGGCGGCGCGTCTTCGGCGTGAAGCTGCAAGGCGAGCCGGTGATCGCCGAGCTCGACATCTTCGCTCGCGTCGGCCAGGACCGGGCGCTCGACTTCACCTTCCCCGCCGTCGCCGTGACGAGCGGGCCGCTCTCGATCGAGTTCACCCGCGAGGTCGAGTATCCGTGCATCGCGGGCATCGTCGTCGAGGGCGCGGGCGCGACGCGGCGCATCAACTGCGGCGGTCCGGCCTGGGGCGGCTACGAGGCCGACCTCGGCCAGCCGGAGTACTCCGCCGGCCTGCGCGGCCGGACCCGCGACCTCCCGGCGGCCGACCTCTACGCCGACTGGGCGAACGCGGAGTTCGGGCCCGAGGTCGGCGACGAGCTCGCCCTGCTCTTCACGCGCCTCGACGGCGTCCCCGCGGAGGTGCGCGACGGGAGTCAAGCCTCGCGCCTGCCGCGGCCCTCGACGTGGGTTGGCGGCCCCGGCGGCCTGCAGCCCGACCCGCGCCCGTGGTCGGAGGTCGCGCCGCAGTACGCCTTCGTCGAGGAGATGGCCGCCCTCGGCCCGCGGATCCGCGGCGCCGGTGCGCGCGCCCGCTTCGACTGGTGGCTCGAGACGTTCCGCTACCTGCGCGCGGTCGGCCGCACGTGCGGCACGTGGGCGCGCTTCGACGCGGCGATGAACGAGGCGCGCGCCGGCGCCGATCCGGCGGCGAAGGCGCGCCTCGCCCGCGAGCTCGCCCTCCCGATCCGCATCGAGCTCGTCGCCGACGTCGCGAAGGTCCATCGCCACTTGCTCGCCACCGTGTCCACTCCCGGCGGGCTCGGCACGGTAGCGAACTGGCAGCAGCACCTCCTGCCGGGCCTCCTGGAGAAGCCCGGCGAGGAGCTCGCGGCGCTCCTCAGGACCCCGCTGCCGCCCTCCGCGCTCCCCGCCGCCGCCTACGAGGGGCCCCCGCGCCTCTTCGTGCCGGTCGCCCGCACCGTGCTGGAGAGCCCGGAGCGCGGCGGGGCCACGCCGCCCGCCCTGACCGTCATCGTGCTCGGCGCCGAGCCGGCCGAGGCGGACCTCCGCTGGCGGCCCCTCGGCGAGGGCGAGTACGAGGCGAAGCCGCTCGAGCGCGTCGCGCGCGGCGTCTGGCGGGTCGAGCTCCCGCCGGCGGCCCTCTTTCGGGACCTCGAGTACCACGTCCGCGTGGCGACGGCGGACCGCCAGATCCTCGTCTGGCCGCCCACGGCGCCGGCGCAGAACCAGACGACGGTGGTGCTGGATCCGGAATAGCGGAGGACGGAGCCGGACGGCGCTACTTTCCGCCGCCGCCCTCGCCTTCCCCCGCGCCGCCCGCGGCAGCCTCCTCCGCCTGGCGGAGCTTCTCGATCTCCGGCGGAAGGGCGAACTCGCTCTCCTCCACCACGTCCAGCTCAATCGTCTTCACGACCACCTGGATCTTCTGGCTCGCCGCGTCGATGACGGTCTTCCGCGGGACGAGCAGTCCCTCGTGCTCCTGGAAGTCGGAGAGGGAGGTCGTCGTGGGCATATTTCCCATGGCCGAGGCGGCGACGGTCTTCGTACCGACGAGCAGGCCGGACTCCACGGCGTAGTACTCGGTGAACTCGCGGATCTCCTTCGCTTCCTCGGGCGAGAGGTCGAGGCCGGCGTAGGGGATCTCCAGGAAGCGGACCGCCCAGCACGCCTGCCCCTCGAAATCCTCCTTGCCGACGGTCTCGATCTTCTCGTAGCCCTTCGGGTCCTTGAAGGTGAAGTCGGGGAAGGTGGAACGGCGCACGAGCTGCTCCCGCTCGGCTCCCTCGAGGATCGCCTCTCCGAGCATCGGGTGGATCCGCCACGCGATCTTCCCGTCGAAGCCGCTTTGCACCTCGCCGACGATGTCCATCTGCATGCTCATCCGGTTGCGGTCGGGCTTGCGGCTCATCTCGGTGAAGGTGCCCTTGATGCCCATGCCGACGATCTCGATCGTGCCCGTGGTGCGCTGCGAGGTGTACTTCGGAGCGACCTTCCGCCAGCCCGACACGTCGAGATAGCGGTCGATGATGGTGCGGGCGGCGGGGAGCTCCTCCGCCGGCGCGGGGGCAGCTTCCTGCCGCAGGGCCGCCGCGGGGCCGGCAGCGAGCGTGGTGCCGAGGAGGAGCCCGCCGAGCAGGGTCGGGGGCAGAAATCGCTTCGTTCTCTTCATGGTCGGGTCTCGCAATCGGGGATGAGGGGTGTTCTTGGGCGGGGGGCGAGGCGGATCAATGCGCCGCGGCGGCGAACCACCGCAGGGCGGCCTCCAGGACGACGTCCTCGCCGGCGAGGAGCGCCTCGCGGGTGAGCGGCACGATCTCGTCGGGGATCACGCCCCGATGCTCGAGGAGCGTCCCATCCGCGGTCCTGAAGTCCGCCATGGCGTGCAGGAGCGCGTCGCCGCTCGGGAGCTCGGTCATCCGCGCCGGCAAGACCCCGCCCACGGAGGTCTCGCCGAACACGCGCGCCCGTCCGACGGACTGCATGCCGCCGGAGAAGACCTCGGAAGCGCTGCCCGAGGTCTCGTCCACGAGGATCGCCACCGGGCCGGCGAACGGCGCGACCGGCTCGCCGGTGCGGCTGAGACGGCGCGGGGTGACGGCGAGGCGCATCGTCGTGTCGTGGAAGCGCATCGTGCCGAGCTCGACCTTCGCGGCGAAGAAATGCCCGGCGAGGCCCATGCACATGGCGAGCACGCCGCCGCCGTTCCCGCGCAGGTCGATCACGATGCCGTCCCCTCCGCGCATGGCGTCGACGGCCTCGTCGATCCGGTAGGCCATGGGCAGGAACCAGTTCGTGAAATGGATCCGGCCGAAACGCTTCCCGTCGCGCTCGATCGCCTCGCTCGCGAACTCGAGGTAGAACGTCGGGAGGGTCGTGGACGCGGCATGGGCGACGACGTCGCGGAGCGCGCGGGGGATCGAGAGGACGACCTCCTGGTCGGCGGCGTCCAGGAACGCGAGCTCGACCTTGCTTCCCACCTCGCCGTACGTCGCGTCGAGGAACACGTCGCGCGCGGCGTAGGCGATCAGGCGCGGATAGAGCTCCTCCTCCGCGCTGGCGAGCTCGGCGAGCAACGGGTCGAGCTCGACCTCGCCCGCCCGGCGCAGGAGCCACCCCGTCCGCACGCCGGCCGCCGCCGCGGGCCCGTCCGCCTCCACCTCCGTCACGAGCAGCGCGCCGTTTCGCAGCCGGACGTCGAGGCCCACGCCGCCGGCGACCGCCGCCGAGGCCTCCGTCTCGGCGTCGTCGCCGACGCCGAGAATCGCCGTCCCCGCCGCCGAGGGAAGGAACTCGGCCGGGAGCAGGGAGAAGTGGGACTGCTCGAGGCGAGCGAGCATGTCGCGGATCACCGCCCGCGCCTCGCGGCGCGTCGTCGCGGCCTCGGCGCGGGGCAGGAGCTCGTCGCGGATCCCCGGCCAGTCGAGGCCGTGGAATGTGGGGTCGAAGTAGGTCTCGGCGATCGCCCGCCACGCCGTCTCGAAGTCGGCGACCGCCTCCTCCGCGGTGATCGCCCGCGCGCCGGGGTCCTCCGCCGGCGCGGGCACCGCGGCCGGGGCGGTCTCCGGCACGGGCGCCGGCCGATCGGCGGCGCACGCGAGGGTCAGGATGAGAACGAGGGGGGCGAGGGAGCGGCGGACGGCGGGGAAGGGGATCATGGGGAGCGGGGCCGGAGAGCGGGGAGCGGGCAGCGGGGGAGAGGATGCTCCATGCGTGCCGCGCGAGCCGGTCTTCTACCAGCCTGCGTGAGGATTATCCACGGGTCGGCCGGCAGGCCGGGGCGGCGCCGGCGGGCGGAGCGGGGTTCCACCGGCACCAGCGACGGTCCGGAGGAGCTTGCCCAGTAGAATCCTCGCCTCCCGCGGAGGGAGGGCACGAGGAGGCGATGGCGAAGAGCAGAACGGCGAAGAAGGCTCGGACGGCGACGCCGGCCCGGCGGAAGCCGGCGGCGGGAGGGCGATCCCGTCGCCGGATGGCGGGCCGCGCCGGGGCGCCGAAGCGGACGGAGCGCACCGCTGGCGCGGGAAGGGCGGGGCTCGACGCCCTCTTCCGCCCCCGCGCGGTGGCGGTCATCGGGGCCTCGCGCACGCCGGGCAGCATCGGCCGCGAGGTCCTGAAGAACCTGATCCAGGGCGGATTCGCCGGGAAGGTCTTTCCCGTAAACCCCCAGGCCGAGGTCCTGAACTCGATCAAGTGCCACCCCTCGGTCACCGCCATTCCCGACCCGATCGATCTCGCGGTCATCGCGGTGCCCAAGGGCCTCGTCCTCGACGTGGTGAAGGACTGCGCGAAGAAGGGCGTCGGCGCCATCGTCGTCATCACCGCCGGCTTCCGGGAGACCGGTCCCGCGGGCGAGGCGGTCGAGCGGGAGATCCTCCAGGTCGTCCGCGCCCACGGGATGCGGATGGTGGGGCCCAACTGCATGGGCATCCAGAACGCGCTCGGAGGCGTGCGCCTCAACGCCTCCTTCTCGCGCAGCTTTCCCGACCAGGGGCCGGTCGCCTTCGTCTCCCAGTCGGGGGCGATGGGCGAGGCGATCCTGAGCCACGCCGCGCGCATCAACCTCGGCGTGTCGATGTTCGTCTCCATCGGCAACCGCGCCGACGTGAGCGCGAACGATCTGCTCGAGTACTGGGCGGACGAACCGGAGATCTGCTGCGTGCTCCTGTACCTGGAGTCGTTCGGCAACCCGCGCCACTTCGTCCCGATCGCCCGCCGCGCCAGCCGCCGCCAGGCGATCGTCACCGTGAAGGCCGGCCGCTCGAAGGCGGGAGCGATGGCCGCCTCGAGCCACACCGGGGCCCTGGCCGGCGCCGACGTGGCGGCCGACGCGGTCCTGAAGGACTGCGGCGTGCAGCGCGTCGACTCCCTGGAGGAGTTCTTCGACGTCGCCCTTGCCCTTTCCCGCTGCCCGCTGCCCGCCGGGCGGCGAGTCGCCGTGCTCACCAACGCCGGGGGGCCGGCGATCCTCGCCACCGACGCCCTCGTCGCCTCGGGGCTCGAGATGGCGCCGCTCCAGGAGCGCACGCGCCGGGCTTTGGCGGCGATGCTCGTCCCCGAGGCCTCGGTGCGCAACCCGATCGACATGGTGGCGGGCGCGACGGCCGAGAACTACCGCGCTTCGCTGCGCCTGCTCCTGCGCGACGACACCGTGGACATGGTGACGGTGATCTTCGTGCCGCCGATCACGCACGACGCGGTCGTCGTCGCCCGGGCAGTGTTCGAGGCGGCCAAGGGCTCCGCGAAGCCCGTCGTCGGCTGCTTCATGTCGCGGGACGAGGTGATGCACGACATCGCCACGCAGTCGCCGCAGGACTGGGTGCCCGTCTACCTCTATCCGGAATCGGCCGTGCGGGCCCTCACCGCGCTCGTCGAGCGCCGCCGCATCCTCGAGCGACCCGCCGGGCGCGTGCGCAAGTTCAAAGTGGACGTCGCGAAGGCGCGCTCCCTCCTGGCGCCGGGCTGGCAGGGCGTCGGCGTGCGCCGGGAGCTCTCGCGGCTCTACGGCATCTCCGCCGTCCCCGGCGGCCTCGCCCGGAGCCCGCAGGAGGCGGTGGAGATCGCCGATCGGGTCGGGTACCCGGTGGTGATGAAGATCTCCGTGCCGGCGATCCCCCACAAGAGCGACGTGGGCGGCGTGCTCCTGAACGTCCCCGATGCGCCCTCGGTGTGGAAGGCCTTCGGCCGCCTCGCGCGCCCCGACGCCGAGGGCGTCAACGTCCAGAAGATGCTGTCCGGCGGGCGCGAGGTCGTGCTCGGCTTCACCTCGCACGCCGCCTACGGACCGGTGCTCATGTGCGGGCTCGGCGGCATGTTCGTCGAGGTCTTGAAGGATGTCTCCTTCGCCCTGTGCCCGGTCAGCGACGTGCGCGCCCGCGAGATGCTCCACGACATCCGCGGCTACCCCATCCTCCGCGGGGTCCGCGGCCAGCCGGGCATCGACGAGGACCGCCTCGTGGAGATCATCCAGTGCGTCTCCCAGATGGCGATGGACCTCCCGGAGATCGTGGAGATGGAGTTCAACCCGCTCCTCACCTTCCCGGACCGGATCGTGGCCGTGGACATGCGGGTCCGCGTGGGCGGCGAGGGGCGATGACTCGAGCGTGAAGGACACGACCATGAACCCGATTTCGCGCCGATCCTTCGTGACGGGAGCGCTCGGAGCCGCGGCGCTCCTCGGCGGGTGCCGCGCTCCGGCCCGGCCGTCTCGGCGGGTGGCGGCGGACCGCGTCGCCCTGGGGACGAGCGGCGTCCGGGTGCCGCGGGTCGCCCTGGGCTCCGGCACCCGCGGCTGGCAGCGGGTGTCCGACCAGACCAAGCTCGGGAAGGAGAGCTACGCCCGGCTCGTGCGCCACGGGGTCGAGCGCGGGGCGGCGTTCCTCGATGCCGCGGATCTCTACGGCTCCCACGAGTACGTCCGCCACGCCCTGCGGAGCGAGAAGATCCCCCGCGACCGCGTGGTGATCCTCAGCAAGATCTGGTTCACCGAAGCGCCCGGGATGACGCCGACGACCACCGCGAAGCCGGAGGTCGAGCGGTTCTGCCGCGAGCTCGGCGTCGACATGATCGACATCGTGCTCATCCATTGCACGCAGGATCCGGAGTGGCCCGTCCAGCTCGCGCGCATGCGCGACGAGCTCTCGGAGCTGAAGGAACGGGGAATCGTGCGCGCGGTCGGCTGCTCGTGCCACACCCACGCCGCGCTACGCGCCGCGTGCGAGCATCCGTGGACCGACGTGGTCCTCGCCCGGATCAACCCCCGCCACGCGGCGATGGACGACGACGCCACGGTGGAGGAGACCGTCGCCCTCCTGCGCACCGCGAAGGCCCGCGGCAAGGGCGTGCTCGGCATGAAGCTCTTCGGCTGCGGCGCGCTGACCGATCCCGCGGCGCGCGCCGAGTCGCTGCGTTTCTCCTTCGGCAGCGACCTGATCGACGCCGGGACGATCGGCTTCCTCGCGCCCGCAGAGATCGACGACGCGATGGATGCCATCGACGGCGTCCTCGCGTGACGGGAGCGGTCAGAGAGCGAGCAAGAACAGCTCGCGAACGGGCGGCA
The DNA here is from genome assembly GCA_040754415.1 of Planctomycetota bacterium. Classification (GTDB taxonomy): domain Bacteria; phylum Planctomycetota; class UBA1135; order UBA1135; genus JBFMCU01. The sequence continues at coordinate 10,351 of JBFMCU010000074.1, forward strand.
GCGCCGTCAGGCGATGCGCCAGAGGACATCTGAGAGGCTGATTCATCGACTCTTGCTCAGCCTCTCAGCCGGGGCGGGGGCGTGCGCCGGGGCGGAGCGTGCCGGCGCGGCCCTTGCGCCGCTGCTCGGCGTTGCGCACGCGCTTGCGCAGGCGCAGGGCGGCGGGGGTCACCTCGAGGAGCTCGTCGTCCTCCAGGTACTCCAGGTACTCCTCGAGCGACTTCCGCACCGGTGGGCTCAGGTTGACGTTCTCGTCGCGGCCGGCGGCGCGGATGTTCGTGAGCTTCTTCGTGCGGCAGACGTTCACCGCCAGGTCCCCCGTCTTGGCGTTCTCGCCCACGATCATCCCCTCGTACACCTCCTCGCCCGGCGCGACGAAGAACTCGCCGCGATCGCCCAGCCCGAAGAGCGCGTAGGCGACGGCCGGTCCGCCGCGGTCCGCGACGAGCACGCCGCTCGTGCGCCGGGGGATCGGCCCGCCGTCCGGCTTCCAGCCCTCGAAGACGTGGCTCAGGATCGCCTCGCCCTGGCTGAGGGACAGGAGGGTCGTGCGCGCGCCGATCAGGGCCCGCGCCGGCAGCGAGAGCTCGATCTTGGTCTGGAACTCGCCGAGGGGCTCCATGCGCAGGATCTCGCCCCGGCGGCGGCCGAAGAAGTCGATCACCCGGCCCGCGTGGCCGGAAGGCACCTCCACGCTCGCCCGCTCGTAGGGTTCGCAGGTCACGCCGCCGACCTCCTTGAGGATCACGTGCGGCTTGCCGACCGCGAACTCGTAGCCCTCGCGGCGCATCTCCTCCACGAGGACCCCGAGGTGCATGATGCCGCGCCCCTTGACCTCGATGGCCTCCGCGCCGCCGGGATCGGCGAGCTCGAGGGCCACGTCGCGCAGCGCGGCGCGCTCGAGGCGCGCGCGCACGTGACGGCTGGTGACGAAGGTGCCGATCCGGCCGGCGAGCGGGGAGTCGTTCACCTGGAAGACCATCGACAGCGTCGGCTCGTCGACCCGGATCGCCGGCAGCGGAGAAAGATGCTCGACGTGGCAAAGGGTGTCGCCGATCGCGAGGTCGTCGATCCCGCCGACGACCGCGATGTCGCCGGCCTCCACCGCTGTCACCGGCGTCCGGCGCAGTCCCTCGTAGCGGAAGAGCGACTTGACCACGGCGATCTCGGTCCGGCGGCGGTCGGGGTGGCACACGGCGACCCGCTCGCCCTTGCCGAGCACGCCGCGGACGACGCGGCCCACGCCGATCCGCCCGAGGTAGTCGTCGTGGTCGAGGGTCGCCGCCTGGAACTGCACCGGGGCGTCCAGCTCGCGCCGGGGGGGCGGCACCCGGCGCAGGATCAGCTCGAAGAGCGGCAGGAGATCGCCTCCCGGGTGCCGCGGATCGAGGGCCGCCCAGCCGTCCCGGCCCGAGCCGTAGATGACGGGGAAGTCGAGCTGTGCGTCATCCGCGCCCAGCTCGACGAAGAGGTCGAAGACCTCGTCGAGCACTTCCTCGGCCCGCTGGTCGGGTCGATCGACCTTGTTGATCATCACCAGGGCCAGGAGCCCGCGCTCGAACGCTTTGCGCAGCACGAAGCGCGTCTGGGGCATCGGCCCCTCGAAGGCGTCGACGAGCAGAAGCACGGCGTCGGCCATGGCGAGGGTGCGCTCGACCTGGCCGCCGAAATCCGCGTGGCCGGGCGTGTCGACGATGTTGATGCGCGTGCCGCGGAAGTCGATCGCCGTGTTCTTGGCGAGGATGGTGATGCCTCGCTCGCGCTCCTGGTCCACCGAGTCGAGGACCCGCTCGGCGACGATCTGGTTCCGCCGGAAGGTCCCGGCGTACTTGAACATCGCATCCACCAAGGTCGTCTTGCCGTGGTCGACGTGGGCGACGATGGCGATGTTGCGGATCTCGGCGGGCCGGGTCATGGAGTGCGGGCGCCGGGGCCGGAGCGGGGGGGCGCGACCCGGTCCGGGACGCCTCCCCCGGCCGGGCCGGCACCCCCGGGGGCCGCGGGGGGGAGGGCGCCGGGGAAGGCCGGCGAGGCCGGGGCGAGGAGGTGCGGCGGGCGTTCCATGGCCGATGCGGCCCCGCATTCTACCCGCGCCCGGGGCCCGGCCGATCGCGCGCGATCCTCAAGACGCGCGGGAAAAGCTCCGATGTCCTCGCCCGCGGTCCTCCCGCCGCCCGCGGGCCGCCACACGCCGCCCCCGCTTCGGTCCCATGCCTCGATCCCCTCGTTCCTCCCGGCGCCGATCCGACCGGGGGTCGCTGCGGCGCCGGCTGCAGGGCTTCGTCTCGGCGCTCCTCGTCGTCATGGGGGCGGGGATCGTCCTTCTGGAGGAGGAATCACGGCACGATCTCGTCGCGCGGATGGTCGCCGAGCACGCGGAGAGCCAGGTCCGGCTCCTCGGCGCGTCGCTGGGCCATGCCTTCGCCGGCCCCGATCACGCCGAGCTCCGCCGGCTCCTGGCGGCGATCGCCGCGGAGGAGGACGTGCTCGCCGTCCGCGCCTTCGACCCGGAGGGCCGCCTCCTCGCGGCGGGATCCGCCCTCGCCGACGAACCGGCGCCGGAGACCGTCGCCGCCGTCCTCGAGACGGCGATGCGCGGGAACGCCGCGGAGGCGTTCCCGGAGGATGGGCGGCTGCTCGTCGCCCTGCCGGTCTACGCGGGAGGCGATAAGGTGGGGGGGTTGCTCGTCGCGGTCTCCACCGCCGAGCGCCTGGCGGGGGCGAGGTCGGCCACGCTCCGCGACGTCGCGTTCGGCGTCGGCATCATCCTCGCCGGGCTCGCGGGCGCCCACGCGATCGCCCGCCGGATGACCCGCCCCATCGGCGCCTTGACCCGAGGCACGCTGGCCGTCGCGGCGGGCGTGCTCGATCAGCGGATCGAGGTGCATTCGGGCGACGAGCTGGAGACCCTGGCCCATTCGTTCAACCGCATGACGGCCACGCTGCGGCGGACGAGCGTCTCCCGCGACCGCTACGACCGCATCCTCCACTCGATGATGGATGCCCTGCTCGTCCTCGATCCGGAGGGCGCGATCATGACGGTGAACCCCGCCGCCTGCCGCCTGCTCGGCTACGACTGGCAGGGGCTCATCGCCCGCGACATCCGGGAGGTCGTGCCCGCCGAAGTCTGGAGCGAGCTCGCCGCCGGCGGAGGCGGGCGGGAAACCATGGTGCGCCGGCGGGGCGGGGAGGAGATCCCCGTCCTTCTTTCGGTCACGCGGCTGGGGAGCGGCGAGGCGGATCGGGCGGGCTTCGTTTGCCTCGCCCGGGACATCGCCGCGCGCGTGGAGGCCGAGAAGGAGCTGCGGCGGACGAACGAGCGGCTCGGCGCCGCGCGGCGCGCGGCGGAGAGCGCGAGCCTCGCCAAGAGCGAGTTCCTGGCCAACATGAGCCACGAGATCCGCACGCCCCTGAACGGCGTGCTGGGGATGACCGAGATCCTCCTGGACACGAGCCTCACCCCCGAGCAGGGCCAGAGCGTCGAGCTCGTGCGGAGCTCCGCTCGGGCCCTCTTGACGGTGATCGACGACATCCTCGACTTCTCGCGGATCGACGCGGGACGGCTGCGGACCGAGCAGGTGGACCTCGATCCGGACGCGATCGTCGCGGACACGCTCGACCTCCTGGGCATCGAAGCCCGCCGCAAGGGCATCGATCTCGTCTTCCTCCCCGCCGCCGGCCTGCCGAACGGGCTGCGCGGGGATCCCGGCCGCCTGCGGCAGGTCCTCATGAACCTGATCGGCAACGCCATCAAGTTCACGCCGGCCGGGGAAGTCGAGGTGTCGGTGGCGGTCGCCGCGCGCTCGGCGTCGTCCGCGACGCTGCGCTTCGCGATCCGCGACACGGGGATCGGGATCGCCGCGCACCTCGTCCCGAGGATTTTCCAGCCCTTCCAGCAGGCCGACGGCTCGTCCACGCGCGTCTACGGGGGAGCCGGCCTGGGGCTCTCGATCTCCCGCCTCCTCGTCGAGCGGATGGGGGGCGAGATCGGAGTCGAGAGCGAGCCGGGGGCGGGCAGCACCTTCTGGTTCACCCTCCCCTTCGCGCGGAGCGCCGGCGCCGCGGCCGCCGCGCCGTCCGTCGCGGTGGATGACGTCGCCGCGCCCCTTCCCGCCGCGCCCGCCGCGATGCCGGCGGCGGGGCTGCGGATCCTCGTCGCCGAGGACAACGCCGTGAACCGCCGGGTGGCCACGATGCACCTGCGCCGGTTCGGCTGCGATCCGGTCCTCGTCGCGGATGGCCGCGAAGCCGTGGAGAGAGCGACCCGCGAGCGCTTCGATCTCGTCCTCATGGACTGCCAGATGCCCGAGATGGACGGCTACCAGGCGACGGCGGAGATCCGCCGCCGCGAGGCGGGCGTCGCGCACACGGTCATCGTGGCGATGACCGCCCACGCCATGGAAGGCGATCGGGAGCGGTGCTTGGCGGCGGGAATGGACGACTATCTCAGCAAGCCGTTCGACGCGACCGAGCTCGCCGGGGTGCTCGCGCGGTGGAGCGAGCAGCGAGCAGCGGGGTGAGCGCCGCGATCAGCCCATCATCTCGAGGTACTCCGCCCGCTCGCGGAGACCCTCGAGATCGACGTTGCCGAAGACCTCGCTCCGGATGTAGTAGCCGCGCACCTGGGCCTCGCGCAGCATCTGGAGGGCCTGGTCAGCATCGCCGAGGATGGCGTGGACGATCGCGGCCCGGTAGCAGGTGAAGCCATCCTTGGGCGCCCGCTCGCGGGACGCCGCGATCGCGGCCCGGGCCTCTTCCGCCTGGCCCATGCGAGCGAGGAGCGTCGCCAGGAACAGACGCGCCGATTGGTCGTCGGCGGCCTCGCGCAGGTGCCGGCGGGCGGCGGCGATGCCGCGGTCGGCGAGCTCGATCGCCTCCTCGTAGCGATCCAGGCGGCGGAGCACGCGGAACCGGCTGTCGTAGGAGGCGATGTGGTCGGGACGCAGGGCGATGGCGCGCTGGAGGAGGGGGGAGGCGCCCTCGTAGTTGCCGAGGCGGCCGAGCAGCTCGCCGAGCAGGTCGTGGGCGCGCCACTCGTCGTGATCGATCTGGATGGCGAGGCGATACTCGCGCTGGGCCTCCGTCAGCTCGGAGGAGACGGCGTGGGCGAACCCCAGCGCGGTATGGGCCTCCGCCGAGAAGGCGTCGTGGGCGAGCGCGCGCTGGGCGGCCTCGCGGGCCTCGTGCAGGAAGGAGAGATCCCCGTCCCAGCGGAGGAACTTGCCCACGAGGGCCTCGGCCAGCCCGGCATGGGCGAGGGCGCAGTGGGGATCCAGCTCCAGAGCGCGGCGGAAGGTGCTGATCGCCGCCATCAAGTGGCGGGACGTGCCCCGCTGCAAGACGGCGTGGGCGCTGCGGGCGAGCTTCCCGGCCTGATCGGGGTCCCGCGCCTCGGCCGTCGAGGGAGAGAGCGCGAAGTCGGCCAGCCGGCGCTTGACCGATCGCACGAGGGAGGAGACGAGCTTGGCCTGGAGCCCCCACTCGTCGTTGTCGGAGTGCTCGATCCGCTCGCGCCAGATTTTGGTCGTCTCGCTCTTGCCGTGGGAGTTGGCGCGCTCGAGCGTGTAGTCGATGATCGCCTGCTCGCCCCGGAGATCGAGGGTGCCGCGCAGGATGTAGGCGTCGTGCGTGTCCGCCGGCAGCGCGGTCGAATCGGGAAGGGCGACTTCCAATCGCGTCGTGCGCCCCAGCTCCGTGCGCAGGTCCTTGCGGAGGCCGCCCGCGAAGAGCTCGCGGCCCGCTGCTCCCGGAGTCAGGACGAGCGGCGGGATCAGGATGACGCCGCGCACGGCCGCCGGCCGGTCGGCGCTCGACGAGAACCGCAGGCTCTCGGCCACGGCCATCAGGGCGCCGTGCGCGGTGGCGGCCTGCGGGTAACGCTCCTCGGGGTCGCGGTGGAGGCACTTCAGGATGAAGTCCTGGAGGGGCGGCGGGAAACCCGACCGGAACTTGGAAGGCGGCTCCGGAGCCGCCTCCAGGATGGCCATGCAGACCTCGGGGAAGGACTTGCCCGGGAAGGGGAGCGCGCCCGTGAAGGCGTGATAGAGGACCGAGCCCAGGGCGAAGATGTCCGTGCGCACGTCCAGCTCGTCGCCCAGCACCTGCTCGGGGGACATGTAGAGCACCGTCCCGACGAGCATGCCCTGCTGGGTGATGTTCGATTCCCCCGTGCTGCGGCAGATCCCGAAGTCCAGGAGCTTCACGTTGCCGTCGGCCATCACCATCACGTTGGCCGGCTTGAGGTCGCGGTGGATCAAGCCGCGCTCGTGGACCAGGGCCAGCGCCTCCGTCACCTGGAGCGCGATGCGGATCCCCTCCTCGTACCCGAGCCTCCGGTCCTTGAGGATCCGGTCCAGGGTGCGCCCCTCGAGGAACTCCATCGCGATGTAGGAAGTGCCCCGGTCCTGGCCGTATTCGTAGATCGTGGCGATGTTGGGGTGGGCCAGGTGGCTCGTGTGCTTGGCCTCCCGCTCGAAGCGCTCCTTCGCCTGGGGGTCGAACTCGACGTGGGGCCGCAGGATCTTCAGAGCGACCGTCCGGCCGAGCTTCTGGTCGACGGCGCGAAAAACCTCGCTCTGGGGACCCTCGCCCAGCCGGTCGGCCTCGGGATCGAACTCGAAGTGGGCGAATCGCATGGGAGTGGGGGGGCGCCGGCGGTCCGCCGCTCCCCCTATCCTATCGGGTCGAGCAGGAGTTCCCCCAGCAAGGATTGTGCCATGAGCGACGCTCCCTCTCCGGCCGCCGAGCCGTCCCCGGCGCGGGGGACGGTGACCTTCGCCGAGGGCGATTTCCACGCCCTCTCCGCGGCCCTGGCGGCCGACCCCCAGTTCAACAACCGGCGCCTGGAGACCCGGCGGAAGATCCTGGCCCTGGGCAAGATCGCGGCGCGGGAGGCCGGCCGGCACGGCCAGATCCTGGATTGCCGGTCGAGCCTCCATCACCCCCACCCCCTGAACGGCATGCGCGTGACGCGCATCCGGGCCGCCCTCTTTCGCGGGAAGGGGGAGCGGCGGCGGCTGGCGGGGATCCTGGGCGCCGAGCTCGGGGGGGACCTCGCTTCCGCGCACCGGAACGGCCACCTCTTCCTGTCCATCGAGGCGGAGGCCTTGGAGGCGGGGCTCTCCCTCCATCCCGAGGCCTGGTACGACGGCCAGAACCTCGTGAACCGCGTCCAGCGGGAGGGGATCGGGCCCTGGCGCGCCGAGCTCAACTCCCTCGGCGTCCCCTGGCGGCTCCAGATGCACGATTGGAAGGGGCGCTGGGACTGCGGCGCGCTCACGACCGAGGCCCTCGAGGAGTACCTCTCCTACTACCGGCCCGGCGACCACCGGCTCGCCGTCTCGCGGCGCTGGCCGGCCCCCCCGGGCGCGCGGGGCGCGGCCCTCGGTCCCGCCGCGGGCGAGGAAATCGTCGCGGAGGCGCTGCGGCTGCTCCCGCTCTATCGCTTCACCGTCTGGTCGGCGGCGAGCGACTTCCTATTCGGCTAATGCTCCGTCCATGGAATCGAGCGCCCTCTGCCGGATCGCCCTTCTCGCCGCGGCTGTTCTTCTCGCCGGGGATCGCCCGGAGGTCTCTCCCTGGCCGGCCCTCGACCCGGCGGTCGAGCGCGCCCTCGGCGCGCCCCGCGTGATCCTCCGGCCGCGGAGCACCCTGGAGAGCTCCGGCGTGACCCCGGGCTTCGAGCCGGCGCAGGCCTTCGACGGCGACCCGCGGACCTACTGGGCCTCCAACTCGCCGAGCTGGAGCCTGCCGAAGGACCTGGGGGCGGAGATCGACCCGCCGCAGGCGATCTCGCGGATCGCCGTGCGGTACGTCGTCCAGAACGGTCCCTGGGCGCCCGATCCGGACGGCGTGGCGCTCGAGATCGACGACGGCGAGGGATTCCGCCGCGTGGCGGACACGATCGAGACCGAGGGCGGCGCCGCGGCGGATGCCTCCGTCCTCTGGACGCATCGCTTCGCGCCGGTCTGCGCGACGGCCTTCCGCCTGCTCTTCACGAAGGCCCCGCGCCGGCCGGCGATCGCCGAGATCGCGCTCGACCTCCCCGGCGGGATGCCGGCGGCCTGGTCCGATGGCTCGCCGGCGACGAGCGTGCCGCTCGCCGGCCTCGCGCCGATCGAGATCGAGCTTCCGGGGGATCGTCCGGCCGCGGCGCTCGGGCTCCTCCTGGCCTCCGCGGGATTCCGCTCGTTCCCCGATTTCGCTCCCGGCGAGCTCGTCGTCGAGCTCGCCCCGCCCGGCGCGGGCGAATGGCGCCCGGCCCGGGTCGAATGGCGGGCCGATGCCCGGGCCGGTGGGCGGCGAAGCCTCGCGATCGGCCTCGGCGAAGGGCTCCTCTGGACCCGCCTGCCGAGCGGGACCGCGGGAAGGGCCCGGATCTCCGGCTTTCCGGCCCGATCGAGCCTGCGGTTCGCCGAGGTCCTCGCCCTCGATTCCGCTCCCCTCTCGCGCGCGGCGAGCCCGGTCGAGGCGAACCTCGGCGTCCCCGTCCAGCCCGAGCTTCCCCCCGCGCGGGTGACCGCCATCGCCCAGCACGCGGGCGATCTCCTCGCCGCGGAGATGCTGCCGGCCGGCGAGCCATCCTTCGAGGCGCTCGCGGGGATCGCCTACTCCCTGCCGGGAACGGCGGCGCTCGGCCTGCCGTTCGCGACGGAGGAGGCGGGCGTGCTATGGAACGGGACGATCCTTGTCCCGGGCCGCACCGCCGATGGCCGCCGCCTCCCTCGGCTCTTCACGCCGCTCCATGGCGACCTGCTCCTCCCCTGGGGCGTCGAATCGGCGGTCCACCGCCGGCTGATGGAGGGTCCGGTGCGCGTCGAGGTGGAGGCGCCACTCGGCGCGCTCGAGGCCCGGGAGACGGCCTTCGTCGCTCCCGGCGCGGGAACCGATGGCGATCTCCACCTGCGATTCGAGATCGGGAACCGGACGGACGCGCCGCACGAGCTCCGCTTCGCGATCGCGACGGTGATCCGCGCGCGCGGCCGGGCTCCGTGGGAGGGAACGGAGGACGACGTGGACCTCGCCGCGGAGGTCCCGCGCCATGACGAGGCGACGGGTGTGCTGGCATCGGGTGGGCACGCCATCGCGAGGACGCGGGGACCCTTCGCGCTCGAGGCGAACGGGGAGGAGTCCCTCCTCGTCTGCGAGCGCTCCCTTGCTCCGCACGAGTCCATCGCCCTGGACCTGGTCGTGCCTCTCGGCGACGCCTCCGTCGAAGCGCTCGCCGCCGCTCCCGACCATGCCTCCGCGGTCGAGAGCGCCGGGGCCTTGTGGTCGGGGATCCTCGCGCGGGCCGCCGGGATCGAGCTGCCCGAGCCGCGCCTCGGCTTCCTCTACCGGGCGTCGCTCGCGGGTCTGCTCATCGCCGCCGACGGCGACGTCCTGCCCTATGGGGCCTTTCCCGGGATCTACGACGGGGAGGTCTTCGGGGTCGAGGAGGCCTGGGAGATGGAGGCGCTGGCGTCCTTCGGCTTCGGCGTCGAGGCGATGAAGCTCCTGCGCGGGACCTATCTCCGCCCCGAGCATCTCGACAAGCGGAGCAAGCACCACCAGTATCGCAACGGCCTCACCCCCGCCCTCGCCTGGCGGATCTACGAGCTCACCCGCGACCCGGCGCTCCGGGAGGATTCCCTCGCCGTCGCCTTGCCGCTCGCCGAATGGACCCGCGCGCGGCGCCGGGAGTCCGGAGAAGGCACGGAGGCCGGCGCCCCGCTCCACGCGGGCCTCCTGCCGGAGCACTTCTATGGCGGCGACCTCGAGGAGCCCTGCCACGCCCTCTACGGGAACCTCGCCTGCTGGCGCGGCCTGCGGGACACCGCGCTCCTCCTGGCGGAGGCTGGGCGCGCCGGCGAATCCGCGGCGCTCCTCGCCGAGGCGGCGGCGTATCGCGAGCGGATCCTCGAGGTCTGCGCGGCGATCGCCAAGCGCGACGCGGATCCCCCCTTCCTCCCCTTCCGTCTCGAGGAGGAGCGCGATACCCCGAGCTCGGGCGAGTACTACCAGCTCTTCGGCCCCCTCGTCCTCGAGACCGGATGCCTGCCGCGGGAGGGAGCCTTGCAGCGGCTCGTCATCGAGGCGATCGAGAAGGGCCCGCGCCTCGTGGCGCGGCAAGCCCGCTTCGGCGCGCCCCTCGGCCTCGATGCCCACTACACGCGCGGGCTCATGGCCGAGTGGCTGCGCGCGGGACGGCGGGCGGACTTTCTCCTCGGGTTCTACGCGCAACAGGCCTTCGCCATGGACCGCGACGTGGCGAGCGCCCCCGAGGTCACGCCCATCTTCTTCACCGCCGCCCAGCGGCGCGAGGAGGAGCTCCGGCGGCTGACGGGAGCCTACGGGAGCGATCCCTGCGCCGCCGGCCCCGCGACCTTCCTCCTCTACCTGCGCGACATGCTGGTCCTGGAGGAGCGCGATGCCGACGATCTCCCGACGGGAAGGCTGATCCTGGGCGCGGGCGTGCCGGCGGCCTGGCTCCGTCCGGGTGCCCGGATCGCCGCGGGACCGATCGCCACCGCCCATGGTCCGATCCGCTTCTCCCTCGCCGTAGCCGCCGACGGCCGCGGGCGGCTCCGGATCGAAGGCGACGCGGCGCGGCGCCCGCGCGAGCTTGTCCTGCGCTTCCCCGGGCGGGCGGAGCGGACCGTGCCTACCGCGAGCGCGCACGTCGAGATCGAGCTGTGAATGGCATGGCGGGCATGCGGCGGCGCCCAGAGCGGCCGAAGAGCAGCGCCCCGAGGGGCGCTCTCTTCGTCCTCCGGATGGCATGGGCGGGCGCCCAACGGCGCCCCCCACGCCGTCCGGGGGTGGGTGGGGGGTGGCGGGTGGGGGGGCCGACCTGGGCTACTCATCGCGGCGCAGGCGGAAGGCCAGCCTCCCCACCTGCGCGCGCACCTCGCCCGTCGTCATGTCGGCGTCGAGGAAGCGCACGCGCCAGAGGACGGAACGTTTGCCGTCCGGGTGCTCGTCGAGGAAGGCGCGACCGGTCCAACCCAGCGGAGGGGGCGGCGGGTCGAGCGGCTCGATGCCCGTGACGGGGAGGCGCGTGCGCACCTCGACGGTGACGAGGAGGTCCTCCTCGTCCCGCTTCTCGCCGTCGTGCCAGCGGCTCTCCACCCCGACCCCGGGCGCGCGCCAGGATGTGAGGATCGGGAACGCGCACCCCCACTCGGCGAGCGGCGCCGCCGCGTGCCGCCGCCACCGGGCCGGACCGTGCACGAGGACCCGCGCGCCCTCCACCTCGATCCGCGGCGCCCCTGCCGCCGGCGCGGGAGGGAGCGCCGGGGCGAGCGCCGGATCGCCGAACACGGCCGCGTTGTGGAGCTGGTAGTGATACGGGCCGCGGTCGGTCTCGCCGCGCTCGAGGACCGCCGCCACGACCCGATTCGCGGCGCGGCGGTTCGCCTGCCCCAGAGTCAGCCCCGCGTCGAGCCCGTTCCAGAGCTCGGTGCGGAAAAGCTCCTGCTGGGCGATCCCGCGCCGGGAATTGCCGGCGAAGGCTACCGCGCCGTTGCGCATGAGCCGGGCCGCCACGGAACGGAAGCCCGGATCCTGGTCCAGCGCCGCCGTGCTGCACCCGGAGGACTCGACCACGGCCGGCGCCAGCAGGACCTCCGAGTCCCCGGGGTACGTCGTCGAGGTCCACCACCCAGCGCCGGCCGCCGAGGGCGAAAACGTCGCCGGTGCGGAGCGGCTCTTCGCCCGGACCGGCGAAGGCTCCATCGCCGTCGCGATCCACCTGCACGCGCGTCCGCCCGTCCTCCGGCGCGCGAGAGGTGACGAACCGCCAGGATCCGCCCGCGACGGCGAGCGCGCCCGCCCGCCATCCCGCCTCGCTCGGGGCCGCCCCGGGCGGCGCCTCGATGGGCTCGCCGGCCGGGAATCGCTCCTTCCACCGCGCCCGGAGGACGAGCGGGGCGAGCGCCCCCTCGCGGCCGGCCGCGAGCAGGACGGCGGCGAGGGACAGGCGGCGCGCATGCCCGCGCGAGTCGTCGTCCGCGGCGGCGGCGGCGAGGTAGCCCCCGCCGGTCCCGAGCGCCGCGAGCGCGCGCGCGACATCCACCGGTCCGCCCAGCCGCTCCTCGACCATCCCGGCCGCGCGGAGCTCCTCCGCGGCGGCCGCATCGCCGCCGACGAGGAGCACGCGCCGCGCCCCGAGCGCAGCGAGGGTCCGGCGCGCCTCCTCCGCGCGCCCGTTCCCCCCGAGCGGGAGGAGGGGCTCGCCCCGGCGCGCCGCGAGGACCGCCGCGGCGAGGAGGCTGGCGCGCTCCCCCGTGCCGCAGGCGACCGCGCCCTCCGCCTCCTCCGCGCTGGCGGCGGCGATCCGCGTCGCGGCGGGGCCGCCCGGCGGCACCTCGCCGCCGACCCACCAGACGCGGGCCGGCGCGAGGCGCGCGAGGAAGTCGAGCGTCTCGGGCCGCCATGGCGCGGCGGGATCCACGGCGAGCGCGAGGGGACGGCCGCCTCCCACCCGGGCCGCCGCCGGCACCGCGCAGAGGAACGCGAGCTCCGCGGCATCCGCCGCCGCGGCGTCCGCGGCGAGCGGCACCACGAGGACCTCCGCGGGGCGGCGGGCGGTCGATGCTCCCGCGGCGGCCGCCGGCGCGCCGGCGAACGCCAGCGCGAGGAGCGGGGGAACCGCGGCGGCGATCAACGGGTCCCGCCCTCGGCCCCGGCCTCCGGTCCGCGGCGCCAGCAGCGGTAGAGGCTCCGGCGGAGGGGCCAGAAGCGGAAGGAGAGCTCCTGGCCTCCCTCGGCGCCGGCGCGGATCGCCGGCTGGAGGGCCCGCAGGGCGCCGCGGGCGGAGAACTGGCCCTCCCAGGGGAAAAGGACGCGCGCGGCTTCCGCGGCGAGGAGGTCGGGCTCCAGGCTCGCCACCGCCGGGAGGTCGTCGGGGTCGAGGCAGGAGCGCAGGAAGGCGTCGTCGAGGTGCTCGAGGTCGAGCTCGGCCGCCGCGAGGAGCCAGTCCGCGGGGACGAGCTCGTACCCGCGCCGCTCGGCGAGGAGGCAGAGTTGGTGGAGGCCGTCCAGGCCGCGCCGCTCGACGATGCGGGAGACGATGAGCCAGGCGATCCCGTAGAAAGGCTCGGGGATCTCGGGCCAGCGGCGGTGGAGGCGCCCGCGCGGGGTGGCGAGGAGCTCGCGGAGGACGGCGGGCTCGATCGGCGCGGCGGGCTGGATGGAGACCTCCCGCACGCGCCGCTCCCAGCTCTGCGCCGGCACGTCGGTCTGGGGGCAGGAGTAGGCGAGGAGGATGCCGAGGCCCCCCGTGAAGGCGCTCGCGTTCAGCAGCCGGTGGGCGCGAATGTGGTCGGAATCGCGCGGGACGAGCTCCTCGGCGACCACGTCGGCCAGGCCCTCCTCGAGGATCCCGGGGAGCGGGCGCCAGTCCTCGCCGATCTGGGCGTGGACCAGCTCGTGGGAGAGGTACCAGGCCGATTGTCCCTGGTCCTCGATGTGGATGCGGCGGGCGGCGAACTCGCTGCCGAGCACGGTGAAGCCCCGGACGCTCTCCGGCCGCGGCCGGTCGCGGTAGACCATGAGCTCTTCCTGCACCCACAGCTCCACCGGGCGCTCCTGGCTGCCGGGGAGCAGGGCGCGCACCCGGGGCACGAGGCGCTCGTAGAGCGTCGCGAACTCCGCCGCGGATTCCGGAGTGTCCGCGCGCACGGTGCCGAAGGGGGTCTCCACCGCCGCGGCCGGCGGGGGAGCGAGGCAGGCGCCGGCGGGGAGGAGGAGGGCGGCGCCAGCGATCGCGCGGCGGAGGGGCATCGTCATCGGTGCAGAGGGCGAGAGCGCGGCCGCCTCTCTCCCCTCTCCGGAGAATAGCCCACGACCGCCCCTCCGCCGACCCGTTTCCCGCGCCGCCCCGCCCCCGCGCCCCTCGCGGGCCACCCACCCCCCACCCGGGGCGGGCTCCACCCAGATCGCGCTCCTCCCGCTCCGGTTGCCGGGAAACCGGGAAAAGATCGTCCGGTCCGCGGCCCCGGCCGGCCGACGGCGTCCGGGAAGGGGTCGGCTCCGGGCCGGTCGCGCCCGCCGCGCGCCGGTTTCTCCGGATCCGGGGATCCGCCGCCCGCGTTCGGTCACCCGCCCGGCGGATGTTCCCCCGGCCCCGGCGCCCTATCGCTTCCGAGCCCATTCCGTCCAGGCCGCTTCGAGCTCCGCGTAGGTCTGGCCGAGGTGCTCCCGGACGGCGGCGCGGAGCACGCCGGGGAGATCCGAGCCGTCCGGGAAGCCCTCCGCGTTCTTCCGGCCGTGCAGAGCGGCGGTCACCGCGGTGTAACCGGCGCGGCGCTCCTCGATCAGGTACTTCGTCATCGACCACGCGACGACGTGGTGGCGCATCTCGAAGTCGGCGTAGCTCTTGAGCTGCACGAGCTCGGCGATCGACGGCGCCTCGCCGCTCCGCACCAGCTTGGCGGCTTCCGCGTCCCAGTTCGACTTGCGGCTCTCGACGGCGAGCGAGCCCTCGGCGGCGTCGAAGGTGTTGTGCGTGGGGTCGATCTCCCGCTCCATGAAGTGCCCGAGGCCCTCCAGGAGCCAGAACGGCGTGTCGTAGGAGTAGTGCTTGTACCCGTCCAGCATCAGGTGGGCGAGGTTGAACACGAGGTGGCAGTGGCAGGCGACGTCGCTCCGCAGATCGCCCTGCTTCGTGTGGATGGCGACCAGAAGCGAATCCCGCTCGATGATGTTCCAGCGCTGCGACTGCTCTCGCTGGAGCCCGAACTGCTCGTGGAGGAAATCGCTGTGCCACGCCTCCGAGGGCAGGAGCAGGACCTCGAACTTCCCCTTCTGCCCGAGGTGGGGGCCCTCGCCGAGGTACGGCGTGTCGATCATCCACGGGTGCTGCGCGTCCGGGAACTGCGTGTCGCCGAGCCCGAAGATCTCGACGAAGCGCGCGTAGGCCCGCTCGGCGCGCTGGGCGTAGAGATGCGCGCGCAGCCACGGATCGATGAGCTTCGCCGTGGGGTCCACGCCCGGGAGCACGGCGGCGAGCGCCTCCAGCTCGGCGCGAATTGCTTTCGCCTCCTTCTCCGGCACCTTGTAGGCGCCGAGCCCCATCCCGATCTCGAAGTGGGCGGTCTCGATCCAGCGGATGTCGGCGGCGGCGAGGAAGGCGTCGATTCCCGCCGTGTCCGTGAGGGCGAACTCGAAGCCGCCGAGCGAGACGATCCCCGCCGCCCGCTGGGCCTCCGGCGTCCCCTTCGTGTAGGGATCGGTGCGCGGATCGTTGCGCGGGATCCTCTCCCGGCCCTGGGGGGCGGGCGATCCGCCGCGCGCACTGCCGGCGAGGACGGCGGCCGCGGCGAAAAGGAGCGGGAGGCCGCCGCG
>JBFMCU010000074.1:25777-35020 GCA_040754415.1 Planctomycetota bacterium
CCGCCGCGCGCACTGCCGGCGAGGACGGCGGCCGCGGCGAAAAGGAGCGGGAGGCCGCCGCGGCCCTCCCGGCGCCAGCGGGGGGCGAGGAGGCTCATCGCAGGCGGCTCTTCCACTCGCGGGCCATCTCGATCGCGTCGAAGGCAGAGAGCTCCTCGAGGGGCGGGGCGCCGTCGACGATGCCCCGCAGGGCGTTGATGGCGGCGACGCGCACGACCACGTCCTCGGCGTCGAGGTAGGGCGCCACCCGCGGCGCCGCCCCCTCGCGCGTTCCGCAAGCGGCGAGCAGCCGGAGCGCGCCGATCTCTTCCGCTCGCTCGCCGCCGAGGCGGCCGAGCAGGAAGGCGGTGGCCTCCTCCCCGCGCACCGCCTCGGCGGCCGTGCGCGCGGCGACGCCGACCCGCCGCCACTCGGCGCAGGCCCGGGAGAAGAGGTGCGGCAGCGCCTCCGTCGCGCCGCTCGCCGTCACCGCCAGGGCCGCGGCGAGAAGCTCCCGATCCGCGGCTTCCTTCTCCGCTTTCTCGCCCTTCTTCGCCGCCCGGGCGAGGACCGCGCGCCAGGCCGCCAGCGCCGCCTCGCGCGTGCCGGAGTCGGGAAAGCGCGCGGCGCGCTCGAGGGCCCACGTGCGCACCGCGCCCTCCCTTACGGCGAACTCCGCCGCCAGGAGGCGGGTGTGCGCGGGGCCGGTGACCGCCTCGAGCACCGCGCGGATCCGCCCCCGCGCCGCCTCGTCTCGCTCCCGGCCGAGGGAATCCAGGAGCAGGGGGGCGGCCGCGGCGCCGATCGCGACGAGGGCGGCGCGGGCTTCTTCGCCCATCTCCGGGGTGCGGGCCTCGCGGAGCCGCGCGACATCGAAACGGACGTGCTCGCGGGCCTCCCGGGCGAGCTCCGGCCACGCGGCGAGGCGCTCGATCTCGCCCTCCGCTCCGGCGGCCGGCCCGGAGTGCGCGGGCAGCGCCGCGGCCAGGGCCGCCGCCAGGGCGAGCGCGCCGTCCCTCGCCGCCGTCCCGTTCCAGATCTTCCTCATCGGCGGGCGCCTCCCATCCGGATCTTCAAGATCTCGGGCACGGCCTCCTCCCAGGCTGGATCGAGGATCGTGAGCTGCGCGGCGCGGGTCGCGGCCGCGGCGACCTCCGCGGTCGGGCCCGCCGGGACGTAGGAGAAGTCGACGATCTCGGCCACGACGCGATCGGCGCGCGGCTCGGGGCCGCGCTCGATCCTCGCCACCCGCGCGAGGCGGAACCGGCCCTCCTGCTCGAGGGGGCCGGACCACGCGCCCGGCACGAGATCGCGGGCGAAGGTCCAGAACGCGAGGCCGAGGCCGGAGATGTCCCCCTGGATCGCGGTGGGCACCAGCTCGCCTCTCGCTGCACCGGTGCGCAGGGCCTCCAGCGCGCGGCGGCTCGCGGCCTCCGCCTCCCGGCGCGGTGCGGCGTACCGCGCGGCGAGGGCCGCCCGCGGGAGCAGGGTGCCGCCGAGGACGACTCGCCGGCAGTGCAGGGGCGTGTACTCGGGATAGAGCGCGGCGACGGCCGCCGCCAGGGCCTCGACCTCCGTGGCGCGGATCTCGACGTCGTCGACGAGCATCACGACGTCGGGATCGCGCGGCCCGGCCGGCTGGTCGGCCGGCGCGTTGCTCTCGTCCCCCGGCCCGCAGGCGAGGGCGAGCACGGCGAGGACGATGCTCGCGAAGAGGGCGCGGTGTGGCATGCTCAGAGAGCGAGCAAGAATTGCTCGCGAACGGGCAGCAGCGCCGTCAGGCGATGCGCCAGAAGACATCTGAGCCCCACCATGGCCTGCGGCCACCCGCAGGGAATGAAACGGAGGTTTCATTAGAGAGGCTGTATCATGAATACTCGCTCAGCCTCTCAGACCTCTTGGCGGACGTCGAAGCGGGCGATGAACGGGAAGGCGCGGTCGACCACGAAGTCGTAGGTGGCCCGGACGTTCTCCTCGATCGGTGCCGTGCCGTGCGCCACCAGAGTCGGGCCGAAGCTCCCCTGGTTTTCGAGGAAGAGGGAGCGTGCATCGCCCGCGAAGGACTCCGCACGCAGGGTGAAGGCGTTCGGAGCGTCGGGCTGCGGGGGGAAGACGAGCCGCAGGCCGTAGAGCTGGGGCGTGCGCCCGAACACCTGGAGCTCCTCGCCGAAGCCGAACGTGGCGTCCCGCAGGAACGCGCGCGAGTCGCGGAAGTTCCGGGGATTGATCAGGGTGCGGATCGTCACGATCTGGGCCGGGAAGACCGGGATGTGCCGCAAGTCGGCCACCGCCGTCGCGATCTCGCGCACCCGCGTCGCGAACTCGTCGACCGTGAGCCCCGAGAGCTCCTCCCGGAACTGGAGCCGGTCCCCCAGGACGGCGGCGGTCGACACGGCCCCCGGCTGGGCCGCGGGGTTGGAGAGGACCGAGCCCTGCCCGGTCACCGCGAAGCTCTTGTAGAGGGGCGTGCCCGCCTGGAACATCCGGTTGTGGATCCGCTGGATCGGGGCGGGATCGGGGGCGAGCGGGGGGTGGAGGAGCTCGCAGAGGAAAGCGATCGTGCGGGGCTCGTAGCGCATGTCCGGTCGGGTGCGGAGGAGCGCCCCGGGAGGCGCCGCGGGCACCATCGTACCAACCGCGGGGTTCCCCATCGGCGGGGCCCCCCGGCCCGCGATCCGGGAAGGGGGGGCCGCGGGTTCTGCTGCCGGCGATCGGCCGGTACACTCCCTCCCGATTCCCGCCGGGATTCCGCCTCACAGCGGGGGTGTCCCCCCGTAGTTCGGCCCGGTCTCCATCCCGGCGCGTTGCGTTCTCCCCGGCCCCTCGCCTCCCTCCGTCACCCCCCGCCCTCCGCCACCCCCCGCCCACCGCCATGCCCCGTTCCGTCCTCCGCCGTCCCGACCCGTTCCTGCTCGGCCCGCTCCTCCTCCTCTCGACCGGACTCGCCTGCGATCGCGGCGAGCCCGCGGCGGTGGACTCCCCGAACACCCCCCCCGAGAGCCTCGTTGCCGCCGGCGGCGAGACACTCGCCGCCGCGGCGGTGGAGAAGGAGGAAGTGGACCCCATCCTCGGCGCGCCGCTCGTGGTGAACGGCGAGAAGATCCCGCTCGACGCGATCCGCCGCCGGGTCGTGCTCGTGTCCAACGGCCGCACGCTCTACGAGCTCGCCAAGATCCAGGTGTACATCGACCAGGAGATCCAGCGCCAGATCGAGCAGGAAGGAAAGACCGCCGCCGACTTCGTGATCGAGCAGACCGAGATCGATGCCGCCGTGAGTCGCGCGCGGCGCACGAACGAGTTGCAGGGCGGCGGCGACGGCGCGGGATTCGATCCCACCACGGATCCGGGCTGGCTCGATCAACTGCGCCAGACCCAGCTCTTCAAGAAGGTCTTCCTTCCCGAGAACCCGCACCAGTACCCGATGCCCACCCTCGACGCCTTCCGCAGCACGGAGCAGGGCGAGCAGATCCTCCAGGTGTTGCGGGACGACTGGGACAAGAAGACCGCCGCGGCGGGCGATGCGCCTCCCGTCGACGAGGCCGATCCCGGGTTGCGCATCTTCGAGATGCTGCTCAACCGGCAGGTGCTGGACTACCTCCACAAGTCGGCGGCGGTCCAGGAGGTCGAGGACGGCCTTCCGGGCCATCTGCTCGGCATCGTGAACGGCGTGGAGATCACCGTCCAGGAGATCTGGGACCAGGTGAAGGACTCGATCGCCCCGACCGACGTCTGGACGGCCAAGCAATGGCTCGTGAACACGACGATCCTGCGCCAGGCCCTCGAAGAGAGCGGATTCCTGATGAGCCCCGAGGAGGCGGCGGCGATCTTCGAGGAGCAGGCCGCGCCGTACCGCGAGTCGCTCTTCTCGATCGAGAAGATGGCCCTGACCGTCAAGAAGTACCCCACGCTCGGGATGTACAAGACGTACCAGCGCCTCTACGAGTCGTTCCAGCGCCAGATCGCCGCGGAGATCACCGACGAGGCCCTGGACGAGCAAGGGCGCCGACGCACCGCGGCCATCGTCAGCTTCGCCACGGTGGACGTCGACATCATCCTGCTCTCCGCCTACGACTTCCAGAAGAAGCAGTGGATCGAGGACGGCTGGGAGAAGGCGAAGGCTCGGGCCACGGAGGTCTCCGAGAAGCTGGTCGCCGGTGCCGACTGGAGCACCCTGCTCGATGAGTACTCCGGCTTCTACGATCCGCCGCTCCCCGCCGGCCAGGAAACCAATCCCGACTACCAGAAGCTGATGTTCCACAAGGGCCGGCTCAAGGGGTGGATCCGCAACCAACTGGCGGGCAAGCTCGACGAGCCCGACTTCCGCCTCTTCTTGACCGGGACCTCGATCACCGACATCCTCTTCTTCGAACAGAAGATCGATTCGATCGAGAACCCGATCCGCGGTCCCTACGGCTACTACATCCCCAAGCTCCTGCATCGGTCCGCGCCGACCGTCAGCCTCTCGGCCAAGAACTCGAAGGACCGGACGTACCTGGAGCAGGACTACGTCGCCGAGCGATTGCGCAAGTGGACGCAGGAGCTGATCGCCAAGGCCGAGATCACGGGCTTGTGACGTCCCGGCCGCCGCCGAGCGGTCCCGGTGCCATGCGGAGCGACGCGGCCGAGACCTGGGCCCTCCTTAAGCCCTACGGCCGGCCGCGCCTGGCGGCCCTGGTCCTCGTGGTGCTCCTCGGGATGGTCACGGCGACCGCCCAGTCGGCGGTGATCCTCCTCATCCAGCCGGTCTGGAGCCAGGTCCTCTTCCCCGCCGAGGAGGAGGCGGCGGCCGCGCCGCCGGCGGCGCAGGATGCGGCGAAGGACGAGAAGGAGAAGAAAGAGGAGCCGGCCGTGATTTCCCGTGCCTTCGCCGGCCTCGGCCGGTGGATGGTGGCGAAGGGCATCGTCGGCGATTTCCGGCTCGGCGTGCTCTACGCCCTCACGGCCATCGCTCTGGTCCTCGGCCTCGTGGGGGCGGCGACGCAGTACGGCTTCACGTGGCTCGCACGGCGCGTGAGCTTCCAGATGATCGTGGATCTGCGAATGGCGCTCGCCCGCCATCTGATGGGGCTCTCCATCCGCTACCACAACCAGCGCCGCTTCGGCGACCTGCTCTCCCGCGTCAGCTCGGACGTCACCACGACCCTCGTGGCCGTGAACGTCGCCCTGCGCGATCTGCTCCTGGAGCCCCTCTTCGCCCTGACGACCCTCGTCGGCGCCTTCTTCATCGCCCCGGTCCTGATGCTCGGGATCCTCGTGCTCCTGCTCCTCGCCATGGTGCCGGTGCGCAAGCTCACCGCCCGGGTGCGCCGCGGGTCTCGCAAGAGCCTGACATCGCTCGGCGCCTCGGTGCAGGCGCTCACCCAGATGTTCCAGGGGATCCGCACCGTGAAGTCCTTCGGGAGCGAGGAGCGCGAGCTCGCCCGCTATCGGGAGATCAACGAGCAATACGTCAAGACGTCGATGCGGATGGTGCGGGCCATCGCCATGACCCACGCGTGGACGGCGCTCTACAGCGTGGCGGGGGTCGCCCTCCTCATGCTCCTGCTCGGGCTCGGGCAGATCCTCTTCGGGTTCTTCGACACCGGCGGCACGGCGGCGACGCTCCTCATCTTCGTGGCCCGCTTCAACAACCACATCAAGAACTGCGCCAAGGGCCTGACCCGCGTCGAGGAGTCGGTCGGGGCCACGGCGCGCATCCAGGAGCTCCTGGCCGAGCCCACGGACGTGCGAGAGGCCGAGCATCCCGCACCGCTCGCGGGCCTCGGCACGGGGATCCGCTTCGAGGACGTGACGTTCCGCTATCCGGGGTCGGACCTCCCCGCCATTGCGAACCTGAACCTGCACGTCCAACCGGGCGAGACCCTGGCCCTCGTTGGCCCCTCCGGGGCGGGCAAGAGCACGCTCGTGGACCTCGTGGCCCGCTTCGTCGATCCCTCGGCTGGGCGGATCACGGTGGACGGCGTCGACCTGCGCCAGGTGGCCAAGGAGACCTGGACGGCGCGCTACGCGCTCGTCGGCCAGACGCCGTTCCTCTTCCACGCCTCGATCGGCGAGAACATCCGCTACGGCAAACCGGCGGCGACCCCCGCGGAGATCGAGGCCGCCGCCCGCGCCGCCGACATCCACTCCTTCATCGCCGGCCTGCCGGAGGGCTACGAGACCGACGTCGCCGACATGGGCGCGCGCCTCTCGGGCGGCCAGCGCCAGCGCATCACGATCGCCCGCGCCATCCTGAAGGGCGCCCCGCTGCTCCTCCTCGACGAGGCGACGAGCTCGCTCGACAGCGAGTCGGAGGCGGAGGTCCAGGCCGCCCTCGACCGGCTCATGGCGGGCCACACGGTGATCGTGATCGCCCACCGCCTCTCCACCGTGCAGAACGCCGATCGGATCGCGGTCCTCGAGGAGGGGCGGCTCGTCGAGCTCGGCTCCCACGACGAGCTCGTGCGCCGGGGGGGCACGTACGCCCGGCTCTCGTCCCTCCAGCACCTCGGCGCGCCGGCGTAGCGGATGCTACCGTGTCCCCCGCCATGGGGGAGCCGGACGGGAAGCGGCAGCTCACCACGCTCGACGCGACCCTCCTCGTGATGGGGGGGATCGTCGGGGTGGGGATCTTCTTCACGCCCCAGGAGGTCGCGCGCCAAGCCCCGGCGGCGGCGGCCTTCCTCGCCCTCTGGGTCTTCGGCGGGGCGATCGCCCTGTGCGCCGCCTTCACCTTCGCCGAGCTCGGGGCGACTTTTCCGCGCTCGGGCGGCTGGTTCGTCTTCCTGCGCGAGGCTTTCGGGCCCTTCCCGGCGTTCCTCTTCGCGTGGGTCGTGCTCGCGGTGATCTCGACGGGCGCGATCGCCGCGATCGTCGGTTTCTGCGCCGCCCAGCTCCACGCCGTGTTTCCGGCCTGGATCGGCCCCGGTCCCGTCGCCGGCGATCCGGCGGCGGGCATCGCCGCGGCGCCGGCGAGCGCGAGCCACCGGGCGGTCGCCATCGGCATCATCGTGCTCCTCACCGCGATCACCATGGCCGGCGTGAAGCGGGCGGCCCTCCTGCAGAACGCCTGCATGATCCTGAAGCTCGTGGCGATCGCCGGGCTCATCGTCGGCGGGCTGGTGTTCGTGACCCCCACGGGGGGCGCCGGCGGCGCCCTCGCCGCGCCGGGCGCCGCGCCAGCGGATCGCCCGCTCGCCGCCGGGATGGTCTCCGCCCTGAAGCCGGTGTTCTTCTCCTACGGCGGCTGGCAGCTCCTCTGCTACATCGCCCCGGAGGTGCGGGATGCCGCGCGGACCCTGCCGCGGGCGATCGTCGCCGGCGTGCTCGGCGTCCTCGCCATCTACCTCTTCGCCAACGTCGCGTATCTGCGCGGGCTCGGGATCGACGGGATCCGGGCCGAGCCCACCTTTGCCGCGACCCTCGCCGGACGGGCGTTCGGGGCGACGGGCGAGCGCCTGCTCGCCGCCGGCATGGCGATCTCGGCTCTCGGCGTGGCCGCCGTCAACGTGATCACCGGGCCCTGGCTCTACGTGGCGATGGCCCGGGAGGGGCTCTTCTTCGGCGCCGTGGGCCGCCTGAGCGCGCGGACCGGGGCGCCGGTCGTCGCCCTGTGCATCCAGGGCGCCCTCGCCGTCGTCTACTTCTTCGCGAGCACTCTGCAGGAGCTCGTGAGCTCGGTCGTCTTCGTCGAGTGGATCTTCCACGGCCTCGCCGCCCTCGCCCTCCTCCGTCTGCGGGCCGCGCGTCCGTCGCTCCCTCGTCCCTTCCGGAGCTTCGCCTATCCCCTCGCGCCGCTCGTGTACCTCGTCGCCTCCCTCCTCGTCGTCGGCGGGACCCTGTGGGCGGACCCCTGGTCCGTCATCGGCCAGGCGCTCGCCGTCGTCGCGGTGGGGATCGTCGTGTATTGGCCGTGGCGGCGGCTCGTGGCGCGGGCGGGGAGGATCTGACCGCTCCGGACGCCGGCGTCACTCCGCCGGCGCGTCGCGCCCGACCAGGAGGCACACCGCCTGGGCGGCCACTCCCGCGCCGCCGGCCAGCGCTCCGAGGCCCTCCAGGGACTTGCCGCGTACGTTCACGCGGTCGGGGCCCACGCCGAGGGAAGCGGCGATCGAGCTCCGCATCCGCGCGCGGTAGGGGGCGATCCGGGGGCCCTCGGTCGCGATCACGACGTCGACGTTTCCCACCTCCCAGCCGGCGGCCCGCACCTTCGCGACGGCGAGGCGGCAGAGCTCGCCGCTCGCCACTCCCCGCCAGCGGGGATCGGTGTCCGAGAAGAGGACGCCGATGTCGTCCAGCCCCGCGGCCCCGAGCAGGGCGTCGATGACGGCGTGGAGGGCCGCGTCGCCGTCGGAATGGCCCACGGGGCCCGCGGGGTGGGGGAGCTCGATCCCCCCGAGGACGCAGGGGCGGCCGGGGACGAGGCGGTGCAGGTCGAAGCCGAGCCCGATCTTCAGGTTCATTCGCTCCTCCCTCCCCCGGCGCGCGCGGCGAGGAGGGCCCGGGCGAGCGCGAGGTCGGCGGGGGTCGTGATCTTCAGGTTCGCGGGATCGCCCTCCACGAGGACGACGGGGCCGATGTAGCGCTCCCAGAGAGCGGCGTCGTCGGTCGGGCGGAATCCCTCGCGCTTCGCCCGCGCGAGGACGTCGAGGAATCGCGCGCGATCGAAGCATTGCGGCGTCTGGGCGAGCCAGAGCCCGGCACGGTCGAGCGTGGTCCGGGCCGCGCGACCGTCCGGGGCGTGCTTCACCGTGTCGCGCACCGCCACCGCGACCAGCGAGGCGCCGCCCGTCGTCGCCGCGCGGATCGCCCGGTCGATGGTCGCCGGCGCGACGAGGGGCCGCGCGGCGTCATGGATCGCCACGAGCGCCGCCCGCGTCTCTCCCGCGCCCACCCCCGCCCGCACCGAGTCGATCCGCTCCTCCCCGCCTTCGACCACCGCCGTCACGCGCGCGAAGGCGGGCCGCGCCGCGACGAGCGCCTCGGCGCGGGCGCGATCGGAGGGGTGGACGACGAGCACGATCTCCGCGACCTCCTGCGCCGCCGCGAAGGCGGCGCACCCGACCTCGAGCAGGGTCCGCCCGTCGAGATCGAGGAAGGGCTTGCGCACCCCGCCCTCGCCCATGCGCGTGGAGCGGCCGGCGGCGACGATCACCGCCCGGGCCCCGGGGCGGGGAGGATCGGGAAAGGGCGACATCGAGGATACGGTGCCGGAGCAATCCTTCCACGATTCGCCGCCCCCGTCGGGGGGGGCGGATAGGGGAAGGCTTGCTGCGGCCCCGGATC
>JBFMCU010000075.1:0-12515 GCA_040754415.1 Planctomycetota bacterium
CCCCCGCCCCCCCCGCCCCGCCCCCCGCGATGTCCCACCATCCCTCCCCCAACGTGACCGACGGACCCTCGAATTGCGATCCGCCTCTCACCCCGAGTCTCTTTCCGTCCTCACCCCCGCTGGGGTCCCACCGGCCGCCGTGGGGGCTAATGCCATTGCCGCCGGCGCCCCGTGCCCCACCTCCAGCGCGGCCTCACGAGCCAGCTCGGTCGGCCCGGAGACGCGGTCCTCGATCCGGGCGCGACCATCTCCCCCATCTTGCGGCCGTTGGCCGGCCGGTACGAACCACATCCCCCTTGACCGCGGCCGCGACCGCCCGCGGAATATCGACATGCGCCCACCGGGAATCGAAGCCGAGATCCAGTTCCTCGTCGAGCCCTTCGCCTCGGAGCTGACCGAGCTGATCGCGAGCGCGGCCCTGCGCGCCGTGGAGCAAGCGCTCGGCGTCCGCCCGGCGACCGGAAGGTACCGGCCCCGGGCGAAGACCGGGCCGATCGCGGCCGTACGGCACGCGCGGACCCCGGCAATTCGGCGGCCTCGGCCCGCGCCGGCCGGCACCGCCGAACCCGTGAGCTTCCAGTCCTACGAGCGCCTGGCCATCCAGCGCGCGCTGGCGGAGTGCGAGGGCAACGCGGTCGCCGCGGCCAAGCTGCTGGGACTCAGCAAGTCCACGATCTACCGGCGGCTGCATACGCTGGGCATTCCCGAACCACGGCGCGGCCGGACCGGGGCGGTCCCGAAGGACGAACCTCCCATCTCGACCGACGTGCCCCTGAGCTTGGGAGCCTACGAACGCCTGGCGTTGACACGCGCGCTCGACGCGGCGGGGGGCGACCTGCACGTCACCAGGGAGCTGCTCGGGATCTCCAGATCCAGTCTCTACCGCAAGCTCGCCGAGCACGGGATCGCGCTGCCGTAGGCCGGGAGCCGGGCGGCGGGCGGGCCCGGATCGATCGAGGAAAGCCCTGGCCCGGCTATTTCCCCGCCTTGGCGGAAGGCGGTCCGTCACCGCGCACATCCTCATCACACGACCTCGTCGTACTCGCCGAGCTCGAACGGGTACTTCCCGTGCTCGCGCACGAGCCCGACGATGAAGTCGTAGGTCGGCCCCGACACGCCGCTCGTGACCGAGTGGTCGGACTGGAAGACCAAGCCCCCGCCCTTCGCCGCGTTCAGCTTGCGGAGGACCTCGCGGCGAATGGCCTCGCGGTCGCCGCTCTCCCAGACTTGCACGTCGCTGTTGCCGCAGAAGCCGATGTCGTGGCCGCACTGCCGGCGAAGGTCCACGACGTCCAGACCAGCCTTGGCCTCGAGCGGGTTGTAGGCGTCGATCCCCATCTCCACGAAGTCCGGGAGGATCGCCTTCACGTTGCCGCAACCGTGGTAGATCACCGGCAGGCCCCGGTCGTGCGCCGCCTCGGTCATGCGCGCCACCCACGGCTTGAAGTGTTCTCGCCAGTAGCGCGGGGCCATGAAGGTGCACTTGCGGTAGGCCACGTCGCCCCAGATCACGAAACCATCCAACAGGCCGGCACCCGCCTCGAGCTCGGCGCGGGCCATCTCCAGGTAGAAGGCGCCGATGCGGCCGATGACCGCGCCCATGCGCTCGGGGTGCTCGCCCATCCAGAGCATGCTGCTCTCCTGACCGACGAGACGCGTGAGGCACTCGCTCACCTCGATCACGCTGCCGTACACCGGGAAGTCGGGCCACAGCTACTTCACCGTCTCGAACCAGGGGGGGGAGTTGCGCTGGAAGCCGTCGCCCACGCCCGCGATCTGGTTGTCGCCGGCCGCGAAGAAGCGACGCCGGTCCTGAGGATCGTCGAACTCGATCCGCTCGAGCTTCTCGAAGGTGTCGGTTTCGAAGGCGCACATCCTCGGCATGGACAGCTCGAAGTGCTTGGCCACGACCGCGCCGAAGCCGGTCTTCACGACGACCCGGCGATCGGTCTCCTCCAACGTCTCGAAGGGGCGGATCCACGGGTCCATGTTGGGGACCATGACGACCCAGTCGAGGTCGTAGTGTCGATAGGGATCGGCATCCTCCGGCAGCCCGAGCTCCCTGCGCCAGCGCTGGAGGAAGCTGCCCCAGAAGAAGTCGCTGATCGGCACGCGATCGGGTTCCTCATGCCGCAGGGCCCTGTTCATCCGCTCGAGCTTCTGCAGCGTGCCGTCCCGGCGCGCGCGCGGATCACCAGGTCCCCCGAGACTGCCGGTCATGCTCGAGGCGGCGCCTTCCCGGCTGTGCCGCGCAACCCGGGCTTCGTCGTGGCAACGACTCCGTCCATGACCGCCGGCATCCTGTCCTCGGCCGCCGCGCCCGGCCCAACACTTTCCCGGGAATGCTCCGCCTGGAATCGACGTGTCCCGAGCCTGGTCGGCCATCGACTTCTTCCGCCGGCCGCGCTCCCGCGGTGGTGGTCGATCTGGCCGTTCCACTCGCGGTACAGGGACCCGGCCGCCGAGGCGCCGGACGGCGAGCGGGTCCCACGGGTCTCTCGGCTCACCAAAAGCAGGATCCCACCCCCTGCATCGCCACGGTCTGCAGCGCCGCGAGGACGAGACAGGTGGTCCAGGCGTGGATCGTCGCGTTGCGGATCGCCAGCAGCAGGTACGGATAGACGAACAGGCAGGCCCGGGCCGTCTCTCCGGTCTTGAACGCGCCCGTGAGGAACGCGGCGAGGAGCATTCCGATCCCGCACCACGCGAGGGTGCTCCCCGGAACGGGCCCCGCGAGCCCGAGGCGGCCGTGGCGAAAGAGCAGCGCCAGCACGCCCAGGGACGAGAAGAGCAGGATCTCGGCCACGTCCTCGACGCGCGTCACCAGGTACTCGCGGGGATCATGCAGGAGCAGGAAGCCGCCGGGATTCTCGAGCCGGCTCGCGTGCCGGAACGCTTCGAGGTGGTCGTACCCCCACCAGGTCGCCAGACCCCACCCGAGAAGGAGGCCGGCGCCGATGACGGCGAGCAGGGCGCCCAGGAGGGCGAAGGAACGGGCGCGTACCGCCCTCTCGAGCGCCACCACCCCGGCGATTCCGGCGAGGATCACACCGCCGAAGGTGAGGAGGTTCGCGCCGAGCACGCCGCCGGCGAGGAGCGTCCAGGAAAGGCAGTCCGCCCTCCCGCGGTGGAAGCGCACGAGCCCCCAGAGCCCGAGGGTCATGAGCGGCAGGATCACCCCGTCCAGGCTCACCGCGCCGTAGATGTTGAAGGCGGGCAGCACCGCGAAGAGGAGCGCCAGCCGGAACGCCCGGTCGCGGGTCGTTCCCAATCCGCGAGCGATCACGAAGAGGATCGGGACGGACGAGCTCGCCGCGATCGTGAAGGCAAGGGACAGGAGCGTCACCCCACCCAGCCTCCAGAGGTAGTAGTGCAAGAGGACGGCGAAGGGGGGATGCACGCCCGAGTGCGGGTGGAGCTCCCCCTGGATGCTCGTGAAGCTCGCCAGCCAGGCGGACACGTCCTCGATGCGGATCGCGGCGTGGAAGTACTGGATCCCCGAGCCTTCGACGGGAAGGCGGAAGCCGGTGAACCACCCGCCCTGCAGCAGGTTGCCGAGGAGCAGGAGGACCAGGCCCAGGATCCAGGCGAGGGCGATACCCCCCCTGGCGCGGCTCCACCCCCAGGCGACGACCGCGAGAAAGGCGAGGGCGTAGGGCCAGGCCGACGCGTGGAAGCCCGGGAAGAAGATGCCGATCGGGAAGGTCAGGGACGTCGAGACCCGCCAGCCGCCGACGAGGACGAGCAGGTGATGTCCGACCACGACCAGGAGGCCCACTCCCACGATCGCCGCCCCGGCCGGGGCGGAGACTCCGACGCGCTCGAAGGGCTTCCAGCCGGCGAGCGCTGCCGAGCACGTGGCGCGATGCGATCGGTGCAGGAGGAGGAGGAGTAGCCCGGTGCCCGCAAGAGCCGGCACGACCGCCGCGAGGTACGGCTCCACCTGCCGGACATAGGCCTCGACGGGTCGATCGAGCTGCCCGGGGCCGACGCGCGCGAGAAGGCGAGCGAAGTCCGCACGGTGGGCCTCGTCCAGGGCGTCCACCCCGGCGAAGATCGCCAGAAGTCCCACGGCCACCAGGCAGAGCCAGGGTACGGCGAGGACTGCCGCCGTGATCCGTCCGCCCGCCTCCCGCGTCATTCTTCCGCTCGGGCCGTGACGGACGGCAGCGCGGCCCCGCGCGCTTTCGAGCGCGCGGCGACGGCAGCGACCCTGCCTTCGAGGCTTACGCTCACGCTTTTTCCCCGCGCCCCGTGATGCGATCGCGGACGATCCGAGAGTACGGCCAGCGGGCATCGAGGGCAAGGTCGACATCGTCCGGGACGCAGGTCGCCGCGCGACCGCGGCGGATCGAATGGACCGTCTCCATCGGCTGGCCCGCCTCCCCGCCCGTCCCGGCCTCGAACGGACTGGCACGAGCACGAGATCAGCCCGCCGAGGTCGATCCTCGCCCAGAATGTCCCTCCGTCCCCACCCGCGGTGGAGCCCCGCCGGCTGTCGGAAGGAAGGACGCGATTGCCGGGCGAGCGAGCGCCAAGCGTCTCGGCTCAAGGCCGACCGGCGGCCTCATGAATGGCCCCCGGCCCATTCGCCGTGACGGTGCGACGAAGGCGCCCGCAGAGGTTCAACAATCGTGCAGGTCGACCCGCACGGGCGCGGGCTCGTGATGCACGCCCTCCACCTCGAACGCCTGACCGCGCACCAAGCCGGTATCCGTCCTCGCCTCGAAGGTGTAGGAGCCCAGGGCCAGATTCACGCTGCTTTGGGACGGAAACGTGTTCACGACGAGGGTGGCGATGCGCCAGACGATCCGGCCGGACGCGTCGCGCACCTCGAGCTGCATGGCGTTCCAGGTCGACCCGCGCGGCGGGGCGGCGACCTCGTAGTTGACCGCCACGGCGGGTAGGACCTCGACCGCGATCTCGCGCGTCTCGCCCGCGATCACCTCGACGGTCCTCTGGGGAACGAAGACCCCCTCGCCGAGGATCGTCAACACGTGGTTTCCGGGCGAGAGCCCCTCACCGCGGAAGCTGTCCCCTTCGGGCGTGAGCGCGCGCGACGCCATCCCCTCGCCCAGACCCGCGAACATCTGGCCGAGCTTGGCGCCCTCCCGGACGACCATCCTGACGATGATCCCCCCGCCCGGCGCCGTCCGGATCTCCCGGAGATCGAGCTCGTCTCCCGGCGCGATCTCGAACCAGTCGCCGGCCCAGAGGATCGAATCGTCGGCGGCGACGAACGGCTGGTAGCGCCCGGGCTCGACCTCTTCGAAGCGGAATCGCTCGCCCTCGACCTCCGCCGTCAGGGACTAACCGGCGGGAGACGCGAGCCGAACGGAGAGTTCTGCGTTCTCGGCCGCGCGAGCCCCGCTGTCGACGACGCGCCCGGTGACCACGGCCGGCCGACCTGGATCGCCTTCCGGAAGCGTGAGGACGACCTCGCCCGACCCCGGCCATACGCCGCTCTCCGAAGCCGCTGCGCCGGGGACGGAGTAGGAGATCGTGTAGGGCACGGCCTCGCATTCGGCGAAGAGGAAACGGCCTTCGTCGTCCAGCAAGGTCGCCCGCGCGCTGGCTCCGTTTCTCTCCGGAGTCGCATGGATCGGGGCCAGGGCATTCGGTGGCCCGCCGCTCTCGCTCTGGACCCGCCCGCGGATCACGAGACCGCGTGAGAGCTTGGCGTCCCAGCGGATCACGTCCCCGGGGGCGGCCGACACGCTCGTCGCATCGGTCCCGCCGAAACCGGTCACCTCTCCAAAGCTCGTCCCCGCCACGGCAAAGAGATGGATCTCGCCGGCAGGGACCAGGGCCAGCGAGCATTCGCCGTCTTGGCCGCTGAGCGCGGTAGCCCGCCCGAAGGCGTTCGGAGGATCCAAAGGACCGATGAGCCACGGGTTCCGCTCGAACGGACGATCGAGCGCAATTACTCTCGCTCCGGATGCGGGAACGTCGTCTTCCCCGCGCACCGTGCCTCGTACCGTGGCCCCGCGCTCCAGCACGACTTCGACGAAGGTGGTCTCGCCGGCCCGGCAACTTCGCTCCTCGCACCACAGGGGAAAGCCTCCGGCGCGCACGGAGATCGGGGGATCGCCCGGCGCGACACTCTCGCGCCGGAAGGGTCCATCCCTCCCCGAGCGGATCACACAGGGGGTCCAGGACTCCTCGTGGGTTCCATCCGCCCGCCAGGAGAAACCGCCCCGATGCCCGATGGCAACCAGGGCGCCGGCGATCGGTTCTCCGTCGTCGCGCACCACGAAGCCCTCGATCGTGGCTCCGGGGAGCGTCAGCACCAGCCGAAGGCGCACCGGAGTGGCCGGTCCGTCGAGCCGCTCGAGGTCCACGAGCTCGGAGGGAGCGTCTCCGTCGGCGCACGCCCCCAGCGACTGTCCCGGGTCGACGGACGGCACCTGGAAGGTCCCCTCCTCGCCGGCGCGAGCGACGATCCGCCCGCCGAGCCAGTCTCCCCGGCCCGCCGTGAGCCAAATGCCAGCGCCCGCCACCGGCCGGCCGGCTTCATCGACCACGACGCCCTCGACCGCGATGCCCGGAGGGATCACGAAGGCGATATCGTGGTCGCCCCCCGGTTCCGCCGTGGTCTCGAGCCTGCCTCCGCGGTCGGACTCGATCTCGACCGCGCCGGCGTGCTGCCGCGGAGCACGGGCCACCCCGGCATCGTCCGTCACCACCTGCACCTCGCTGGCGATCTGGACGGGCTCGTCCAGGGACCGGAACACGATCGCCACCTCGGTCGCCGGCGCTCCGTTCGTCGCCCAGACGGCGTGCACGGCGAGCGCCCCGTAGGGCTCCCCCGGACTGACGGCGGGCACGACCGCGCGTGAGACGCGCGGTTCCTTCTCGGGCGAGACCGCGTCGTCGTGCGGAGTGGCGAGCGCTGCCGCCCCGGCCCTTCCCGGTCCCGCCGGGGGTTCGACCGCGGATCCCGCGGGCCACATGACCCACACGCCCAGCAAGAGGGCCGTCCCGGCGGCGGCGAGGATGACGAGCTTCGTGTTCATGGCGAGGGTTCCTCCGATCGTGGCCGTGGCCAGGGACGCGCCGTCGTTCCGTGCGCCAGCCAGCGGCGCGAGCAGGGCGCACCACGTGCGACGGGCACCGTGCTCCTCGTCAAGCCGTTCCCGCAGGAAGTCGAGGCCGCGCTTGAGCCGCCAGCGCACCGTGCCCGCCGGGGCGCCGGTGCGCCGCGCGATCTCCGCCGGAGGGAGGCCCTCGTAATAGCGCAGGAGCACCGTGTGGCGGATCGGCTCGGCAAGTCCGAGCACGAGCGCCGCGAGACGTCGCTGCGTCTCCAGGCTCTCCGCGAGTTCCTCCGGGGTCGGCGGCGAGCCACGAGGAGCCGCTGCCGCTTCTTCGCGCTGGCCTCGGCGCGCGGCGCCGCGCGCGCTGGAGCGCAGCGTTTCGCACCACGCGACCGAGCCAGGCCCGGAGATTCCTCTCCTCCCGAGGCGGCGAGCGCAGGGCCGCCAGCCAGGCATCCTGCACGAGATCGTCGGCGGTCGAGGCGTCCGCCACCAGGCTCCGGGCCAGCCGGCCGGCCCACGCCGCGTGGCTCAGCAGGCCTTCGAGCTGGATCGACGGGGAGTCGGCACCCATGGTCGAGATACCAATGCCACGCTCGGTCCCGCGTTGGCGGTGGGAGCGGGTTTTCTCACGCCCGCGACGAAACCCCCGGATCGAGATTCGGCACAGCCGCCAAGGACTCGAGATTATGCCGGGGTTCCCCGGCCGGCAAGCCGGGCCCACTTCCTGCGCTGCCGCGCGGAAGACCTCGCCGGCATCGACTGGGAAGAAAGCAACACGTCAGGATGCCTGGGGCAGGGGCAGGAGGGCGACGTCGCGGAGGCGTCGCGCCGCGGCGCCCGCGGCTCTTCCCCCCGGCGGGCACCCGGCGCTTGCGGCACGCTCCCGCGGCGATAGAGTCCGGGGAGACGGCTGGGCGGCAGGGCCGACGCGCTCCGTCGCCGGATTCCCAGGGAGACGCCTCATGACCGAAACAGGTGCCCATTGGTCGCTCTCGCGCCTTCCGCTGCTCGCCGCGGCGGGTGCCCTTGCCACGGTTCCTTCGCCGCGACTCGCCGGGGAGCGCCAGGAGGCGCTCAGCGCACGGGAGATCGATCGGCTGGTGGCCGAATACGTCGAGCTCGACGGCGTCACCGAGACGGGACGAGAGCGCCAGGACGAGATCCTGTCTCGGCTCGCGGGGCTCGAGCCGCTCTCCGAGGGCAAGGCCCTGGCCTGGAAGAAGGAAGTCTGGGCGCTCTGGGCGAAGGGACCCGGGCTCGAGAAGAAGTCCGGCCGTCACTTCCTGTGGGAGGACGAGGAGAAGGGCCTCTACATCATCGGTGGCGAGACGAAACGTCCCCAGGGGCTCTTCATCGGCATGCACGGGGGCGGCGTCGGGGAGGGGGACGCCTGGACGAGCCACGGCGCCTTCAACGGCGCTGCGTCGGGGGAGGATTGGCTGGCGATCTTCCCCGAGGTGCTCGTCAAGACCGAGCGCGGCTGGACGGACAGCGGCACGGAGGAGTTCGTGCTCGCGCTCGTGGACCGGGCGCTGCGAACCTGGAAGATCGATCGGAACAAGATCTTCCTCGGCGGCCATTCGATGGGCGGGTACGGAGCCTGGACCCTCGGGGGGCACCACGCGGATCGAATGGCGGGCATGATCGCGTCCGCCGGCGCGCCCACGCCCTACCTCGCGGGGGGGAAGGTCGTGGACATCGCCGAAGGCGTGGTGCCGAACCTCCGGAACACCTCGATCGTCATCTACCAGTCCGACGACGACGCGCAAGTTCCCCCGGACGCGAATCGGATGGCCGTGCAGAAGCTCGTGGAGGCCCGGGAGCGGTGGGGCGGTTTCGACTTCGAGTACTGGGAGGTGTCGGGCCAGGGCCACGGCCCGCCGCCGGGCGGGTACGGAGCCCTCGTGGAGAAGATCCATGACCGCGTGCGCGATCCCCGTCCCCGGAAGCTCGTCTGGGAGCAGTCGCTCCCGTGGAAACGGCAGTTTTACTGGCTGTGGGACGACGCACCGCGGCCGAATCGCCTCATCGTGGCCGAGATCGATCGCGAGAAGAACGAGGTGCGGGTTGCCTGCCCAGCGGACGGGACCGGCCTCCACGTCCTCGTGGATGGCGACCTGATCGACGGAACGAGGGAGCTCGCCGTCTTCCGCAACGATCAGGAGGTCTTCCGAGGGACGCCGGCGCGGACGGTGGCCGCCATCCTGTCCACGGGGGCGAACGGGGACCGGGAGCTCACGTTCGAGTCCCGGATCCCGCTTGCCCGCTGATCTTCCACTGCCCTACCCCCCTCCTCCGTCCCGGCGGTGCCGAGGACGATGCGGCTCTGCCGCTCTCGCTCCGCCTGCGCCTGCCTCGACTTGGACTCGTTCCCCGGCGGCGGGGGAACGAGGTGGCGCACCGGCCCCCGCCGGCCCGGGACCCCGGCGAGCGGACGGCGGGGGTCAGATGCTGCCGGCGGCCTTCGCCTTCAGGCGCGCGAAGCTCTCCTCCATCCGGGAGCGCCGCTGGTGACCGAGAATGGGCTCGATCACCTTCGCCAACCAGCCGGGAAACTGCGCCCGGCACGTGTAGTCGATCCGGCTCCTTCCCCCCGTGAACTGCGCGGCGACCTTGCAGCGCATCGCGATCTCGACGCCGTCCTCCGAGGTGCGATACGCGAACACGGACCCTGCCTCGAGGTCCGTGATCTCGACGATTCGCTCCCGGCGCTCGCCATCCACCTCGATGGTCTCCAGCAGGCGCGAGCCCTTCTTCAACCGGCCCGGCGGGTCCACCCGCGAGTCGACCAGCCCCACCACCCACTCCTGGCGCCGGTCCGGGTCGGTGAGCCATTCGAAGACCGCCTCCCGGGGGGCTGCCACCTGCACGACTCCGTCGTGTTCCCAGAGCCCATCGCCGCCTCCCCCGATCGTGAGGACGCCCGCCGCGAGGGCGAGCAGGACCGAGAGGATCAGACCGAGCGGTTTGACGATGTCCATGGCTGGTCGGAGGCGTGCCAGACGAGGGGTCCTTCCTCGACCGCCGCCGTCCGGAAGTTGATCGCCAGCCCGATATTCGTGCGGAAGGCGCTTCCGGGGGGCGCGTGGAGGACCTGCACCGGGCTCCCCGGGACCGCACGCCGATTCGGGCGGAGCGCGGATCGCCTCGGAGGCTCAGACGCTATGGAGGCCCGGCCTCCCGTAGCACTCGTGGATTGCCGGGCTCTCGCCAGGCCGAGCCACATCGGGCAAACCTAAGGTAGGTCGTGCACGTGGTGTGCGATGCCTGAGCGTCATCCTCAAGGAGGCCGAGCCGTGATCCATGATACCGTCACCCTGTTCGTGGGCATCGACGCCCATCTGACGAGCCTGTCCATCTCACCCTGATGTTGCATTACCGCGAGGTCAGGCGGCCAGAGAGCGAGCAAGAATTGATCGCAAACGGGCAGCAGCGCCGTCAGGCGATGCGCCAGAAGGCACCTGAGTGGTTCATCGATTCCTGCTCGGCCTTCCAGCGTCCGGCCAAGAGACACCGGCGGGGGGATGGGGACGCAAAAACCGCGAAATCCGCCGTCCCCGGCCGCCCGCGGGGCGACCGGCAGGCCCTCGCCCCCGCCAAACGCGAGCGTATCAGTGATTGGGATCCTTCGACAACTGGTCGATGGGGACCGGCTCTTGGCCGGCCAGGCCCTCCAGCATCTTCCGCACCCCCTCGTCGGGGTGAAAAAGCGCCACGAGCTGCGGCGTCACGTCGACGCACTCGACCGAGGGATCGCGGTAGGCGACCTCCCACTTGGAGACGACGAGCGGGACTCCCGCCTCCTTGGCGATCGCGGGAATCGAGGTCTGGATCCGCGCGAGGATGTCGGTGACCGTTCCCGTGCTGAAGACCTGCTGGTGCATCCGGACCTGCCGCCCCGGCCCTTCGATCTCCAGCTCCCGGATGCGCTTCTCGTCCTTGGCGGCCCGGGCCTTCTCCAGGTCCGCGTGCAGTTCCTCGAGGCGGGCCATTCCCTCCGCCGAGCGCCAGTAGGCGAGGGCGACGGCGCGGGAGTCGAAGGTCCCGATCCTCGCGGCAGGAGGAGCGGCCGTCTGGCCGGTGCCGGCTGCCGCGAGGACGATGGACAGGCCGAGGGCGCCTAGAATCGAAGCGACGGTGACGTGCTTGCTCATGAGTGGTACCTTCCGAGGCCGGAGGGGCAAGCCGAATCTAGCTCTCCCCGACCGGGGCGTCGATGCCGCGGCGCCGGTTCCGCTGCCGGCCCGCCGGGCGGGATCATTGCCGCTGGTAGCCGAGCACCGCCGCGCCGGGCTGGGAAGCGATGCGGATCACGAGCCCGTCCTCCATCAAGGCCGCGCCGAGGTGCCGCTCGCTCGCCTCCGCGTCGAGATCCGCGACGAGGTATGCCGCCGCGGGATCGAGACCGCGGAGGCGGAAACGCGCGGACTCGTAGATGCTGCCCGGGCGACGGAAGGCCTGCACCAGGCCCGCGCCGGCCTCGGGACGGTCGAACTGCCAGGCGATCCATACGGTGTCCTCGCGGGTCCACGGCATGAGCGGGTAGAAGTCACCGTAGAAGCTCGGAGCGACCTCCCGCCACTGCCCGACCAGGCGGCGAAGGGCGGGGTAATCGAGGCTCGCGACGCGCACGTCGATCCCCAGCCCGAGGCTGGGCGCCGCATTGCTCCAGAAGGCGTACGGCTCGATCGGGGTGGCGCCGCTGCCGTAGTAGGGCGCGTTCCGCGTCGCCACGGTGCCCGTCCCGTGGCAGGGTAGCCAGAGCGAGAGGCCATAGGTCATGCACTGCTGGCCGATCGCTTCATAGGCATAGTCGCTCCGCCAGAGCGGGACGGCGCGGCGCATGGTCTCCAGGTCGTTGCGCCGGCCGCCGCTCGCGCACGAGTCGATGAGGAGGTCGGGATGGCGCCGGCGCAGCTCGTCCCAGTAGGCGAGATAGCCGGTGACGTGGCGGATCTCCGCGATGCCCTGGCGGTCGGGCGGATCCGCCGCGCGCCAGCGTTCGAGGGGATCGACGTTGAAATCCTGGCGATAGATGTCGATGCCTTCCCTGACGAGCAGCCGATCGACGTGCTCGACGAGCCACTCCCGGACGCCTTCGTCGCCGATGTCGAGCAACCCACCGCCGCCACCGCCGAGGACCCACTCGGGATGGGACTCCGCCAGCCAGGTCCCCGCCGCCACTCGTTCCGGCTCGAACCAGAGCAGGGTCTTGAGCCCTCGGCGGTGCGCGTGATCGGAGACGGGACGCAATCCGCGCGGGAAGCGGGTCGGATCCACCTCCCAGGTCCCGACCCGGGGCCACCCGCCGCCGTGATGGACGTACCAGCCTGCGTCCATCCACCAGACGGAGGATGTCCGTCCCGTTGTGAGATTTGATCGGGGGCCCAACCTGTTGGTAGGACTGGACTTAGCACGAGTTCGGTCCCCCGAAGGAGAGCCCCATGAAGAAGTCTACGAAGTACCGCAGCGTTC
>JBFMCU010000076.1:0-23640 GCA_040754415.1 Planctomycetota bacterium
CGGGCCGCGGGGGCGGGGCGGACGGCGAGCCCGGCGGGGAGGGCGGCGAGGGGCGCAGGATCGGGATCCGGAGGGACGAGGAGGGCGCGGGGCGCCGCGGAATGGGCGCGCCCGATACGTTACCCGCCCGGCCCGGCGGCGGAATCGGCTTCCGTCGCGGCGATCCAGCCGCCGCCGAGGAGGCGCTCGCCCTCGTAGAAGGCCGCCCCCTGGCCCGGGGCGACCGCGTGCTGGGGCGCGTCGAAGAGGACACGGGCGATCTGGCCCTGGACCTCGATCATGGCCGGGGCCGCCGTGTGGCGGTAGCGCACCTGCACGGCGGCGCGGAAGGAGCCCCCCGGCGGATCGAAGCCGATCCAGTTCACGTCCGCGGCTTCGAGGGCCCGGCTCGCGCACTCCGCGCGGTCCCCGAGGACGACGGTGCCGCTCTCGGGGTGGATCTCGAGGACGTAGAGGGGCCGGCCGGCGGCGACGCCGGCGCCGCGGCGCTGGCCGATCGTGAAGTGCTCCGTGCCGGCGTGGCGCCCGAGGACGCGGCCGCCGGAGTCCACGAGCGCCCCCGCGTGCAGCGGCACACCGCATTCGGCGAGGAGCCGGCGGTAGTCGTTTCCGGGCACGAAGCAGATCTCCTGGCTGTCGGGCTTGAGCGCGGTGCGGATCCCGGCGGCGGCGGCGAGCTCGCGCACCTGCGCCTTCTCGAGGCCCCCGAGGGGCAGGAGGGTGCGGGCGAGATTCGCCTCGGCGACGGCGAAGAGCTGGTAGGACTGGTCCTTGGCGCGGTCGGCGCCCCGGCGCACGACGACGCGCCCGTCCGCCCCCGTCTCGACCCGCGCGTAGTGCCCGGTCGCGACGTGGCTCGCCCCGAGGTCGAGGGCGAAGTCGAGGAGGCGGCCGAGCTTCAGGTCGCGGTTGCAGATCGCGCAGGGGTTCGGGGTGCGGCCCGCCGCGTACTCGTCCAGAAAGGTGCGCACGATCCCGCCGAACTCGGAGGCGAGATCCACCGCCTGGAAGGCGATTCCGAGCTGCGCCGCAACCATCCGGGCGTCCCGCGCGTCAGCGACCGAACAGCACGACTTCTTGCCCGGCTCGTCCTCCGCGAGGTGGACGCCGTTCCGCATGAAGAGGCCCACGACCTCGTACCCCTGCTCCCGGAGCAGCCAGGCGGCGACCGAGCTGTCGACGCCGCCGCTCATGGCGCAGACGACGCGGAGCTTTTCGGGGGGGGAGGGCATGGGGAGGGGCCGGAGGCGGGCGGGGCCGCCTGGCTACGGAGGCGAGCCGGGGACGGGACGGGCCCCGCCGGGCCCGCGGGGCGACGAAGGTACGCCGCCCGGCCAGGACCCGCTACCGCCGGATCCGGGCGCTTCCGTGGGCGGGGGGATTCGGATAGGGTCCTGCGCTTCCCCACCCCTCCCCGACCCCTCTGGTGCCCCCCGTGCTCCCCACGATCCAGCTCCTCGTCCTCCAGGCGGAGGAACAGACCCCGAAGTCCTCCGGCGGCGGCTGGGGCAGCCTCCTCATCCCCGCCGTCCTGGTGATCGGGATCTTCTACTTCGTGCTCATCCTGCCCGAGCGCAAGAAGCAGAAGGCGCGCACGGCGATGCTCGCCGGGATGAAGAAGGGGGATCGGGTGATGACCACGAGCGGGCTCTACGGCACGGTGGCCCTGATCCAGGACGACGTGGTGACGTTGCAGGTGGCCGACGGAGTGCGCCTGCGCTTCTCCCGCGCGGCGGTGCAGACCCTGCTCGAGGAGGAGGGCAAGGCGAAGACCGCCGAGAAGGCGGACGAGAAGACCGCCGAGACGGCCGGCGAGAAGGCCGGCGGCGACGGCAAGAAGCCCTGAACCGCCTCCCCGCGCCGCTGCGCCGCCTCCTCCTGCGCTTGGCGCCCGGCGCGCTCCTCGCTATCGGCCTTCGCGACCCGCGCGAGCAGGGCCTCGCCGGCGAGATCCTCGCCGCCCGCTGGCTCGCGGGGCGGGGCTTTTGCGTCCTCGGCCGGCGGGTCCGCACGAGCGGGGGCGAGTTCGACCTCGTCGTCCTCGACGGCGAGGTGCTGGTGGCGATCGAGGTGAAGACCGGCCGCCGCGGCCCGCGCTGGAGCCCCGGGCTCCGCGTGGGATCGCGCCGGCTCCGGCGCCTTTCCGCCGCCGTCCGCGCCCTCTCCCGCCGCCTCGGTCGCCGCGAGCGCCGGGTCGATCTCGTCGAGGTGTGTCTCGACGACGGAGCGCGGCGGCCGATCCTCCTCCACCACCGCGATCTGCGCCGTCCGCTCGCCGGGCCGCCTCTCGCGGATTAGCGCTCCAGGCTCCCGCGGCCGCGTATGCGGAGGGTGCAGGCCCGGTCCGCGGTTCCGTCGCCCGTCCGCGGCCCCGCTCGCCCCGTCCCGCCACCCGGGCCGCGCCCGCGCAGCGGCCCTCCGAACGGTCGCTGGTCCGCGCAACTCGCCGGCCGGCAGCCCCCGCGGGCCGCCGGGAGACCCTCCGGCGCGATCGCGGGCGGAAAATGCGGATTGCGCGGCCCAAGAGATCCCCGGCGGCCATTCAGTCCCTAACCCCCCTCCAGCCGATCCACTAAGCTCTCCCGTTGGCCGAGCGTCCCCTACCGCCCGGCCCCTGGAGCTCGCCCGGGCCTTCCGTCCGCGAGACGCCGCGGCGGGGCCCGACTCCATGCTCCACGTCCTCCGGCACTACCTGCCCTTCCAGAAGACACTCTTGATCGCGAGCGAGACCGTGCTGATCACGCTCGTGGTCCTGGCGGGGCTCTCCTCGCACCTCTGGCGGCCGACGGACAACGTCACGTACCTCCTCGCCCGCCAGGGCCTCGATCCGGAGGCGGCCCTCTGGCGCACGCTCCTCTCGTCGGTCCTCGTGGCGGTGCTCGCCCAGGTGGCGATCGCCTTCAACGAGCTCTACGACTTCCGGATCTCCGGCTCGCGTTACGAGCGGGCGGCGCGCTTCCTGGGCTCCGCGGGCAGCGCGGTGGTCCTCGTGGTGGTGGCGGTCGCCCTTATGGAGGTCGCCGGCGTCGAGAGGCTCCTCGACTTCCCCGGCCTGCCGCTCACCCAGACGGTGGTGATCCTCACGTTCACCACGATCCTCGCCTTCACGCTGCTCTACTTCTGGCGCAACCTCTTCCACGGCCTCCTCGTGCGGGCCAACCTGAACGCCCGGCTCCTGATCCTCGGCTCGGGCCGGCTCGCCCAGCGGCTGGTGGAGGACCTGCGCCGCCGCCAGGGGACGGGCTTCGACCTGGTGGGCGTCGTCTACCACGAGGGGTCGCCCCGGGAGCGCCGCCGGCGCGACCGGCGCCGGGACAACAGCGGCCGCGATCCCGACGCGGGCGGCACCGGCAATCCCTGGTTCGAGGCCGCCGCGGCGTCGGCGACGGAGACGCCGCCGGGGCGGCTCGTGACCGCGGAGGGCCTCGCGATGGCGGCGGGCGGCGAGCGCCTCGTGCTGGCCGTCCCACCGGCCGCCGCGGCGCCCCCGGCGCCCCGAATCGAGCCGGGCGAGGAAACGATCCACGCGATCGCCCTGCGCCTGGACGTGGACGCGATCATCGTGGCCCTGGAGGAGCGTCGCGGCAGCCTGCCCACCGAGGATCTCCTCGCCTGCCGCCTGGACGGAATCGTCGTGGAGGAGGCCGAGGCCTTCTACGAGCGGCTCACCGGCCAGATCCCGGCCGAGGGCATGCGCCCCTCCTACCTGATCTTCAATCCCGGCTTCCGCCAGCATCCGCTCGCCGAGGCACTGAAGCGGGTCGTGGACATCGCGCTCGCCCTGGTGGGGATCGCCCTCTCCTGGCCGCTCATGCTGGCGACCGCGCTTGCCGTCCGCCTCGACTCGCCCGGCCCGATCTTCTTCCGCCAGGAGCGCACCGGCGCCCACGGCCGCCCCTTCACGCTGCTCAAGTTCCGCAGCATGCGCACCGACGCCGAGCGGGAGACCGGCCCGGTGTGGGCGAGCCAGGACGACCCCCGCATCACGCGCGCCGGCCGCATCCTCCGCAAGAGCCGCCTGGACGAGCTGCCCCAGCTCTTCAACGTGCTCGGCGGCACGATGAGCATGGTGGGCCCGCGCCCCGAGCGGCCGGCCTTCGTCGAGGAGCTCGCCGCCAAGATCCCCTACTACAGCCAGCGGCACATCGTGAAGCCCGGGATCACCGGCTGGGCGCAGATCAACTACCCGTACGGGAACACGCTGGAGGACGCCCTCCAGAAGCTCCAGTACGACCTCTTCTACATCAAGTACCAGTCGACGATCTTCGACCTCTCGATCCTCTTCCACACCGTGAAGACGGTGCTCCTGCGACGGGGGACGTAGGGGCTGGGCCGGGCGGAGCTCGCAACGGGACCGGGGGGAAGGGATAGTGGGGAAGAGGCCCCGACCCCCGGCGTCCCCCTATCGCTCCTTCCCTCTCCGTTCCGTTCCATGGGCCAGCACACGAAGCTCGCGATCGGTCTTCTCGCCGCCCTCCTTTTCGGCGCGGCGGCGCTCCTCCTCGGCCCCCGGGGGAAGGGAGGCGAGACCCTTTTGCCCCCGGCGGTCGAACAGGCGGAGGACGGGCCGGGACCGGCGGAGCTTTCCCTGCCCCCGGGTGCCGAGGGCGCGCCTCCCGCCGCGGAGGTCGCGGCCGAGGCTGCGCGCCGGGAGGTCGAGCTCGGCCCCGCCGCCGCGGAGACCGCCGTCCTGGTCGAGGTGCGCACGGTCGAGAGCGAGGCCCCCGTGGCGAACGTCGCCGTGCGGCTGGGGATCGAGGACGAAAGCGCGCTGGGCGAAGAGCCCGGCGGGCGCCCCACGGACGCCGCCGGGTGCGCCCGCTTCCCCCTCCGCCACGGCACGCCGCTCCTCGCCGTCCTCGTGGCGGCGGGCCCGGAGACGACCGGCACCGTGTTCTGGGCGAACCGCGCCGTGGAGAGCGGAAGGGAAGTGCGGATCACCGTCCACGTCACTGCCGGGGGCAGCGTGGCCGGAACGGTCGTCGACGAGGCGGGCCGCGCGGTCCCCGCGGCCGCCGTGCGCGGCTGGTGCCGCTCCTGGCGATCGCGCGACCCGGGACGGGCGTTCCCTCCCGACCGCGAGGTCGCTGCCGACTCCGCCGGGCGCTTCCGCGTCGAGCACCTCGGCGAGGACTTCACGCTCGAGGCCTCCGCGCCGGGTCTCATGCCCGCCGGCGGTCTCGCCGGCGCTCTCTCCCCCGGGCAGGAGCTCGAAGGCGTGCTGCTCGTCGTCGCCGCAGCCGGTTCGATCCCCGGCCGCGTCCTCGACCCCGCCCGCGCGCCGCTGGCCGGGGTCGAGGTCCAGGCCGTTTCGAGCTGGACGCCGGCGGACGCGGACCCCGCGGCTGTAGGCGGAGCGACGCGCCTCGGTCCCCCGCCGGCGAAGGCGACCACGGCCGGCGACGGCGGTTTCCTCCTCGCCGGCCTCGCGCCCCACCCCTACGAGGTGCGCGTCACGGCGGACGGCCTCGCGCCGTGGGAGAGAACGCACTCCCCCGCCCATGGCTTCCTGGAGATCGTGCTCGCGCGCGGGATCGAGCTCACCGGCTGGGTCCTGGACCCGGGCGGAACGGGGATTCCGGGCGCCGAGGTCCGCCTGCGCTCCACGGCGCGCGCCGAGGCCAGGACGAACGAGGAGGGCTTCTTCCGCCTCCCCGGGCTCGTTCCCGATCCCTCGGCCATCCTGTACGCCACCGCCCCGGGCCACGCGATCCAGGTCGTCCAGCCGGTCGAGATCCGCGCCGATCTGCCGAACACGATCACCGTCCGCCTCGAGCCGGGGCGGGTGATCGCCGGCCGCGTCGTCGACCGGGAGGGGACCGGGGTCGCGGACGCGGCGGTCGAGATCGAGGGCGATCGCGTCGTGAGCCTCGGCTCCGGGCACATGATCCCCACCCCCACCTGGGAGCGGCGGCTCGG
The DNA here is from genome assembly GCA_040754415.1 of Planctomycetota bacterium. GTDB lineage: Bacteria > Planctomycetota > UBA1135 > UBA1135 > JBFMCU01. The sequence continues at coordinate 5,920 of JBFMCU010000076.1, forward strand.
AGCGAACGCGGCCCGCACCGACGCCGCGGGCGCCTTCCGCCTCGACCGTCTCTATGCCGGCACCTTCGAGGTGACCGCCACCCACCCCGCGGACCCCTCCCAGAAGGCGATGGCGACCGTCGAGTCCGGGATCGAGGACCTCCTCTTGAGGCTCGATCCGGAGGCGGTGTGGGACGTGCGGATCGCGGGTCGCGTCACCGACGCCGCCACCGGCGCGCCGGTGCGCTCGTTCGAGGTGCAGCCGTGGTCGACGGATCCCGGCTGGTCGCACGCCCTGCCGCTCGCGGTCGAGAACGAGGATGGCGCCTACGAGCTCCGGGGGCTCGCCCCCGGCAAGATCCGCCTGTGGTTCACCTCCCCCGGGTACGCGCAGGAGAGCGTGGAGGAGCGCGAGTACGCCGCCGGCGAGCATCGTCTTTACGTGGCGCTCGCCCCGGCGCGCGATCTCGCCCTTCGCCTCCTCGGCCGCGACCGCCAGCCCATCGCCGGGGCGACGCTCTGGATCCGGGCCCCGGGGAAGGAGATCCTCATGTTCGAGGTCGAGGGAGAACCCTACCGAACCCCCCACGCCACCCTCGACGGCCAGGGCGAGGCGCGCCTCCATTCCCTTCCCGCGGGGCCCGTGACCCTCCTCTTCGGCGGCTTCCTCGCCGAAGAGAATCCGCGCTTCGAGCTGGACCTGACCGTCCCGCTGGAGGGCGTGCAGGAGTTCGTGATCGACGCGGAGCGATCCCGGCGCCTCACGGTCCTCCTGCTTGGCGCCGATCCCGGCGCGCGTGGCGGCCCGGTGGTGGAGATCCGCGATCAGGAAGGGTGGAACGCGCTCGTGAAGGGGAGAACGGACGTGGGGCCGCTCGTCGCCCCGAGCTTCGCGCTCGAGGTGCGGGACGAGAAGGGGGAGGTTCGCGCCACCGCTTCCGGCACGCGCGATGCCGGGGGCGGGTGGCAGGCGACGTGGACGCAGGGCAACAGCACGGTCCGCACGAACCTGCTCGATCCTCTCGCCTTCGAGCTCGCCGTCCCCGCCGGCCCGCTCGACATCGACGTGCGGGCGGAGGGCCATCGCCCCTTCCACGCGCACCTCCCCCCGGAAGCGCTGACACCCACCGGCGAGGGAACGCTCGGCTGGGCCCTCCTCCTCGAGCGGGAGGGCTGATCGCGCGCGACCGAGGGCGGCGCCGGCCTACCGCTACCGCCAGTCGAGCAGCCCGGTCCCGTCGCCGAAGGGGCTCGCGAGCGTCCAGGTCAGGAGCTCGTACTGGAGATCCACCGCGTAGGCGGCGCTCCAGGGTAGGGTCCGCGGGTCGGCGAGGCGCCCGAGACCGCGGATCGCGGCGGCGCGCACGGGCGCCTTCTCGGCGGGATCCGTGGCGAGCGCCAAGAGCGGCCCGGCGGCGCCGGGGTCCGCGAGGGCGGCGAGGAAGCCGGCGAGGGCCGCGCGCTCCGCGGGATCCTCGCTCGCCTTCAGCCGCGCCAGGGCCGCACCCGTCGCCTCCCGGTCCCCGAGCAGCCGGAGGCCGAGGGCGACGTCGGGGCGCAGCGCCCGGACGTCGCACTCCTCGCCGAGGAACGCGGCGCGGACGACCGCCGCGCCTTCGCGGGCCTGCACGAGGCCCAGGGCGAGCGCAGCGCAGGCGCGGAAGAGGGGATCCTCGATCCGCTCGAAAGCGGCGAGGATCGTCTCGGCGGCCGCGGGATCGCGGAGGATGCCGAGGCCGAGCGCGGCGGCGGCGGCCTCGGGGGGGCCCTTGGCCCGCCCCAGGGAGTGGCGCAGGGCGGCGGCGATGTCCGCGGGGATCGGCGCCCGGGCCGCGATCCGCGCGTGGCCGAGGACGCCGAGCGCCAGCGCCGCCCAGGACCGGCGGTCCTTGCGGCCGCGGGCGAGCTCGCCGAGGAGGAGCTTCTCCGCCGCCACGAGGCTCCGCTCCGTCCCCGCGCTGCCGCCCGGCCGCGCGACCGCACGGGCGAGCGCGATCAGCGCGAAGCGCTGGCTCAGGGGATCGCCCTGCTTCAGGGTGCTCGTCAGGGCGAAGCGCGCCGCGGCATCGATCTCCTCGTCGTCGCCGTCGGCGAAGAGCCCGAGCCCGAGCACGGCGCCCTGGCGGACGAAGTCCGGCTCGCCCGACCGGCTCGCCAGCGCCCCGCCGAGCTCCTCCAGCACCGCCCGGCGGAAGTCGAGCGGCGCGGAGCGCCCCAGCCGCCCCATGGCCGGCGCGGCGTGGGCCCGCACCCAGGGATCGAGCTCGTGGTCCCGGAAGACGTCGAGCAGGTAGCGGAGCAGGATCCCCCCGCAGAGGTGGCGGTCGCCCTCCATCTTGTGACGGGCGAGCCGCGCGGGGTCGGTGTCGCAGAACTCGAGATCGACGAGCCCGGCGGCGAGCACGCAGGCGACCTGGATCTCGCGCGTCGCCGTGCGCTCGTTGCCGAGCGCGGCGAGGAGCGAGTGCACGACGGAGAGGCGCAGCTCCTGGTTCGCCGTTCTCTCTCCGATGAGCCCGAGGGCGAAGGCGGCGAAGGCCCGCAGGCGCACCGGCACGGCCGGCGCGTTGGCGAGCTTCCACCCGTCCTCGGCGTTGTCGAGGAGCGCGCGCAGGAGCGGCACCGAGGCCGCCTCTCCCTCGACGCCGAGCGCGATCGCGGCGGCTTCCTGGAGCTCGGGATGGCCGCCGGCGAGGAAGAAGCGCGCGTAGTGGTCGAGGCCGGAGCCGGTGGCGGTGTCGCCGCCCCCCGCCGCCGCGAGCGCCAGCAGAGACTCGCGGATCAGGGCGATGTCGCCGCCCTCGGAGAGCACCTGGCGCACGCCGGAGAGGATCTCGGCCCGCCGGCGCTCCCGGCTCGTTCCGGCCCGTCCGGCATCCTCCCCGGTCATGACGTCGCGGCCGGCGAGGAGCGCGCCCATCGCGAGGTAGGAATCGCGGTTGAAGCCCCACCAGCGCGTCCAGTCCGTCGGCGCGGGGCCGCGGTCCCTTCCGCCCGTCGCCGGCGCGTCGGGGGGAAGCGGTCCATCCGGCCCCCACCAGCCGCCGGGCGTGCCCGGCCCCTCAGGAAGCCCGGCCGGACCGGCCGGGCCCGACCCCGGGCCGGCTGGACCACCGCTCGCGGGCCCTCCCGAGGTCGGAGGCGGAGGCGGAGTCGCCGGACCGGAGTAGGAGCCCCCTGCTCCTGCTCCGGAGCCTCAACACTGCGCCGTCGACAGCCGCGCGAAGGTGAAGAGGGCGGCCAGGACGAGGGCGATCGAGAGGGCGTTCTTCATGGCGGGTTCGGCGAGAACGGCGAGCCGCCCCCGCTCCCCCGCGCGCCGCGGGAGGGCCGGGGCCGGAGGGTCTAGGGTGACGCGGCTCCGAGGCTACCCCCGGATCGCCTCCGGCGAGAGGGTCCTCCGGCGAATCTTCCCCCGGCCCCCCCGCCGCGGGGAGGCATGGGCCCGCTCCCTCCCCCGCTCACTGCCCGCCCCCTTCGCCGCGGCGGCGGCGCTCGAGGTGGACGGAGAGCAGGGCGACGTCGGGCGGATTGATGCCGGCGATCCGGCCCGCCGCCCCCAGCGTCCGCGGGCGCAGCCGCTCCAGCTTCTCGCGCGCTTCCTTCCGGAGCCCGGTGAGCCCCGCGAAGTCGAAGGCGGCCGGGATCTCGATCGATTCCCGCTCCCGCATCCGCGCCACGTCGCGCTCCTGGCGCTCGATGTAGCCCGCGTACTTGATGTCGGCCTCCACGGTGGCCGCGTCGTCGGGATCGAGGTCCGCGGGCGCGGCCGGCCCGAGGAGCGGGAGGACGCCCGCGAGCGAGACCTCCGGCCGCCGCAGGTGCTCGGCGAGCGTCTTCCCTCCCGCGTCCGGATGGCGCGTCGCGTGGAGGAGATCGGCGAGGGCGGCGATCCGCCGCTCGCGCGCCGCCAGCCGGGCGAGGGCCCCCGGTCCGGCGAGGCCGGCGGCGGCGGCGCGCGGCACGAGGCGGCGATCGGCGTCGTCCTGGCGCAGGAGCAGGCGGAACTCGGCGCGCGAGGTGAACATCCGGTAGGGCTCCGTCGGGGCGCTCACCACGAGATCGTCGACGAGCACGCCGGCGTAGGCCTCCTCCCGCCCCAGCACGAAGGGGGCCTCGTCGTCGAGCCACCGCGAGGCATTGGCCCCGGCGAGGAGCCCCTGGGCCGCCGCTTCCTCGTACCCGGACGTGCCGTTGATCTGCCCGGCGAGGTAGAGCCCGGCGACCGGCCCCACGGCGAGCGTCGGATCGAGCACGTAGGGCTGGACGAAGTCGTACTCGACCGCGTAGCCGGGCCGCCGGATCTCCACGCGCTCGAGCCCGGCGATCGTGTGCAGGAAGGCCTCCTGCACCTCGGCGGGCAGGGACGTGGAGACGCCGTTCGCGTAGACGACGTCGGTCGCGAGCCCCTCCGGCTCCAGGAAGACCTGGTGGCGCTCGCGGTCCGTGAAGCGCATCACCTTGTCCTCCACCGACGGGCAGTAGCGCGGCCCCACGCCGCGGATCCGGCCCGCGTACATCGGCGCGCGGTGGATGTTGGCGCGGATCAGGGCGTGGGTCGCGGGGTTCGTGTAGGTGATGTGGCAGGAGACCTGGGGCAGGGCCGGAAAACCCTCCCGCGCCGTCGCGTAGGAGAAGGGGGTCGGCCGCGGATCGCCGCGCTGCTCCTCCAACCGCTCCCAGTCGATCGACGGGCCGTGAAGGCGAGCCGGCGTGCCGGTCTTGAGGCGGCCGATCGGGAGCCCGAGGCGCGCGAGCTCGGCGGAGAGCCCCTCGCACGAGCGCTCGCCGGCCCGGCCGCCGGCGGAGATCGACTCGCCGGTGTGCATCACCGCGGCGAGGAAGGTCCCGGTCGTGAGCACCACGGCCCCCGCCCGGAGCTCGCGGCCGTCCTCGAGGCGCACGCCATCGACGCGGGGCGCGCCCCCGCCCGCCGTCGCCACGAGGAGCCCGTCGACCCCGGCCTCCACTACCCCGACGCCCCCCGCCGCGAGCACGGCGGCGGTGACCCACTCGCGGTAGCGGTGGCGGTCGGCCTGGGCCCGGGGGCCGCGCACCGCGAAGCCCTTGGCCGTGTTCAGCATGCGGAACTGGATCCCGGTGGCGTCGATCGCCCGCCCCATGAGGCCGCCCAGCGCGTCCACCTCCCGGGCGAGCTGCCCCTTGGCGAGGCCGCCGATCGCCGGGTTGCAGCTCATCTCCCCGATGCGGTCGATCCGCCAGGTCACCAGCACGACGGAGGTCCCCCGGCGCGCGGCGGCGAGCGCCGCCTCCACGCCGGCGTGCCCGCCCCCCACGACGAGGACGCCGGCGGCGCGCGCGGGGCCGCGCGGGAAGGACGCCGGGCGCGGATGGGGGTGCGTGGCCGGCCGGGACGGGGGCGAAGGGCGGGCGGGGAGGGGCATGGGGGGCGAACCGATCATTGGACCGCGGACCGCGCCGCGCGCCAATCGGCGGGAGGGGGAGCTCAACCGCCGGGGGGGAGGGCGCCGATACCGACCCCATGCGCGCGTGGGTGTTCCGGAACCGCCGCCGCCTGGAGGTCGTCTACGGCGCCCCCGGCCGCGCGCGACACCTCGCCGCTCCCCCCGGGGAGGAGTCGCCGCGGAGCGCGCCGCGCGGCGGACCGGCCGCCGCGACCGGCCCGCGGCTCCTCGCCTACGAGATGATCCCGGCCTCCCCCCGCTTCCTTCGCCGCGCCGGATAGCGGCGTACAATCGGGCGGCCATGCTCCTCGCCCTCGCCGCCGCTCTCGCCTGGATGTCTCACCAGCCGCCGGCTGCAACGCCGGTTCTGCCCGCCATCTCGCGATTTCGCTCGCCGCCGGGTGAGACATCCAGGCTGGCCCTCGCCGCCGGCCCGCCCCCTCCCGCGCCCGCGCTCCGCGCCGATTCCCTCGAGGAGTTCTTGCGCCGCGCGCGGGAGAAACGGGCGGAGCGGCTCGCCGCCCTGCGGGCGCCGGTGGGCGAGATCGTGGCCCGGCTCGAGGAGCGGGGCCGCCCCGGCCCCGAGCGCCAGATGGCGGCGATCCGCGCCGAGCTGGACGCCCTGGGCGTGGAGGCGGCACCCCTGCTCCTCCCCCACCTCGATCCCGGCCCGACCCCCTCGCCCGCGGCCGCCTTCCGCGCGGCGGAGATCGCGGAGACCCTGATCCGCATGCGCACGGCGTCGATCACCGCGTCCCTGATCGACTTCTTCCCCACGGCGAGCCGGCCCGGCCAGCGGAACGTGGTGAAGATCCTCGGCCAGGCCCCGGATCGAGCGCGGGCGAGCGCCTTCCTGACGGAGCTCTTCCGCGCCGAGGGCGCCGCGCTCCGCCAGGAGTGCGTCATCGCCCTCGCCCAGCTCGGGGGACCGGAGAACGCCCTCGTCCTGCGGGAGGCCCTCACCGACGCGAACCCATCCGTGGTCGAGGCGGTCCTCGCCGCGCTCGCCGCGAACACGACGGTGGAGGCCCTCGAGGCGGTGCGGGAGCTCGTGCGCGATCCCTCCCGCGCCTCCCCGGTCGTTCTCGCGATCCTCGCCTACTACGCGCAGTGCGGGGCGGCCGTGGTCCAGGACGCCAAGGTCGAGGTCGCGCGGCTCGCGGCAGGCGAGTCGGGGATCGGGAAGGCCGAGCGCCTGGCGATCCTCGCCGCGCTCCCCGCCCTCGCCCCCGAGCGCGACCGCGCGCTCGCCGAGGCCCTGGCGCCGCTCCTCGAGAGCCGGGACGACGAGCTGTGGGACGCTGCCCGCGTCGCCCTCGCCCTCCTCGGGGATCGCGGGGCCCGCGGCGAGCTGCGGCGCAAGTACGACGAGCTCGTGCGCACCCAGGAGGCGTGGAACGGCGCCTACGAGCGCCGGGCGGCGATCCTCCTCCGGCTCGGCGAGTACGCCGACGCGGCCAAGGACTACGAGCGGGCGATCGGGATCTCCATGACCCGGCGGCAGACCACCGACCAGACACTCTATGTGGGCCTGGCGCGGGCCCACGCGCTCGACGGCCGGCTCAAGCCGGCCTACGAGGCCTTGATGCACGCCTACCTGACCCCGAAGCAGCGCCAGGAGCTCGCCGCGGACCCCGATTTCGCCGCCCTCGCCGCCCACGCGCGCTACGGGAAGATCTTCGAGTAGCTGTCCGGCGGTGCGGCGGGGCGGGGGCGGAACGAGACCGCCGCCCCGCGGCCCAGCCCGAGGACCGCCGCCGCGCTCCCGCCGCGCACGGCGATCTCCAGGAGGCCATAGGAGCTCTCGAGGAAGATCGCCTCGCCCGGCGCGGCCTCCGCGTACGTGGCGGCGTGCCGGGCGGTCCCGCCGGCGAAGACCGCCTCGAAGCCCTCCGGCGGGCCGCCGAGGCCCGCGGCGGGAGCGTCGGTGATCAGGTTCCCGAACCGATCGGCGAAGAGGACGCGGGCGGCGAGCGCACCGTCGGGGCCGAGGACGGGCGAGGAGAGGGACGGGCGGGCGAACGACTCGACCGCCGGCCCCAGGTCCGCCGGCGGGGCGCCCTCGACGAGGAGCGCGGCGGCGGGAGCGAAGCGGTCGCGGCCGTGGAAGGTGCGGCTCGCGCCGGCGGGGCGGAACCGCGCCGGATCCACGCGGCGGACGACCGGACGAAGAGCGGCGGCGAGAAGCGGACCGACGAGCCCGTTGTCGGGGGCCAGGACGGCGTGCCCCTCCGCCTCGACGAGGAGCATCGCGCGCGCGGTGCCCACGCCCGGGTCGACGATGGCCGCGTGCACCGTGCCCGCCGGGAAGTGCCGCCACGCCTGCGCCAGGTGGAAGGCGGCGAGCTCGACGTCCTGGGGCGGGATCTCGTGGGTGACGTCGACCACCGCGCGCAGGTGCGGGGCGCGCGCGAAGAGCACTCCCTTCACGATCCCCCCGTAGGGATCCGCGGTCCCGAAGTCGGTGATCAGGCTCACGATCCCGCTCGCCCGCCACCCGTCTCGCGCGCCGCCGTGCGCCGCCGCCATGGCGGTCAATGCGTCCGGGTCGCGAGGACCCCGAGGAACGCCCCCTGCACGGCCGGATCGCTCTCGGTGCGCCGCCGGGCGAGCGCTTCGGCCGCCGCGAACCCCCCCCACTCGCCGACGGCGAAGCCGACCCGCCGCAGGTCGGCATCGTCGGCGCCGCGGGGCGGGGAGGAGAGCTCCTCGATCAGGCCGTGGATGCTGATCGCGCGGGCGAGGAGCCCCCCGGCGAGCACGCTCTGGTTCCAGCTCCCCTCCCACAGCGCGGCGCGCAGGATGGCGAGGGACACCGGCTCGCGGTACTCGAGGAGGCCGAGGGCGAGCTCGACGTTCACCTCGAAATCGTCCTCCACCGGGAAGAGCTCCCGCAGCGCTTGGCGGTCCTCGAGGCCGCCCTTCGTCCCCAGCGCCCGCACCGCGTCGCGGCGCAGCGGGTGAGCGTGCCCTTCCCGGAGCCAGCGGCGCACCCGGGTGCGATCCCGGAGCCACCCGTAGACGCCCCGCTCGACTTCGAGCCGGAAGCGCAGCTCGGGCTCGAGGTCCGGGATCTCCAGGGCCTCGGCGACGGCCCGCTCGAGGCGCGTGTCGTGGAGCTGGCGGCAGATGGAGAGGATGAGCTCGCGCCGCTCGACCGTCCGGCCGCTCGCCAGCACCTGGAGCAGCCCGTCGATCGAGCGGCGGTGCTGCAGGCGGGCGAGGGCGACCAGGGCCGCGGCCTGCAAGGAGATGGGCTGGCCCGGCTCGACGAATGGCAGGAGGTCGTGGATGCGCTCCGGCTCGTCGCGATCCGCCGTCGCCTCGAGGATCAGGACCCGGCGCTCCATCGGCGCCGTGGCGAGCTCCCGGTTGATCCAGGCCTTGGGGATCTCGCCTCCGGCCCGCAGGAGCTGGAGGGCGGCGTTCGGCTCGAGCTCGGGGATCGCCATCGCGCTCTCCAGGAGGGCGCGCGCCCGCCGCTCGATCCGCCGGTCTTCCACCTCGCCGAGGAGGATCCGCCACTCGGCGAGGTTCGCCGGCCGCCAGATCCCCGCCTGGACGGCGGCCCCGAGGACCTCCGGCATCGCCGCGACCGCCCCGGGCAGGGCGCCGGGCCGCTCCCCCTCGCGCAGGATCTCGAGGAGGTGGTCGCGCACGGCGGGATCGTTCCTCCGCGCGGCGGCGCTGCAGATGACGCGGTCGAGGAACTCCTCGTCGGCGAGCAGCTCGGCGAGGAGCAGGTCCGGCCAGCGCGCGCCGGCGACGGTTCCGAAGCGGCGGGCGGCGAGCCAGCGCAGCTCGAGCCACTCCTCCGCGGCCGGGGATCCCTCCGGCGGCGGGGCGCCTCGCGCGTGGTCGGCGAGGAGCCGCGCCGCCCCGGCGAGCGGCGAGTCCTCTGCGGCGGCCCAGGCGGCCGCGTCGGCCGCGGCCGCGGCCGGATCGGCGTGGATCCAGGCGAGGACGAGCCACTCCTCCAGGCCCACCGGGGGAGCCGTCAGCGCCCGGCCCAGGGGCCCGCGGCCCATCTCCCCCATCTCGCCCAAGGCCAGGACCGCCGCCCGCCGCTCGGCCGGCTCCGCCGCCGCGAGCTCGGCCTCGATCCGATCCACGTCGCCGAGCTCGCCGGACGCGCCGAGCGCGATCAGGGCCGCCAGCCGGAGGGGCGAGCCCTCGCCCTCCTCCGCCGCGAGCTCGGCGCGCGCCCGCTCCGCCGCGCCCGTCCCGAAGGCGAGGCGCGAGTCGCGCGCGAGCCGCTCCTCCCACGCCCGGCAGCGCAGGAGCGCGGTCGGCTCCGCCCCGTCCTGGACGAGCGCCCCCCGGGGCGGGGCCGCGAGCGCGGCGAGGAGGGCGGGCAGGAGGGCGAGCATGAGGGCGGAGATCGATCTCAACGGACGAAGAGGACGACCTCGAGCGTCCCGGGAGCGAGGGGGCGCAGCCGCACCCGCCCGGCGAGCCCGCTCGCGGTGCGCGCCGCGAGCTCGCCCGCGGTGCCGGCGGGGAGGCCCGCGAGGACGAACCGCCCGTCCGCCCCCGTCCGGACCTCCTGGCCGCCCGGCGCCCGGACGAGCGCCCCGGCGAGCGGCTTCCCGGTGGCGGCCTCGACGACCGTGCCCTGGACGAGCGGGGGCGGCCCGGCGCCGATGCGGGCGGCCGCCTCGGCGGGCCCGAAGGAGGTGGCGGACTCCCCGGCCCGCTGGGCGCCGCAGGCGGCGGCGAGAAGGAGGAGAACCGCGGCGGCGAGGGCGGGCGCGAAGCGGGCGTTCTTCATACGGGATCCCCCAGGAGGGCGACGATCTCCTCGCGGCGGCGGTCGCGGAGCGCGGGCGAAGAGGCCTCGAGGTTCAAGCGGAGGAGGGGCTCGGTGTTCGACGCGCGCACGTTGCACCACCACCACTCGCGATCGCCGAGCCGGCCGTACTCCACGGTGATCCCGTCGAGGTCGTCCTGGCGGCCGTCGGCGAACCGCTCGCGCAGCGCGGCGATGGCCGCCTCCTTGTCGGCCACCCGGAAGTTGATCTCGCCCGTCGCGTGGTAGCGGCGCAGCCCGGCCACGAGCTCCCCGAGCGTGCGCCCCGCGTTCTCCGGGGCGGCAAGCATGCTCAGGGCGGAGGCCATGGCGATCTCGCCCGAGTCGGTCATGAAGTTGGCGGCGAAGTAGAAGTGGCCGGAGAGCTCGCCGCCGAACACGGCGCCCGTCTTGCGCATCGTGGCCTTGATGAAGGAGTGGCCGACGCGCTCGCGGATCGGAACGCCGCCGGCGCGCTCGATCTCCTCCTTGACTACCCACGAGGAGCGCAGGTCGTAGAGGATGCCGGCCCCCGCGTGCCCCCTCAGGAAGCGCGGCGCGAGCAGGGCGGTCATCAGGTCGGCTCCCACCGGCGTCCCCGCCTCGTCGACGAAGCAGCAGCGGTCGGCGTCCCCGTCGAAGGCGACGCCGAGCTCGGCGCCCGTCTCCCGCACGAGCCGCTGCACGTCGCGGAGGTTCTCCTCCTTGAGCGGGTTCGCCTCGTGGTTCGGGAAGGTGCCGTCGAGGTCGAGGAACAGGGTGTGGGCGCGCATCTCCGGCAGGCGGGGGAGGATGCGCGGGAGCGTGTAGCCGGCCATGCCGTTCCCGGCGTCGATCGCGACGGAGATGGGGCGCGGGAGGTCGGCGAAGGAGGCGACGTGATCGGCGTAGGGCTCGAGCAGGCCGGCGCGCTCCTCGCGGCCGCGCCGGGCCGCCGGCGCGGGATAGGGTTCGACGCACATCGCCTGGATCCGGTCGATCCCCGTCGCCATGGACACCGGGCGGGCGCCGTCCCGGCAGAGCTTCATCCCGTTGTACTCGCCGGGATTGTGGCTGGCGGTCACGTTCAGGCCCCCGTCGCACTCCAGGGTGGCGATCGCGAAGTACGCCATCGGCGTCGACGCGAGCCCGAGGCGGATCACGTCACACCCGGCGTCGCGCGCCCCCTCCGAGACCGCGTCGGCGAGCGCCGGCGAGTGCGTGCGCATGTCCTGGCCCACGACGATCCGGCGCGCGCCGAGGAACCGCGCGAAGGCGTTGCCGATCCTCTTCGCCATCGCCCCGTCGAGCTCGCTCGGGTAGAGACCGCGGATGTCGTAGGCCTTGAAGATCCCCATGCCGGGGACGATACGGAGTCCAGACCGGATCCGCCAGATCCGTGGCCGTCGCCGGCGGCGGATCCGATCCTGTCGCCGGCGACGGCCGCGGTCCGACCTTTCTCTCAGCGGATCCGGCCCAGGCAGAGCACGCGGTCGGTGGCGTCGCCGTCGCCGTTCAGGTCGGTATCGCCCTGCTCCTCCTCCTCGACGTAGAAGAGGAAGGTCCCCTCGGCGTCGATCCGGCCGCCCTCCCACAGCATCCAGTGCGAGGTGCCGTCGGTTGTCCAGCCGGTGGCGACCGGGGCGCCGCGGCCGAGCCGGGCGGCGAAGAGCACGTCGTCCTTGGCGTCGCCGTCGCCGTTCAGGTCCGTTCCGCCGGCGTTCACCTCGGGCACGCCGACCTCGAGCCGATCCCCCAGGGTCTGGAAGGCGTTCAGGGAGATCGGCAGGCCCTCGTTGACGAGGCTGCCGGTCGAGGTGTCCAGCACGTGGAGGACCGTGTCGTGGGAGTCGCCGTCGCCGGTGAAGTCCTGGTGGCCCTGGCTGCTCTCGTGGACCCCGAAGACGATCCGCCCGGCGACGAGGTGGTAGCGGCTCGCCACGGCGAGCTCGGTGTTGAACGGCAGCCCGGTCTGCGGGTCGATCCAGTGCAGGACGTAGTCGTCGGGGTCCCCGTCGCCGTTCAGGTCCTGCCCACCCTGGCTCCACTCGAGCACGACGAAGGCGAGCGCGTCCTCGTCGAGCAGGAGTGGATAGGTGAAGTAGCTCGCGAGATGCGTGTTCCACGCGAAGCCCGTGACGAGATGGACGACGTGCACGACGCGGTCCTCCTGATCGCCGTCGAGGTTGTAATCCACGCCGTTCGCGATCTCGTAGGCCAGGAACGCGGCGCGATCCCCGTGGAGGACCGGCTCGCGCCACAGGGCGAAGGCGTGGTTCGTCGTCTGCCCGGTGCCGCGGTCGTAGTAGTGCAAGACGTCGTCCTCCTGGTCGCCGTCGCCGTTCAGGTCGAGCCCCTCGCCCGCCTCGCTCGCCACGAAGGCGAAGCCGTGGCCGTTGGGGAAGATCCCCCAGCCGGTCGAGGCGACCGCGACGCGGGGGGAGGCGTAGGTGCGGAGGATGGCGTCGTAGTCGACGAGGACGGCGTCGCTCGCGTCCCCGTCGCCGTTCAGGTCGAGGCCGCCCGGCCCATAGCAGGCCTCGTCGGTGCGCACCAGGACGTGGTCGCCATCGACCTCGACCCGCGGGTTGCCCGCGGAGCACAGGAGCGTGTTCTCGAGCGTGCCGGCCCCGAAGTGGCCCACGTGGAGCACCCAGTCGTCCAGGTCGCCGTCCCCGCTCAGGTCGACCCCCTGGGCCGCCTCGACGACGAAGAAGGTCGCCACGTCGCCCTCCACCCAGAAGCCGATCCAGCTCCAGTCGCCGGCGAGGCCCGTGTTCGCCGTTACCCCGGTCGAGTGGTCGTACCAGAAGAGCACGGCGTCCTCCTGATCGCCGTCGCCGTTCAGGTCGGTCGCGCCCTGCTCGGCCTCTCCGACCCAGAGGAGGACGTGCGGGCCGGTCACCTCGTAGCGGGGAGGGCGGGCGTCCCGGGCGACGAGGGCCAGCCCCAGCTCGTGCTCGAGGCCGCTCGTGCGGTCGAAGACGACGAGCACCTCGTCCTGCATGTCGCCATCGCCGTTCCGGTCCGCCCCGATCGCCTCCTCCGCTCGGTAGTACGCGAGGAGGATATCGCCGAGGTGGGGATCCAGGGCGTCCGCCCCGAGGACCCGGACGTCCAGGACGGGTCCGGGAAGGACGGGCGAGGCCGCCGGGGCCGGAGTGCCGGTGGCGGTCTGGCCGAAGGCGGGAAGGGAGAGGAGAAGAGCGCCCGATGCGGCGGACAGGACGGGGTGGAGCATGGTTCGCCTCCAAGCTAAGGGATCGAGGGAAGCGGGAGCGCGCCGGCCGGGGATCGGCCCCTCTCCGCTAGCCCGCCGAGCGGCCGCGGTCACACTCGATGACGCGCGCCCCGCCGGCGCCCCGCGCTACCCGAGGATCCGCTCCAGCGCCGCCAGGAGCCGGTCCAGGTCCGCGGGGCCCACGTCGCGGTGGGTCACGAAGCGCAGGGTCTCCGGCGTGAGGGGCAGGACGAGGACGCCCTCCTCCTTCAGCCGCGCCGCGAGCGCGGCGGCGTCGAAGCGCGCGTGCTCGACGCGCACGAGCACGAGGTTCGTCTCGACCTCCGCGGGGGGAGCGGAGAGTCCCGGCATTCGATCGAGGGCGGCGGCGAGCTCGCGGGCGAGAGCGTGGTCCTCGGCGAGCCGGTCCACCCCCTCGCGCAGGCCGAGGAGCCCGGCGGCGGCGATGATCCCCGCCTGGCGCATCCAGCCCCCGAGCCGCTTGCGGATCACGCGGGCCCGCGCGAGGAACTCCTCGCCGCCGGCGACGATCGAGCCCACCGGAGCGCCGAGACCCTTCGAGAGGCACACCGACACCGAGTCGGCGCAGCTCGCCCACGTGCGGGCGTCCACGCCGGAGGCGACGACGGCGTTGGCGAGGCGGGCGCCGTCCATGTGCACGGGGACCCCCCGCGCGGCCGCAACCTCCCGCACCGCCCGCAGCCCCGCGAGCGGCAGCACGCGCCCTCCCGCGCCCATGTGGGTCTGTTCCACGCAGACGAGCGCCGTGTGGGGGCAGTGGATGAAGTCGGGCCGGATCGCCCGGCGCACCGTCTCCGGATCGAGGGCGCCCCGGTCCCCGCGCAGGGTGACGGCCTGGGCCCCGTGCAGGTAGCCCATGGCGCCCGCCTCGTAGAGCAGGACGTGGGCCCCTTCCTCGACGATCACCTCGTCGCCGGCCCGCACCCAGGCGCCGAGCGCCACCTGGTTCGCCATCGTGCCGGAGGCGACGAAGAGCGATCCCTCCTTGCCGAGCCAGTCGGCGGCGTAGCGCTCCAGGGCGCCGACGGTGGGATCGCCGTCCAGGACGTCGTCGCCCACCTCGGCGCGCGCCATCGCCTCGCGCATGGCCGGCGTGGGCCGGGTGACGGTGTCGCTCCGGAAGTCGGAAAGGTCGTTCACGCGGGCTGCAGGCACTCCTCGACGCGCCGGAGCGCCTCCCGGATCGTCTCGAGGCTGCTCGCGTAGCTGAAGCGGATGTAGCCCTCGCCGAGCTTCCCGAAGGCGGTGCCGGAGACGGTGGCGACGCCCACCTCCTCGAGCAGGCGGTTCTGGAGCGCGGTGGAGGTGAGACCGGTGCCCTTGATGTTGGGGAAGGCGTAGAACGCGCCCATCGGCATGACGCAGGTGAAGCCGGGCACCTGGTTCAATCCCTTGACGATCGCCACCCGGCGCTCGTCGAAGGCCCGGCACATCGCGTCGACGGCGTCCTGGGGCCCGTTCAAGGCCTCGATCCCCGCCACCTGCACCGGCGCGCTGGGACAGGAGTTGAAGTTGATCTGCAGCCGCTCGGCGTGATCGACGAGATTCGCGGGCCAGACGCCCCAGCCCAGCCGCCACCCCGTCATCGAGTAGGTCTTGCTCCAGCCGTCGAGCAGGATCAGCCGGTCGCGGATCGAGGGATAGGAGAGGAGCGAATGGTGGGTCGCCCGCCCGTAGAGCATCCGCGAGTAGATCTCGTCGGAGAGGATCATGACGTGCGGGTGC
This sequence comes from Planctomycetota bacterium, assembly GCA_040754415.1. GTDB lineage: Bacteria > Planctomycetota > UBA1135 > UBA1135 > JBFMCU01. The sequence continues at coordinate 21,080 of JBFMCU010000076.1, forward strand.
CGCTCGAGCCCGGCGACGAGGCGGTCGAGGGCGGCCTTGCCGATGACGCCGCCGGTGGGGTTGGCGGGCGTGTTGACGATGAGGAGGCTCGTGCGCGCGTTGATCTTGGCGAGCACCTCGTCCGGATCGAACTCGAAGCCCTTCTCCTCGAGGAGCGGGATCGGCACCGCCTTCGCCCCCGAGAAGTGGATCATCGACTCGTAGATCGGGAAGCCGGGGTTGGGATAGAGGATCTCGCGCCCCTCCTCCCCGAACATGTGGATCGCGAAGGTCATCGTCGGCTTGCCGCCCGGGACGATCATCACGTGGTCGGGGTTCACCTCGACGCCGCGGCGCCTCTTGATGTCGGCGGCGACCGCCTCCCGCACCTCGGGGAGCCCCTTGGCGGGCGTGTAGAAGTGGTAGCCGTCCCGCAGGGCTTTGCGGCCCGCTTCGACGATGTTCGGGGGAGTCAGGAAGTCGGGGGCCCCGATCCCGAGGTTGATGATGTCCTTGCCCTGGGCCTGCAGCCTCTTGGCCCGGGCCAGGACCTCGAAGGCGGACTCCGTGCCGAGGCGGTACATGCGCTGGGAGAGTTTCACGCGGGGGCTCCTAGGCTCTTCCGGGGCGAAGGGAACGCTCGTCCGGAGGGGTCGGCGATGGATCGCAGCAGCCTTACAGCGTACGGTGGCCTCCGCGCCGCGGTCAAGGCACGGCGGTTGCGGCCCGCGCTCGGCCCGGCCCCTCTCTCCCTCGCCCCTTCGCCGCCATGACCTCCTCCCCCCGCGTCTCCGCCCGCGCCGGCCTCCGGGCGGCGCTCCTCTTCGTCCTCGGCCTCGGCAACCTCTCGTGCGCGGAAGCCCCGGACCTCGTGATCTACGTCGCCCACGACCAGATCCACTCCGAGGATCTCTTGCGGCGTTTCGAGGCCGAAACGGGTCTGCGCGTGAGAGCTCGCTACGACTCGGAGACGAACAAGACGGTGGGCCTCGTGAACGCCCTGCGCGAGGAGCGCAACCGGACCCGCTGCGACGTCTTCTGGAACAACGAGTTCGCCCACACGGCGGCGCTCGCGAAGGAAGGGCTGCTGGCGAGCTACGACTCGCCCTCCGCGGCGGCGATCCCCGCGACCTTCCGCGACCCCGCGCGCCGCTGGACGGGCTTCGCGGCCCGGGCGCGCGTCCTCATCGTGAACACCGAGCTCGTTCCCGATCCGAGCGGGATCCGCGGCATGCGGGACCTCCTCGATTCGCGATGGGCCGGCCGGGTCGGCATGGCCCGGCCGCTGACGGGCACAACCCTGACCCACGCCGCGGCGCTCTTCTCGGTGCTCGGCGCGGAGGAGGCGGTCGCCTACTACCGCGAGATCCGAGAGCGCAACGCGGACGGCGCGCTGAGCCTCGTCTCCGGCAACGCCTACCTGAAGGACCTCGTCGCCAAGGGCGAGCTCGCCTGGGGTTGGACCGACACCGACGACTACAACGTCGCCCGCGAGGCCGGCGCGCCGGTCGCCGTCGTCTACCCCGATCAGGACGGGATCGGCACCCTCCTGATCCCGAACACCGTCTCGATCCTGGCCGGCGCCCCCCATCCCGCCGCGGCCCGGCGCTTCGTCGACTGGATCCTGCGCGAGGACGTCGAGGCCGAGCTGGCGCGCTCCCGGGCGGCCCAGATCCCCGTCCGCGCCGCGGTGCCGCGGCCCGCGCACGTGATCGGGGGGGAGGCGCTCCGGTTCATGGCCGTGGACTACGCCGAGGTGGGCGAGCACCTCGTCGAGCGCCAAGAGGTCCTGAAGGAGCTGTTCCTCGATTGAGCCGGCCCCTCGTCCTCGCCGCCGCCGCCGTCTTCGGGGTGCTCGGGCTCCTGCCGCTCGCGGTGATGCTCCTGCGCATCGCGCCGGCCGATCTCGCCGAGCTCGCCGACGCGCGCACGCTCTCGCTCCTCGGGCGCACGCTGGCGCTCGGCGGGGGGACGGCCGCCCTCGCCTTCGCCCTCGGGCTGCCCTTCGGCTTCCTGGTGGCGCGCACCGATCTTCCGGGGGCGGCGCTCCTGCGGCCCCTCGGCGTCGTCCCGCTGCTGCTGCCGCCCCTCCTGCTCGCGATGAGCTGGACGGTGATCCTGCCCCACCTGCGCGGCGCCCCGGCCACGATCCTCTTCCTCGCCCTCTCCACGTTCCCGCTCGTCGCCCTCTTCAGCGCGCGCGCCTTCGAGCGGATCGACGCGACGATGGAGGAGGCGGCGCGCCTCGCCGGCGGGCTCCGCGCGGTCCTGCGCCTGGACCTGCCCCTCGCCCTGCCCGCCGCCTGCTGCGGCACCTGCCTCGCCTTCGCCTTCGCGATCAACGACTTCGGGGTGCCCGACTACGTCTCGTCCGTCGGTCCGAAGTTCAACGTGTACGCCGACGAGATCAAGCTCGACTGGGACCAGTTCCATCGCCCCGGCAAGGCGGTGGCGACCGCGCTGCCGCTGATCGCGGTGACCCTCGCGGCGCTGGTTCCCGCCCTCGCCCTGCGCCGCGCCGGGGCGATGGCGAGCCTGGGGAGCGGGTTCCGCTCGCCGCCGCGGCTCGCCCTCGGCCGCCT
>JBFMCU010000077.1:0-23467 GCA_040754415.1 Planctomycetota bacterium
CCACCTCGCGCTCGTCCCTCCTGCCGCGCCACTCCCGCAACCTAACCAGGGTGGTCGACGAACGCCAGTCCCCACTCGGAATCCCGACCCGGCCAGGGGTTACGGCAACTTGCCGGAGCCCTGCCGGCAAAGCCGCCGCGCCGGCCGCGGGATCGCGCGGGCGAAGGCGTGACGCCGCCTCGCGCATGTCGTATGGAGGAACCATGGCGGAGGGATGGATCGAGATCGAGCACGGCGGAGAGGTCCGGCGCGAAGCGTTGCGGCCCGGCTTGACCCGGGCGGGCGGCCCGGGAGCGGAGATCGTCATCGCCGGGGCCGGCGCCGACCAGCTGCACCTGTGGGACTCGCCGGCCCGCGTCGTCTTCGTGGGCACCGGCGAGCGTCCGGTTCGCGCCGGGGTCCGCCTCGAGGAGGCGGAGCTCTTCCCGGGCGACCGCCTGGAGTGGCACGGCCACGTGCTCGCGTACGGCCGCCCGGCCGGCGCCGGGGCGCCGGCGGCCCTCGAGGAGATCCACGCCGCCGTCGCGGCCCCCGTTCCGGCCGCGGCCCCCGGGCCGGCGCCCGCGGAGGGCCGGGCCTGGCGTCGCATCCGGGCCGGGCTGCTCGTGGAGCTCGGGATCGCCGACCGCAGCGCGGCGAGCCGCTGGCAGCAGGCGGTCCTCGGCGGCGAGTTCGACGCGGACGCCTGCGCCCGCGACATCCTGGCGCGGAGCGATCCTCCGGCCGACGATCCGCGCGTCGTAGAGCGCGCCGGCCGCCTCCTGCGCGATTTCCTGATGATGCCGTTGCAGACCGGCGTGCGCGGGGCGGGACGGCGGGCGCGGCAGCGGGTGCGCGGCGGCCTGGCCTTCCTCATCGCCCAGGGGCTAGCCCTCCTCGCCTTCTGCGTGCTGGCGGCGATCGCCCTCGCCGTCGCCCGCTGGCAGGGAGCGAGCATCGACCGCCTCCTCGACGTCCTCCTGTTCCGGGGTTGATCCTCCTCGCCCGGCGTGGATCCCGGGGGCCCCTCGACTCCGGCCCGCGAGCCGCGTACCTTGCGCCGAGCCATGTCCGAGTTCCGCACGCCCGATTCCGGCGAGGAAGGTGCCGGGGTCTTCTCGCTCACTCAGATCCGCCACCTGATGCGGGTGGAGTTCGGCCGCGCGCAGCGCTACCGCTACCCGGTGAGCTGCATCGTGGTCGCGTGCGACCGGCTCGACCACCTGCGAGATCTCTACGGGTACGAGTTCAAGGAGGCGGTGGTCGAGGACATCGTCCACCTCGTGCAGAACTCGACGCGGACCTGCGATTACCTCGGCCGCCTCGTCGACGACCGCTTGCTCGCCATCCTGCCCCACACCGCGCGCGACGGCGCCGAGGTCACGGCGCGCCGGGTGCTGGCGGGCGCCCGCGGTCTCACGTTCACCGCGGAGGGGCACAATCTGAAGGTCACCCTGTCGGTCGGGATCTCCCACTTCGAGAACGACAACACGCTGTTCTTCGACAGTCTGGTCGAGGCGGCGGAGGAAGCGCTCCTCGACGCGATGAACGCCGGTGGGGATCGGTGCGTGCATCGGGACCCCGGCCCGGGCGAGGTCCGGTGATGCGGGTGCTCCTGGCCGAGGACGAGGAGACGATCGCCGTCACCCTGCGCGATGCCCTGCGCGATGCCGGTCACGAGGTCCTGCACGGGGCGGACACGGACGCCGCCCTCGCCCTCCTGGCCGCGCACGACCCCGACGTGGTGCTGACCGACATCCGGATGCCGGGGGCCGGGGGCATGGAGGTGCTGCGCCGGGCGATCGACCTCGATCCGCGCCGGCCGGTCGTCTTGATGACCGGCTACGGGACGATCGAGCAGGCGGTCGAGGCGATGCGCATCGGCGCCGCGCACTACATCCAGAAGCCCTTCCACAACGAGGCGGTGGTGAGCCTCGTGGAGCGGCTGGGGCGGGAGCGGGCGCTGGAGGCGGAGAACGCTCGCCTGCGCACGGAGCTCCGCGACCTCTCCGCGGGCCGGGTCGGAAACATGGTCGGGCGCTCCGCCGCCATGACCGAGGTCTTCGAGAAGATCCGCACCGTGGCGCTGACCGACGCGACGGTCCTCATCGAGGGCGAGAGCGGGACCGGCAAGGAGCGCGTGGCGCGGGCTCTGCACGAGCTTTCCCCCCGGGCCGCGGGGCCCTTCATCGCGCTTTCCTGCGGGGCGCTGCCCGAGAGCCTGCTGGAGGCGGAGCTCTTCGGCCACGAGAGGGGAGCCTTCACCGACGCCCACCGCGACCGCAAAGGCCGCTTCGAGCTGGCCCACCGGGGCACCCTGTTCCTCGACGACATCGACGACATGCCGCTCTCGGTGCAGGTGAAACTCCTGCGGGTGCTCCAGGAACGCACCTTCGAGCGCCTGGGAAGCGAGGTCTCCCGGGCCGTGGACATCCGCGTGGCCGCGGCGACCAAGCGCGCGCTCCGCGATCTCGTGCGCGAGGGTCGCTTCCGCGAGGACCTCTTCTATCGCATCAACGTCGTGCCGATCCGCCTCCCGCCGCTCCGCGCGCGGATGGGCGACGTTCCCCTGCTCGTGCAGCACCTGATCGTGCGGCACGGCGCCGGCGTCGAGTACCAGGTGAGCGACGCGACGATGCACGCCCTGGAACGCTACCCCTGGCCCGGGAACGTCCGGGAGCTCGAGAACGCCATCCAGCGGGCGATCGCCCTCGCCGGCGAGAGCCGCGAGCTCGCCCGCGACCTCCTGCTGCCCCTCGATCCCCGCTGGCGCGGCGCCACGGAGCCCTCCGGAGAGGTGCGGCCGTTGCGCGAGGTGCTCCGCGAGGCGGAGGTCGCCCACATCGCCCGGGCCCTGGAGCGGACGGGCGGGCACCGCACCCAGACGGCCGAGCTGCTCGGGATCTCCCGCAAGGTGCTCTGGGAGAAGCTGCGCGACTTCGGCCTCGACCCCGGCGGCGAACGGGGGGACGGCGGCGAGCGATGAGCTCGCTCGTGCGGGTTCCCCTTCCGCCCGGGACCCTGGTGATCGCCGACCTGCACCTGGACCTCGAGCGCGAGGCGGGGCTCGGGGCGTTCTTGGCCTGGGCGGAGCGGGCGCGGGGAGCGCCGCGGATCGTCGTCCTCGGCGATCTCTTCGAGTACTGGTTCGGGATGGCGCAGGCGCGGTCGGCGGGCGGCCGGCGCGTCCTGGCCGCGCTCGCCGGTCTCGGGGCCGCCGGCACGGCGGTCGAGATCGTCCCCGGCAACCGCGATTTCCTCCTGGGGCGGGCCTTCGCGGCCGCGGCGCGCTGCCGTGTGCACCCCGCCGGGCTCGTGGGCCGGCTGCCGGGGGGCGCGGACGTGCTCTTCCTCCACGGCGACGAGCTCGCCACCCTCGACCGCGGGTACCGGCGGCTGCGCCGGCTCCTGCGCGCGGCCCCCGTGCGCCTCCTCGGCGCGCATCTCCCGGCCCCCCTCGGCCGGGCCCTCGCCGGCCGGTTCCGGCGCGCCTCCCGGCGGGCGGTCGCCCGCAAGCCGCCGGCGATCGCCGCGCTGCAGCGGGGGGAGGCCCGGGAGCGGGCCCGCCGGGCGGGCGCGGGGACCCTGGTGTGCGGCCATGCCCATGTCTTCCGGGACGAGCTTCTCGAGCCCGGCGGGCCGCGCTGGATCGTGCTCGGGGCCTTCGGAACGAGGGGGGACGTGCTGGAGGTGGGAGCGGCGGGCGAGCTCGGCCCGCGGGCCGGATCGGGGGGGGGGTGGGTTGACCTCCGCCCGCCGTCCTCTATCCTGGGCTCCCCCTTTTCCCTGCCGGCCCCGGCCGGGGGGAGAGGGGGACGGATCTCCCCGCGCATGATCATCGCTCTGGACGGTCCCGCCGGCTCCGGGAAGAGCACGGTGGCGGCGCGGCTGGCCGAGGAGCTCGGACTGGCCGCCCTCGACACCGGCGCCATGTACCGGGCCGTGGCGTGGGTCGTCCTGGCGAGGAAGATCCCGCCCGCGGACGGCTCGGCGTGCGCGGCGGTGGCGAGGGAGGTGCGTCTCGACTTCGACGAAGCGGGGCGCATCTCGATCGACGGCGCGCCGGGGGAGCCGGGCATCCGCGGCCCCGCGGTCACGCGCTGCGTGTCGGAGGTGGCGGCGCACGAGGGCGTGCGTGCGGCCATCGTCGCCCGCCAGCGGGAGATCGCGGGCCGGCGGCGGGGGATCGTGGCCGAGGGCCGCGACACGACGACCGTCGTGTTCCCCGACGCTGACCACAAGTTCTTTCTCAACGCCACGAGCCGGGAGCGCGCGCGCCGGCGCGCCCTCCAGGAAGGCGCTCCCGCGCGCATCGGCGCGATCCAGCGCGAGATCGAGCGGCGGGATCGGCTCGATTCCACCCGGGCGATCGCCCCCCTGCGCCGGGCGCCCGAGGCGATCGTGATCGAGACCGACGGCCTCACGGTCGACGAGGTCGTCGCGCGGATCCGCGCCGCGATCGACGCCGGAGGCCGGGGATGATCCCGCCCTCCTCCGAATCTGCGCCGCCGGTCGAGAGCACCCTCTTCTATCGCACGGGGCGCCTGCTGCTCCGGGGGATCCTCGGCGCCATGCACCGCCCCCTGGTCGAGGGGCGGGAGCACCTGCCGCGGACGGGAGGCGTCGTGATCGCCAGCAACCACCAGTCCTTCCTCGACATCCCGCTGATCGCCACGTCCACGGCGCGCCACGTCGCCTTCGTGGCTCGCTCCACGCTGCGCCAGTCGCGCCTCCTCGCCTTCGTGATGCGCCAGTCGGGGGTCATCCTCGTCCACCGGGACCGGCCGGACCACTCGGCGGTGCGGGCGATGGTCGACTACCTTGCGCGCGGCGGGTGCGTTTGCGTGTTCCCCGAAGGAACCCGCACCCGCGACGGTTCGCTCGGACGGTTCCGGTCCGGGGCGGTGGTCGCCGCCCGCAAGGCGCGGGTGCCGATCGTCCCCGCCGGAGTGCGCGGATGCCGGAACGTCTTCCCGCCCGCGCGCCGCTTTCCCCGCTTCGGCCGGATCGGCCTCCGCTTCGGCCCGCCCCTGGATCCCACGGAACCCGGCGCCCTGGAGCGGCTGCGGGCGGAGATATCCGTCCTCGCCGGCGCCGATGCCGACCCGCCGGATCGCTCTGCCTCCCCTTCCACCGGCGCCCCCGGGGCACCGGGATCGTCCTGTCCTAGGTCCCCCTGAAACCCGACTCTTTCTCCCTTCCCATCCCACCCATGTCCCTCGCATCCAATCGAGTCAAGAAGTACGAGCTCGACCCCGAGGAGTTCGATCGCCGCGTCGAAGCGGCGCTCGGCGGGGTCGATCTCGGCGCTCTCACCGACCGCCTCCACGCGTCGATCTCCGACGTCAAGCCCGGCTCCATCGTCAAGGCCAAGGTGGACTCCGTCGACCAGCGGACCGGCTTCGTCGTGCTGGACATCGGCGGCAAGTCCGAAGGATCCATCGCGCTCGCCGAGTTCGGAGAAATCCCGCCCACGCCGGGCCAGGTGTTCGAGGTCCTCTACGACGGCCTCGGGGAGGACGACACCGCCGTCCTCTCCAAGCGCCGGGCGGACCGGCTACGCGCCTGGGAGAAGCTCGCCCAGACCTACAAGGAGGGCGACGAGGTGCAGGGCGTCTGCCAGCGCAAGATCAAGGGCGGCCTCCTCGTGGACGTCGAGGGAGTCAACGTCTTCCTGCCCGCGTCCCAGGTGAACCTCCGCCGCACGCACGACATCTCCGATTTCATCGGGGAGCCGATCCGGGCCCGGATCATCAAGATCGACCCCGAGCGGATGAACGTCGTCGTCTCCCGGCGCAAGCTTCTCGAGGAGGAGCGCCAGCGCCAGAAGGAGGAGCTCCTGCGGGACATCCAGGAGGGGCAGTTGCGCGTCGGCGTGGTCAAGAACATCGCCGACTTCGGGGTCTTCGTCGACCTCGGGGGGATCGACGGCCTGCTCCACATCACGGACATGTCCTGGGGCCGCGTCCGGCACCCCTCGGAGATGGTCGAGATCGGCCAGGAGATCGAAGCCAAGGTGCTGCGGGTCGACTTCGAGCGCGAGCGCATCGCCCTCGGCCTCAAGCAGCGCTACCCCTCGCCGTGGGACGGCATCGAGGAGCGCTACCCGGTCAACTCGCATCACGTCGGCGAGGTGGTCAACATCATGTCCTACGGCGCCTTCGTGAAGCTGGAGGACGGCGTCGAGGGCCTCGTGCACATCTCCGAGATGTCCTGGACGAAGCGCATCAACCACCCCTCGGAGCTCGTCAATCCCGGGGACAAGGTGGAGGTGGTCGTCCTGGAGATCGACCTGGAGAAGAAGGAGATCTCCCTCGGTATGAAGCAGGCGGAGACGAACCCCTGGGACCTCGTCGAGAAGAACTACCCGCCGGGCACCATCATCGAGGGCACGGTGCGCAACCTCACGACGTACGGGGCCTTCGTGGAGATCGAGGAGGGCATCGACGGCCTCCTGCACGTCTCGGACATGAGCTGGACCAAGAAGGTCTCGCATCCCTCCGAGGTCGTGCGCAAGGGCGACCGCATGCAGTGCGTCGTCCTCTCGGTCGATACGACCAAGAAGCGCATCGCCCTCGGCCTGAAGCAGCTCTCCGGCGACCCGTGGCTGGACCAGATCCCGGCCAGCTACCACATCGGGGACCTGCTCTCCGGCTACGTGACGAAGATCACCAACTTCGGAGTTTTCGTAAAACTCGAGGAGAACCTCGAGGGGCTGCTCCACATCTCCGAGCTCTCCGATCACAAGATCACGAGCCCCGAGGAGGTGGTGAGGCCCGGCATGAAGATCGAGGTGCGGGTGATCCGCGTCGACGTCGAGGAGCGCAAGATCGGGCTGTCGTTCGTCCACGCCGACTTCGACGAGAACGTGGAGATCCTGCGGAAGGCGGAGGAGAAGGCGCGGCGCGAGACGCCGCCCGCCGAGGACCTCCGCCCGCCGCCCGCGGCGGAGGAGCCGATCCATGGCGAGGAGCCGCCGGCTGCGAGCTGAACGGAAGGGCGCGGGGCGAGGGCGCCGCGGCCGGGCGGCGGCCCTCTCCCTCTCGCTCTCTCTGGCGGCCTTCGCCTGCCGGGGGGTCGAGGGGCCGGCCGGCGCGCCGGCCGTGGGCGAGCCACCGCCGGCGGCTGCCGATCTCGGCCCGTCCTTCGCGGCGCTGCGCGGAGCGCTGGCCGACGGCGACGAGGAGGTCGCGGGGCGGATCCTCGCCGGGATCCTCGCCCGGGAGCCGGCGGGGGACGACCTCGCCCAGGCGGAGAGCTTCGCGCGCATCCTGCGCGGGCGCGCGGCCGTGCGCGCCCTCGACCTGCGCCTCGTGGCGACGGCGGATCCCGCGCCGGGCTGGCACCGGCTCGCCCTCGTCGGCAGGCAGTTCTGGGGAGAGCCCCTCGTCCTGCGGCTCCCCCCCGGCCAGCTCCTCCGGTGGCGGCGGTCGATCGACCCCGACGGCTTCGCGCGCGAGGAGCAGACGACGACCCTCGTGCCGGCGGTCGCCGGCCTGCGGCTCCCCCCGGACGCCCCGATCGAGATCGAGCTCGCCCGCTACCCGCTCTCCCTGGGCCCGGCGCTCGCCCTGCGCGAGCGCTGGCGCCTGGAGCTCGTCTCCGGCGAGATCGCCGCCGGGGAAGAGGTCCTGCCGGCGACGGCCATCGCGGTCGCCGGCTGCGAGCGCACGTTCCTGGCGTCGTTCCTGCCCACCGCGGCGGTGGAGCCGAGCGTGCTGGCGGAATACGCCGCGCGGCCGGAGATCCACCTGCCGCCCCTGCTGGAGCGGGCGGTGCGCATCGCCCCCTCTCGGCGCGAGGAGGCCCTGGCGGCGCTCCTCCCCGTGCTCGAGGCGGCCTCCGCCCCCGACGAGGAGCGCATGGCCCGGATCGCGCCGGCCCTGCGCTGGCTCAGCGGCGAGGACGGGCCGGGGGTGGACCGGCGGGCGTGGATCCGCTACCTGCACGCGCGGGCGGCGTCCGGTGTCCCGGCTCCTCCGGCGCTGGATCTCCCCGGCGCCGCGACCGCCGATCCCCCCCGCGAAGACCTGGCCGGCCGATGACGATGAACGCCCCCCTCGCCGAGCACCTCGCGGCCTTCCGGCGCGGGGCCGTGGACCTGATCGAGGAGGCCGAGCTCGGCCAGCGGCTCGCGGCGGCGCGCGCCGGCGGGCGCGGGTTGCGCGTGAAGCTCGGCATGGACCCGAGCTCCCCCGATCTGCACGTCGGCCACGGGATCCTCCTGCGGAAGCTCCGCGACCTCCAGGAGCTCGGCCACACGATCGTCCTGATCGTGGGGGACGCCACGGCCCTGGTCGGGGATCCCTCGGGCCGCAACAAGCTGCGCCCCCAGCTCACCCGCGCGGAGGTCGAAGCGAATCTCGCGACGTACACCGCACAGGCGCGCCTGGCCCTGGACATGGACCGCACCGAGGTCCGCCGGAACTCCGAGTGGTTCGACACGATGAGCTTCGAGGACGTGCTGCGGCTCGCGGGCCGGATGACCGTGGCCCGGATGATTCAGCGCGACACCTTCCAGAAGCGGATCGCCGAGGAGGAGCCGATCGGCATCCACGAGTTTCTCTACCCCCTGATGCAGGGATGGGATTCGGTCGTCGTGCGCGCCGACGTCGAGATGGGGGGCACGGATCAGCTCTTCAACCTCCTCGTGGGCCGCGATCTGCAGGTCCAGGAGGGTCAGCCACCCCAGGTCGTGCTGACGACCCCGCTGATCAACGGCCTCGACGGGCGGAAGATGAGCAAGTCCTACGGCAACGCGATCCAGCTCACGGATCCGCCGCGCGACCTCTTCGGCAAGACGATGAGCATCCCCGACGAGGCGGTGGCGGAGTGGTTCCCCCTGCTGACCCGCCTCCCGGAGGCGGAGCTCGCCGGGGTGCTCGCCGGCCACCCGCGGGAGGCCAAGGCTCGGCTCGCCTGGGAGCTCGTGGCCTGGATCCACGGGGCCGCGGCGGCCGACGGCGCGCGGGACGCCTTCGACCGCCAGTTCGTGGCGAAGGAGCTCCCCGCCGACATTCCTCTCATCGTCTATGGCGGCGACTGGCCCGCCGCGGGCCTGCCGCTCTCCGTTCTCCTGCGCGAAGTCGGGCTGGTCGCCTCGAGCTCGGAGGCGCGCCGGCTCCTGAAGCAGGGGGGCGTGCGGGTCGATGGCGCGGTGCCGGCCGGCGCGGATCCCCTCCTGGTTCGGCCGGAGGGGGAGCTGCTCCTCCAGATCGGCAAGCGGCGCTTCGCGCGCGTCCGCCGGCCCGCGTAGGCGGCGGGCGTCACCCGCCGCCGGAATCGGCCCCTTCGCCCCCCTCGGCGCCCGGCGCCTTGGGCGGTGCGGGCTGGAACGACGTGCGGCGCTTCAGCTCGTTCCGGATGTTGTTGAAGAGGATGTTGTCGGTGGGGGGATTGGCCGTGGACTTCTGGAGGGCGGTCCAGGCGTCGGAGGCGCGGCCCATCTCCATGTACGAGCGGGCGAGCCCGAGGTAGACGTCGCCGCGCTGCAGGCCGGAGCTCTCCGCCGTCTCGAAGGCCGCCGCGGCCTGGCCCCAGCGACCGAGGCGGATCTCGAGCTGCCCGATCGCGAGCCACGTGCCGATGTTGCGGGGATCGAGGCCGATCGAGGTGCGGTAGGCCGCCACCGCCCCTTCGAGGTCCTCCGCCGCGCGCAGCACCGAGCCGCGGGCGAAGTGAGCGCCGGCGTCCTCCGGATCGAGCGCCAGCGCGCGGTCGAGCAGGGCCAGCCCCGCTGGGAGATCCCCGCTGCGCCCGATCAGGGCCCCCGCGCGCACGAGGGCCGCCCGGTTCTCGGGCGCGACGGCCAGGCACTCCTGGGCGACGCGGAGGGCGTCCTCGTCGCGCTCGAGCCGCTCGTAGGCGAAGCCGAGCGTGTCGAGCAGCGCCACGTCGCGCGGATCCTCGGCGTACAGGGGCTCTAGCCGGGCCAGGGCCTCCTCGTACCGCCCGGCGAGGCACAGCTCCTCGGCCTCGGCGCGGCGCACGGCAAAGGTCCGGGCCCGGAAGCGCAGGACTTCGTCCCAGCGTTCGTCGAACCACGCCGGAACGCCGCGCGTGTTGCCCACCGAGAGCTGCGCCGCCCGCTTCAGGTTGCCGGTCTGGCGGTAGACGTCCACCAGGAGGCCGGCGACGTAGGCGTCGCGGGGCCGGAATTGCCCCACCTCCTCCAGGATCGAGAGCGCGGCCGCGGTCTCGCCGCGCGCGAGGTGGAGACGGGCGAGGCCCACGCGGGCGCCGGAGTCCCCCGGCTTCGCCTCCAGCGCGCGGCCGAAGGCCGCCTGCGCCTCCGCCTGCCGCCCCGCGGCGAGATACCAGTCGCCGAGCGAGCGGTGCGCGGGGGCGAAGGCGGGATCGAGGGCGATCGACCGCTCCATCGCCGCGATCGCCGCGGCGGGATCGCCCGCGGCCTCGGCCAGGGCCTCGAGGTGCGGCCATTTCGCCTCGGCGGGCGCCAGGACGCCGGCGTGGCGGTAGCAGGGCGCCGCGGGGCCGGGGAGGAAGTTCGCGTGATAGGCCATGCCGAGCTCGCCCCAGGCGGCCGGATCGGCGGGCCGGGCCCGGACGGCCGCCCGGGCCGCCTCGATCGCCGCGGCGACCTCGGGCGCGGTCCCGGCGAGATCGGCCGCCAGGGGCTCCTCCGGGGCCGGCGGCGGCCCGGGCGGGACAGCTGCCACGGCCGGATCGGCCGGGGACGCGCCGGGCGCGTCGCCTCCCCCGCAACCCGCGGCGAGGGCCGCGCCAAGGAGGGCGAGGGCCCGGGCGAAGGAGGAGAACGGGTGCGCCGCGGGGCGGCGGGGGGGCGGAGAGAGGTGTTCCATGGGGGGTCCTGGCGGTCGGGGAAGCGTCCCATCCTACCCGGCCGGGGCGGGCCGACGGCAGACGTGCCTACCGGGCGACGTGCACCGCGTACGAGACCTCGACGCGGGGTGTTTGCGGATCGTCGAGGGCGACGACCGCCGTGCCGATGAGGACGGTCTCCGCCGGGAAGGGGCGCCGCGGCCGCAGCGCCAGGAACCAGCGCTCGCTCCGGCCCTCCGCGTCCGGCTCCCGCGGCTCCCATTCGAGGGCGAGATCCTCCCGGTGCTCCGGCGCGAGCTCCGCCCCCACGATCCGCAGGCGTTGTCCCGCGAGCAGCGAGTAGATCTCCACCCGCGCCCCCGCCGAGCCCGAATCGCCGGGAGCGACCCGGAAGACGAGGCGGTTGTCGACCTGCACGTCCTCGACGGCCTCGGCGCGGAAGGGGATCTCGACGGGCCGATACGGCTCGCCCCCCGCCGTCGCGGTCGCGAGCCGGATCCGGCCGGTGTGGAGGCCACGGGAGAGGGGGGGCAGCAGGCGCGCGGTCACCACCCAGACCGGGATCTCGAAGCGGACCTCGTGGGCGAGCTCCACCTCCATCCCCGGCGGGGTCTCGGCGATGCCCGTGATCCGGTGGCCGCGGTCGGCGATCGGCACGACGTCCAGGCTCCGCTCCGCCCCCGCGCTCATCGGGATCCGGCCGAAGTTCAGGGTGGCGGGGTTCGTCTGGAAGGGCGCGAAGGGCACGACGCTCGTCTCGAGGGCGAGGAAGCGGGTCGCCGGGGCGTCGGTGGTGAGTCGGGCGGAGACGCTCTTGGGCTGGTTCTTCAGTTGGATGCCGCGTGTATCGATGCGCAGCAAGAAATCCGCCTCCACGCCGGGGGGGATCTCGAGGAGCTTCTCCGCGCCCGAGCGGCTCGAGAGCCCCCGCACCACCTCGCCATCGGGTCGGGTGAAGCTCACGCTCAACTGGGCGCAGCCGCACCCGCCCGTCATCCGCGTGATGGCGACCGGGACCTCCGCGGTGTTCCGCAGGCGGAAGACGTCCTCCACGATCTCGCCGTCGGGCACCTCGCCGAGGTAGTGGAAGTTGTCCCGGGGCAGCACCCCTTCCGGCAGGGGCGGGCCCGCGCCGGGCTCGCTCGGCAGGACCACCAGCCCCCGGGGCGCCGCCTCCGCCGCCGGACGGGTCCCGCAGCCCCCGAGGGCGAGGACCAGGAGGGGGGCGTAGAGGAAGGGGACGGGCCGGGCGGAACTCATCGCATTTCGTGGTCTGATGCAGCCATTTGGGGCATGTGGCCGGCGTGTCTGCGCCCGCCGCTGCGTTGCACCTCCTCCGAGGGTTGTCGTTCTAACCCGCGTCGTCGGTGCGCCTGGCGGCGAACGCAGCCGCACGCGGCGAAATGCCCCAACTGGCTGCATCAGACCACTAGAGTGACGGACGGCGCGGATCGCGCAACGGGAAAGCGGGTTCGCGGGCGAGGCGCTGGAACGGACGCGGCGGCGCGGGACAATGGCCCGTCCCGCCCAGCGTCCACGAAGCGCCTACCGGCCAGCGCCGGGCGGCGCTTTCCTCGGCCCCTAGCCCGCCGCCGGGAGCTGGCCACACCCCCGCCCCGATCCCGCCATGCAGAGCACCCTCCGCTCCGACCCCGTCTGGAAGGCCATCGCCGCCGAGGAGGCGCGCCAGGAGAGCCACCTGGAGCTGATCGCCTCCGAGAACCACACCTCCGCCGAGGTGATGGCGGCCATGGGCACCTGCCTCACCG
Source organism: Planctomycetota bacterium (assembly GCA_040754415.1). Classification (GTDB taxonomy): domain Bacteria; phylum Planctomycetota; class UBA1135; order UBA1135; genus JBFMCU01. The sequence goes on from JBFMCU010000077.1 coordinate 12,552, forward strand.
ACAAGTACGCCGAGGGGTACCCCGGACGGCGCTACTACGGCGGCTGCGAGCACGTGGACGAGGTGGAGACGATCTGCCGCGAGCGGGCGAAGGGCCTCTTCGGGGCCCCCCATGCCAATGTCCAGGCCCACAGCGGCACGCAGGCGAACATCGCGGCCCTGATGAGCCTCGTCTCGCCCGGCGACCGGGTGCTCGCCATGTCGCTGGACCACGGGGGCCACCTCTCGCACGGCCATCCCAAGAACTTCTCGGGGATCTTCTACGAGTTCCACTCCTACGGCGTGGACCGGCGGACGGAGCGCCTTGACCTCGACCGCATCCGCGAGCAGGCCCGCGAGATCCGGCCGAAGCTCCTGCTCGCCGGCGCCTCGGCCTACCCGCGCACGATCGACTTCGCGGCGCTCGCGGGGATCGCGCGGGAGTGCGGCGCGCGCTTCCTGGTGGACATGGCGCACATCGCGGGGCTCGTGGCGGCGGGGGTGCACCCGACGCCGGTGGGGCATGCCGACGTCGTCACCATGACCACCCATAAGACCCTGCGCGGGCCCCGCGGCGGCCTGATCCTCTGCACCGCGGATTGGATCAAGCCGATCAACAGCGCGGTCTTCCCGGGCGGCCAGGGCGGTCCGTTCATGCACATCATCGCCGCCAAGGCCGTCGCCCTGCGCGAGGCCTCCGAGCCCGCCTTCCGCGAGTACGGCCGCCGCGTGGTCGAGAACGCGGCGATCCTCGCCGCGACGCTGGCCGGGCGCGGGATCCGTATCGTCTCGGGGGGCACGGACAACCACCTGATGTTGGTCGACGTCTCGGCGGTCGGCCTCACCGGCGCGGACGCCGAGGCGGCCCTCGGCCGGGTCGGGATCACCTGCAACAAGAACCTGATCCCCTACGACCAGCAACCCCCGATGAAGGCTTCCGGGGTGCGGATCGGCACCGCGGCCGTCACCACGCGGGGGCTCGGCCCGGCGGAGATGCGGCGGATGGGCGACTTGATCGCCGACGTCCTGCACGCCCCGGCGGACGAAGCCCTGGCGGCCCGGGTCGGGCGCGGGGTGGCGGAGCTGACCGCCGCCTTCCCGATCCGCCCCGCCGCGGCGGCCGCGCGATGAGCGATCCGCGCCCCGGCGCGGCCGGGCGCGTCCCCGTGATCCTGGTCACCGGGTTCCTCGGGGCGGGCAAGACCACGCTCGTCAACCGGATCCTCACCCAGCGCCACGGCGAGCGGATCGCGGTGATCGTGAACGAGTTCGGGGAGGCCGGCATCGACGGGCGCCTCGTCGTGGGGGCGGACGAGGAAGTGCTCGAGCTCGTGAACGGCTGTCTCTGTTGCACGGTGCGCGGCGATCTCGTGCGGGCGGTGGGGGAGCTCCTGCGGCGGCGGCGCCGCCGCTTCGGGAGCACGCCGTTCGCGCGGCTCCTCGTCGAGACCTCGGGGCTCGCGTCCCCCGGCCCCGTCCTGCAGACCTTCGCCCTCGAGGCGGATCTCGCGGCGGAGACGGTCCCCGCCGGCGTCGTCTGCCTGGCGCACGCCGCTCACGTCGCCTCCGAGCTCGCGCGGCACCCGGAGGCGGAGGAGCAGGTCGGCTACGCGCAGGTCGTCCTCCTGAACCACCGCGACGCGGTACGCGCCGCGGCGGCGGAGGATGCCCGGCGGGCGATCGCGGCGCGGAATCCCCTCGCCGTCGTGTGGGAGACCACCCGGGCGGCGGTCGCGATCGACCGGCTCCTCGCCGCCGCCGCGGCGGCGACCGCGGAGCCCGTCCCGGCGCCGGCGCACGTGCATCCTTCCCCGGGCGGCGGGGCGGGGGCGATCGTGCTCCGCGCCCGGAAGCCCCTCGACCTCCACCGGCTCAAGATCTGGCTCCAGTTCCTCGCGGCCGACCGGCGCCACGAGCTCTGGCGAGTGAAGGGCCTCTTCGCGAGCGGCGATCCCCCGCGCGCGGTGGTGGCGCAAGGGATCTACCAGGTCCTCGAGCTCGGGCCCGGTCCCGGCGAGCCGCCGGCGGAATCGGTGCTCGTGCTCATCGGGCGCGGCCTGGATCGCGCGGAGATCGACCGCGGCTGGGCCGTGGTGACCGGGCCGTAGCCCGCTACGCGGCGGAGCCCCGGCGGCGCCGGTAGCCGAGGTCGAGCAAGAGCTGGAAGACCTCGCTCCAGGTCGGAAAGAGGCGCCCTTCCGCGATCCGGTAGCGCTCCCGGGCCGCGACGAAGGCCTCGACTTCCGCCCCGGTGGCCTGCGCCGCCGGCGGGGCCTCGCCGCGGAGCGCGTAGCCGAGGGAGAGGAGGATGGCGAGGACCTCCTCGTCGTTCAGGAACGAGCGCAGGTGGCGGCGCTTGTACTCGTCCACCGCGGTGATGAACTCGAAGGTCTCCGGCGTGATCTCGTCGGGGCGCGGCGTGTGGGTCCGGACGGACGGCCGGCGGGCGGCCCGGGGGTGCGGATCGCCGCCCGGGAGGGGCATCTCGGGGGGAGGGGTCATGGTGCGCTCGCGATGCTCGTGGACCGGCTCGGCTCGCCCGGGAGCGGGCCCCCGCGGCGGGGGCCGCGGTTCCGGGACCGGTCCCGCTGCCATCGGAGGAGGCGGGAGGACAACTGAAACCGAACGCTCGATTCGGGCTCCCGGCGGCGAGTGGTCTGATGCAGCCATTCGGGGCATTTCGCCGAGTGCGGCTGCGTTCGCCGCAAGGCGCACCGACGACGCGGGTTAGAACGACAACCCTCGGAGGAGGTGCAACGCAGCGGCGGGCGCAGACGCGCCGGCCAAATGCCCCAAATGGCTGCATCAGACCACTAGAGGGGGCGGCCCCCCCGGCGCAGGGCGTCCTCGATCCCCTCCCGGCGGGGGGGCGAGAGGATCCCCACCTCGGTCACGATCGCGCGCACGAGCTCCGCCGGCGTGACGTCGAAGGCCGGATTGAAGACGCGCACGCCCTCCGGGGCGGTCCGGGATCCGAAGCCGCGCGTGATCTCCTCGGGGGCGCGCTCCTCGATGGGAATCTCTGCCCCCGAGGCGGCGGCGGGGTCGAAGCTCGAGAGCGGCGCTACCACGTAGAAGGGGATCTCGTGGCGGGCGGCGAGCACCGCCACGCCGTACGTGCCGATCTTGTTGCAGACGTCCCCGTTCCGGGCGATGCGGTCGGCGCCCACGAGCACTGCGTCCACGCGCCCCTGGCCCATCACGCTCGCCGCCGCGGCGTCGGCGATCAGCGTCGAGGCGATGCCGGCCTGCCGGAGCTCCCAGGCCGTCAGGCGCGCCCCCTGGAGGAGGGGCCGCGTCTCGTCGACCCACACGTGCACGCGCTTCCCCTGCTCGGCGGCGACGTAGATGGGGGCGAGGGCGGTGCCGATTCCGCTCGTCGCGAGCGCCCCGGCGTTGCAGTGGGTGAGGACGTTCATCCCGTCCGCGAGGAGCACCGCGCCGATCTCCCCCATGCGCCGGCATTGCGCGGCGTCCTCACGGGCGACGGCGTCGGCCTCGGCGAGGAGGCCGGCGGCGATCTCCCCGCCGCTCCGCCCCGCGCGCCGGTCCCCCTCGGCCCGCGCCACGAGGCGATCGAGGGCCCAGGCGAGGTTCACCGCGGTGGGGCGGGACTTGGCGAGCGTGGCGGCCGCCTCCCGCGCGCGCGCCACCACCTCGATCGCATCCGCCCCGGCGTGCTCCTGCACGCCGAGCACGACCCCGTAGGCCGCGGCGACGCCGATCGCCGGCGCACCGCGTACGGCGAGGCGGCGGATCGCGTCGACCATCGCGTCCACGCTCGCGACCTCGACGATCCGGGGCTCGCCGGGCAGCAGCGTCTGGTCGAGCAGTCGCACGTGCCCGGCGAGCTCACCCTCCCAGCGGATCGTGGCGACGGCCACCGTTCAGAGCTTCTCCTGGAGCCGGGCGTCCTTTCGGGCCACGGCGTCGGCCTGCTCGGCGCGCAGGGCCTGGACGCGGGCGGCGAGGGCGGGATCGGCGAGGGCCAGGATCCGGGCCGCGAGCAGGGCGGCGTTCGCGGGGCCGCCCCCCCCGACGGCGACCGTCGCCACGGGGATCCCCGCCGGCATCTGCACGGTGGCGAGCAGGGCGTCGAGCCCCCCGAGGGGGGGATTGTCGAGGGGGACCCCGATCACCGGCCGGTCGCTGTGCGCGGCGACGACGCCCGCCAGGTGGGCGGCTCCCCCGGCCGCGCAGATGAAGATCCCCACGCCGCGCTCCCGCTCCGCCGCCTCCACGTAGAGGACGAGCTGGCGCGGCGTGCGGTGGGCGGACAGCACGTGGGCCTCGAAGGGGATCGCGAGCCGGCGCAAGGCCTCGAAGCAGGGCTCCAGGCGCGGGAGGTCGGAGTCCGAGCCCAGGAGTACCGCGACCTTCACGCCGTCACCCCCGCCGGGACGCGGCCGGTGATCTTCTCGCAGATCTCGAGGTAGCGCTCCGAGAGCCGCCGCACGATCTCCGGGGGCAGGTCGGGGGCCGGGGGACGCTTGTCCCAATCGAGGCTCTCCAGCCAGTCGCGCAGGAGCTGCTTGTCGTAGCTCGGCTGGTTGCGGCCGGTGGCGAAGCGATCCGCGGGCCAGAAGCGCGAGGAATCCGGCGTCAGCGCCTCGTCGATCAGCAGGAGATCGCCGTTCCGGGTCCCGAACTCGAACTTCGTGTCCGCGAGCAGGATGCCGATGCGCGCCAGCTCCTCGCGGCCACGCTGGAACAGGGCGAGGGCCGCGCTCGCCGCGCGGGCGTAGATTTCGCTCCCGACCCGCGCCTCGGCCTCGGCCGGGGTGAGGGGCAGATCGTGCGTCTCGTCCTTGCTCGTCGGGGTCAAGAGCGGGGCGGGGAGCCGCTGGCAGAACTCGAGACCCCGGGGCAAGGGGATGCCGCAGACGGTGCCGGTGCGCTGGTACTCCTTCCAGCCCGAGCCGACGATGTGCCCGCGCACCACCCACTCGACCGGGGTGGGCGTGCAGCGCTTCACGAGCATGACCCGCCCGGCGAGCTCGGCGGCGAGCGCGCCGGAGATCCCGCACGCCGGCGGGAGCTCGTCCACCTCTGTCGCCACGAGGTGGTTCGCCACGACGTCGGCCGTGCGGCGGAACCAGTGGGCGGCGAGCGCGGTGAGGACCCGCCCCTTGTGGGGGATCGCCTGGGGCATGACCACGTCGAAGGCGGAGACGCGGTCCGACGTGACGAAGAGCAGGCGGTCCTCCCCCACGGCGTAGATATCGCGGACCTTGCCGCTGGAGAGGAGGCGCAGGCGGCCGAGCTCGCGCCGGCGGCCGGAATACACGGCGTGCGGGTCGGGCATGGGGCGGGCGGGGCGCGGCGGCACGAGGGTCCGGAGAAGGGGCGCCGCGCGGGGGGAGTATGGCAGGCCCGCCCCGGCCCTACAATCCGGCGCATGCCGCCCGCCGACCTCCCGCGGGGTCTCGATCCCGTCTCGCGCCTGGCGGGGATCCTGCGCCCGCCGGGCTCCAAGTCCGAGGCCCAGCGGGCCCTCCTCGCCGCGGCCCTCGCCGAAGGCGTCACCGTGATCGACGGGCTCCCCGACGGCGACGATGTCGCGGCCTGCCTCGCCCTCGTCGAGGAGTGCGGCGTGTCGGTGCACCGGACCACGCCCGCCCGCGCTTTTCTGGAGGGCCGGCCTCCGCGCGGCGAGAACGGCCTCGCGCCCCGCCGGCCGGTCCTGGTGGGGGAGTCGGGCACGCTCGCGCGCCTGGCGACCGCCGCCCTCGCCCTCGCCGGCGCTCTGGGCGCGCGCGTGGCGATCCACGCCCGCGGCTCGCTCCTCCTGCGGCGGAGCCTGCCCCTGTTCCAGGCCCTCGCGGCGGCCGGCGTGGAGATCGCGCGCCAGAACGTCGCGGGCGGCTGGCCGGTCGAGCTCGTGGCCTGCCGGCCGCCGTCCCGGCTCGCCCTCGTCCGCCCCGCGAGCAGCCAGGAGGTGAGCGCGCTCCTCCTCGCCGCGGCGGCCCACCGCGGGGCGATCGAGGTCGAAGTGACGGGGAAGATCCCGAGCCGGCCCTACGTCGCGCTGACGCGGAGCGTGCTCGCTCGCTTCGGGGTGGCGGTCGGCGAGGACGCCCGCGGCGCCGAGGCGACCTCGTTCCGGGTCCCCGGGCCCCTGGTCGCGCCGCGCGAGATCCTCCGGATCGAGCCGGACGCCTCGGCGGCCGCCGTCGCTCTCGCCGGCGCGTGCCTCTCGGGGGGCGAGCTCCTCGTCCCGGGCCTGGGGCCCGGCTCTCCCCAGGGTGACGTCCGCATCGCCCTCCACCTGGCCGCCTTCGGCTGCGAGGCGCGGCTCGACGCCCAGGGCCTCTGGGCCCGCGGATTCCCCCGCCACGGGGCCGATCTCGATCTCGCCGGCGAGCCCGACCTCGCACCCCCTCTGGCCGCGGTCGCCGCCGGCGCCGCCCGCCGCCACGGCGCGCGGAGCACGCTCCGGGGGCTGGGCACGCTCCCCGGCAAGGAGAGCGATCGCCTGGCGGTGCTCGCGGGCGGGCTCGCGCGGCTGGGTCTCGCCGCCGAGGCGGGGGCCGACTTCCTCGCCGTGGGCCCGGGTCCGGCGCCGGGCTCGGCCGAGACCGTCGCGCTCGATCCCCGCGGCGACCACCGCATGGCCTTCGCCTTCGCCCTCCTCGGGCTCGTGGTCCCCGGCGTCCTCGTGCAGGACCCCGGCTGCGTCGCCAAGAGCTGGGCGAGCTTCTGGCGCGACCTGCAGGGGGCCGGGGCGGTCGTCGTGGAGGGTCCGGCGGGGCGGTAGGCGGTGCTACCAGGTCCACAGGAGCCGCCACGCGACCTGGGGCACGAGCTCGCGCCCGCCCCCCCGCTCCGCGGCGACGCCCATCACGGCGAGCGAGGGGCCGGCGCGGAGATGCTCCCCCAGGCGGGTCTCGAAGCCGAGGTCCAAGTAGAGGCCGGCGTAGCTCCCCGGATCGTCCACGAGGTTCGGACGTCCCCGGGCCTCGAGCCAGACGAGGCCCGTGCGCACGGTCCATTCGCGGGGGGCGGCGGCGGGGAAGGCGAGCTTGAGCCCCGCGCGCGCCTGGGTCCAGTCGCCGGCGGCGGGGTAGTCCTTGCCGGTCAGGTCGGCGTCGTCGAGGCACTGCTGGGTGACCTCGGCCTCGATCCAGGCGCTCGCGCGGGGTCCCTCCCGCAGGCGGACGGCCGCCGCGGCGGCGAGGCCGAGGTTCGGGAGCGCGCTCGGCCCGCCCCCGACCGCCACCGGCGGGCGCCCTGCCGCGCAGGCCGCCGTGAGGAGGAGGTGGGGGAGGAAGGCGGCGGCGAGGGCCGCGGCACGAGCTTGTCCCCGGGGGTGCATCCGGCTGGAATGGGTCGGCGTGGGATCCCGAGAGCGTAGAACGTCCGCGCCGGCGGTGCGAGCCGCGACCCCGGATGCGGCCCCCCGCCCGGCGGGCCCGGTCCTCGTGACCGGCGGCGCCGGCTACATCGGCTGCCACACGGTGGCGATGCTCCAGGCCGCCGGCACGCCGGTCGTCGTGCTCGACAACCTCTCCACCGGGCATCGCGCGGCGGTCGCCGGCCCCCTGGAGGTCGTGGACCTCCGCGACCGCTCCGGCCTCGCCGCGATCTTCGCGCGCTGCCGGCCGGCGGCGGTGATCCACTTCGCGGCCCGGTGCTACGTGGGGGAATCGGTCCTCGATCCCGCCTCGTACTACCGCGAGAACGTGCTCTGCACCTGGAACCTGCTCGAAGCGATGCGGGCGGCAGGCTGCCGGGACATCGTCTTCTCCTCCTCCTGCGCCACGTACGGCGAGCCGATCGAGCTCCCGATCGGCGAGGACCACCCGCAGGTCCCGATCAATCCCTATGGCCACACGAAGCTGCACATGGAGCACATGATGCACGACTACTCGGTGGCCTACGGGATCCGCTTCGCGGCCCTGCGGTACTTCAACGCGGCCGGCGCCTCCCGCGACGGGGAGCGGGGAGAGGACCATCGGCCGGAGACGCATCTGATCCCCCTCGTGCTCCAGGTCGCCCTCGGCCGGCGCGCGGAGATCCAGATCTTCGGCGACGACTACGACACCCGCGACGGAACGTGCGAGCGCGACTACGTCCACGTCGAGGACCTGGCCGATGCGCATCTGCGCGCTCTGTGCCTCCTGCAAGAGGGCACCGCCCGCTTCGCCTGCAATCTGGGCACCGGCACGGGCTACACGGTGCGCGAGGTGGTCGAGCGGGCCCGCGCCATCACCGGGGCGGCCATCCCCGCCGCCGTCGGCCCGCGCCGGGCGGGCGATCCGGCGGTCCTCGTCAGCGGGGGCACGCAGGCCGCCGGGGTCCTGGGCTGGCGCCCCCGGCGCTCGTCCCTCGACGATCTCCTCGCCGACGCCTGGCGGTTCCATTCCCGCCACCCCGACGGATACGCCGTATGAGCGCCGAGCTCGCCGTCCTCGGCGCGGGCTCGATCCTGCCCCGGGTGGATCACGGCCCGGCCGGCTATGCCCTGCGCCCGGGCCCCGGAGCGCCGGTCACGCTCCTCGACTGCGGGCCGGGATCGCTCCGCGCCCTCGCCCGCGTCGGCGTCGCGATCGGCGAGGTCCAGCGCGTCGTATTCAGCCACTACCACCTCGACCACTGCCTCGACCTCCTGGCCCTCTTCTTCGCCCGGCGCAATCCGCGGCTCGGAACGCTCCCCCCGCTCTTCCTCCACGGCCCCCCCGGGCTGCGCCGGCTCGTGGAGCGCGCCCCGGAGGTCTTCGGGGCCGGCGCCGTGGATCCCGACTGCCGCGTGCAGGAGGTCGAGCCGGGAAGCGGGTTCGCGGGGGACGGGATGGAGTTCCTCTGCGCCCCCACCGGCCACACGGAGTCCCCTCCGTCCGTCGCCTGGCGGGTGGCCCTCCCCGACGGCGCGAGCCTCACGTACACCGGGGACACCGGGGAGGTCGAGGCGGTGGCCGTTCTCGCCGCGGGCACCGATACGCTCCTCGCCGAATGCTCGTTCCCCGACGGGGAGGGCGAGCCGCAGCACCTCACCCCGGCGGGCGCGGCGCGCCTGGCGCGGGCGGCCGGCGCGGGCGTCCTCGTGCTCACCCACTTCTACCCCGCGATCGATCCCGCGGCGGCGCGGGCCGCGGCCGCGCGCGTCTTCCTCGGCCCCGTCGCCGCGGCGCGGGACGGGACGGTCTTCTCGATCGGGCGGATGCCGCGGAGGGGGACGTGAGGGAGGCCTTCGCGCTCGCTCCGTTCGCCCTCGCCGCGCTCGCCCCGTTCGCGCCCTTCCCCGCGGCGGGGGAGGGGGAGGAGAGCGGATTCGCGGGCGGTTTTGCGTCGATCGCCGTCCAGGACCTGCGCGTGCACCTGGCGGAGATCGCCTCCCCCGCCCGGGAGGGGAGGGACACGCCGAGCGCCGGCCAGCGCGCGGCGGCGGACTACCTGATCGCCCGGCTGGCGGAGGCGGGCTTCGCCGGGGCGGGGCCGGACGGGGCCTTCCGCCTCTCCTTCCCGCGCACCCTGACGGCTCCCGATCCGACCGGGACGAGCCTGGTGCTCTCGGTCCCGGGCGCCGAACCCGCCCCCCTGGCGCTCGACGTCGATTTCGTCCCCGTGCCCGGCTGCGCGGGGGAGGCCGAGGGGCCGATCGCCTTCGCCGGCTTCGGGATCACCGACTCCGGCGAGAGCTACGACGACCTGCGGGGGCGGAAGCTCGACGGGCGGATCGTGGTGATCCTCGAGGGCGAGCCGCGCCACCCGCGCCTCTTCGACGGTCTCGCGCTCACGCCCGTCGCCGACCTCTACCGCAAGCTCGAGAAGCTGGAGGACGCCGGAGCGGCGGCGGTCCTCGTCGTGCGCCGGCCGCCGGCGGAGGAGGCGGTGGGGCGGGACGGCGCGCCGATCCCCGCCCCTCCGCTCGGCTATCGCTACGGCTGGGCGAGCTGGAACCAGGACACGACGAGCCCGCTCCCGCGGCGCAAGCGCGCGCAGGCCTTCCCCGCGGCGGAGGTCACCCCGGCGGCGGCCAGCCGGCTCCTGGGGGAGGACGTGCTCGCCCTCGCGGCGCGCATCGACCGCGCCGGGCGTCCGCTGGCCTGGGAGCCCGGCGAGGAGCGCGCGGCGCTCTCCTGCGCCTTCGCGGCGGTGCCGGTCGCGATCGACAACGTCGTGGGGGTCCTCTCCGGGAGGGATCCGGGTCTCGCCGGCGAATACGTGGTGATCGGCGCCCACTACGACCACGTCGGGATCGACCCCTGGGGGCGGATCGGCTGCGGGGCCGACGACAACGGGAGCGGGACGGGGGCGCTCCTGGAGGTGGCGGAGGCCCTGGCGCAGGCCGGCCCCCGGCGCTCGATCCTCGCCTGCGCCTTCGCGGGGGAGGAAGACGGCCTGTGGGGGAGCGAGGCGTTCGTGGCCGCACCGCCGGTGCCGCTCTCGGCCATGGTCGCCATGCTCAACCTCGACATGATCGGCCGCGGGGACCCCGACGAGGTCATCGTGCTCGGCGTCGAGCCGAATCCCGCGCTCGGCCCGCTCCTGAAACGAGCGGCGCGCTTGAAGGGCACGCGGCTGGACCGCATCGTCGTCGACCGCGCCGCGCACTTGTGGCCGCGCTCCGACCACTATCCCTTCCATCAACACGGCATCCCCTGCCTCTTCCTGTTCGAGGCCGAGAACGAGAGCGAGAACCCCGACTACCACACCTTCCGCGACACGATCGACCGCCTCGACTTCGAGAAGATCGTCCGCACGGCCCGTTTGACGTACAACGCGGCATGGCTCCTGGCGACCGACGACGACCGACCGCCCGCGCCGCGGGTGCGCTAGTGGTCTGATGCAGCCATTCGGGGCATTTGGTCGGCGCGTCTGCGCCCGCCGCTGCGCTGCACCTCCTCCGAGGGTTGTCGTTCTAACCCGCGTCGTCGGTGCGCCTTGCGGCGAACGCAGCCGCACTCGGCGAAATGCCCCAACTGGCTGCATCAGACC
>JBFMCU010000078.1:0-9989 GCA_040754415.1 Planctomycetota bacterium
TCGCCTTGCTCCAACGCATCCTCCGCACCCGCTACAAGCGACGAACGGGTCGATCCTATCCTCGAGTCTCCTTCCGTCCTTACCCTCGCTGGGGTCCTACCGGCCGCCGGGGGGGCTAATGCCATTGCCCCATGATCACCGCCCGCCAGGTGAGCTGCTTCATGTCGCCGCGGTAGTGATCGCGGAACCACTGGAGCTCGAGCTCCTCGGGGGTCGGCTGGGTGGTGGGGGAGGCCATGAATGGTCGCCGGAGGGGTTCGTGCCGTCGGGGGAGCTCGGCGCGGACTGTACCGGAGCGAGGGGGGGGGGGAGGAACGTCAGCGCAGCGCGCTCCGGAGCGACTCCCAAAAAGCCTGCTGGGCCCGCAGGAACGCCAGCATTCCGCGCACCTTCTCTTCGTTCACGCCGGGGGCTTGCTCCGGCAGTCGCTCGAGGACGGCGATCGCCTCGTCGTAGCGGAAGATCTCGCCATAGTACCGGGCGAGGAGGAACGAGGCCGGCGCAAAACCGAGGTCTCGCCGTTGCTCCAGGGCCTCGATGGCCGCCTCCTGCTGTCCGCTGTCCCATAAGGCGGAGGCCAGGAACATGGGAAACCGCGCCTGCTCGGTCACGGCATGGTCGGGATGGCTGGCGATCACTTCCCCGACCACGTCGAAGCGGCCAAGTCCGATCAAGCCGTCCAGGAGCGCGAGCATCGCCGGGAGGTCGATGGGGCCGGCGAGGGATCGCTCCCGGAGGGTCACGAGCGTGTCGAGCGGCCGCGCGCGCTCCTCGGGAAGGAGCGCGATGTGCCGGCGCGCATCCTCGAGGCGACCGCCACCGAGATAGGCGACGGCGAGATCCGCGCGCACGCGCGGGTCGTCCTTCTCGGCAACAACGCGCTCGAACTCCTCGGGAGCGACATCGAACAGCCAGTAGGCGGCCCCGATGTGTCGGACCGCCGTGAAGGCGTGGAGCCAATGCCGCGTCCGCGTCCGATCCTCGGGATCCCGTCTCGTGAGTTGTAGAAGCCCGATCGCCACGCGTCCGAAACGGGGGCCGGAGTCGGCGGTGAGGACCTCGAACGGTTCTCGTTCCGTCTGTCGGAGCGCGGCGAGGCCGGTCTCCCCGTATTGTCCCCACTCGGAGTTCGAGTACTGGAAGTGGCGGTACGCCGCGCCCTGGCCGCCGGCGGACAGGTTGTAGTAGCCGATTAGGTTGGGCCAGTTCGCGGCGAGATCCCATCCGTGGAAGAGCGCAACAGCCGCGACGAGAGCTGCCCACGCTCCCCGGGGCAGTCGCGCCAGCAGGCTCGCCTGTCCCACGGAACCCAGGAGGATCATGAGCAACCCGTACAAAGGCAGGATGTAGCGCACTCCCTCCTGCTGACCGGAAAGCAGGCTAAAGTAGCCTCCCAGGATCACCACGACCGGAAGAGCGATCCACAGCGTCGAACGCTCGGCGAGGGAACCCCTTCCTCGCAGCCAGCGCGGAATCCGGAACAGGAGCAGCCAGATCGTGAGCGCGATCATCCACTCGGGAGTCTTGTAGAGAAACCCCCGCAGATAATAGGAGGGAAAACGTGCGGCGAACCGGCCGTCCAGGTACGGCTCGAAAGGCAGGTTGTTCACGCGGTCCAAGTGAAAGTCCATGCCCTGCAGAAGAGGCGCCGGAAGGCGGCCGACGAGCGGGCGGACCGCTGGCATCTCCATTGCGTCGCGCAGCAGCTCGGCGCGGTAGTCGCCGGCGGCGGTCGAAGCACAGCCGACCCGGAAGCCGTAGCAGGCGTGCAGCGTCACGATCGCCAGGACGGGGATCGCGAACGACGCACCGGCGGCCGCCAGGATCCCGCGGGCGGCCGTCCCGCCCTCTCCCCGCCACCGCGCGCGAAACGCCTGCCCGGCGGCGATGGCGATCACCGGGGGAAAGAGGAAGAAGGCCAGGTACTTCGTGGCGAGGGCGACGCCGAGGCCGACCGCGGTGAGCGCGCAGCGCAGAATCGTCGGCCTCTGCACGAATCTCCACAGGAGATACAGGCAGAGGAGGGCGGCTCCGGTGTGGGCCATGTCCACCACCAAGAGACCGGAGTAACCGATCGTCAGCGGGTTGAGCGTGAACAGCGCCGTGGAGAAGAGTCCCCCGAGATTGCCGAATGCGCGGCGGGACCAGAGGAACACGACGCTCGCTGCCAGAATGGAGAACGGCAGCATTCCGACCCGTCCCCAGAAGATGTACTCCATCTCCTCCGCCACCGCCTCGAGGCCGCCGGGGGGCAGGGGAGGCGCCAGAAGCTGGTTGAAGTAGTAGGGGAGCGGACCGTGGAACCAGGTGGCGAGGTGCGTCCAGCCGGAGCTCAGGATGATGTGGCCAGCGTGGAAATACGTTCGCTCGTCGATGGTGATCCCCACCAGGGACGCCTCGCGCCACGCGAGGAACACGTGGGCCGCGAGGAGCGTGAGGAACATGACCCAGGTCGTGCGATCCGAAACCTCCGCTGATCTCATGGAGGGGGCGGGCTCGGTGGGACGAATCCGGGATCCGAGGGGCGACTCCATGGTGCGGCCGGCCACACCCTACTCCAGCGCTTGCCGGAGCTCGCGCAGGGCGAGCAGGGCCTCGATCGGCGTGAGGCGGTCGAGGTCGAGCTTCTGCAGGCGGCGCTCGACCTCGCTCGGAGCGGCCGGGAAGAGGCCAAGCTGGATGCCGCCCGGCGCGGGTGCCGGCGGCGCGGCGGCGTGCTCGAGGATGCGCGCGGCGAGGCCCTCCTCGTCCTGCTCGAGGTCGGCGAGGATCGAGCGGGCACGGTCGATGACCTCGCGGGGGACGCCGGCCAGCCGCGCGACGTGGATGCCGTAGGAGCGGTCGGTGCCGCCGTCGACGATCTTGTGGAGGAAGACGATCTCGTCGCCCCACTCGCGCACCGCGACGTTCCGGTTGGCGAAGCCGGGATAGCGCGCGGCGAGGTCGGTGAGCTGGTGGTAGTGGGTGGCGAAGAGGGTGCGGCAGCCGACCCGCTCGTGCACGTGCTCGGCGATGGCCCAGGCGAGGGCGAGGCCATCGAAGGTGGAGGTGCCCCGGCCGACCTCGTCGAGGATGACGAGCGAGCGCGGACTCGCGTTGTTCAGGATGTTGGCGATCTCGACCATCTCCACCATGAACGTCGACTCGCCGCGGCTGATGTCGTCGCCGGCGCCGACGCGCGTGAAGATGCGATCGACGACGCCGATGCGGGCGCTCTCGGCGGGAACGAAGGCGCCGATCTGGGCGAGGAGGACGATCAAGGCCACCTGGCGGATGTAGGTGGACTTGCCGGCCATGTTGGGGCCGGTCAGGATCGTGATGCGCCGCGCGCCGAGGTCGATGGCGCAGTCGTTGGGCACGAAGGTCGCGCAGGCCGGCGAGCGCTCGATCACCGGATGGCGTCCTTCGGTGACGAGGATCTCGTCCCCGTCGTCGACGATCGGCGCGACGTAGTGGTGATCGGCCGCCACCTGGGCCAGGCCGGCGAGGACATCGAGCCGCGCCATCGCCCGCGCCGTGTCGAGGACGCGCCGTACCTCGGCCGCCACCTCGTCGCGCAGCGCGACGAAGATCCGGTACTCGAGATCGCGCCCCAGCTCCTCGGCCTTGAGTACCTTGGTCTCGAACTCCTTCAGCTCGGGCGTGACGTAGCGCTCGGCGGTCTTGATCGTCTGCTTGCGGATGTAGTGGGCGGGCACCCGGGCCACCTGGCCGCGCGGCACCTCGAGGTAGTAGCCGAACACCGAGTTGAAGCCGATCTTCAGCCCCGGGAGGCCGCTCTTCGCCGATTCCTCGGCCTGGAAGCGGGCCATCCACGACTTGGCGTCGCCGGCGATCTGGCGCAGCTCGTCCAGCTCGGCCGAGAAGCCGTCGCGCACGATCCCGCCCTCGCGCACGGTGAGCGGGGGATCGTCGCGCAGGGTGGCGTCGATGCGCCGGGTCAGGTCGTCGAGGGGGTCGATCTCGTCGCGCAGGTCGGCGAGGGCCCGCGACCAGACGCCGGCGAGCTTCGCGGCCAGGAGCGGCGCGACCCGCAGCGAGTCGGCGAGAGCGACGAGGTCGCGGGCGTTGCACCGGCCGGTCGAGATCTTGCCGGCGAGCCGCTCCACGTCGAGGACCTTTTCGAGCAGCTCGCGCACCTCCTCGCGCCGGAACGGCGCACCGGCGAGCTCCTCCACCGCCTGCTGGCGGTAGCGGATCGCGTCGACGCGGCGCAGCGGGCCGAGCACCCACTCGCGCAGGAGCCGCGCGCCCATGGCGGTGAGCGTCGCGTCCACCGCCTCGAGCAGCGTCCCTTCGCGGCGCCCGTCGCGCTGCGTCGCCACGAGCTCGAGGCAGGAGCGCGTGGCACGGTCGAGCACCAGGTGCTCGTCGGCCGCGACCCGCTCGATGCGCACGATGTGCTCGCAGGCGGCGTGCTGCGTCTCCTCCACGTACTCGATCAGCGCCCCCGCCGCCGGCACGATCGCCGAGTCCGTCTCGATGCCGAAGCCCTCGAGGGAGAGGACGCGGAAGTGCTTGGCGAGCCGCCGCGCCGCCGTTTCGCGGTCGAAGCGCCAGGCTTCCCGCTCGGTCAGCGCCGTCTGCAGGTGCTCGACGAGCTCGGAGCGCAGGGCCGGGCGATCGGCAAAGGCGTCCCGGGGGACGAGGAGCTCGGCCGGCCGCACCCGCGCGAGCTCGTCGGAGAGCGCCTCCGGCGCGACCTCCGCCGCCAGCATCCGGCCCGTGGAGAGATCGACCCAGGCCAGTCCCGCCGCCCGCCGCCCGATCCACAGGCTCGCGAGGAAGCTCGCCGCCCGCGCGTCGAGGGCCTCCTCCTCGGTCAGGGTGCCCGGGGTCGCGATGCGCACGACCCCGCGCTCGACGATCCCCTTGACCTCCCGGGGGTCCTGGAGCTGCTCGCAGATCGCCACCTTGAAGCCCTGGCGCACGAGCCGGATCAGGTAGCTCTCGACGGAGCGCACCGGCACCCCCGCCATCGGGATCGCCTCCTCGCCCTTGGCCCGCGACGTGAGCGTGAGACCCAGAGCCCGCGACGCGGTGACGGCGTCCTCGTGGAAGAGCTCGTAGAAGTCCCCCATCCGGAAGAAGAGCAGGGCGCCGGGGACCTCCTTCTTGGCCCGCCAGAACTGCTCCATCATCGGGGTGTCCCGGCCGATCGAGCGCGGCGCGGCGGCGCCGGCGACGATCTTCGCGGAGCGGGGAGGAGCCATGGGCCGGGCAGTATATCGGGGTCCGGAAGGGCGCGGAACGCGGGGCGGGGGATCGCCCCTTTTCCCCCATGCTGGCAAGGGCTTTGCGTAGGGAGGGTCCCCAGCCGCGCGGTTCCCCCTCTCGGGGGTTGCACCCCCGCCGCCGCGAGCCGAGCATCTCTCCCCCGCCGTCGATCCTCCTCCCGCGCTCGGATGCGCTCCCTTTCCCTCGCCCTAACCATCCCCTGCGGCGCTCTCCAGGGAGCGCCCGGGCGGCGCCGCGCCGGGCTCGGCCTGGCCGCCGCCGCCGTCCTCGCGCTCGGCGGGAGCGGATGCGCCTCCTACACCGCGCGGACGGCGGGGGCTCTGCATGACTTCCAGAGAGGACATCTCGCGGCGGCGCAGGCCGCCTACGGCGACACGGAGCTCGGGGGCTCGGAATTCCTCGCCGGCGCCGAGGCAGGGATGGTGGCCCTGGCGGCCGGGGATTGGGACGGGGCGCAGGCGAGCCTCGAGCGAGCGGCCGCGGCGGCCGCGGACATCGAGGAGCGGGCGCTCCTCGGGCCGGAGCGCTTCGGCGAGCTCCTCGGCTCCTGGGTCCTGAACGACACGATGCGCGCCTACCAGGGCGAGGGCTTCGAGCGGGTCTACGTCCACGCCGGGCTCGCCATGGCCTACCTCGCCCGGGGGCGGCTCGACGACGTCTACGTGGAGGCCCGGCGGGCGAACCAGCTCCTGGAGGCCGAGGAGAAGCTCTACGAGACGAGCTACCACGCCGGGGGGCTCGGCCACTTCGTCTCCGCCCTCGCCTACGAGCTGCTCGGCGACTGGGACGATGCCACCATCGACTACCAGCGCATGGTGGAGAAGGGCGTCGGCGAGGAGCTCGCCGGCCGCGCCCTCGTGCGGCTCGCCGGACGGCTCGGGCGCGCCGACGAGCTCGCCCTCTGGGTCGAGCGCTTCGGGCCGGACCTCGAGCTCCCCGCCGGCGCGGCGAGCGTCGTCGTCCTCGCTGGCGTGGGGCTCGCCCCGTTCAAGGTGGAGGGCAGCCTCGTCGTGCCGACGCCGGACGGGCTGATCCCCTTCGCCGTGCCCATCTACGAGCGCCGACCCCAGCCGGTCGCCGCGCTCGAGCTCGTCGAGACGACGAGCGGGGTCGGCGTGCGCACCGAGGTCCTGGAGAGCGTCGCCGACGTCGCGGTGGAGAACCTGGAGGACCGGGTCGCGTGGATGGCGGCGAAATCGGTGGCCCGGGGGATCCTGAAGCGCGAGCTCACTAAGGAAGCGCAGAAGAAGCACGGGCTGGCGGGGCGGATCGCGGGGGACCTCTTCGCGGCGATCAGCGAGCGCGCCGACCTGCGCGCGTGGCTCACCCTGCCCGACTCGTGGCAGGCCGCCCGCCTTTTCGTCCCCCCCGGCGCCTGTACGTACATCCTGGAGGCCCGCGGCGGATCGTCGCGGCCTCTCGGGACCTTCGAGCTCGAACCCGGCGAGACGCTGGTCGTGCTCGCCCGATCCGTGGGAACGGACCTCTACGCCCACGTGATCGGCGGGCGCCCCGTCGAGCCCCTCCCCGCCGCTCCGGCCGCGGAAGGCGCCGCGCTCGAAGTCCACCAGCAGTGAGACCGGAGCAGAGAGACGCGCGGAGGCGCACCATGCGGAAGAACGGCAACGGAATGAGGCATCTCGGCGGGGCGGTCCTCGGGCTCGCCCTGGTCCTGGGGGCGGCGGCCTGCCAGTCCAAGGGCACGTCCCAGGACACCTACCTCCCGGGCGAGGAGTGGCAGAAGATCGAGGGCGTATCCGGCATCTCGGACGACCTCGAGATGCAGGACATCCGCTCCGAGCGGCGGGACGACCGGCTGCACGTGCAGTTCGAGCTGCACAACACGCGCGGCTCCAACCTCGCCTTCGAGTGGAACGCGGTGTGGTTCGACGACTCCGGCTACAAGATCGACTGGCCCGACCACTGGCGGCCGGTATCGATCCCCGGCAAGGGGTTCGAGATCCTCCACCTCGTCGCTCCGACGCCCCAGGCCACGAGCTGGCGGCTGTACGTCCAGAAGCCCAACACCGTCGATTGAGCCCCTGATCGATCCGACCGACGCCGACGTGCGTCCCAACCCCGACTCCAACCATGAAGAAGTCCCTCTCCATCCTGGCCCTCGCGGCCGTGCTCGGCGCCTGCAGCTCCGTCGACTACGACGACCCCGGCCGCACCGAGACGCTGACCATCGACTTCGGCTCGACCGACCTCCAGAACCTCGCCGGGGGGATGGTCGAGTCCCTGATCTCCTCCCAGGGCTTGAACTACCTCGACAGCTCGGGCAAGGGCGACGACAAGCGCATCATCGTGTACATGGGCGGCGTCGAGAACCGCACCTCGGAGCACATCGACACCCAGGGGATCACCGACAAGATCCAGAACCAGCTCCTGAAGAGCGGCAAGTTCCGCTTCGTCGCCGCCCAGGCCGGCCAGGACGAGATCGGCGAGCAGGTGCGCTTCCAGCAGGGCTCGGGCCGCGTGCGCGAGGACATGATGCGCTCGTTCGGCAAGCAGCTCGGCGCCGACGTCGTCCTCTTCGGCGCCCTGCGCTCGATCGAGAAGCGCAAGGGCTCCTCGATCGAGTCCGGCGGCGTGCGCAAGGAAGACGTCTACTACCAGTTCACGCTCCAGTGCGTGAACATCGACACCGCGGAGATCCTCTGGATGGAGGAGGAGGAGCTCCGCAAGACCGAGCGCACGGGGCCGTTCGGCCGGTAGATCAGCGGAAGGCGGCGGCGACGAGCTCGTCCACCCGGCAGAAGAGCGCCGCCGGGGGATCGGGGCGATCCGTGAGCGCGCGGGCGCGGGGCGTCCGAACCGGCCCGGGGCGAGGCTCGTCGCTTCGAGCCCGCCGATGCTTACCCAGGTGGATTGGCGAGGCCGCCGTGCTGGAGGGCCAGGAAACGGCGGGATCGAAGGCGTCGGCGACGCCCTCCGCCGCCCGCGCGCCTTCTCGCGAGTCCCCTGCGATGCGGGAGGCTTCTATCGTTCTGGGGCCTCCAGAACCGCCACCTTGCGGGCTTCGGGGGGTGGGGATAAGGTCGCGAGGTACGGGTGAGGCCGGACCGTCTGCCACCCTCCGGAGCGCGCACGCATTGGCGAGGGGGGTGGCGGCATGCGGGCCGAAGGCCTCGGTCCGAGGAATGCTGCTATGGCCGCGATGCGAGTGGATCCGGCGTGCGAGGTCGGGGCGGGGCGCTTGCTGGCGCGGGCGCACGGAGGCGCGCTGGTCCTGGCGGCGGCGGGCATGATGGTGCTCGCGACCGCGAGCCGGGCGTCCGCGCAGGAGGAGGTCGCCGGCTGGGGCGGCGAGGTGGTCGACAGCGCCTGGCATCACGAGCTGTTCGTCGAGGTGGCGGGCGGCGCCCACCACAGCCTGGCGCGGCGCGGCGACGGCACGCTGGTGGCGATGGGCGACAACTCGGTCGCGGGCTGGACAACCAACTACGGCGGGCAGTGTGACGTGCCGGCGCTGCCGCCGGGTCTCGCCTACGTTCAGGTGGCGGCCGGCTGGTACTTCAATCTCGCGCTCCGCAGCGACGGCTCCATCGCGGCATGGGGAGACAACGACTCGAACCAGTGCGACGTGCCCGCGCTCTCGCCGGGCCTTGCCTACGTCGAGGTGGCGGCGGGAGGGAGTCACGGCCTCGCCCGCCGCAGCGACGGTTCGGTCGTGGCGTGGGGGGACGACACCTACGGTCAGTGCAACGTGCCGGTGCTCTCGCCGGGCCTTGCCTACGTCGAGGTGGCGGCGGGCCGGTCCCACAGCCTGGCCCGCGTCAGCGACGGCTCGGTCGTGGCCTGGGGGAGCAACTCGCACGGGCAGTGCAACGTGCCCTTGTTGCCGCCGGGTCTCACCTACGTCGAGGTGGCAGGCGGCGGCGTACATAGCCTTGCGGTCTGCAGCAACGGTAGGGTCGTGGCTTGGGGACTCAATGGCGATGGGCAGTGCGACGTGCCCGCCCTTTCGCCGGGGCTCACATATGTCGCGGTCGTGGGCGGTGGGTTCCACAGCCTCGTGCGCCGCAGCGACGGGTCGATCGTGGCCTGGGGATACAACTACCGCGGTCAGTGCGACGTGCCGGCGCTGCCGCCGGGTCTCACCTACGTTGAAGTCGCGGGCGGTATGGACCACAGCCTGGCGCGTCGCAGCGACGACACGATCGTGGCGTGGGGATACAACTACTACGGCCAGTGCAACGTCCCCGCCCTGCCGGACGAGCTCACCTTCGTAGAGGTGGCAGGGGGAGATTCCCACAGCCTGGCGCGCCGCAGCGACGGAACGGTCGTGGCCTGGGGAGACAACTGGTTGGGCGAGTCCGATGTGCCGGAGCTGCCCCCGGGTCTCACCTACCTCGATATCGCAGGGGGGGGTCTGCACAGCCTCGCCGTCCGCAGCGATGGCTGGGTCCTGGCGTGGGGAAGCAACCTCTTCGGCCAGTGCAACGTGCCGGCGCTGCCGCCGAGTCTCTCCTACGTCGAGGTAGCGGGTGGCACGTGGCACAGCCTGGCACGCCGGAGCGACGGGTCGGTGGTGGGATGGGGATGGAACACCAGCGGCCAGTGCGACGCGCCGGCGCTGCCGCCGGGGCTCGCGTACGTGGCGATCGCATCGGGCGGAAAACACAGTCTGGCGCTGCGCAGCGACGGGTCGGTGGTGGCCTGGGGGTACAACGCCGACGGCCAGTGCGACGTGCCGGCGCTCTCGCCGGGGCTCGCCTACGTCGAGGTGGAGGGCGGCGGATACCACA
>JBFMCU010000079.1:0-4303 GCA_040754415.1 Planctomycetota bacterium
CAGAACTCGTCGCCCGGCTGGCCAGCTCGTAGGTCGCCACACCCCCAGCCCTATCCGGGCAGGTGGGGGTCCTCTGCCCCATCCCGGGGCCACCGGCACAGGGTGCGGGGGTCGCGTGACGCTTACCCCCGAGGCCGCTGCGCTCACCGGCCGCCCGCGCGCTCTCGCTCTCGTCACTCCCCAGGCCAGTCGTCGGCCCGGATCCGCAGCTCAGCAACGCTCGGACGGATACCCTACTTCCGCGTCCCGGACATCGCGCAGGCGGGGGAGGACGAGCTCCTGGACGCGGACTAGCCTCCTGCGGAGCTCTTCTCTTCCAGCCGGGGCCGGATCTCGAACTCGAGGAGATCCGCCATCCGCAGCGTGTCCGCCCGCTCCTGGGCGGCGAGGAGCGGCCCCAGGAGGGGCGAGACCGCGGCGGCCAGCGTCGGCGAGGCGGCCAGAGCGGGTTGCACGGCATCCACGAACGCCACGAACGCCTCGTTCCCCTGGGCATCCATCCCCAGGCGGAAGGAGCGGGCGGCGGCGAGGGCCGCGGCGCGGGCGGGCTCGAGGTCAGCGGCCATGGACCTCCTCCGGGTAGCGGGTGCCGGCGATGCGCGCGCCGCGGCGGCTCGCGTTGATCCAGCGCACCCCGGGGTGGCGGGCGAGGAAGCGCTCGAGGTCGCGCAGGTAGCCGACGAGGTTCGGGAGCGAGGGGACGCGCTCGCCGAAGCCGTTCTCGACCGTGGCGCCCCCGGGGCGGGCAGCGAGCTCCTTCCTCCACGCGAAGCCCGCGACGTGGCTCGCCCCGCCGAGGATCGCGAAGTCCGCGCCGCACAGCACGACCTCCGCCGCCCCCATCGCCACGGCGAGGGCGACGGCGGGATGGAGCACGGAGCCGGAGCTCCAGAGCTCGCCCCGCGGGAGGATGCGGCGGAGCGCCTCGTGGCGCGGCCCGCTCGCGTACATCGCGAGCCGCCGGCCGGCCCAGCGCTCGAGGGCGGCGCGGGGCACGACGGGATCGTAGACGAGCGTGATCCCCGCCGTCGCCGCCGCCGAAGCGGCGAGGAGGAACTCCGGGCCGTGGCGGTGGGGATCGACGGCGACGGCCACGTCCGGGCGCACGCCGGCGGCAAGGCACGGCTGGAGGGCCGCATCGACGGCGATCAGGGGCCGCCCGCCGCGCTCCCGCAGCATCCCGTAGTGATCGGCGAGGCTCGGACCGGGCGCGGCGACGAGGATCGACGCCCCCCGGGCGGTCCCGAAGAGTTCGGCGACGTCCCCGTCGGCCGCCACGAGGTCGCGGTTCGCCGCCAGCCGCCGGGCGATCTCCTCCTCCCCCGCCCGCAGGTGGCGGCGGATGTGGGGCGTGGCGAGCTCGAGGCGCACGAGGTCGGCGAGGCGGATCGCGTCCCGCTCGGCGAGGCGCAGGTCGGCGGGCGCGGCGGCGAAGGGAGGGGCGAGCTCGGCGTGGTCGCGGGCGAGCGAGAGCGTCAGGCGCGGATCGGCGAGCCAGTCCGTTGGGTCGGCACCGGCGAAAACGGCGCGGGCGAGACCCGGGTGGAAGAGGACGACGTCGAGCGCGGCGAGCGCTTCGCGCGCGAGCAGGGCGCGCGGGAGCTCGCCCTGCCCGATCCCGTAGCAGGTCGCCCGCCGGGCGTCCGGCGGGACGAGCTCCGCTTGGAGCGCGGCCTCGGCGGCGGGATCGTAGGCCCCGGCGAGCTGGATGCCATCGGCGACGAGCGTGGCGACCGGCGTCCCTTCGGTGCGGCCGATGGAGAGCGCCGGCCCCGGTGCCGCGAGCCAGACCGCGACCGCCGGCCAGCGCGCGGCGACGATCCCCGCGCCCGCGCCGCTCATCGGGCGCCTCCCGCGCGAAGCTCGCGGCGCTTCTCCCGGAGCGGCCGCCTCCCGTCGGAGGGATCGGAGCGCCAGAGGCGCTCGTCCGCCTCCCCGGCCCGCGGCACCTTCCGGCCGTCCCCGTCGGAGGGATGCGCGGGCGGCGGCGGCGCCGCATCCGCGAGGGCCGCCTGCAGCGCGCGCACGCCAGCGGGGAGCCAGCAGTGCCGCCCGGAGAACTCCGCCCCCTTCCCGTCGAGGTCGAAGTGAAACTCGACGAGCTCGGCGCCGTGCTTCTTCACCGCGCGGACGACCGTCTCTACGTCCACGGTGTGGTCCGACCAGCCCGCGGGACGGCCGAAGGCCTCTCGCAGGGTCCCGATCGCCCGGAGATTCGCCTGCGCGACGGGGGTGGGATAGGTCGAGACGCAGTGGAGGAGCGTCAGGTCGTCGCAGCCGGCGGCGACGATGGCGTCGACGGCCTCCGCGACCTCGTCGAGGGTCGCCATGCCGGTGGAAAGGACCACCGGCCTACCCCGCGCCGCCACCTCCGCCAGGAAGTCGAGCCAGAGGATCTGGTAGGAGGCGAGCTTGAAGAAGTCCACGAGGGGCGCCAGCACGTCGATCGCCCGCCAGTAGAAGGGCGTGCTCGCGAACTCGATCCCCCGCGCGTGCGCCCGCGCGGCGATCTCCGCGTTGAACTCCTCCGGCAGCTCCCAGGCCTCCCGCTCGCGAAGGGCGGGGTTGTACTGGAGCGCGGTTTCGTGGAAGAGCTCCCGCACGCGGAACTGCTGGAACTTGATCGCCTGGCAGCCGCATTCGGCGGCGACGTCGACAAACCGGAGGCAGCGTTCCCGGTCCCGGTGGTGGTTGCTCGAGACCTCGGCGACGAGCTTCGGGCCGTTCACGGCGCGTCCCTCCTCATTCGGCGAGCCTCCGCCCGCGGATCGTCAGCCGGAAATCGCGCAACGGCGCCCCGGGGCGATGGGTCTCGTCCACCTCGGAGAGGGAGAACGCGATCCGCAGGAAGCGCTTCCCCCCGATCCTCTGGTGCGTCAGGAGCGGCAGGGCGGCCGCCTCCTCGGGCCGCCAGGCGAGCTCGAGGCCGATCCGCCCGTCGTCCAGCCGGAGCTCGCCGTCCGTCGCCCCGAAGGCGGCGGTGGCGGAGACCAGCGGCGAGACGCTCGCCCCATGGTCGCATTCCTCGTTCACCCGGAACGTCTCCGGCGCGCCGCCGTTCGCGCACGTGATCGTCAGGTCCTCGCCCAGGTTTTCCGGCAGGAGGGTGAGGATCGCCGTGCGCAGGCTCCCGAGGGGCCGCTCGCCCCACGCCGAGAACCCGTAGCGGAGCTCCAGGCAATCGGCGAAGAGCGTCACCCGCTTGGCGAGCGGACCGAGGGCCGTCGGGACCACGGCGTGGACCTCCAGGCGATCGGCGCGCCGGTCGACGGCGGGCTCCACCCGCTCGAGGTCGGTGACGCGCGCGCGAGCCGGCATCTCGACCACCGTGTGCCCGCTGTAGAAGTCCGCCGCCCAGTCGATGTCGTCGAAGTGGCCGTGCGGCAGCGTCCCGGCGAGATCGGCGGGGCCGGCGGCGGAGAAGCCGAGCGCGGCGATCGCGAGCCCCCGGCGCGGGATCAGGGTCGCGCGCACGCCGTCGGTCTCGAGCACGAGGTGCCGGCCGCGGGACTCGACCCGCGCCATTGCGAGCGGCGGACCGGGCGGAGCCTCCGCCGCCGGCGGCACGGCGCGCGCGATCCGCTCCCGGTGCGCCCGCCAACGCTTCTCCGTCAGGTGGGTGCGCAGGTCGGAGGCCCAGTCGCGGCACAGGGCTCGCCATTCCTCCGGCCCCGTCCCCGCCGCAGTGAGCGCGCGGGCCCGGGCGTGGCATTCGCTGTTCAGGCCCACGTCGTCCCAGCCGGAGAGCGCCCAGCGCGTCGCGTTGTACTTGGGCTGCTTCTTCACGGGGATCGGGTCGGCCGCGCTCCGCAGACAGAGGGTGCGCGGCGGGCGGAAGGCGGGATCCGCGCGCACGCGCGCCGGCGTCGTGAACGAGACGCCGGCCGCATGCAGGGCGGCGAGGACCTCTCGCAACCGCCGCCATTCCCCCTCGCCGGGCGGCGGCTCGGCGGCGAAGCGGCCCGGCCGCCAGTCGAAGACCTCCGCGTCGCTCGCATAGAGGAAGAGGTGGCGCGGCCGCTCGGCGCCCTGCCCCCGCACCCAGTCCACGTACTCCGCGATCTCCAGATCGTCGACGACCGCCCGCTGGAACTTCTGGAAGGCGACCGCATCCGCCCACAGGACTGCGATCCGCTCGCCCCCCGGCGACTCGGTCCAGACCGGCCGGTAGCGCCACTCGTGCTTCCACTCCGGATGGTGGCGGCGGGGGTTGTTCCACTCCATGACGAGCGTCTCGTAGCCCGCGTCGAGGTAATGCTCGACGAGCCCCTGGGACCAGGCCATCTCGTTCACGAGCCCCGTG
>JBFMCU010000080.1:0-18991 GCA_040754415.1 Planctomycetota bacterium
GCCACCTCGCGCTCGTCCCTCCTGCCGCGCCACTCCCGCAACCTAACCAGGGTGGTCGACGAACGCCAGTCCCCACTCGGAATCCCGACCCGGCCAGGGGTTACGGCAACTTGCCGGAGCCCTGGAGGGTCCGGGCCCCGGGGGTAGCGGGAGGGCGCCGGCGGGCGTGGCGCCGGAAGCCGCCCCAGGGCGGGAGGAGCGCCGAACTGCCGGCCCGCTGCGGCGGCGCCGTCCGGCGTTGCCGCCCGCGCCATCACGGAGATCGGGAAGGGCGGAACTCCCTTCCCCTCTCCTCAATCTCCGAGCTCGTAGTCGGACTCGTCGAGCTCCTGCTCCGGCTGGGGGCCGTCGAGGAAGCTGGAGAGCTGGCGAGCCCGCACGGGGTGGCGCAGCTTGCGCACCGCCTTGGCCTCGATCTGGCGGACCCGTTCCCGGGTGACCCGGAAGATGCGGCCCACTTCCTCGAGGGTGTAGGTGTAGCCGTCCCCGATGCCGTAGCGGAGCTTGATGATCTCGCGCTCCCGGAAGGTGAGCGTGTTCAGCACCTCGTTGATGCGCTCGCGCAGCATCTCGTGGCCGGCCGCTTGCACGGGGCTCTCGGCGGACTCGTCCTCGATGAAATCGCCGAAGTAGCTGTCCTCCGAGTCGCCGATCGGGCGGTCGAGGCTGATCGGGTGCTTGGAGATCTTCATCACCCGCTTCGCCTCGTCGACGGAGATCCCCGAAGCCTCCGCCACTTCCTCGACCGAGGGCTCGCGGCCCTTCTGCTGCACGAGCTTCTTGGTGACGTTGCGCAGCTTGCTCATCGTCTCGATCATGTGCACCGGGATCCGGATCGTGCGCGCCTGGTCGGCGATCGAGCGGGTGATCGCCTGGCGGATCCACCACGTGGCATACGTCGAGAACTTGTAGCCGCGGCGGTACTCGTACTTCTCCACCGCCTTCATGAGGCCGGTGTTGCCCTCCTGGATCAGATCGAGGAAGGACAGCCCGCGGTTGCGATACTTCTTGGCGATCGAAACGACGAGGCGCAGGTTGCCGCTGGAGAGCTGGCGTTTCGCCTCCTCGTACTCCTCGTGGTGCAGGCGGACCTGGTCGATGCGCCGGCGCAGGCGGTCGGCCGGCTCGAGGGCCATGAGCTCCAGCTCGATCAGCCGCTCGCGCAGCTCGGCCGCCGGGGCGGATTTCGCGCCCTTGAGCGCGTTGAGCTTGCGCTCCACTCCCCGCATCTCGCGGTAGTGCTCCTCGAGCATCTGCACGTAGGGGCGCACCTTCTTCACTTGCAGGTGGCACTCCTCGATCAGGATCACGAGCTTCCGGCGCAGCGCCTGCACCGCCTTGAGCTGCGCCGAGCGGCGGGCCCGGGGCTGCTTGGGGTCCAGGAGGACGGCGTATTCCTCGCGGATGCGGCCGAGCAGCCGGCGGATCGTCTCGATGTTCACCGGCAGCCGCAGGGCCAGATAATGCTTGCCGAGGGTCTCGACGATCTTCGGGTCGTCGTCCGGCTTGGGATTCGGGTTGACCTTCAGGGTCCGGTCGAAGGCGAGCTCGCCGCGCTGGACCTCGTCGAGGGTGCGCAGGGCCGCGGTCATGCACAGGCCCGATCCCATGCACTTCTTCCGAAAGCGCTTGCGCGTGACCTCGATCGCCTTGGCGAGGTGGATCTCCTCCGCCCGCGTCAGGAGCGGGATCTCGCCCATCTGCGTCAGGTACATGCGCACCGGATCGTCGATGCGCTCCGGCGAGACGACGCGCTCGAGCACGGCCTCCGCGGCCTCCGCGGCGGGGGCCGTCGGACCGGCGTCGGCCTCGGACGGCTCCTCGGCGTCCAGCGCGGGTTCCGCGTCCTCCGCCGCCGCGTCGGCGTCGTCCACCACCTCGACCCCCTGGTCCTCCAGGGACATGAACAGTTGGTCCATCCGGTCGGGAGGGACGAACTGGTCCTCCAGGAGGGCGTTGATCTCGGCGTAGGACAGGAAGCCCTTCCGGGCGCCTTCGTCCACGAGCGTCTCGATGATCGTGTCGATTCGGTCGGCCATGGTCGGTGGATGGTGCCGTCGGTTTACGGATTCCGGGGGGAGCCGGAGGCGGGAACGAACCGCTCTCTGAGTCGTTCGTGCAAGCTCTTCAAGACCGCCGCGGGGGATTCCGCGGCCCCTCCCTCCCCCGCCCCGAGCCGGGCGCGCAGGTCGGCCAGCTCGCGCGCGTGGGTCTGGCGCTCGAGCCAGAGCTCCTGGTCCCGGGCCAGGGCCTGGGGGCTCTCCGCCGTCGCGGCCAGGAGCTCGAGGGCGACCACGAGGTCCCGGGCCGGGTGATCGGCGAGCTGCGCGATCACCGCGGCGGCGTCGACGGGCTCGCTCTCGTCCCCGTGGGCGTGGAGGTGGAGGAGAGCCTCGAAGACGACCCGCAGGTCCCCCGGCGGGCAGCGTTCCACGAGTTCGGCGTAGAGGGGGATCAGGCTGTTGTCCAGGAGCAGCGCGCCCACCAGGGCGCGGAAGGCGTCCTCCGCCTGCTTCCCGCCGGCGGGAGCGGGGGGGCGCGAGGGGGCCGGGGTCTCGCGCCGGACCCGCCCGGCGCGGTGCGCGCGCCACTGCTCGGCGATCCCGGCGCGGGAGATCTCGAGCGAATCGGCGAGCTCGCGGAGGCGGACCTCCCGCTCGACCGGCTTGGGGAGGAGATCGAAGAGCAGGAAAAGCCGATCGACGCCGGCGGCGAGCTCGGCGCCCCCGGCGCCCCGCAGCCCCTCCACGAGCCAGGGGAACCAGTCCCGGGCGCCCTCCAGGAGGGCCGCGAAGGCGGCCGGCCCCTCCCCGAGCAGGATGTCGGCGGGGTCCTTCCCCTCGGGCGGGCTCGCGGCCCGGAGCTCGAGCCCGAGCGAGAGGAGCCCAGCCAGGGCCCGCTCGGTCGCCGCGCGGCCCGCCTCGTCTCCGTCGAAGACGAGGAAGATCCGGTGCGCCCCGCTCCGGCGCACCAGCGAGGCGTGCTCCTCGGTCGTCGAGGTCCCGAGGAGCGCGGCGGCGTGCGGGAAGCCGGTCTGATGGGCCGCCATCACGTCGGTGTAGCCCTCCATCAGGATCAGGTCGCGCCGCTGGCGCACGGCGGCGGCGGCGCGGTCGAGCCCGAAGACGATCCTCCCCTTGTGAAACAGGGGGGTCTCCGGGGTGTTCACGTACTTGCCGACGGAACGCTCGTCCCCCGGCAGGAGGCGGCCTCCGAAGGCGACGGCCCGGCCCAGGCGGTCGCGGATGGGCACGAGGAGCCGGCCGTGGAAGAAGTCGTAGGGCCGCCCGTCCTCGGCCCGCTTCGCCAGGCCGGCCTCCACGAGGAGATCCAGGGGGATCCCCGCCGCTCCCGCCGCCTCGAGGATCGGATTGCCGCTCTCGGGGGCCCAGCCGAGCCCGAAGGCCTCCTCCGTCGCCGGGGTGAAGCCCCGGTTGCGGATGTAGGCGCGGGCCCGCGCGCCGGAGGGTCCGGCGAAGAGGGCGCGATAGCGGCGAAGGGCGGTGTCCACGGCTCCTCGCAGGCGATCGAGGTGGCGCTCCGCGGGTCCCTGGGAGGGGCGCGAGGAGAGGTCCGGCACCTTCTCCCCGGCGCTCTCCGCGAGGAGCCGCAGGGCATCGAGGAAGGAGAGGCCGTCGAAGCGCTGGAGGAAGCTCAGGGCGTCTCCGCCCTCCCCGCAGGCCCCATAGCAGCGCCAGGTCCCGCGCCGGGGATCGACCGCGAAGGACGGGGTTCGCTCGGTATGAAAGGGGCAGCAGGCCCACAGGAGGGCCCCCCGCTTCTTCAGCCCCTTCACGCGCTCCCCCACCACCGTCGCGATGGGCGAGCGGAGCTTCACGCGCTCGACGAGTTCTCGAAACTCGAGATCCTGCACGGGCGATTCCGGGGCGGGAGGGCGGCCGGCGGGGCGCTCGGACCCGCGGGGCGCGGAAGGGCTTGGGAGCCGGAAGGGGGAAGCGCGGACGGCTTGTCCGAGGTGGGGAGTGGCGAACCGCTGGGAGGGGAGGACCCGGTGCGCGTCTCCCTCGGGAGGCCGGGGCCCGGGGGCCGCACGTGGGGTG
This sequence comes from Planctomycetota bacterium, assembly GCA_040754415.1. GTDB lineage: Bacteria > Planctomycetota > UBA1135 > UBA1135 > JBFMCU01. The sequence goes on from JBFMCU010000080.1 coordinate 4,062, forward strand.
CCCTCCGGATCCGAAGCCCGGCTCCGATGTCGCTCACCGGGCGGAACGGCCCCTCGGGGCAGGGGCGTCCCGCGTCACGGGGCCTCCGCAGGGAGGTCCCGCCCGCCAGGATCGCGGGCGAAGACGTCCGGCCGCCTGTCTGTCTAGACCGTGGCCCGCCGCCACGAACCGTCCGCGCCCGCCAGTCCTTGGTTCCCAAACGTAGCACGCGCGCCGCGAAGCACAAGGCAAAGGGGCCGCTTATCGGCCTTCCTCGTCCCCGGGGGGCGCCCAGCGGGGAGAACCCGCCAGGCGGAGGAGCTCGGCCGGCCCCAAAACCTCGACCCGGGCTCCCCCGTCCACCCCGGCCTCCTCCAGGAGGGTTCGGGCGGCCTCCCCATCCCCCAGGAGGTCCCCCAGGCTCCGCCGCAGGACCTTGCGGCGGTGGCGGAAGAGCCCGTCGACCAGCCGGTCGTAGGCGACGAGCTCCCGCGGCTCCGCCCCCTCCGGCGCCCGGTCGAGGTGGACCATCTCGCTCTCGACCCGGGGCCGGGGCCAGAAGAGCTGGGGCGGGACGCGCCGGCCCCGCCGCCGCCGGTACCGGGGCGCGAGCTTGGCGGCGAGCCCGCCCCAACCGCTTTCCCCGGGGTCGGCCGCGATCCGCAGCGCGACCTCCCGCTGGACCAGGACGCTCATCGTCTGGGGGGGCCGGGGAAGGCGGGCGAGGACCATGAGGAGCGGGCCCGCGATCGAGTAGGGGAGATTCGCGACCAGGTGCCAGGGACCCTGGGCGGGGAGGCGAGCCGCGACCGCCGGGGCGAGGGCGTGCTTGCCGGCGAGGACGTCGCCCGCCAGGAGCGCGACCGCGGGGAAGGAAGAGAGGGCGCGGGCGGCCACCGCCAGCAGCCGCCGATCGATCTCGATCGCCAGGAGATGGACTCCGCGGCGCGCGAGCTCGAGGCTCAGGGCCCCCGAGCCCGCCCCCACCTCGAGCACGAAGTCCCCCGCGCCGACCCCGGAGTCCCGAGCGATCGCCCGGAGCATGTTGCCGTCGAGGAGGAAGTTCTGGCCCCGCCCCCGGGTCGGGCGAAAGCCCGCGGCGGCGAGGGCCGCGCGGAGCTCGGCCCAGGGGGGGCGAGGCGATCCTCCGCTCACTCGCGGGCCCCTTCGGCGAGCCAGCGGAGGGCGGCGGGCGCCCCCGGCCGCCCGGCGAGCGCGTCCAGAAAGGTCCCCACGACTTCTCGGCCCGCGGTGCGGGCCCAGCGTCCGCCGGTCGTCCGGATCCGCCGCCGGGCCTCCGCCCCGCTCCCCCACTCGCCGGCCTTCGCCCAGAGGTAGGCCTCCGCGTCGGCGCACATCCGGGCCCCCACGGCCGGCGAGAGGGTCCCCCGCGGCTGGCGGCGGGCGTGAACCCGGAGGCGGGGCCCCTTGGCCTCCAGCGCGGGGCCGAAGGTGCGCCGCTCCACCGAATCGAAGCCCCCCCCCAGGACGGAGCATTCGAGCGCCTCGCCGGACTGCGGATCCACCTCCGGCGCGTGGAAGTGGAGATCCTCGTAGCCGGGCACGAGGTCCACGACCCACTCCCAGACGTTCCCCAGGAGGTCGTAGCAGCCGAAGGGCAGGCTCTTCCCGCGCTCGAAGGTCCCGATCGGCGTCGGGGTGCCCACGTCGAGCTCGAGGGTGTTCGCGATCCCCTGCTGGAAGCTCGTCGCGTGGAAGGGATAGGCCTGGGTGCCGTCCCCGGTGGCGACGTGGAGCCACTCCCTGGCGGTGGGCAGGCGCATCCCGCGGCGCGCGGCGAGGTCCTGGGCCTCCGGCAGGGAGAGGAAGAGGGGCCAGTTCCGCTTCTCCTCGCCCGGGGTGGCGGCGTCGGTGCGGAACTCGCCGGCCGCGCGCTCGAAGCCATACACGGCGCCGTCGAGCCGCGAGAACTCGAAGAGGTCGATGACGATGGCGCGCTCGAGCGAGCAGTCGGCGTGGGTCTCGACGAAGCCCGGGATCGTCGCCGGCCCCGCCGGGACGAAGGCCAGCCGCTCGAGCTCCCAGAGGGCCCGCGAGCCCTCGCCGGTCCCCGGGCCGCAGGCCGCCGCGAGGAGGGAGAGCCCCGCCGCGGGAGCCCGCCACGTGCGCCGGGGCCGGGGCGGGATCCCCACGCCGCTACCGGCCGCCGGCGGCGGCCTCGTCCTCGATCACGAAGATCTCGACGCGCCGGTTCTTGCGCTTGTTGTCCGCCGTGTCGTTCGCCGCCACGGGCAGGCTCGGGCCGAAGCCGGCCACGACGATCTTGGCGGCGTCGATGCCCGGCTCCTGGCGCAGGAGCACGGCGACCTCGATGGCCCGCGCCGCGGAGAGCTGAATGTTGCCGTAGGGGAATCGATCGACGGTCTCCGGCCGCTTCACGGGATCCGTGTCGGTGTGCCCGCGCACCCAGAGCCGCGCGTAGGGGTGGCTCGCGATCTCCTGGGCGAGCCGCTTGATGATCTCGCGGCCCTCGGGGAGGACCTCCGCCCGGCCGGAATCGAAGAGCACCGCATCGTTCAGCCGCAGGCCATAGCCTCCCTCGACCTGCAGCACCGTGACGTCCCCCGGCGCGCCGCCGAATCCCTCGGCGATGCGCCGGAGCTCGGCGAGGCGCTCGTCGATGCCCGCGGTGTAAGCGGAGGGGAGCGTCGCCGCGTCCTCGTAGGCCGCGAGCTTCTTCTTCAAGAGCGCGTTCTCGGCCTCGATCGGCGCCGTGGCCGATTCGAGGTCCTGGAGACCCCGCTGATAGAAGGCGAGCTCCGCCATGGCCTCGTCGTAGCGGGCCTGGGAGACGCAGGAAGAGCCGAGGAGGAGCGCGGCGGTCCCCAGCACGAGCGCGGAGAGCCGGATCGGGGGGAGGGGGCGGAAGCAGGTCCGGGTGTCGATCTTCATCCCAGGGTTCGGGGGGCAAGAGGGTGGACGGGAAGGAAGCGAAGAGCCAGTCGGCGGCCCTATGGATAGCGGCCGGCCCACCCCGGAGCAAGCGTGGGGCGCGGCGACGGGCGACGATCCCCTTCGCCGCGCCGCACCGATCTGCCCCCGCCCCTACTCTCCGCCGGGGAACTTCGCCCCGAAGATCTTCGCGACCCCCTTGGCGATGTCGCTCGTGTGGCCCGTGCTGTGGGAGATGGCCAGCGGGAAGCCCAGGAGGAGCACGAAGCTCGTCACGACCGCGAGCGCGCGGAAGCCGAGGCCCTCTCCCTCCTCCGCGACCGCCCGGGACGCGGCGATGGCCGAGGTGCGGCGGACGGCGGGGATGGCGGCGGCGGCCGCGACCTCCTCGCCCCCCGCGCCCAGCTCCAGCTCGCCCACGTCCTCGACATCCTCCTCGAGGAGGGTGTCCATCTCCGAGATCTCCTCGGTCGCCATGCCGGCCTCCTCGAGCTCGACCTCGTCCTCGAACACGAGCTCCTCGCCGGAGTCCTCCAGGTCCACCACTTCGCCGCCGGCGAGCTCGCGCTTGAGATTCTCGACGTCCGCGCGGCGCAGCCGCATGGTCTCGCCCTCGCGGAACGCCCGGATCTCGCCCTCCGACACCAGGCGCTTCAGCTCCTCTTCCTTAAGGCGCAGTTGATCGAGGGCTTCCTCGAAGTTGTAGAACTCTTCGCTCGCCACGGATGGTCCTCCTGTTCGGGGTGGGGGGAGAGGTGTTCGCTGGGGAAGGAAGGAGAGCGCCCGGGGGCCGTCACTGCCCGTCGGCGGCCCCTCCTCCGGCGCCGGCCCGGCTGAACTGCTCGGCCAGCTCCTTGTAGGTGTAGTCCGACTTGTCGTTGTAGCCGTCGACCCTGAGGTCGAGATCGATCTTGCGTGCCCCGATGAACTTCACGCCCATCGTGCTCGACGTCCCGCCGGTCGCCGAGTAGACGGCGAGCTGGCGGGCCTGGGTGTCGACGAGGTAGAGGATCGATCCCCCGGTGACGTCGATTCCGGTCACCGCGATCATCGTCCCGTTCGAGTCCGCGGTGCCGTAGCCGGGCACCACCGGGATCGAGCGGCTGGACTGATCCGTGGAGACCTGGGATTCGGCCCCGAGCCCGAGGGCCGCCAGGGCGAGCCCGGCGACGAGGATCCCCCCGGCTCGGGAGCGTTCGCGCGCGTCGTTCATGGGAGGGGCCCTATCCTAGTGCGGGCCGGGGGTTGCGACCAGCGGCGGAAAACCGCGGCTCTTCGCTCACGGTGTGGCGTCCCGGGAGAGGGTGGCGACCAGGTCGGCTAGGCTGACGAGGCCGGCGGGGCGCTCCGGGATGCCGACGAGGGCCAGCCGCGCTCCCCGGCTCCGCATCTCGGCGAGGGCGCGGTCCACCGGCAGATCGGGGAGGAGCGCGAGGAGGGGGCGGAGCGCGCCGGCCGGATCGCCCCCTTCCGGGGCGGCGAGGACCTCGAGCTGATGAAGGTAGCCGACCACCTGCTCCGCCCCCGCGGCCCCGCGGCGCACGGCGGGCAGACGGGTGAAGGCCGACCCCGCCAGGCGCCCGCGCACCGCGGCGGGCGGGAGATCCAGATCCACCGCCTCGACCCGCGCCCAGGGGATCATCACCCTCGCCAGGGGGGTCTCGCGCAGGACGAGCACGTTGTAAGCCATGGCCGCCGCCGAGGCCGGCAAGGCCCCCTCGCGGGCGCCCTGGTGCAGGGCGTCCACCACCTCCTCGCGCGCCAGCACGCGGGCGACGTCCCGGGCCCCGAGACCGAGGAGCCGCTCGAGGGCTTCGCTCAGGATCCGGAGGGGCCAGACCACGGGGAGGAAGAGGGTGCGGACCACGAGGAGGAGAGGTGCCGCGGGATACAGCAGGCGGTGCGGCCGGCGGCGGAAGAGGTCCTTGGGCAGGAGCTCGGAGAAGAAGAAGACGAGGGGGGTCAGGACGAGCGTGACGAGGAGCTCGCGGCCCCCGGGGGGAAAAGCGTCCCAGCGCGTCACCCGTTCCAAGCAGAGCTGCGTGGCAAGCTGGTTCACGAGGTTGTTGCCGACGAGGAGGGTGATCAAGATCCCGGTTTCCCCGCGCACCAGGCGCGCGAGGAGCCGCGCGGCGCGGCGACCCTCCCGCACGTCGGCGTCCAGGCGCAGGCGCGACAGGGAGTACACGCCGGTTTCCGCCCCGGAGAAGAAGAAGCTAAACGCGAGGAGGAGGAGGAGCAGGAGGAGATCGATCATCCCTTCCCCTCCTCCGCCGGCACCGGCACCCAGACGTCCACCGCATGCACCCGCCGCCCGTGCACGGTCTGGACCTGCATCTCGATCCCCCCGATCCGCGTGCGATCCCCCGGGTGCGGGATCCGGCCGAGGAGCGCGGCGACGAGCCCGCCGACCGTCTCGAATTCCCATGGCACCACGGTCTGTCCGAAGGCCTCGTTCCAGCTGCGCACGGAAAGGCCGCCGGCGACCCGGTAGCGGTTCTCGCCGAGGGGCACGACGGGCGGCATTCGCGTCTCTCCCTCCGGGCGGAGCTCGCCCACGATCTCCTCGAAGACGTCCTCGGCGGTCACGAATCCCGCCGTCCCCCCCCACTCGTCCACGACCACCGCCTCCTCGGTGCGGTCCTTCCGCAGGCTGCCGAGCAGGTCCAGGGCGCTCGCCACTTCGGGAACGAACTTGACGGGCATGACGAGCCGGGCGATCGGCCGGTCGGGGTGGCGCAGGAGGTCGCGGACCCGGATCCGCCCGACGACCCGGTCGGGATCCTCGTCGATCACCGGCAACCAGCTCTGGCGGCGGGCGAGCGCCTCGCGCACGACGGCGGCGCGATTCGCGCCGTCCCGCGGCAGGAACAGGGCGTCCACGCGCGGCGTCATGATCTCGCGCACCCGGATGCCCTCGAGCTCCACGAGCTCCGCGAGCAGGTCGGCCTCCGTGCCGAGCAGCACTCCCTCCTCCTGGCCCCGCTCCATCACCCGGGCGAGCATCTCGGCCGTGACGCCCAACCGCGAGCCGATCAGCGGGGTGATCCACCCGCCCAGGACCTCGAGGGCGCGCGCGAGCGGCCGGGCCAGGGGGCCGAACAGCCCCACGAGGGATCGCAGCACGGGCGAGACGGCCCGCGCCAGCCCCTGGCGGGCCCGCAGCCCGAGGATCTTGGGCAGGATCTCCCCGCCGATCACGAGGACGAGGAGCACGGCGAGGCCGATCAAGGCCGCTTCGGCTCCCTCCGCGCCCCGGCCCAGGCGGCCGGCGAAGGCGAAGAAGAGCACGTTCACGAGGTTGTTGCAGAGCAAGAGGGTGACGAGCAGCCCCCGCGGATCGCGCAGGAGCCGCTGGGCGTGGCGGCCGGCCCCGAGGCGCTGGCGCGGCGTCAGGCTGAAGAGCGCGGCCTCCGAGCCGCTGAAGAGCGCCGAGAGAGCGAGCAGGCCGGCGAGGATCGCCCAGAGGGCGGGGGAGACGGCGCTCATCCGGCCTCTCCGGTCGCCCGCGGGAAGAAGAGCTCCACGCGGAAGGATTCCCCCGGCTCGCTGGTGATCGCGATCTTCCCCCGATGCTCGCGCATCGTGCTGTGCACGAAGGCGAGCCCCAGCCCGGTCCCCTTGCCGACCTCCTTGGTCGTGTAGAAGAGGTCCGACACGCGCGGGAGCTCCTCGGGCGGAACGCCGGGACCGTTGTCGCGGACGGCGAGCAGGAGGGCGGCCTCCGCCGGGACGAGCTCCACGTCGATGCGGGGACCGGCGGGGTCGCGCGTGCCCCCCTGCTCCAGGGCGTCCAGGGCGTTCGCGAGCAGGTTCAGGAGGGCCTGGCCGATCCCGTTGGCCGATCCCCGGACGACCGCGTCGCCACGGCCGGCGGGCGGGGCCCAGCGGATGGCGACGCCGAGGCGCCGGGCGCGATGGCGGACGAGCTCGATCGAGTCCTGGACCACGGCGGCGAGATCGACCGGCTCGTGGGGCGCGTCGCGCGGCGTGAAGCGGCGGAGGCGGTTCACGGTCTCCCCGATGCGGGCGAGGCCCCGGGCCACGAGCTCGAGATAGGGGCGGCGGCGCGCGGGGGGGAGGTCCTCCGCCCCCAGGGCCTCGACGGCGTTCAGGAGGCCTCCGAGCGGATTGTTGATCTCGTGGGCGATCCCGGCCGCCAGCTCCCCCATCGCGGCGAGGCGCCGCTGGGTCATGGCCGCCGCCTCGGCCCGCCGGGCGAGCTCCGTGGCCCGGCGCACCTCCTCGGCGAGGCGGGCGTTGAAGCCCTGGACGGTGGCGGCCATCTGGTTGAAGGAGCGCACGAGGTCGGCGAGCTCGTCGCGGCGCCCCGGCTCGGCGAGCCGCACGTCGAGCTCCCCCGCCCGCACGCGCCGGGCGCCGCTCGCCAGGAGCTCCACCGGGGCGACCACCAGCCGCCCCAGCACCCAGTAGGTGCCGGCGGTGAGGACGAGGGTCGTGAGGATGAAGGCGGGCAGGAGGTCGCGGAAGACCCCGCGGGCGATCGGCGGGTCCTTGCGCACCCAGCACCCCCCCCAGACCGTGTCGTTCTTGGTGATGGGGATGGCGAGCCCGCCGGCGATCGCCACCGGCTCCTTCACGTCCATGGCGTGCCAGATGGCGCCGAGGACGAGCTGGGAATCGAAGTCCGGCGCGCGCCGGGCCGAACCCACGGGATTCAGGTAGATCCCGCCGGGCGCGATGCGGCCCGTGGGACCCCGCTCCAGGTTCTTGCGCCCGAGGACGACCGCGTCGTCGAAGAACGACCAGGCGTCGAAGTCGAGGATCGTGCGCACGGAGAGGTCGCTGGCGCGATCCACGCTCAAGGGCACGGCGGCCGAGAGGAGGTCCTCGGGCAGCGAGAGGAGCTGCTCGTCGACATCGCGCAGGAGACGGGAGAGATAGAGCCCCCCGGCGGCGAACAGGGCGGCATACCCGGCGGCGACCAGGAGGAGCACCCGCAGCCGCAGCGAGAAGGTCATCGCCGGCGAACGCCTCCCCCGCGGCATCCGAGGGACTGGGTCATCGATTCCTGCTCAGCCCCTCACGGTTGGTTGAGCGTGCTCATGATCTTCATCAACGGCAGGAACAGCGCCACGACGATGAAGCCGACGAACACCGCCATCACGATGAGGAGCAGGGGCTCGAGCACCTTGAAGAGGGCGTCGATGCGCCGGTCCACCTGCTTCTCGTAGGCGTCCGCGACGCGCAGGAGCATCTGGTCGAGCTCCCCGGTCTGCTCGCCGACCTCGACCATGTTCGTCACCAGCTCGTCGAACACTCCGGTGTCCCCCATCGGCCGGGCGATGCCCTCGCCCTCGCGCACCGTGCGGCGGATCGCCTCGACCCCCTCGATCAGCACCTCGTTGCCGCTCGCGTCCCGGACGATGCCCAGGGCGTCGAGGTGCGGCACGCCGGCCTGCAGGAGCGTCCCGAAGGTGCGCGAGAACCCCGCGATCAGCGCCCGCTTCAGCACGCCGCCCAGGAGGGGCAGGCGCAGGAGGAGCGCGTGCATCCGGTAGCGGTACGCGCCTCGCCGGCGCATGAGGTAGCCGTGGAGGACGAGGAGGAGCGCCGGCGCACCGAAGACCGCGTACCAGTACGTGACCGCGAAGTGGCTGACGTTGAGGAGGAGGCGAGTCACCCCCGGCAGCTCGATGTCGAAGGAGCGGAAGATCGCCTCGAACTTGGGGATCACGAACAGGATCACCGCCGTCACGACGATCACCGCCACCACGACGATGACCAGGGGGTAGATCATCGCCCCCACGATCTTGGCGCGGATCTCGGCGATCCGCTCCCGGAAGGCGGCGAGCCGGTTCAGCACGGTGTCCAGCACGCCGCCGGCCTCCCCGGCCCGGACCATGGCGGCATAGAGCTCGTCGAAGGCGCGCTCGTGCTTGCGCAGCGCCTCCGAGAGCGGGGTCCCGGCGGAGACGTCCTCGACGAGCTCGCCGAGCACCGTGCGGAACGGACCGGGCCGCGTCTGACCCTCGAGGATGCTCAGGGCCCGCACGATGGGGATGCCCGCCTCGGTCAGGGTGGCGAGCTGGACCGTGAACTCGTTGATGGCCTGGCTCGAGACTCGCCGGCCGCGCCGGCGCCCGGCGCGCGGGGCGGCGGGCCGCGGGGCCGCACCGGCCGGGGGCGCGGCGGGCCGTTTCGCGGCCACCGTGCGCTGGAGCTTCTTCGCCATGCGACGACGGCGAGCCTATCGTGCCCGTCCCGCGATTGCACGCGCCGGGCCCGGCCGGCGCCGGTCACCAGCCGCCCATCGTCTCGCGGCGGACCTCTTCGATCGTGGTGAGGCCCTCTCGCACGGCCCGCAGCCCGCTCTCGCGCAGGGTGCGCATGCCGGCGACCCGCGCGAGATCCCGGATCCGGGCCGTCGGCACGTTGGCCAGGATCGCCGCGCGCAGGGCGTCGTCGACGCGCATCACCTCGCACACCGCGGTCCGGCCGCGGTAGCCGGTGTGGAAGCAGCGATCGCACCCCCGGCCGTAGTGGAGGGTGGCGCCGCGGAGGAGCTCCCCCTCCGGCCCGAGCTCCCGGAGCGCGTCCTCGTCGGGCACGAAGGACTGCCGGCAGTCGGGGCAGATGCGGCGAATCAGGCGCTGGGCGACGACGGCCTCCAGGGTGGCGGTGATGAGGAAGGGCTCGATGCCCATGTCCACGAGGCGGGTGATCGCGCTCGGGGCGTCGTTCGTGTGCACCGTGGCGAGCACCAGGTGTCCCGTCAGGCTCGCCTCGACCGCCACGGTGGCCGTGTCGTGGTCGCGGATCTCCCCCACCAGGATCTTGTCGGGGTCCTGGCGGAGCACGGTCCGCAGGACCCGCGGGTAGGTGACGCCGATCTCCTCGTTGATCGGGATCTGCACGATCCCCTCGATGTCGTACTCGACGGGATCCTCGACGGTGATGATCTTGATCGAGGTGTCGTTGACCTCGCTCAGCATCGCGTAGAGGGTGGTCGTCTTGCCCGAGCCGGTGGGTCCCGTGACGAGGACGATGCCGTGGGGCAGCGCGGTGAGACGGCGCAGGGTCTCGATCTCGTCGGGCAGGATTCCGAGGGCCTGTAGGTCGAGGCTGACCGCGCTGCGATCGAGCACGCGCAATACCGCCCCCTCGCCGGCGATCCCGGGAATGGTCGCCACGCGCAGGTCCACGGGCCGCCCGTCGATCGAGAGGGCGATGCGGCCGTCCTGGGGGAGCTTGGTCTCGGCGATGTCGAGATCGCTCATCACCTTGATCCGCGCGACCAGGGGAGCGGCGAGGTGGGCGGGGGGCGATTCGATCTCGTAGAGGGCGCCATCCACGCGGTAGCGGATGCGCAGCTCGCCGGGAAAGCACTCGAAGTGCACGTCGCTCGCACGATCGTGCACCGCGCGGTGCAGGATCGAGTTCAGGAGCCGCACGACGGGAGCGCTCTGGGCGGCCGCCTCCGCGTCGGTGACGTCGACGGCCCGCGCGGCATCGGCGATCGCGTCGGCGAGGGAGGCCGCCTCGCCGTAGTGCTCCCGCACCTTCCGGCGCAGGAGCTCCTCGTCGGCGACCGCCCCCCGGATCTCTCGCCCCGTCGTGAAGGAGAGGTCCTCGAGCACGGCGCTGTTCAGGGGATCGCCGATGGCCACGGTGAGGGTCCCCCCTTCCAGCCGGAGCGGCAGCACCGCGTAGGCGTGGGCGGTGGAGGCGTCGATGAGGGCGAGGGCCTCGGCCGTGGGAGCGACGCTGGACAGGTCCACCGCCTCCAGGCCCGCCTGCACGGCCAGGGCGGCGGCGATGTCCGCGGGCGTGGCGTGCCCCAGGGCCACGAGATGCTGGCCGATCAGGCCGCCGTGCTTGCGCTGCTCGGCGAGGGCCTCCTGGATCTCGCCCTCGCTGACGATCCCCCGCTCCTTCAGGATCTGGCCGAGGAGCTTGCGCCCCCCCGCCTGCTGGCCGGCGGCCCTTCCCATCAGAGCCGGCCCTCCAGGTCGCGCCGTTCCTGCGCCGCCCCCAGGGCCGCCTCGCGCGTGATCTCGCCCTTCTGCACGAGCTCGTACAGGAAGTCGTCGAGGGTGATCATCCCCTGGCGGCGCGACGTCTGGATCGTGGAGGGGATCTTGTTCGTCTCGTTCTTGCGGATCAGGTTCGAGATGGCGCTGTTCATGAGCATCACCTCGAACGCCGCGACGCGGCCGCGCCCGCCGGCGCGGGGCAGGAGGACCTGGGAGATCACGCCCACGATCGAGACCGAGAGCTGGGCCCGGATCTGCTCCTGCTGGTTGGCCGGGAACGCGTCGATGATCCGATCCACGGTGCGGGCGCTGCCCGTCGTGTGCAGGGTCCCGAAGACCAGGTGCCCGGTCTCGGCGGCGGTGATCGCCGCCGCGATCGTCTCCAGGTCGCGCATCTCGCCGAGCAGGACCACGTCCGGGTCCTGGCGCAGGACGCGGCGCATGGCCTCCGCGAACGTCGGGACGTCCACGCCGACCTCGCGCTGCGTCACGAGCCCCTTGCCGTGCGCGTGGTAGTACTCGATCGGATCCTCGATGGTGACGATGTGCCGGTCGTGGTTCTTGTTGATCCAATCGATCATCGTCGCCAGGGTCGTCGTCTTGCCGGAGCCGGTGGGCCCCGTCACGAGGACGAGCCCCCGCGGCTTCTCGAGGAGCTCCCGGCAGCTCGCGGGCAGCCCGATCTCCTCGAAGCTCAGGAGCTTGGAGGGGATCAACCGCAGCACCGCCGAGAATCGGCCGCGCTGGCGCAGGACGCTGACCCGGAAGCGGTTGCCGTCGTGGTGGGCGAGGCCGAAGTCGGTCGTGCCGCGCTCGACGAGCTCGGCCCATTGCCGCTCGTTGCAGATCTCCCGGCACAGGACCTCGCTCGCCGCGTCGTCGAGGGACGGGTAGCCCGGAAGGGAGTGGAGGCTGCCGTCCACCCGGACCACCGGCGGCCGTCCGGGATTCAGGTGCAGGTCGGAGCCGTTCCGCTCCACGGTCAAGCTCATGAGCTCCTTGGCGTTCACTGGAGACCTCCCATGTCCGGCCCGGCCCGGGTCACGCGCAAGACCTCGTTCACGCTGGTGGTGCCGCCGAGCACCTTGTGCGACCCGGACACGAGGAGCGGCTGCAGCCGGCCCCGGGCCAGGGCGAGCTCGCGCACCTCCTCGAGCGGGGCGCCCCGGAAGGTGGCGTCGCGCAGGTCCGAATCCATCTCGAAGAGCTCGAAGAGCGCGATCCGTCCCCGGTAGCCCACCCCCTCGCACTGCCGGCAGCCCCGGGGACGCCGGAAGCGAAGCTCCCCGACGTGGGCGGGATCGAGCCCGAGGAAGCGGATCTCCGCCGCGGCGGGCGCATACGGCTCCGCGCAGTGGGGGCACAGCCGCCGCACCAGCCGCTGGGCGATCACCCCCTGGATGGCGCTCGACACGAGGAAGGGAGCGACGCCCATGTCCAGGAGGCGGGTGATCGCGCTCGGCGCGTCGTTCGTGTGCAGGGTCGAGAAGACCAGGTGCCCGGTGAGGGCGGCCTGGATCGCCACCTCCGCCGTCTCGATGTCCCGGATCTCGCCCACCAGGATGATGTTGGGCGCCGCCCGCAGCATGGAGCGGAGGATCCGGGCGAAGGTGAGCCCGATCCGCGGGTTCACCTGCACCTGGTTGATGCCGGCGATGTGGTACTCGACGGGGTCCTCGGCGGTGATGATCTTGACGTCGGTCTGGTTCAGCTCCGAGAGGGCGGCGTAGAGCGTGGTCGTCTTCCCGGAGCCGGTGGGGCCGGTGACGAGCACGATGCCGTGGGGGCGCAGGATGAGCCGGCGGAACCAGCGGTAGTCCTCGTCCGCGAAGCCGAGCTCGCGGAGGGAGATCAGGTTCGCGGTCCGGTCGAGGAGCCGCAGGACCATCGACTCGCCATGATTGGAAGGCAGGATCGAGGCCCGCACGTCCACGTCCCGGCCGTCGATCTTGAGCCCGATGCGGCCGTCCTGGGGCTTGCGCTTCTCGGCGATGTCCATGCTGCCCATGATCTTGAGCCGGCTGATCAGGGGCGCATGGAGGTGGAGGGGGTGCTCGGCGGCGACGCGCAGGATCCCGTCGATGCGGTAGCGGACGACGAGCGCCCCCCCTCCCGGCTCGAGGTGGATGTCGGAGGCCCGCAGGTCGAGGGCCTCCTTGAACATCCGCGTCACCAGCCGGACGATCGGGGCGTCGCTCGCGTCGCCCTCCTCGGCGCCCATGCTGGCGGCGACCGCCTCCTCCCCGCCGCCGCCGTAGTAGCGGGCGAGGGCCCGGGAGAGGACCCCGGGCGCGGCCAGGGCGCAGGAGACGTCGCACCCCAGCATGAAGGAGAGCTGGTCGGCGATGATGCGCTTCAACTGGTCGTCGATGGCGACGACGAGCGCGCCGCCGCGCTCCGCCACCGGGAGAACCCCTTGCTCGAGCGCGAACTGGGCGGGGACCCGCTCGAGGACGGACGCCGGGATCCGGCCCTTCTCGAGATCGACGAACGGCAGGCCGTGCTGCTTGGCGAGCACGCGCGCCAGCGTGGTCTCGTCCAGGTGGCCGAGCTGGACGAGGGCCTCGCCGATCCGTACGCCCCGGGTCCTCTGGTGGGTTCGCCCTTCCCGGAGCTGCTCCTCGGACACGATGCCCGCGCCGAGCAGCATCTCCCCGAGCGGCTTCGTCACGCCGCTCCCCTCCGGCCGGACGCCGGCCCGCCCCCGCGCGCGCCGCGCGCGGTGCGGCAGGGGGCGGCTATCGTCCCTGACCTCCGGCGGCGCCGGCCGCCCGGCCCGCGGCCGGCTCTTCGCCCGGCAGCCCCTGGCGACAGACGCCCGAGAAGCGGATGGAGAGCGTCGGCTTCAGGGGGTGGCCCACGTCGACGTGCACGAAGCCGCCGAAGGAGCCGTTCAGGTTCTCGGGCATCCCCTCGAGGCGGATCGAGAGGTCGAGGACCTTCGGATCGGCGGTCGGCTCGATCTTCCACGTGAACCGGTCGCGATGCGGGAACTCCATCTCCGGCCGCATGGCCTCGAGGCGCACCGGGCAGTCCGCCGCCAGGGGGAAGTCGTCGAGGCACTCGATCTTGATCGTGCGGTCCACCACCTGGCCGGGGCGCACCATCCCAAAGGACAGGAAGGCCGGCTCGGCGGTGAGCAGCCCCTTCACCGTGGCCTGGACGTAGATCCGGGCGATGTAGACGGCCTTCGATCCGTCGGCGGGCGGTTGCTTGGGGTAGGGGATCTCCTTGTCGGTCAGGAGGAGGAGCGGGTAGTTGCGCAGCCCCTCGGGAATGCCCGGTCCCAGGGCGAGGTGGACGTCCCAGGTGGTCGCGCGGCCCTCCGCGTCGGGCTCGACCGGCGAGAGCGAGACGGAGAGGGGCTCGGTCACGTACCGCTCGTCGACCGTGAGCCGATAGGGTCCGAGGGAGTCGGAGGTCACGCGCAGGCTCCCCTCGACCCGGTCGGCGGCGGTGATCTGCCCGAAGACCAGGTTCGGTCCCGGCAGGACGGCCAGCACCGTTTCGACCTCGCACTTCATCCGCACCGTGAACACGCCGCGCACGTCGTTCGAGAACAAGGAGACGCTGGTCTCCATCGGTCCCTGGGGCTTGCCGTCGGTGGCGATGTCGGCGTAGATCTCGAACTTGCGGCCGGAGGGGATCGGGTCCCCGGCGTGGTACTCCGTCATTTCGCCCGCTTCGTTCTCCGCCTGCATCTTGGCCACGGTGCACCCGCAGCTCGACTTGAAGCGGCTGATGACGAGGTCGTTCTCCCCGTCGGAGACGAGCTGGAACACGTGGCTCCGCTTGTCCCCCTGCTTCACCTTCCCGAAATCGACGAGGGCGGTCTCCTCCGCGAGGAGGGACATGTGGCCCGGCACGCCGCCGTGCACGGGCGCGCCGGCGCCGGCCGCCGGGAGGGTGGGGCCCACGGCCGGCGGGGCGGGCGGGGCTTCGACCGCAGGCTCGGGCGGCGGCGCCGGCCGGGTGGCGCCCCGGGGGCGCAGGGCGGTCAGGTCGACGCCGGTGTCCAGGCGCTCTGCGCCCCCCGGGCCG
>JBFMCU010000081.1:0-8279 GCA_040754415.1 Planctomycetota bacterium
CGCGGGCGTGGAGAATGGGCGGGGAAGCCCGCCGCGCCCCCCCGCGCGCCAGGAGCAGGGTGGCGATGCCGGCGGCGGCGAGGAGCGCGGCGGCCAGGAGGAACGTCCGCGCCAGGCCGAGGGCGGGGAGCAGGAGATGGCTCGTGGCGAAGACCCCCGCGAGGCTCCCGAGGGTCGAGGTCCCCAGGACCGCGCCGCCGGCCTGTCCGGCGGCGGAGCCGCGGGCCGCCTGGACGGCTTCCACGGCGAGGGGCGCCACCATGCCGAGGAGGAAGGCCGGGGGCAGGAAGAGGACGAGGGAGGCGGCGAGGCTCCCCCAGAGGACGATCTCCGCCGCCTCCTCCAGGGCGAGCCCCGCCGGGAGGAAGGCTCCGGCGACGCGGGGGGCGAGGAGGGGCAGGAGGGCGGTCGCCGCGGCCCCCAGGGCGAGGGCCGTTCCCAGGCGCACTGCCGGCGATCCCCGCCGCGAGAGCCGCCCGCCGGCGAGGTAGCCCAGGGCGAGGGCGAGGAGGATCGTGGCGATCACGTTCGTCCATACGACGAGGCTCGTGCCGTACCACGGCGCCAGGAGCCGCACCGCCGCCAGCTCGATCATCATCGTCCCCGCGCCGCCCACCGCGGCGGCGAGGAGCACGAGCCCGGCGCGGCTCCGCGGCGTCACAGCACCTCTCCCGGCGGCAGGGTGCCCCCGCCTACTTCACGTCGAAAGACTGGGTGACGGTGAACACGCGGCCCCAGTCCCCCCAATCGAAGCAGCGGTCGATCATGCTCCGGCGGTTGCGTTCCGGTAGGAGCTCCCGGGTCTCGCCGTTGATGACCACCTTCACGACCTTCCCCAGGTCGGCGAGCCGGTCGTTCAGGAGGAGGTGGACGCTCACGACGTTCTCGGCGGTGACGGTGATCGTGTTCGCCGCCCGGTCGGCCTTCGCCGTGACCTTCGGACCTTGGCCGACCTCGAAGCCCGCCGTCATGATCCAACTGCAGACCGCGCCATAGGGGGTGTAGGGCACGAACTCGAGCGCCGAGGGATATGCCTCGCGCGGCCGAGCCGCCATCCAGGCCCAGATGTCCGCTTCGGTGCCCCCGTTCAGCACGGTGCAGTTCTCGTTCCCCGCCGCCTTGCGGGCCTCCGCGAAGGCGGTGGCGAAGGTGCCCCCGGAGACGAACAGGGTCGGCACGATGGAGAAGTTGGTCACCGGCGACCACTCGGGCGCATCGCCCCGGCCGACGACCCCCGCGAAACAGTGGGGATAGGAGGCCGCCGTGGCCAGGGCGGCGGTGATGCCCGGCCCGGTGCCGGCGAGGAAGACGCGGTCCAGGTCGACGGCGTAGTACTTCGTCATCAGGCCGAAGGCGGTCATCACCGCGCTCACGCCGCTCGGCTCGGAGAGCTCCATCTTCCCCCAGCAGGCGGGATCGGCGGGCATCTCGACGGCCGCGAGGATCGCGTTCTCGCGGCCGGCCGCATCCGTCCACGATTCGTCCAGGTGCACCTTCGGCTTCTTGCCGGCGTCGGGGATCAGGAGGACGAGGGGAAGGGGGGGGCCGGTCGCCTTGTAGGACTTCGGGAAGGACAGGGCCAGGGAGCTGGAGCGGTCGTCGCTCTCCAGGGTCTCCTCGTAGACCTTGCCGAGCTTCGCCTTCTTGTTCGCGTCGTTCGCCTGCTTCGCGCTCCCCAGGAGGGAGGCCGCGCAGAAGACGGCTTCCCAGTCCTCGACGCAGGTGAGGAGGGGCTGGGCGGCGTACTTCTTCTCGATCCGCTGGAGGGACTTCTCCAGCTTCTCCAGCGCATCGCTGATTCCCTTCTTTTCATCGCGCGCGTCCCAGTAGGCCGCGACGTCCTCGGCGATCGCCTTGTGGTCCGTCGCCTTCCAGGCGACGTCGGGCGCCGGAGGAGCCGCCAGCGCGACCAGGGAGGCGAGGGAGAGCGTGGGGAGCGACGGGCGATTCCTGCGCGGGGTCATGGTCATCGTGCCTTGGCGTCGGTCGGTCGATCGGGGGATTCCGTCGGAAGGGCCGGGAGCAGCGAGAGCCCCCACCCGCGCTGGGCCCAGTCGCCGGGGAGGGCGTCCCAGGATAGAGCGCGGAAGGCGACCCGGGCCGAACGGTTCCGGCCGTGGTCCAGGTCTAGACGGCCCAGGACGATCGCCGCGTCGGCCGACCCCCGGGCCAGGGCCCGTCCCAGATAGTCGCGGGCGCGGCGCTCGTTTCCCGCCCCCAGGGCGAGGATCCCGCGCTGGGACCAGAGCTCGGCCCCCGGGCGGCCCCCCTCCCGCTCGCGCTCGATCGCGGCGGCGAGCACGCGATCGGCCTCCCCGGCGCGATCCAGCCAGGTCAGCGTCAGGGCGAGGTCCAGGGCGCTCCAGGGAGCGGCGAACTCGGCGTGGAGGCGCTCCTGGATCGGCAGGGCCCCCTTCGCGAGGCGCAGGGCCCGCGCCTCGTCCACCGCCGCGCTCCAGGCCGTCGTGAGGTAGCGGCGGTCGGTTGCCGCGGGGAGTTCGTCCAGGGCCCACAGGACGGTGCGGACGCGTTCCGGGCCGGGGGGAAGGACCTCCGCGGCGAGCCAGGTCTCCCGGCCCGCGAAGGGCCAGGGCACCGCGGCGGTAAAGGCGGGCAGGGAGGTCGAGGCCTCGCCCCGGCGCCGGGAGAGCTGCCGGCGCAGGAGCTCCGTCCGGGGTGCGTCCTCCCCCTCCTCGGCGGCGCGGGCGAGCCGCGCGACGAGCGCCTGGGCCTCCTCGCTCTCCGCCGCCAGGGAGTCGAGGCGCACCAGGTCGTCCCACACCGCCTCCCAGTCCGTCGCCGCCCGGGCGGGGCCCCCCGGGGCGAGGGCGAGCGAGAGCCCGGCGAGCGCCGCGAGCGCGTTCATCGCGCCCACCGGACTCGCCCGGTCCCCTCCGTCGTGTGGCCGATCCGGTAGAAGACCTCGCCGCGGGCGGCGAGGTCCGCCTGCACGGCCTCCGCCTCGGCCGGCTCCACGACGAGCACCATGCCGATCCCCATGTTGAAGGCCCGGTGCGCCTCGTCCGGGGCGATCTTCCCCCCCGCGACGAGCAGCCGGAAGAGGCCGGGGACCGGCCAGGCGTCGCGATCCACCACCGCATCGCAGGCGCCGAGGACCCGGCACAGGTTCCCCGGGATCCCCCCGCCCGTGATGTGCGCCATGGCGGCGATCCGCCGCGCCGCCACGAGCGGCCAGAGGGCGTCGAGGTAGGAGCGGTGCTCGGCGAGCAGCGCCTCCCCCACCGTGGCCCCCGCGAGCTCGGCGGGGCGATCGCCGAGATCGAGCCCCAGCCGCTCGAAGATCACGTGGCGGGCGAGGCTGTAGCCGTTCGTGTGCAGGCCGCGCGAGGGGAGCCCGATCAAGACCTGCCCCGCGCGCACCCGCGAGCCGTCGATGAGGAGGTCGCGGGGCGCCGCCCCGACGATGAAACCGGCGAGGTCGAAGTGGCCCGGCGCGTACAGGCCCGGCATCTCGGCCGTCTCGCCGCCGAGGAGCGCGAATCCGTTGGCGCGGCAGGCATCCGCGCAGCCGGTGATGAGCGAGGCGACGATCGCCGGCTCCAGCACGCCCATCGCCACGTAGTCGAGGAAGAAGAGGGGCCGCGCCCCCTGCACGAGCACGTCGCCGATGCAATGGTGCACGAGGTCGCGCCCCACGGTGTGGTAGATCCCCGCTCGCCGGGCGACCTCGAGCTTCGTCCCGACCCCGTCGGTGCTCGCCACGAGGACCGCGTCGGCGAAACCGACCCGAGCCGGATCGAAGAGGCCGCCGAACAGGCCCACGTCGCCGAGCACGCCCGGCGTGAAGCTCTTCCGGATCGCCGCCCGGGCCGCCGCCAGCGCCCGGTCCTGGGCGTCGATGTCGACGCCCGCTGCCTTGTATGTGAGTCCGCCGCCGTCGCTCACCGCTCTTCTCCATCCCGGCGCGCGAGCATCCGCCCGAGCCGGTTCCAGGCGGACTCAGGATAGCGGGAGCGATCCGCCAGCCGGCTGAGGATCCGCTCGTAGTTGCCGAAGCCGATTTCGGCGGGCAGGGCGTCCAGGGCGAACCAGCCGACCTCCGTCTCCTCCCCTCCCCGGGCCAGGGCGCCGCCGATCGCCTCGCAGAGGAGGATCGCCACGTTGGCCGGCCGGCGCGGATCGTCGGGAACGAAGATGTGGTCCAGGTAGCCGAGCACGCGCACCTCGATGCCCGTCTCCTCCGCCACCTCCCGCCGCACGCTCGCCGGCGCGTCCTCGTCGATCTCCTGGTAGCCGGCCGGCAGGGCCCAGGATCCCCGGTACGGGGGGAAGGCGCGCCGGACGAGCAGAACCTCCCGCCGTTCGTTTAGGACGACGGCGGCGGCGGCCGAGGCGGGGTTCTCGTAGAGCACGAACCCGCAGCCGGTGCACCGCAGCCGGTCGCGTCCCCCCACGGGCGCGAGCAAGAGATCCCCGCTGCACATCGGGCAGTGCTTCGCCTCTCGCTGCCACACGCTCGCGCCCTGCTCGTTTGGTCCCCCCGGGGGCATGTCCTACACTACTGGCCGGCACCCGGAGCTCGGCGACGGGCTTCGGGCCGGACACTATAGCGCCGCCAGGGGCGCTCGGCTTCGCCCCGGAGGGCAACGAGGGGTCCCCGGCCCCGCGGATCCCCACTCCCCATGGTCAAATCCCTGCTCCTCCTCGGCAGCACCGGCTCGATCGGTCGCCAGACGCTGGAGCTCGTCCGGGCCGCCCCCGATCGCTTCCGGGTGGTCGGGCTCGCCGCGCGCCGCTCGGCGCCGGAGCTCCTCGCCCAGGTGCGCGAGTTCCGCCCCCGCGCAGTGGCGCTCGCCGAGGCGGCGGCGGTCGCGCCGCTCGCGGCCGAGCTCTCCCCCGCGGTCGCCCTGCGGGTCGGTCCGGAGGCCGCGACCGAGCTCGCCGCGGAGCTCGACTACGATCTGGCGGTCCAGGGCATGGTGGGCGCGGCGGGGCTCCTGCCCTCCATGAGTGTCCTGGAGCGGGGCCGGCCACTCGCCCTGGCGAACAAGGAGTCGCTCGTCATTGCCGGCGAGCACCTGATGGAGCTGTCTCGCGCGCGTGGCGCGCCCATCCTGCCCATCGACAGCGAGCACTCGGCGATCTTCCAGTGCCTGCGCGGCGAGGATCCCTCCCGCGTGCGCTGCGTGTACCTGACCGCGAGCGGGGGGCCGTTCCGCGACCTCTCCCCCGCCGACCTCGACCGCGTGACGCCGTCGATGGCCCTCGACCACCCGAACTGGTCGATGGGCCCCCGAATCACCGTGGGGTCGGCCACCCTGATGAACAAGGCGCTCGAGGTCGTCGAGACCCACCATCTCTTCGGGATGGCGGCCGAGCAGATCCGCGTCCTCCTGCACCGCCAGTCGATCGTGCACTCGATGGTGGAGTTCGTCGATGGCTCCGTGATCGCCCAGATGGGTCCGCCGGACATGCGCGGGCCGATCCACTTCGCCCTCCATCACCCCGATCGCGCCCCCTCGCGCCTCGTCGGCTTCGATGCCACGCTGTTCCGCACCCTCTCCTTCGAGGAGGTCGATCCCGCGCGCTTCCCGACACTGGAGCTCGGCTTCCGCTGCGTGCGCGAGGGTTCGGACGCCGGCTGCGTGCTGAACGCCGCCGACGAAGTGGCGGTCGCCGCCTTCCTGGAGGGTCGCATCGCCTTCCCGGAGATCGCCCGCGTCAACCGCCGCGTCCTCGACGCCCGCCCGGGCCTCGACCGGGACGTTTTCGCCCTGCTCGAGGCGGACGCCCGCGCCCGCGCCGCCGCCCACCACGAGATCGCCGCCCCGGTGGGCGGCCGCTGAACGGCTCTCGGCATGGAAGGACTCACCGCGATCTCCCAGGTCCTCATGGTCGTGCTCGGGATCGGCCTGGTGATCTTCGTCCACGAGCTGGGGCACTTCCTCGCCGCCCGGCTCACCGGGGTGCGCGTGGAGGTCTTCAGCCTGGGCTTCGGCCCGCGCCTCCTCGGCTGGAAGCGAGGGGCGACGCGCTACCAGGTCGCCCTCGTCCCCCTCGGAGGCTACGTGCGCATGGCGGGCGAGGATCGCTCCCGGGCCGACGACGTCCCGGCCGGCGACGAGCTGCCGGCCAAGAGCCCGGCCCAGCGCTTCTTCATCTACTCGGGCGGCGTGGCGATGAACGTCGTCTTCGCCGTGGTGGTCTTCCCGGTCCTCTTTTACCTCGGCGTCCCCTTCTTCCGCCCGGTCGTGGGGATGATCGAGCCCGGCGGCGCGGCGTGGGTCGCGGACCTCGACCCGCGCGCCGAGGTCGTCGCGGTGAACGGGCGCGAGATCTTCGACTGGGCCCATATCCCCACCGCGGTCGCCCTCGGCGATCCGGCGCGCACCACGCTCGTCCTGCGCGATCCGCGGACGGGCGCTCTCGAGACGCGCGTCCTCGTGCCGCAGCGGAGCGAGGCCCAGGGCCTCTACACGATCGGCACGCGGCCCGGGCTCCTCCACGACGAGGAAGGCCATGTCGTCCTGGACGCCGAGCCCGGCACGCCCGCCTTCGAGGCCGGCGTGCGGGGGGGAGACCGCCTCCTGGCCGTCCGGGGCGGGACCCCGGGCCTCGCGGCCGAGGTCCAGCTCGACGAGGCCCTGGCGACGCGCGCGGCCCTCCGCCTCCTCGTCGCGAGCGAGGCCGGCGTGCGGCGCGAGGTGGTGATCGAGCCGCGCGCCGAGCGCGTCGAGGCGCCGCGGGTGGGGATCCAGCCGATCGTGAACCGGGTCGCCGCCGTGCGGGCGGCGGGCCCGGCCCGGACCGTCGGCCTCCAGGCGGAAGACCGGCTCCTCGCCGCCCAGGGCGTCCCCATCCTCCGGCACGGGGATCTGCGCCGCGCGCTCCTGGAAGAGCCCGGGCCGCTCGCGCTCGAGGTGCGCCGCGGGGCCGCCACCCTGCGCCTCGAGGGGCCCGCGCTCGATCGCGATGCGGCGCTGGCCCTCGCCGACGATGTCGCCCTCGTCCAGGACCTCGCCTCCCCCCGCATCGTGCTGCTCCCCGGCGAGCCGGCCGCGGCCGCCGGGCTCCAGGACGGGGATCTCGTCCTCACGATGAACGACGACGTCGAGGTCACCGACTGGAACGGCATCACCGACCAGGTGATGGCGGCGGTGGACGCGGAGCGGACCGTCGGCTTCGTCGTCGCCCGCGCGGACCCCGGCGGCGAGGGGTCTCGCCTCGTGACGGTGGACGTCGCCGCGGCGAGCCCGCAGGTGCCGGTCTACGGCCTCGGCCTGCGCCGGGATCAGTACGAGTATCGAACGGCGAGCGTGCCGGACTCGCTCGCGGTAGGCGTGATCGCTTCGTGGCGATTCCTCGAGGACACCTGGCTCACCTTCAAGCGCATCCTCCTGCACCAGGTCTCCTTCCGGAACATGGGCGGCATCATCGCCATCGCCCAGATCAGCTACAGCCAGGCGGAGTCGGGGTGGGTGAGCCTCTTCTTCTTCCTCTGCATGCTGAGCATCAACCTGGCGTTCCTCAACGTGCTGCCGATCCCCGTGCTCGACGGCGGGCACCTCTTCTTCCTCGTCGTCGAGATGATCAAGGGATCCCCGGTCTCCGATCGCGTGCTGGGCTACAGCCAGATGGTAGGAGTCGTGATCATCCTCTCGCTCCTCGTCGCGGTCACCTACAACGACCTGATGCGGGCCTTCTTCTCGTCGTGATGCGGCGGCTACCCCGCCCCTCCGCGCTCGGCCGCCTGCTGCGGCTCTCGCTCCTGCCCTCGCCGCTCGCCGATGCCGCGGCGGGGATCGTCTTCGCCGCCGGCGCCTGGCCCGCGGGAGCCGGGCCCTGGCTCCTCCTCGCCGGCGCGGCGGCTTCGTACCACGGCGGGATGGCCTTGAACGACTGGGTGGACCGCGGGCGCGATTCCTCGTCCGCGCCCCGCCGCCCGCTGCCCGCGGGGGAGGTCGATCCGCGCCTCGCCCTGGGCCTCGCCCTCGCCCTCCTCGCCGCGGGGCCCCTTCTCGCCTCGGCCGCCCATCCCGTCGCCGGCGCCATCGCCGCGCTCGTCGCAGGCGCCGCGCTCGCCTACGACCTCGCCGGCCGCGGGGCCTGGCGCGGGCCGGGGCTGCTCGCGGCCTGCCGCGCCGGCAACCTCGGGACGGGGCTCGCCCTGGGGGCAATCCACGCCGTCGGCGGGGCGCCGGCCCCCCGCGCGCTCCTGGTCCTGTTCCCGCCGGCTCTCCTCTACAGCCTCTACGTCTTCCTGGTCGCGCGCCTCGGGCGCCTGGAGGACGCCGAGGACCCCCGGCCCCTCGGCCGCC
>JBFMCU010000082.1:0-2435 GCA_040754415.1 Planctomycetota bacterium
GGCCGGCCCCTCCGCCGCGCGGCCCGCCGAGGTCCCCGCGGCGCCGGTTCTGCCCCCGGAATCCGCCGCGGCCGCCCCGGGAGGGGAATCGACGGGCGCGGCGAGGGCCGAGGCGGGGACGGCCGGCGGCCGATGGTGGGGGGACGAGTACGACGAGATCGTGGCCCGTTGGGTCGAGTACTGCCGGGGCGGCAGAGGGGGGTGAGCCATGGCCGCGGGGAACCGGGACGGGCGCCTGGGGGTCTGGCTGATCGGAGCGCACGGGGCGATCGCGACCTCGGTCGTCCACGGCCTCGCCGGGCTCGTCCAGGGCCTGCTCGAGCCGGTCGGGATCGCCACGGCGCGCGGCCCGCTCGCCCGCCTTCCCCTCCGCCCCTTCCCGGCGCTCGTGCTCGGGGGTCACGAGGTGCGCCGCGGGAGCCTCGCCGCCGCCGCGGAGGAGCTCGTGCGCCATCGCGTGCTCTCCCCGGCGCTCGTGGCGGCGGCGGCCGCGGAGGTCGCCGCCCTCGCGGCCCGCGTGCGGCCGGGTCTCCCCGACGCCCCCGCCGCGGACGACCCCGCGCTCCTCCCCGCCGCCGTCGCCCTGGCCCAGGCCCCGGGGGCGGAGCAGTCGGCCCGCCTCGCCGCCGACCTCGAGGCCTTCCGCGCCGCCCACGGGCTCGAGCGCGTCGTCGTCGTGAACCTGGCGAGCACCGAGGCCTGGCGCGACGAGGACCCGGCCTGGGCGAGCCGGTCCGCCTTCGAGGACGCGCTCCACCGCCCCGGGGCGCTCCCCGCCTCCTGCGTCTACGCCCACGCCGCCCTCGCGGCGGGCTTCCCGTTCGTGAACTTCACCCCCAACCGCGCGGCGTCGATCCCCGCCCTGCGCGAGCTCGCCCGCGCGCGCGGAGTGCCGCACTGCGGCGACGACGGAAAGACGGGGGAGACCCTCCTCAAGGCGGCGCTGGCCCCGATGTTCGCGGCGCGGGCCCTCAAGGTCCTGACGTGGCAGGGCTACAACATGCTCGGCAACCGCGACGGGGAGGTCCTCGCCGATCCGGTGCGGCGCGAGGCGAAGATCCGCCACAAGGACGCCGTCGTGCGCGCCATCCTCGGCGACGACGACGTGCACACCGCCGTGCAGATCGACTTCGTGCCCTCGCTCCACGACTGGAAGACGGCGTGGGACTTCATCCACTTCGAGGGCTTCCTCGGGGCGAAGATGAGCCTGCAGCTCACCTGGGCGGGCAGCGACTCCGCCCTCGCGGCGCCCCTGGTGCTCGACCTCGTCCGCCTGGCCGACTTCGCCGCCGCGCGCGGCGAGGCGGGGGAGATGGCCCACACCGCCTGCTACTTCAAGGCGCCGCTCGCCGGCGGGAGCCACGACTTCCACGCCCAGTTCCGCGCGCTCCTGGACTACGCCGAGCGGCACCTCGCCCCCCGTTGAGCGGCGGGGCGCGCGGGTGTGGAATGGTCCGCCGATCCCCCCTCGTCATGTTCCGCAAGCCGCCCCTCAAGCTGCAGACGACGACCCTGTGGCACTACCCCTCGCAGCAGTACTCCGAGACGCCCATGGGCGATCCGCGCTTCGCGGGGCGCACGCCGGCCTACGTGATCTGGAACCTCCTCCAGCGCTACACCCGGCCCGGCGACCTCGTCGTCGATCCCTTCTGCGGCGGAGGGACGACCCTGGACGTCGCGCGCTCGCTGGACCGTGCGGCGCGCGGGTTCGACGTGACGCCGGTGCGCGACGACATCGAGCGCGCCGACGCGCGGTCCCTGCCGCTCGGCGACGCCACGGCGGACTTCTTCTTCCTCGACCCGCCCTACTCGACCCACATCGAGTACTCGAGCTCCGGGGCCAGTCTCGAGGGGCTCTCCGCCTACGAGCCGGCCTACTTCGCGGCCCTCGACGGCGCCTTCGCCGAGGTGAAACGCTGCCTGCGGGACCAGCGCTACCTCGCCGTCTACGTGTCGGACACCTGGAAGAAGAAGCGCGGCTTCGTCGGACTGGGCGTGCGGCTCGCGGTGCTCCTGGAGCGGCGCTTCCGGCCGGTGGACCACATCGCCGTCGTGCGGGGCAATCGCAAGCTCGAGACGCCGCGCTTCCACCGGGCGGCGGCCGAGGGGAACTTCTTCCTGCGCGGCTTCAACCATCTCCTCGTCTTCAAGAAGGAGCGGAGGGAGGCGTGATCGGCGGGGAGCGCCGTCCGGCGCCGTCTTCGTGGCGGATCGCGGCCGCCATCGTCCTCGCCACGGCCTCGACGGTCCTGGTGGGCGACCTGGTGCGGATCCTCCTCCCTCTCCTGCCGCCGGCGCGGCTCGGCGCGCTCGGGCCCGGCGAGGCGCCCCGGATCGCGGGCCATGCCAGCGTGGCCTGGGCGCTCGCCCATGCGCTCGGCGGGGCGTGGGTGCTCGCCGGAGCGCCGGGGCGGGAGGCGGCGGCGCGCCGGGAG
>JBFMCU010000083.1:0-6792 GCA_040754415.1 Planctomycetota bacterium
CCGCCCTCCCGCCGCCCTTCGCCTCCCCCTCGGCCTCGCGCTCCCCCGGTCAGCGCGGCAGTCCTACCGCACCGACCACCCCCTCGTGGTCACCCCGTGGTCACGAACCCGCTAAACAGATACCTTCTTTCGCTCTCCGCTGCTGGCGCAGAATCTCAGCTCGTTCATCGGCAACGGTTCCGCGGGGAACGGCATGGGGAAGGTCCTCGCCGCGGGCGGCGACATCAACGGCGATGGACGGCCAGACGGAGTGGCCCTGTCGAACACCGAGGTGCGGTGGACCTCCAACGGCGACACGAAGTTCACCGCGGACTTCCTCGTCGAGTTCGCGAGCCAGAGCGGGACATCGAGCAATGCCGCGAGTCTGGCGATGGGCGACGTCAACCACGACGGCTGGGTAGACGTACTTGCGGGGGATCCCATCAGCGGTATCGTCACGGTGACGTCCCCCGGCGATCCGAACGCATCGTTGTCGACACTTCGGCCCACTATCTCGGCGGCAAGTGGAGGCAACATCGTGCTATACATCAATCCGTCGGGACCCCTTGCTCCCCTCTGTTTCTACTTCATGCTCGCGAGCGGTGGAGAGGCGACCCCCGGTTCGGGGTTTCTACTGAACGACGGGTCCGAGCTCCTGCTCGTTCAGGACGCGGTCTTCTGGGACAGTCTCGCTAACCCCTTCGCCTACTTCGAAGAGAACTTGGAGTTCTTCGGGCCCAACGGCACGGAAATCAGTCGCATTGCCGCAGGGCCCGGTGACTTGCTCGGCGCCGTGGGAGCCGTGATATGGGCGGGGTTCGGGGCAGTAGACCTGCCTGCTCCTGCGTATTCACACTCGGCCAGCAGCGTCGTCCGTCTCGAGGTGACCCAATGATGGGCAGTCGGGGGGCGATCGTTCGAGGCTAGTTCACGTCCGCGACTGTCACCGAATCACGCTCTGCCCAGCCATTGGGGATTGGTAGGGATGCGAATGGCCTCACCGCATCATGCTATTCGAGGGGCCTGGTTCGGATAGGAGCGCCGAAGGCCTGACGGGCCGCCGCCAGCGAGGCGGGGTCGCCGATGTCGTGGATCGGGGCCGGGGCGACGTGGACGTGGACCGGCGTCCTCGCGACGAGCCACGCCAGGAAGTGCCCGGGGGCGTCCCGATCCCCGCCGGCGGCGAGGTAGGCGGCGAGGTGCTCCCGGACCGCGGCGGGGAACGCGTACACGCACGCCGCGGCGAGGGGGGAGCGGGGATCGTCCGGCTTCTCGCGGAAGGAGAGAATCCGGCCGTCCGCGCCGGCGACGATCTCACCGTGGCGCCGGGGCGGCACGGCGTCCGGCAGGCGGCGGGCGAGCACGAGGGGGCGGCCGAGCCGGCCGAACGCGGCGGCGAACTCCGCCAGGTCGAAGCCGAGCAGGTTGTCGCCCGCCGCCACGAGGAGGTCGGTAGGTCCGTCGCGGAGGGCTTCCGCCACGGCGAGCGCCAGATCGGCGATACCGCCGCGCCGCTCCGCGTTCGCCCGCGTGCCGTCGTTCACGAGGCGCACGGGGAAGGGCCGGTCGCGCGCCCCCGCCCACCGGACGAAGTCGGCGTGGAAGCGGTCGTTCGTGACGAGGACGAGCTCCGCCAGCCCGGCGAGCGGCCGGAGCCGATCGACGAGGTGGTCGAGCACGGGCCGGCCCCCGACCTCGAGCAGCGCCTTGGCGCCCGAGTCGCCGAGCGCGCCGAGCCGGGTCGCGTACCCGGCGGCGAGCACGACCGCCTTCACGTCCCCGCCTCCGTCCCGTCCCGGCCGGGGAGGCGGGGGCGGAGCAGGGGGTAGCCCGCCTCCCGGTGGGCGCGCTCGAGCGCCGGCCAGGCGGAGGGATCGCGGGGGATGCCGACCACGCCGCCGCCCGAACCCGCGAGCTTGACCGCCGCCCCCGCCGCCCGGCCGATCCGCACGAGCGCGTGGTCGGCGGGGGACAGGGGCCCGATCGCCGCGCGCGCCGCGAAGTTCGCGTCGAGGAGATCGCAGAGCCGGGCTTGGTCGCCGCGCTCCAGGCACTCCCGCCCCTCGGCGGCGAGCCGGGGGAAGACGGCCCGGGCCTCCTGCAGATCCGGATCCCCGCCCGCGCAGCGCCGGCGGATCTCTCGGTGCGCCTCCCCCGAGGGATCCCCCGGCACCGGGCTCCAGGCCACGTAGAGGGGGGGGAGGAGGGCGGGATCGAGCCGCGTGTAGGATGCCGGTCCCCGCGGCGGCCGGAAGTCCATGTCCAGGAGGCCGCCGTAGGACTGCACGACGCGGTCCTGGGGCCCGGCAGTGATCCCGAGCTCCTCGGTCTCCGCGGCGAGCGCGAGCTCGGCGAGCTCGGCGGGCGGGATCTCGACGGCGAAGCGGGCGGCGAGCGCGCGCAGCGTCGCCACCACGATCGCGCTCGAGCCGCCGAAGCCGACCTGGCGGGGGATGGTGGAGGCGTAGGAGAGGCGGAAGCGGAGGAGCGGCGAAAACCGCGGGAGCGCCGCGGGGCCCGCGCCGCGCGCGGCGCAGTGGCGCAGGAAGCGGGCCAGCGCGGCGCGGGGAAGCGCGGTCCCGTCGGCTGCCCGCGGCGGGTTCGCGGCGAGCTCGGCGAGCGCGGCGAGGCTCTCCGCCTCCCGGGCCGTCCCGTCCGGCGCGACGACCGCCGGCCGCGGCGCGTCCTCCAGGTGGACGCGGGCCGCGAAGTCGAGGAACGTGAAGGCGATCACCCGGCCTCCCCATCCGTCGGAGGGGTTGCCGAGGAGCCCCGCGCGCGGCGGGACGCGGGCCGAGCGGGCGGTCGAGGCGGGGAGGGGCACGGAGGGGGCGGGGGCTTCGAAATCGCAACGGCGGGAGGCGGGGCGCCGTAGAAGAGGCGGCGCCGGGTCCGGGAGGGGCAATACTCGCGGGCCCCGTGCGCAGGGGGCAAGCGCCATCTGGGCAAATGCCCGGCCCCGGGGTGGAATCACCCGCGAGAGAACACCCGTGTCCCAGGAGGTTCCGATGTCATCCCTTCCCCGCCTTCGTCGGTGCGGGGCCGCCTTCGCGGTCCTCGCCGGTCTCCTGTCCCCGCGCCTCGCCGCCCAGGCCCCCGTCGAGGCGGACTTCTACCGCGCCTACTACCTCGAGCACGAGGAAGGCCAGATCGAGGCGGCCCATGCGCTCTACCGCACCGTGGCCGGCGCGACCACGGCCCCCGCGCCGCTGCGCGCCGAGGCGCAGCGGCGGGCGGACGGGCTCGCGGAGGACCTCGCCTCCTCCGACCTCGCGCGCCTCGTGCCCCCCGACACGATCTTCTACGCCGAGATCAGCCGCCCCGGCGAGGAGCTCGCCCAGCTCCTCGACCAGCTCGGCCTGCTGCGCCCCCGGGACGGCGGGGATCCCGGCGCCGTCGGCGTGAGCCCGCTCCTCGTGCGGAGCCTCCTCGGCATGCAGGGCGCCGCGGTGGCGGTGACCACGATCGAGATGCAGGGCGGCATGCCGGGCGGCGTCCTGATCCTCCATCCCGGCGACCTCGAGCTGATGCGCGGCCTGATCGAGACCGTCCTGCCGGCGCGGGGCGTGCCGGCGGATCCGATCGGCGGCCATCCGACCTGGCGGGTCGAGGAGCGGGTCCTGGTGACGACGACCGCGCGGCTGGTCGTCGCGAGCCCCGACCCGGCCCAGATCGAGGGCGTGCTCGATCGCCTCGAGGGCAACGACGACTCCTCGCTGGCCGCGAACCCGCACGTGGCGGGGACGCTGGCCGCCCGGAAGGACGGGCTCCTCTCATTCTGCCTCAACGCCGAGCCCCTCCTGCCCCTCGTCCAGTGGATGGTAGAGAGGCAGGCGCAGGGGGACCCGGGGGTCGCCATGGCGCTCGGGGTCGCGGACTTGAAGAGCCTCCGGTCGATCTCCGGGCACCTCGGCGTCGGCGAGCAGGGCCTGGACCTGGAGGTCGCCCTCGAGCTCGCCGCCGGACACCAGAACCTCGTGTTCAACCTCCTGCGGAGCCAGCCGGTCGGCCCCGAGACCCTGCGCATGGTCCCCGCGGGGGCCGCCTTCTTCCTGGCCGAGGCCTTCAACCCCGCGGGACCGGTCGCGCCCATCGGGAAGGACTCTTCCGGCCATCCGGTCGTGACCGCCATGGACTTCGGGCGCGAGTTCTTCGGCAACCTGGTCGACGTGGCGATCTTCGGGCTCGCCCCGGAGGGGGAGGCGGGCGGCTGGCAGATCCCGGACGTGGCTGCCGTGATCCAGAGCAACGACGCGGAGCGGACTGGGGCGGTGCTCGGCCTCGTCCTCGACCTCGCGACCCGCGGGAGCTCCGGCGGGCGGCTCGGGCCCCAGGCGGCGGAGGTCGCCGGGGCGAAGGCGACGAAATACGACCTCGGCGGGGTGCCGCTCTTCGTCGCGCGCGCCGGCGGGCGAACGGTGATCTCCCCGAGCGAGGGAGCGATCGCCCGCTCGCTGGCGGCCGGCGGGGGGACGGGCTCCGTGCTCGACGATCCCCTCTTCGCCGCCGACGTGCGGGGCCTCCCCCCCGCCAGCACCTGCGTGGCGATGGCCAACGCCGGCCGCTGCGCGCGGCTCGTCCTGCCGTTCCTGCCGCCGGAGGCGGCCCAGCGGGTTCGGCCCGTCGCCGAGCTCCTGGCGGAGACCGTGCTCGCCCTCGATACCGAGCACTCCGAGACGCGCCTCGCCCTGCGGGCCCACGTGCGGAACATCCCCGACGTGAGCCCCCTCGTCGCCCAGGCCCTGGGACGGCCCGCCGCGGTTCGCGCCGGGCTCTTCGGCGGGCGGCTCACGGCGGAGAACGCGGTGGAGCTGCGCGCCGGCGACGAGGTCCTGGCCCTCGAGGCGGCCGCGCTCCGCGAAGCGGCGGCCCAGGCGGCGGCCGAGGCCGATGCGGCCCGCCGGGACGCCGAGCAGGCCCGCGCCGAGGCGGAGATCCAGCGCGAGGCGGCGGAGCAGGCGGCGGCCGAGGCGGCGCGGAACCGGGCGGACGCGGAGGAGGCAGGCGGCGATGTCCGGAGCCTCCGCGCGGAGCTCGAGGCCGCGCTGGAACGCGGGGCGGATCCCGCGGAGATCGAGACGCTCGGGCGGGGGATCTTCGCCGCCGGCGAGAACGACGTCCGGTTCCTGAACGATCTCGCCTGGATCCTCCTCACGGAGGAGCGCTTCGCCGGGCGCCTCGACGGCCTCGCCCTCGATGCGGCGCTCCGCGCGAACAAGCTCGCGAGGTTCGCCGACTGGTACTGCGTCGACACGCTGGCCCTGGCCGTCTTCCGGAGCGGGGATGTCGAAGGGGCGATCGACCTGGAGCGCCGCGCGCTCGAGCTGGCCGGGAACGACCCGCGCCGCGGCGAGGCGGAGGCGGCCCTCGCGCGGTTCCTGGCCGCCCGGGCCGAGCCCGCGCCGGCGACCGCCGTCGCGAGCGGGGAGGCGGTGGCGGCCGTGCCCGCCGCCGCTCCCGCGGCGGAAGCGCCGGCGGGGCCTCCCGTTGCGCCTCCGGCGGTCGAGATCGCTCTCCCGGCCCCTCCACCGCCGGCGGGGGATCTCCTGGGGCGCTTCGCCGCCCTGGCGGCCTCCGGGGCGGCGCACGCGGACGTGATGGCGGGCGGTCGCACGCTCCTCGCGGCCAGCGCGGACGATCCCGAGCTCCTGAACGCGTTCGCCTGGCGCCTCCTCACGGATGCGGCCTTCGGCGGCGAGTTCGACGCGCTCGCCCTCGACGCGGCGCTGCGCGCCAACCAGCTCTCGGGCTTCCGGCGCTGGCACCAGGTGGACACGCTGGCCCTGGCCGTCCATCGGAGCGGGGATCTCGAGGGGGCGATCGGGCTCCAGGAGACGGCGATCGCGCTCGCCGGCGACGACGAACGGCGCGGGGAGGCCATGGCGGCGCTCCAACGCTACCGCGCCGCCTTGGCGGCGCGGGACGCCCCGCGCTGATCCGGGGCGGTCGGCGGGCGGGCACGTCGCCGGGGGCGGACACGCCCCCGCCCGGCGGGAACGGCCCCGCCACCCCCGACTGGCCCCCCGACCTCCGAATCGCACTGCCTTCGAATCGCACTGCCTCCGAATCGCACTGCCTTCGAATCGCATGGTGCGCATCGTCTACGGCGTCGCCGGCGAGGGATCGGGCCACGCCTCCCGCGCGCGGGAGGTGCTGGCCCACCTGCTCGCGCGCGGGCACGAGGTCAAGGTCGCGAGCTACGACCGCGGCTACCGGGACCTGAAGGACGACTTCGACGTGCTGGAGATCGAGGGGCTGCGGATCGCCAGCGCGGACAACCAGGTGTCCGTCGTGCGGACGTTCACCGACAACCTGACCCGGCTCTCCGGCGGGGTCCGCAAGCTCTGGGAGATGCGGGAGCGGCTCTTCACGGACTTCCGGCCGGCGGTCGTGATCACCGATTTCGAGCCGATGGCGGCCTACCTGGCCCACCGCGAGGACCTCCCCCTCGTCACGATCGACAACCAGCACCTGATGCGCTACGTGTCGCATCCCCGCCCCGCCCGCCTGCGGAAGGACGCCCTGGTCACGGAGACGATCATCCGGGCCATCGTGCCGCGGCCGGACGGTAAGCGTCACGCGACCCCCGCACCCTGTGCCGGTGGCCCCGGGATGGGGCAGAGGACCCCCACCTGCCCGGATAGGGCTGGGGGTGTGGCGACCTACGAGCTGGCCAGCCGGGCGACGAGTTCTGCGAGCACGTAGTCGCGCCGGTCGGCGACCTGGGCGGCGAAGCGCTCTTGCCACTGCCGCGGGGTAAGGGTGGTGGGGTCGGCCCCCTCGGCCAGGCGCTGCATCGCGTCGTGGAGGTAG
>JBFMCU010000084.1:0-82194 GCA_040754415.1 Planctomycetota bacterium
GGTGCTGCTGGCGGCGCTCGTCGGCTGGGGCGCGCTGCGCCTCCTCCTCGCCTTCGTGGGGCGCGGGGCCTTCGCCTGGTTCGCGCTCTATTGCGCGACCCTGGGCATCGCCGCGCTCTGCGTCCTCCGGTGAGAGGGAATCACCCGCCCGTCACTTCGTCGCCGCGATCCGGCCGCCCTGGTAGCCGTGGACCCAGGGGAGGAGGTGGCGGCCCGGGCAGGCGGTCACGATCAAGTCCGAGTGGGCGTACACGCGGTCGCGGGCGATCCGGTGGCGCCGGCAGAGATCGTCGAGGAGGCGCTGCAGGGCCGCCAGGGCCCGCGGGGTCGGCCGCTCCTCCTCGAAGCTGCCCAGGAGACACACGCCGATGTTGCCGACGTTGTTACTGCCCCGGGCGTGGGCGCCCTGCCAGGCGAGGCTGCGCCCGCTCCAGACCCGGCCGGTGGGATCGACGAGGAAGTGGTAGCCGATGTCGCCGAAGCCGCGATCGCGCATCTGCTCCTTCTGGATCCTCTGGATCGCCCGGGCGACCTCGGGCTCGCTGCCGCGCCCGAGGGTCGCGTTCTTCACGGCGGAATGGTGCACGGTGATCCGGGACCAGCCGTGGGCCGCGGTCATGTTCGAGGGGACGGCCCGGCTCGCGCCCCACGCGGCGCGGGCGAGGATTCCGGTCGGAGCCGCGGCCGGGAGGGGGGCGGAGCCCTCCCGCAGGTGCTCGATCGCCGCGAGCCCCCGCTGGGCCCGCTCGACGGCGGCCGGGTCGCCGCCCGCGTCGCGCAGCACGCGCCGGAAGCCGGCCGCGGCGGCGTCGAGGCGCGCGGCGAGGGCCGGCGCGGAGAGGGTCTTCCCCTCCTCGGTCGCGAAGCGGAGCCGTCCCTCCGCCAGGAGGAGCTCGGCCTCGGGGACGAGCTCGGGGTGCTCCGCCGCCTCCGGGCCGACGAGCCAGTCCTCGATCGCATCCAGGCGCTGCCAGGTGTGCGGCGCGGTCCGCCAGGCGAGGGGGGCCGCGGCCGCGGCGGAGGGCTCGGGCGGGGCCGGCGGGGCGCTCACGCAGGCGAGACCCGGGAAGGCGAGGACGACGAGGGCGAGGAGGAGCGGAAGGGCGGTCGGGACACGCGGTCCCGCCGCGGGCGGGGCGCCATTCATGGGGACCCGGGATACCGGATGCGGATCCCCTTGGCAACGCCACGCGTGGGATCTCGGCTTGGCCCGCCGGCGCGGGCGTGGGACACTCGCCGCGCCATGACCCGCGTTCGCGGCCCGTCCCTTCGCGCGCGGTCCGGTTCCGGCCGGGCGATCCGCCGCGTCCTCGCCTTCCTCGCTCTCGCCGGCGCGGCGGCGGGGCAGGACGAGGCGCCTCCGGATGCCGCGGAGCGCGCCGAGATCGACCTCCTGCGCCGGCGGGGGGAGCTCCCCCAGGCCCTGGCGTTCCTCGACGAGGCGGGCGCGGCCGAATTCACGGACGCCGCCTGGCTCGAGCTCCTGGCGCGATGCCGCTTCGAGGCGGGGGACCACGCGGCGGCCTTGGCCGCCGCGGAGCGCGCCGACACGCTCGCCGCCGCCGATCCGGCGATCGCCGCGGCGGCGGCCCGGACGCGGGCCGGGATCCTGACCGAGCTCGGGCGGGCGGCGGAGGCGGTGGAGGTCCTCGCGGCGCGGGCCGCCGTCCTGCGGCCGGCGCGCGACTCCCGCGACGCCTGGGTCCTCGCGAGCGCCCTGCGGGCGGCCGGCCGGCGGGCGGACGCGGCCGGGATCCTGCCGCAGGGCGCCGAGGCGGAGGCGCCGGGGGACTGGACGGCGCTCCTCGCCCAGGCGCGCTGCCGGCGGGCGCTGGGGCGCCTGGAGGCCGCGGCGAGCGCGCTCGTGGCCGCCGACCGCCTCGCGGCGGCCGGCGAGGGGACCGAGCCCGACGTCTTGGTCGAGCTGGGTTCGCTCTACTTCGAGGTGTACGGCGAGGTGGAGGACCCCGTCTCGGTCCGCCACTCGCCCGCCGAGCTCTTCCGCGAGGCCCTCACCCTGCACGGCGCGCACGAGGGGGCGCAGTGCGGGCTCTTCGAGCTCCACCGTTTCAACTGGCATCGCCAGCGCACGACGCCCGACGCGATCCTCGACGGCCTGCTCGCGGCCCGGCCGCGCTCGATCTCCGGTCTCCTCGCCCGCACCTCCGCCGCCCTCGACGACGGGGACCTGCCGACCGCCCGCGCCGCGCTGTCGAGCCTCGCCGCGATCGCGCCCGGGAGGCGCGACGTGCAGGCCGAGAAGGCGGCGCTCGCCTGGGTCGAGCATCGCCGCGACGATGCGCGCGCGATCCTCGCCGCCCTCCTGGAGGGGGATCCGGCCGATGCCGAGCCGGAGCGCACGGTGGGCGCGCACCTCGTGGAGCTGTATCGCTTCGCCGAGGCCCTCCCCCTCCTCGCGCGGGCCGTGGAGCGGGATCCGCACGACTGGCGCGCCTGGCGCGAGCTCGGCCGCGCCCAGGCGAACACCGGCGACGAGGAAGCGGCCCGCGCGTCGCTCGATCGGTCCGTCGCGGAGGCGGGGGGGCGGCGCGACGCGTGGCGCGACAACACCGCCCTCGTCCTGCGCCGGATGCGCGAGGGGATGAGCGAGCACCGCGTGCCGGAGCTCGCCTTCGCCTGGGACCCGGACGCCGCCCGCATCCTCGAGACCTACCTCGTGCCCTTCTACGCCGCCGCGCGGGAGGAGCTGGCGGAGCGCTACGGATACACGCCGGGGCCGGTGAAGATCGAGGTCTTCCGCCGGTGGGCCGACTTCTCCGTGCGCTCGACGGGTTTCGAGGGCTTCCCGGCCCTCGGCGTGTGCTTCGGGCCGGTGGTGACCGCAGTGTCGCCCGTGAGCGAGATGCGGGGACGCTTCTCGTGGGCCCGCACCTCCTACCACGAGTTCACCCACGTGATCCACCTCGGCCTCTCGCACAACCGCTGCCCGCGCTGGGTCACCGAGGGGCTCGCCACGTGGGAGGAGGAGCGCCGCGATCCGGCGTGGAACCGCAACCTGCGCCGCGAGCTCATCGACGCGCGCGCCAACGGCACGATCCTCCCCATCCGCCGCCTGAACGGCGCGTTCCGCGGCCCGCGCGTGGTCTTCGCCTACTACCAGAGCGGCCTCTTGATCGGGATGCTCGTGGACGAGCACGGCTTCGCGCCGATGGTGCGGCTGCTCGAGGCCTTCGATCGCGGCCTCGACTTGGACCAGGCCCTGGGCGAGGTCTTCGGGGTGACGCCGGAAGAGCTCGACGCGCGCCTGCTCGATCGCCTCGACCGCCTCCTCGCGCCCCTCGCCCTCGAGCCCCGCTGGTCGCCCGAGCGC
Source organism: Planctomycetota bacterium (assembly GCA_040754415.1). Lineage (GTDB taxonomy): Bacteria > Planctomycetota > UBA1135 > UBA1135 > JBFMCU01. The sequence continues at coordinate 3,332 of JBFMCU010000084.1, forward strand.
GTCTTCCGCCTGCGCTTCACCCTCGCCCCCCGCCCGCCCGCGAACGCCGCCGCGGCGCCCGCCTGGGCGGACGACTGGATCACCGTGGCCTGGGGGGAGCGCCAGGCCGAGAAGGAGATCGACGCCGAGGAGGCCCTGCGCATCGCCGCGCTCGCCGGGCCGCTCCCGCCGCGGGGCCTCATCCTGAAGGCCGAGCTCCAGCTCGTGCGCGGGGCGCGGGACGAGGCGCGCGCGACCTACGCGGCCGCCTTCGCCGCCGGCGGCGAGGACTTCCGGGCGCGCATCGCGCTCGCCGCCCTGCTGGAGGAGGAAGGCGACGTGGAGGGGGTCGAGCGCGAGCTCCGGGCGGCGGAGTCCGCCTTCCCGGGGATCGACGATCCGGACCTGTCCGCCGAGCTGCGGCTCGCCGCGCTCTTCGAGCGCGAAGGACGGACGGCGGAGGCGATGGCGGCCCGCATGCGGTGGCTCGCGTACAACGCCGACGCCTACGCGCCCCGGGTGACCGTGGCGGCCTGGCTCGCCGGCGAGGGCCGGGCCGAGGAGAGCCTGCGCTACTGGCGCGAGGCGAACGAGGTCGATCCCTTCCGCCGCGCCCTGCACGAGGGCTGGGGGAGCGCGCTGGCGGCCCTCCGTCGCCACGAGGAGGCGGCCGGCGAGTTCCAAGCCGCCCTCGCCGTGCCTGCCGCGCTCGACGGGGATCTCCCGCCGGAAGGAGCAGGGGTGGATCCGGGGGTCGCCGCGGAAGCGCGGCGGGCCTGGGACGCCCGCGAGCCGGGGATCCGGGGCCGGCTCGCGCTCTCGCTCGCTGCCCGGGGCCGGAAGGAGGAGGCGCGGGCCGAGGCCGAGCGAGCCCTCGCCCTGGACCCCGCCTGCGCGCCCGCCCAGGAGGCGCTCGCGGCCCTGGGGGGAGAATAGGGCCGGAGCGCGCGCCCGCGTATCATCCCGGCCCCATGGGAGACGGCGGCGAAGGGGCGGGCCGGCGGGGCCGGTTCCTGGTGCTCGACGGCATCGATGGCTGCGGGAAGAGCACCCAGGCGCGGCTCCTCGTGGCGGCGCTGCACGCGCCCGGGCGTCCCCTCCCCCTCCATCTGCGCGAGCCGGGGAGCACGGCGGCCGGGGAGCGGATCCGGACCGTCCTGCTCGACCCCCGCCTCACGCTCGGGCCGGCCGCCGAGGCCCTGCTCTTCGTGGCGGCCCGCCGCCAGATGCTCGACGAGCTCGTCCGCCCGGCGCTCCTCGCCGGCCGCGACGTCGTCTGCGAGCGCTTCCACGCCGCGACCTACGCCTACCAGGGCGTGGCGGGGGGGATCGACGAGGCGGCGCTCCTCGCCCTGCTCGAGGAGTGGGCCGGGGATCCGGCCCCGGACCTGACCGTGGTGCTCGACCTCGATCCGGCCGCCGCCGCTCTGCGCCAGGGGGAAGCGCGCGACCGCATCGAGGCGCGCGGGCTCGCCTTCCAGCGCCGGGTGGCGGCGGGATTCCGGCGCTACGGCGCCGCGCGAGCGCGCGTGGTGCTGGTCGACGCGGCCGGGACGGTGGACGAGGTCGCGGAGCGGGTGCTCGCGGAGGTGCGCCGTGGAGGTGGTTGAGCCCCGGGGGCACCGGGAGATCGCGATCCGGCTCTGGCGGGCGGCCGCGGCGGGGCGGCTGCCCCACGCGCTCGCGTTCGAGGGGCCCGCCGGCATCGGCAAGCACGCGACCGCCCGCTGGCTCGCCGCCGGGCTCCTGTGCGCCGGAGGCCCGGGACCGCCCTGCGGGACCTGCGGTCCCTGCAAGCGGGTGAGGTCCGGCCGGGAGTACAGCAACCATCCCGACCTCTTCCTGCTCGACGCGGACCTCGAAGGGGAAGAGCACCTGCGCCTCCACCGGATGACCTACCGTCCCCAGACGCCGGAGATCTCCGATCCGGAGCGCTGCGTGCAGGTCTTCCTCGACCTGTGCCCCCTCGAGGGCGGCTGGCGGATCGTCCTGATCCGCGATGCCCACCGGCTCGTCGACGAGGCGCAGAATGCGCTCTTGAAGACGCTGGAAGAGCCGCGGGCGGCGACCCTGCTCGTGCTCGACACGGATCGGCCCGCGGCGCTCCTGCCCACGATCCGCAGCCGGTGCGTGGGCGTGCGTTTCGCGCCGCTCGGCGCGGAGGACTGCCGGACGGTCCTCGCCGCGGCGGGGCTCGCCGGCGAGCGGGGCGCCCGGCTCGCCCGCTGGTCGGGCGGGTCGCCGGGCCAGGCCGTGGCGCTCGCCCGGCGGGGCGCGGAGGAGATGCGCGAGGTCCTCGCCCGGGTGCTCGCCGGCGAGCTCTCCCCCCGCGCCGGGACGGAGCGGGTCCTCGCGCTCGAGGGGGACTTCGGCGGCAGCAAGGCCCGAGCGAAAGAGCGGAACCGGGCGCGGGCCTTCCTCGACGTGGCGGTGGCCGTCGTGGCCGACCTCCGGCGAGCCGCGGCGGGGGCGCCGGCGGAGGCGCTGCGCCACGGGGACCTGGTCGCCGCGGGGCGGCCGATGCCCGCCGGGGAGGCGGATCTCGCCGAGCGCGTCGAGCTCCTCGCCGAGATCCGGAGCGACGTGGAGCGAAACCTCGGGCCAGAGACCATCGTCGAGCGCGCCCTCTTGGTTTGCGGCGAGGGAGCGGGGATACTGTGAGCGCGGCGCCCGCACCGGAGGTGTGCCATCGACGACCCGATCCGCGAGCTGGCTCTGGAGGACGGGCGGTACGCCTACGAGGCGTATCGCTTCCTCTTCGAGTCGCTGAACCATGCGATCCGCCTCGCCGGGAAGGAGGGCGCGGAGGGGACCGCCCGCCATGTCACCGGCCAGGAGGTGCTGGAGGGCATGCGCCAGTACGGCCTGCAGCTCTTCGGTCCGCTCACCGCCCAGGTGTGGAGGTCGTGGGGGGTGCAGGACTGCCTCGACTGGGGGCGCATCGTCTTCCTGCTCGTGGAGGCGAACCTCTTGAACCGCCAGGAGACGGACACGCTCGACGACTTCCGCGGCGGCTTCGATTTCGACGAGGCGTTCGTCGCCGGGTATCGGACGACGCTGCCCGACGGCTTCGACGCGGCCCGCGCGGAGGGAATGTAGGGTGCTGGGCCGGCTGCCGCGCGGGAAGCGCAACCTCGCCCTCGCCGTCCTCGGCGCCCTCGCCCTCTGGTTCGCCTGGAGCATCCGCTCCGTCCTGAACCCCCTCCTGATCGGCTACCTCGGCGCCTACGTCCTCCATCCCTTCGTGGTGCGGGTGGAAGGGCTCGGCTTCTCGAAGCGGGCGGCGGTCAACCTGACCTTCTTCAGCGGGTTCGTGGTGGCCGCTCTGCTGTCGCTCGTCGTCGTGCTCCAGATGCGCGGCCTCGCGCTCGAAGTGGTGCGCAGCGTTCGCCCCGAAGCAGCTCCGGCGAGCGGGCTCGGGGAGCCAGCATCGCCGGAGTCCACGGCCACGATGCCACAGACCCTCGAGGAACGCCTGAAAGAGAGGTGGGAGGCCTTCCGAAAGACGGTCGATGACTGGGTCGGGATCGACCTCGGGACCGCTTCCGAGCACGGACTGGACAACCTCGACGCCTTCGAGAAGCAGGCGAAGAACTTCCTGCTCGGGTCGGGCGGCGAGGCTGGCGCCGTCGGGCTCGACGCGGCCCGGCGCACCTGGGGCTTCCTCTCCCGGTTCCTGGGCGGGGTCCTCGCGGTGGGGGGGCTCTTCCTGCTCGTGCCGCTCTACGCCTACTACCTCCTCTTCGAGCTCGGGCGTCTCCACGGTTTCGTGCGCCGCTACCTGCCGCGCCGCGATCGCGAGCACCTGGCGGCGGTCGCCGAGAAGATCGGCGTCGTGATCGCGAGCTTCTTCCGCGGGCGGCTCGCCGTCTGCTTCCTGAAGGGGCTCTTCCTCTCGCTCGGGCTCTGGGCGGCCGAGGTCGACTACGCCTTCCTCTTCGGGATGCTCTCCGGCTTCCTCTCGCTGATCCCCTTCTTCGGCGCCTTCCTCGGGTTCCTCGTCGCCACGCTGGCCGGCGTGCTCGACCACTCGGTCCTCGGGGCGCTCGTGCGCACGGGGATCGTCTTCGGGCTCGGCGAGCTCCTGGAGGGCTACGTCCTCCTGCCGAAGGTCCTCGGCGATCGCCTCGGCCTGCACCCGCTCGTGGTGCTCTTCGCGATGCTCGCCGGAGGGGCCACGCTCGGAATGCTCGGGATCCTGGTCGCGCTGCCGCTTACGGCCACCCTGGTCATCCTGACCAAGGAGTTCGTCCTGCCGGCGATGCAGAAGCTCGCCGACGAATAGGGTCGCTCCGCCTACTCGTCGCCCCCGGCGGCGATCTCGCCGTCGAGGATCTCCAAGAGCTCGCGCAGGGATTCGTCGGAGAGCGCGTCGCCCTTCTCCCGCGCCTCGACGATGAGGGCCCGGGCGCGGCGGAGCTCGGCGCTGTCGGAGCGGACGAGCGTGGGGATGTCGCGGTGGGCGGCGGGCTCCTCCGCGAAGTCGAACACCAGCGCGAAGTCGGCGAAGTCGGCGGGCTTCTGCCCGAGCGGCTCGAGAGCCACCTCCACCGCCTTTTGGACCTGCGGGTCCTCGACGAAGTCGCCGTAGGGGAACTCGGCCCCCTTCTCGTCCTGGACGCGCCGGCGCACGAGCTCGCGGACCACGCGGCGGACGTCGTCGCGCGGAAGGGTCGTGTCGAGGCTCGCCATCAGGGCGTCGAAGTCGGGGTAGTGATCCGGGTTCTTCTCGTCGTTCACCGCCAGGCGCGCGAAGAGCTCCCGATTCGCCGGGTACGAGCGGTTGAGGTACTCGTTCAGCCGGGGGCTGCGCAGGATCCGCCGGCGCTCCTCGAAGCGCCACCGCTCGATGAGGCCGGGCTCGACCACGAAGTCGGGCTCGACGCCGCCCTCCTGGATCACCTCGCCCTCCCGATTCACCTCGCGGTGGATCGACCGGCCGCTCGGGAGGAGGTAGCGGGCGACGGTCAGCTTGACGCGCGGCGCGTAGTCCACCTCGCCGTCGCCGTCGAGGTCCTCGGTGATCGGCTCCCAGGAGTCCCACCGGTAGTTGCCGTTGTCGTCGGCCCACCGATCCTCGGGGGCGCCGTCCACGGGGAGGAGCTGCTGCACGGAGCCCTTGCCGAAAGTGACCTGCCCCACGAGGGTCGCGCGGCCGTGGTCCTTCAGGGCGCCGGAGACGATCTCCGCGGCGGAGGCCGTGAACCGCCCGGTGAGGATGACGAGGGGCATCGCCGCGGGGAGGATCGGGTCGTAGCGCGTGTAGAGGGGCACCGGCTTCTCGTCGCGGCCCTCGGTGGAGACGACCACCTTGTTCTTGGGCAGGAAGAGGTCGGCCACCTCGCGCGCCTCGGTGAGCAGGCCGCCGGAGTTGCGGCGCATGTCGAGGACCAGAGCCCGCATCCCGTCCGCCTGCATCTGGGGGATCCAGTGGCGCAGCTCCTCCATGGCCACGCGGCTGAACGTGGTCAGCTCGATCAGTCCGATCTTGCCGGGCAGCATCTGCCACGAGCCCGCCGGGATCTCGATCTGCTCGCGCACCAGCGTCACCGCCATGTCCTCGGTGGGGCGCTCGGCGAGGTCGATGTCCATCCCGCGCTGCCACACGTAGAGCTTGACCGGGGTGCCGGGCTTGCCCTTCAAGCGCTTGATGATCTCCTCGCGGTCCTGGCCGATCGTCGGCCAATCGTCGATGCGCACGATCTTGTCGTCGGTCAGAAGCCCGGCGCGGTAGGCGGGTCCGGAGTAGATCGGGCGCTGGATCGTGAAGAGGCCATCGTCGGGGTCCATGTCCACGTAGGCCCCGATCCCGCCGTAGTCCGCCTCGAGGTCCTGGAAGAAGCGCGCGTAGGTCTCCGAGGACATGTAGCTCGAGTGGAGGTCCATGTACCGCAGCATCCCGTCGATGGCGGCCTCCATGAGGTCCTCCTGCTCGACGAGGCCGCCCTCGAGGTGGCGGGTCTCGATCATCTGGCGGACGGCGACGAGCTCCGCGAGGTCCGCGGGCACCTGGTCCTCCTCCTGGAGGCGGCGCTGCTCGCGGATCTGGCTCCGGTAGTACTCCTCCTCCTCGGCGCGCTTGAGCAGCGAGGTCGCGAGCGCGCCCCGTTCGCCCGGGACGCGCCGCAGGGCCTCGAGCTCCCGGCGGAGCTGGCCCTCGATCGGCTCGCCGCGCAGGGTGGCGAGCGCCAGGGCCCCCTGGGCGCGGAGCTCGGGGTCGGAGGAGCCCAGGAACTCGACGATCAGGTCGCGCGCCGCGCGGCCTTCCTCCCCGGCTCCCACCGCGTGGGCGGTGCTGGCGAAACGCAGCCGCCACGCGGGCGGCCGCGCGGCGTCGCGGGCTTTCCCGAGGAGGCCACCGACCAGCTCGCGCCGCGAGCGGGAGAGCCCGCGGAACGCGCCGTCGGCGAGCAGAGAGGCCGCCGCCATCGCCACCGCCTCGTCCGGGTGGTCGAGGAGCGGGATCAGGGCGTTGGCGAGGAGGATCTGGGGGGCTTCCTCGCCCTGGAGGCGGGCGGCGACGAAGAGGAGGGTCGCCGGGGCGGAGAGCTCGGCGGGACGGCCGAGCCGCTCCTCGAGGAGGCGGTCGAGCTCGCCGGGCGCGCCAAGGGCCTCGGCACCCCGCAGATCCAGGGCGCGCGACCAGAGGGTGCCGGCCGGGCGGTCCGCCGCGGCGGCCGCCTCGCCCGCCACGAGGGCCCCGAGGTCGGACTCCTGGGGACCCGGGGCGGCGCCCGCCGCCGGGGGCAGGGGGGAGAGGGCGAGGAGGAGGGCGACGGGGACGGCGAGAGCGAGGGTGCGCTGGATCATGTCGGGCTCGGGTCGGAGAGGGGCACGCCGGCCCATCGTCTGGGGGGCGGCCGCGGGTACCTTAGTATCCCCGGGCGGGCCGTAAAGGGCCGGCCGGCGGACCGGGTCGGCGGAGCGGCGGCGCTCGACGGCCGTCTTTTCGAGTGCGTGTCGGCCGCCACCGGAGCCGAACCCCCGCGAAGAACGAATGGAACCCCCGCGCCCCGATCCTCCGTCGCCCCCGCCCGCCGGCCCCCGCGCCCCCGGCGGGCCCGCTTTCGCGGGCGAGACGGGCGGCGCCGAGCCTCCCGCGTCGAGCCACCTCGAGGCCGGCGGACGCCGCTCGCGTATGGTGGACGTGGGGGAGAAGCGGGAGAGCGCCCGGGTCGCCGAGGCCCGCGCCTTCGTACGCTTTCCGAACGGAATTCTCGCCCGGGTGCTCGAGGGCGGGGGGCCGAAGGGGCCCATCGAGGAGGTCGCGCGGACGGCGGGGATCCTCGCCGCCAAGCGCACCGCCGAGCTGATCCCCCTCTGTCATCCGCTCGGACTCGACCACGTGGAGATCCGCTTCGTCCCGGCCGCCGGGGAGCGCCTGGAGATCCGCTGCCGCGCCGCCTGCACCGCGCGCACCGGCGTGGAGATGGAGGCGATGGTCGGGGCGAGCGTCGCGGCACTCACCGTCTACGACATGACGAAGTCCCTCGACCACGGCATCGCGATCGAGCGGATCGAGCTCGTCGAGAAGCGGGGCGGCAAGTCGGGAACCTGGCGGGCGGCGGGCGAGTAGAGCGGAGGAGCCGGGGGACGATCCCCCGCCGCGATGGGGGAAGGCGAGGCGGCGGGGACGAAGAAGCGCTGAGCGGGGGAAGAACCGGGTTCCGCCCCCGCTCAGCGGAACGGCGGCCGCGCGAGGAGGAAATCGGCCACCACCTCCGCCGCTCGGCGCGCCCCCGCCTCGTTCAGGTGGACGTCGTCGTAGAAGAGGGCGGGGTCCGCGCCGAGGGCGCCCGCGAGGTCGAGGCACTCGAGGTTCCGGGCGGCGGCGAGGCCGGCGATCGCGCCGTTCACGGCGGCGAGCCCCGCGGCGAGGGCCTCGGGCGTGTAGTACGCCGCGCCCGGCTCCTCCTGGAAGGGCCCGACGCCGCCCATCCAGAGGAGGGAACGGGTCGCGGGGGGGAGGTCGGGGGCCCACACCGCGGGATGGGTCGCGAGGACGAGGCGCCGCCCGGCGGCCGTGCACCGATCGGCGATCGCGGCCAGGTTGCACCGGAGCTCGTCCAGAAGGGGGGCGAGGTCGGGAAGCGCGGCCCGGAGGTCGCTCGCGCCGGCGCGATGGACCCGCCAGCGCGCGTAGACGGCGCCGGATTCGTCCTGGGCCCGCGGGGGCGGCGCGAGGCGGTCCTTCGCGAGGGCCGCCAGCCGCCACCACCCCGTGCGCCGCCACCAGGGCTCGCCGGTCGGCACCGAGAGGGGCACGCGCGCGAAGGCGTGCGGGAGGAGGGACTCCTCCGCCCCCGGCCGCGCCAGGAAGCCCGGATCGTAGGCGGGGCCCTGGGCAAGGAAGAGGGCGAGGTCGTTCACCCCGGGGACGAGAAGGACGAGGTCGATCTCGGGGTGCTGCGCGAGGAGGCGGGGGACTTGGACCGCGTGGTCGCGGGTCGTACGGCCGCTCGTCCCGCCGTTGAAGACCTGGGGGAGGAGCGCGGGGGCGACCGCCCGCAGCCGGGCCTGGACGAGGGCCGGCCAGGCCTCGTCCTGGTCGAGGTAGAGGCACTCGACCGTGCTCCCCCCGAGCGCCAGGATCCGGTAGCGGGCGGCGGGGTCCGGCTCCTCCCCGCGGAAGCCGAGGCAATCGATCTCGAACCGGGAGGGCCCCGCGACGCCGGGCATCGTCTCCGGAGAGGGGTGGAACGTCTGGCGGAGCCCGGGGGGCCGGAGGCGCCAGGCCGCGGTGTCGAGCCCGGCGCGCAGGAGGACCTCCCCCGCCAGGAGCGCGGCGAGCGCCGCCGCGGCGGCGACCGCCAGGCGCGCGGCCCGGCCAGGCCGGCGAGCGGGGAAGCCCGGCGGCGGGGGGGGCGGGCGCGGCATCGGGGCCCTTGTACCGCCCGGCCGGGCCGGCCGCCGAGGACATTCCATCTTCCCTTCCAGCTCGCGCTCGCCGGCAGCCGACGGGGAGACCGACGGGCGGCGGGGATGGGCCGGACGGGCTCCGCCCCCCGTTCCGCCGCCGTGGCGCGGAGGGAAAAGGCGTGGAACAAGAGGTCGAGACGGCAGCACGGCCGGCGACCGGGAGCCTCCCGGTCTGGGATGCGACCCACCGCCGGCTGCGGATCCAGGTCTTCGGGGCGGGGGGCGCCGCCGGGCGGGAGCTGGTCGCCGCCCTGCTCGCGGCCGGGCATCCGCCCGGCGGGCTCTCCCTCTACGGGCGCCGGGGGCGCAGCCTCCCGTGGCGCAACGGCGTGCTCCGGATCTCGCCGGTGCCCTCCGAGCTCGCCTTCGCCGAGCTCGCGTTCCTGTGCACCCCGCCGGCGGTGGCGGCCCGGCTGGCGCCGATCCTCGTCGCGCGGGGGACCCGCGTGATCGACTTCTCCGGGACGGGCGGGGGGCGGCGCGACGTGCCGATCGTGGCCCCCGGGATCCGCTCCGGCGAGCTCGGGGCGTTTACCGTCCACGTGGGCCTCCCCACCCGCAGCGCGGCCGTCGCGATCCGGCCGCTGTGGGCCCTGGAGCGCGCGGTCGGCCTCGAAGAGATCGTCGGGACGGTCCTCTACTCCTGCGCCGCGGAGGGGGCGCTCGGGATCCTCGAGCGCCGGGAGGAGCTCGCCGCCCTGGAGCGGGGAGAGGAGGAGCCCCATCCCCACCTGGGGCGCATCGGGAACGTGCTCTCCCTCGTCGGGGGCCCGCGGGCCGACGGCCGGAGCGGAGCGGAGGCGGAGCTCGCCCGCGACTTGGGCGCGCTTCTGCGGCGCGCCGACCTCTCGATCGCGCTCACCGGCCTGCTCGGGGACGTCGAGCGGGTCGACGTCTTCGCCTTCTCCCTGCGCACGCGCCACCCCCTCGAGGCCGTCCAGGCCGCCGAGATCCTCGCCGCCGCCCCCGGCGTGGTCGTGCAGGAGGAGCTCGGGGGTCCTTCCGCCCGGGAGGCGGCGGGGAGCGACCTCGTCCATGTGGGGCGGATTCGGGCGGGAAGCCGGGGGGCGGCCTCGCTATGCTTCGTGGCCGTCGGGGACGAGCTGCGCCTCGGCGTGGCGAACGCGGGCCTCTGGACGGCCTCCCTCCTTCCCCTCGGGTGAGGCGGGGGCCGCCGCGCGCTCTCCCGGCACCCTCCCCCCACCCTACACCTTTCCCCCGATCTCCGCTCCCCCGGGAGCGGGGTTCCCCTTCCCATCGACCCTCCCCGGCGATTCCCATGGACCTTTCGGACATCCGCAAGCTCGTCCAGCTCATGCAGCGCGCGGAGCTGAGCGAGATCGAGATCGACGACTCGAACACCGGCTTGCGGATCCACCTGAAGCGCGGCCCCGCCGGCGGGGGGGGGGCCTCGGTGGGCGCCTCGCTGCCCTCCGTCGTGCAGCTCGTCCCCGGGAGCGGCGCCGCGGTGGGGGGGATGCCGGCGGCGATCCCCGCGGGAGCCCCGGCGGCCGCGGAGTCCGCCCCGCCCGCGGGGCTGCCCCCGGGCACGATCACCTTCCCGAGTCCGATGGTCGGGACCTTCTATCGCGCCCCCGCCCCGGACGCCGACCCCTACGTGGACGTGGGCTCCCGGATCGACGAAGACACGGTGCTGTGCATCGTCGAGGCGATGAAGGTGATGAACGAGATCAAGGCGGAGATGCGGGGGGAGATCGTCGACGTCCTCGTCGAGAACGGCGAGCCGGTGGAGTTCGGCCAGCCGCTGTTCCACATCAAGAAGAGCTGATGTTCCGCCGGGTCCTGATCGCGAACCGGGGCGAAATCGCGCAGCGGATCATCCGAGCCTGCCGCGAGCTCTCGATCGAGACCGTCTGCGTCTACTCGGAGGCGGACGCCGACGCGCTCTACCTGCGCCTGGCCGACGAGACGATCTGCATCGGGCCGGCCCCGAGCTCGCGCTCGTACCTGAACGTGCCGGCGATCATCTCCGCCGCGGAGATCGCCGACGTCGAGGCGATCGTCCCCGGCTACGGCTTCCTCTCCGAGAACCCCCACTTCGCGGAGGTGTGCCGGTCCTGCAACATCCAGTTCGTCGGCCCGGACCCCGAGATCCTCCTCGCCCTCGGGAACAAGGCGAACGCCCGGGACGTGGCGAAGCGCGCCGGCGTGCCGGTGGTCCCCGGCTCCGACGGCCCGGTGGCCGACGAAAAGCAGGCGCTCGCCGTGGCCGCGGAGATCGGCTATCCGGTGATGATCAAGGCCTCGGCGGGCGGCGGCGGCCGGGGCATGCGCTCCGCCTCGAACGACCCGAGCCTCGTCAACGCCTTCCACGCCGCGCGGACGGAGGCCAAGGCGGCCTTCAAGGACGACGCGGTCTATCTCGAGAAGTTGGTCGAGAACCCCCGCCACGTCGAGGTGCAGATCCTCGCCGATCGGTTCGGCAACGTGATCCACCTCGGGGAGCGCGACTGCTCGGTCCAACGGCGCCACCAGAAGCTGGTGGAGGAGTCCCCTTCGCCGTCGATCAGCCCCGAGACGCGCACGCGGATGGGGGAGTGCGCGGTGGCCATCGCCAAGGAGGCGGGATACCAGAACGCGGGCACGGTGGAGTTCATCCTCGACCGGGACGGGAATTTCTTCTTCATCGAGGTGAACGCCCGCATCCAGGTGGAGCACACGGTGACCGAGCTCGTGACCGGCCTCGACCTGATCCAGGAGCAGCTCCTGATCGCCGGCGGCGAGCGGCTCCGCCATCGCCAGGAGGACCTGCGCTTCGAGGGGCACGCGATCGAGTGCCGGATCAACGCCGAGGACCCCGAGCACGATTTCCAGCCGTCGCCCGGCGAGATGCAGCTCTTCGTGCCCCCCGGCGGTCCCGGGGTGCGCGTCGACTCGCACTGCTACAGCGGCTACCGCATCCCGAGCCACTACGACTCGATGATCGGGAAGCTCCTCGCCCATCGGCGCACGCGGCGGGAGGCCATCGCCACGATGCTGCGGGCCCTGGAGGAGTTCGTCATCCTCGGGCCGAAGACCACGATCCCGCTCCACCGGCGCATCTTGTCCCACTCCGACTTCCGCTCCGGCGAGCACGACACGGGCTTCGTCGAGCGCTATTTCGCCGCGCGGCCGGCGAGGGGGGGCATGTGAGATCCCGGGATTCCTCGTCGGGCCGGGCGCGCGCCAGCGCCGCCCTGCTCCTCGCCGCCGGGCTCGGCGCCTGCGCGTCGCCCCAGCGCGTGCCGGGGCCCATGCCGCTCCCCGCGGAGGTCGAGGGCGCGGCGGAGGAGGCTCCCGCCGGGGAAGGGGCCGAGCTCACCGTCGTCCGGCATTCCGACGAGGTGGCCGTGCAATATCCCGGGGCGCCCGCCGGGAGCCGCCTCACGTACTGGCGCAAGCGGGCCCGCCTCTCGCCCGGCGGGCGCGTGATCACCAGCGCGGCCGGCCGCGCCGAGCTCCTCTGGCCGGGCGACTCCTCGTCCGTGGTGATGATGGGCGCCGGCGTCGCCGCCATCGGCGACCCGCGCCGCGACGAACCCTTCGTGCGCTTCCTGGAGGTCTCCCGGGCCCTCCTCCAATTGACCCCCGAGGATCGGGTCGAGCTGCCGGGCGGGGCCATCCTGCGCGGCGACCCCGCGGTGGCGAGCGGCCCATTCTCCCTCGAGCTCGTGGCGCCGGAGATCCTGCGGGTCCGCAACCAATCGACGCTCGGCGCCCGCATCGCCTACCGCGCCGCGCTCCTGGATCTCGGGCCGGGGGACGAGGTCGATCTGCCGCTGCTCGCCTCCGGCACGGCGCCCCGCGACCCGGATCCCGCGGCGAGGCGGGTCGAGACGGGGATCGTCGACTTCGTCTTCACCGGGCGGGTGGAGTGGACGGTGGTGGACGGGCGGATCCGGGTGCGGGCGGAGGAGGCGAGCGAGCTCGAGGTCCTCGGGCTGCGCGTGCGGCTCGCTCCCGGGGAGGAGATCCTCCTCGGCCCTCCCGAGAACCTCCCGCGCCTGGCGCGGGTCCGGGGATGAGCATGGCCGCCCCGCGCGTCCTGGTCACCGGCGGCGCCGGGTTCCTCGGCAGCCACCTCTGCGATCGCTTCCTGGCGGAGGGCTACGAGGTGATCTGCATGGACAACCTGATCACCGGGGACCTCCGCAACGTGGAGCACCTGTTCGCCCGGCCGGCCTTCCACTTCCACCACCAGGACGTGACGGAGTTCATCCACGTCCCGGGGCGGCTGGACGCGGTGCTCCACTTCGCGTCGCCGGCGAGCCCGATCGACTACCTCGAGCTCCCCATCCAGACGCTCAAGGTGGGCTCGCTCGGCACGCACAAGGCCCTGGGGCTCGCCCATGCCAAGGGGGCGCGCTTCCTGCTCGCCTCCACGTCGGAATGCTACGGCGACCCCCTGGTGCATCCGCAGACGGAGGAGTACTGGGGAAACGTGAATCCGGTGGGCCCGCGGGGAGTGTACGACGAGGCGAAGCGCTTCGCGGAGGCCATGACCATGGCCTACCACCGCTACCACGATGTCGACACGAGGATCGTCCGGATCTTCAACACCTACGGCCCGCGGATGCGGATCAACGACGGCCGGGCCCTGCCGGCCTTCATGGCCCAGGCCCTGCGGGGCGAGCCCCTGACGGTGTTCGGAGACGGATCGCAGACGCGATCGTTCTGCTACGTGGACGACCTCGTGGAGGGGATCTGGCGCCTGCTGCACTCGAACGAGGTCATGCCGGTGAACATCGGCAATCCGCGCGAGCTCTCGATCCTCGAGTTCGCGCGCCGGGTCCTCGAGGTCACCGGCGCGTCCTCGCCGATCGAGTTCCGGCCGCTGCCCCAGGACGATCCCAAGGTGCGCCAGCCGGACATCGCCAAGGCGCGGCGCGTGCTCGGCTGGGAGCCGCGCGTCGATCTCGAGGAAGGGCTGCGGGCGACCGTGGGCTACTTTCGGGCGCGGAACGGGATCCCGGAGGGCGGGCGCTAGCCCGGGCCGGAGGCGATGTGCGGAATCGTCGGGGCGATCCACCGCGAGGCCGGCGTCCTCGAGAGCCTGCTCGAGGGGCTGCGCACCCTCGAGTACCGGGGCTACGACTCCGTCGGCGTCGGCGTGGTGCACGGCGGACGGCTCTGCGTGCAGAAGCGGGCCGGCCGGATCGACGAGCTGGTGCGGGCGCTCGCCGGGGGCGAGCTCGCCGGCGTCCGCGCCGGGATCGGGCACTCCCGGTGGGCCACCCACGGCGCGGTGACCGACGAGAACGCCCACCCGCACACCGATGTCGCGGGGGAGCTGGCGCTCGTCCACAACGGGATCGTCGAGAACCACCGGGAGCTCCGGACCGCCCTGGAGGCCGCCGGCTTCGTCTTCCGCTCGGAGACCGACACCGAGGTGCTCGCGCATCTGGTGGCGAGGGAGATCGCGGCGGGGCGCGCGCTCGCCGAGGCCGTGCGCCGGGCGCTCGCCCACGTGCGCGGCTACTACGCGATCGCCGTGCTCGTGGGGGGGGACGAGCCCCAGCTCGTCGGGGCCCGGCAGGGCCCGCCCCTCTGCGTCGGCGCCACCCCGGGAGCCGGTTGGCTCGCCTCCGACGTTCTCGCCCTCCTGCCCCACACCCGCGACGTCTTCTTCCTCGAGGACGGCGACGTGGCGGAGGTCGCCCCCGGGCGGATCGCCATCACCGACGCCGCGGGGAAGGCGGTCGAGCGCCCCCTGCGCCACATCGAGTGGCAGGCGGCCGCGGGAGACAAGGGGGCCTGGCCGCACTTCATGCTGAAGGAGATCCACGAGCAGCCGGACGTCGTGGCGCGCACGGCGTATCCCCGCCTGGGCGGCGACGGGACCGACGTGCGGCTCGAGGGCGGATTCTGGACGGACGAGAGCCTCCGGCGGGTGTCCCGCGTCCAGACCGTCGCCTGCGGCACCGCGCTGCACGCGGGGCTGGTCGCCCGCTACATGCTCGAGGGCCTGGGCGGCGTCCCGGCCGACGCGGAGTACGCCTCCGAGTTCCGCTATCGCGATCCGCTCCTCGACCGCGACTCCCTCGTGGTCGCCATCTCCCAGTCGGGCGAGACGGCCGACACGCTGGCCGCCATGCGGCTCGGCCAGGTTCGCGGCGGGCGGTCGCTCGCGATCTGCAACTCGATCGGCAGCACGATGGTGCGCGAGGCCGAGGCCTCCTTCCTGATCGACGCCGGGCCCGAGATCGGCGTCGCGAGCACGAAGGCGTTCGTGGCCATGCTGGTCGCGGCGTACCTGATCGCCGTGCGCATCGGGCGGGCCCGGGGCCACCTGGCGCCGGAGACGGCCCGGGAGCGGCTCGAGGAGCTCCGCCGCGTGCCGGCCGCCCTCGAGCACCTGCTAGCGGAGGCGGTCGTGGCGCGGGTGCGGGAGATGGCCCACCGCCACGCGCACGCCAAGGGGTTCCTCTTCCTGGGGCGCGGGATCAACTACCCGATCGCCCTGGAGGGAGCCCTGAAGCTGAAGGAGATCTCCTACGTCCACGCCGAGGGCTATCCCGCCGGCGAGATGAAGCACGGCCCGATCGCGCTGATCGAGCCGGGCATGACGACGGTCGTCGTCGCCCCCCGGGACGGGGTGGTCGAGAAGCTGCGGTCGAACGTCGAGCAGGTGCGCGCGCGGGGCGGGCACGTGATCGCCGTCGGCAGCGATCCCGAGTGCCTGGCGGTGGCCCACGAGGCGATCGAGGTCCCCGACGCGGGGCCGTGGCTCTCGCCGGTGCTCGACGTCGTCCCCCTCCAGCTCTTCGCCTACCATGTGGCCGAAGCCCGCGGCTGCGACATCGACAAGCCGCGCAACCTGGCCAAGAGCGTCACCGTCGAGTAGAGACCCGGAAGCCCTCCATGCCCAAGATCCTCGTGACCGGCGGCGCCGGTTTCATCGGCTCCCACGTGGCGGAGCGGCTCCTGCGCCGCGGGGACGATGTCTGGGTGCTGGACAACTTCAACGACTTCTACGACCCGGCCATCAAGCGCGACAACCTCCGCCATCTCCCGGGCGTGCGGCTCGTGGAGGCGGACCTGCGCGACGAGGCGGCGGTCGCCGGTCTCTACGCGGACGTCCGCTTCGACGGCGTCGTGCACCTCGCGGCCATGGCCGGGGTGCGGCCGTCCCTCGTCGATCCGCTGCTCTACATCGACGTGAACGTGCGGGGGACGCAGATCCTCTTGCAGCGGTTCGAGGACCGCCCCGACGCCCACTTCGTCTTCGCCTCCTCCTCCAGCGTCTACGGCGGCAACGGCCGCGCCCCGTTCCGGGAGAGCGACGACATCCACCGGCCCGTGTCCCCCTACGCGGCGACGAAGCGCGCCGGGGAGCTGATGTGCTACACGCACCACCATCTCTACGGCACCCCGGTGACGTGCCTGCGGTACTTCACCGTGTACGGCCCGCGGCAGCGCCCGGAGATGGCGATCCACACGTTCATCCGCCGCATCCTGGCCGGGGAGCCGATCCCTTTCTTCGGCGACGGAACCACCCGGCGGGACTACACGTACATCGACGACATCGTCGACGGGACGATCCGCGCCCTCGACCGGCCGGCGGGGTACCGGATCTTCAACCTCGGCGAATCGGAGACGATCTCCCTCGCGGAGCTCGTGGCCGTCATCGGCGAGGTGACGGGAGTCGCCCCCGTGCTCGACCGGCGCCCGCTGCCGCCCGGCGACATGCTCGTCACCCATGCGGACGTGAGCAAGGCGGCGGCCGAGATCGGCTACCGGCCGCGCACCACGATCCGCACCGGGCTCGCGCGGTTCCTCGCCTGGTACCGGGAGGTGAACGCGCTCGCGACCCACGAGCATTGAGCGCGGCCTGGCCCCGGGCTAACTTCTCCCTCGCCGCGGCTGGCGGCCCGTCTCCCATCCTCCCCCCATCCCCATGAAGGGCGTCATCCTCGCCGGTGGTCTGGGCACGCGGCTCTATCCGCTGACCAAGATCACGAACAAGCACCTCCTGCCGGTCTACGACCGGCCGATGATCTACTACCCGATCGAGACCCTCGTGAACGCCGGCATCACCGACATCATGATCGTGACCGGCGGCCGGAAGTCGGGGGACTTCCTGAGCCTCCTCGGGAACGGGGCGGACTTCGGCCTCCAGCACCTGAACTACACCTACCAGAAGGGCGAGGGGGGGATCGCCGAGGCGCTGGGGCTCTGTGCCCACTGGGTCGGGCGGGACCGGGTCTGCGTGGTCCTCGGCGACAACCTGATCGAGCGGAACATCGCCCGGGCCGTGCGGGCCTTCGAGGCCCAGGCAGGCGGGGCGAAGATCCTCCTGAAGGAGGTGCCCGATCCCGAGCGGTTCGGCGTGGCCGAGCTCAAGGGCGACCGCGTCGTCGCCATCGAGGAGAAGCCGAAGCAGCCGAAGACGAACCTCGCGGTGATCGGGATCTACCTCTACGACGCGCGCGTGTTCGACGTGATTCGGACCCTCGAGCCCTCCGACCGCGGCGAGCTGGAGATCACCGACGTCAACAACTGGTACATCCGCGACGGATCCATGACCTACGACGTCCTGGAGGGGTGGTGGACGGACGCGGGGACCTTCGATTCGCTCCGCAAGGCGGCGAATCTGGTGGCCGAGGGCGGCGCGAACCACATGGGAGGTTGAGGAGCACGGATGGCGCGAGGGCTTCGGGAAGGACGGGTGCTGGTCACCGGAGCCGCCGGGATGCTCGGGAGCCAGCTCCTGCTCGACGCCCCGCCCGCCTTCCGCGCGATCGGCACCGATCTCCTGCCCGCGCGGTCCGGCCATCCGCAGTTCGAGCACGTCGGATTCGATCTCGCCGATCCCGCGGCGGTGGACGCGCTCTTCGCGGCGGTTGGGCCCCTCGCCGGCGTGATCCACGCCGCCGCGTACACGGCGGTCGACCGCGCGGAGATGGAGGAGGAGCTCGCGCGTCGCGCGAACGCCCTCGCTCCGGAGGTCGTCGCCCGGGCCTGCGCCGCCGCAGGCGTGCCCCTCGTGCTCGTGAGCACGGACTTCGTCTTCGACGGCACCGCCCGCACCCCCTACGGCGAGGACGCCCCGTGCGCGCCGCTCGGCGCCTACGGCCGCACGAAGCACGAAGGGGAAGTGCGCGCGCGCGGCATCTGGGCGGAGGGGCTGCGCATCGTCCGCACCCAGTGGCTCTACGGGCCGCGGGGCCAGCACTTCCCGGGCACGATCCGCCGCCTCGCCCGCGAGCGCCCGGCACTGCGGGTGGTCGCCGACCAGGTGGGATCGCCCACCTCGACCCTGGAGCTCGCCCCCGCCCTCTGGGACGCGCTCGTTCTCGCCCCGGCCGGCGTTTGGCACGCCGCCTGCACCGGCGCGGCGAGCTGGTACGAGCTGGCGGTGGCGACCCTCGAGCTCTGCGGCGAGTCCACGCCCGTCGAGCCCTGCACCACGGCCGAGTTCCCCCGTCCGGCCCCGCGGCCGGCCTACAGCGTGCTGGACTCCGGGCGGCTCGCGCGCCTGCGCGGCCGGCCCCTCGCGCCGTGGCGCGAGGCGCTGGCGGACTTCCTGGCCCGGGAGGCGGACGCCGCGCCGGCTCCCCGGCGGGAGGATTCGCCGCGATGAGCGCGGAGCGCACCGTGCTGGTCACCGGCGGCGCCGGCTTCATCGGGAGCAACTTCGTGCACCTCCTGGTGGAGGAGCGGCCCTCCTGGCGGATCGTGAACCTCGACGCGCTCACCTACGCCGGCAACCTCGAGAACCTGATCGAGGTGGAGGGACACCCCGGCTACGTCTTCGTCCATGGCGACATCGCCGTCCCCGGCGACGTGGAGCGCGCCTTGGCGGCCGCCGGGGAGGGGCCGGTGGCGGTGGTCCACTTCGCCGCGGAGAGCCACGTCGACCGCTCGATCCTCTCCGGGCTGCCCTTCGTGCGCACGAACGTGCTCGGGACGCAGGTCCTGCTCGACGCGGCGCGGGCCCGCGGGGTCGAACGATTCGTCCACGTCTCGACCGACGAGGTCTACGGCTCCCTGGGCCCCACGGGGTACTTCACCGAGGAGACGCCCCTCGCCCCGAACTCGCCCTACTCGGCGAGCAAGGCGGCGAGCGATCTGCTCGTCCGGGCCGCCGTCCACACCCACGGCTTCCCGGGGATCGTCACGCGTTGCTCCAACAACTACGGCCCCTACCAGTTCCCGGAGAAGCTGATCCCGCTGATGATCGCCAACGCGAGCGAGGGGCGGGAGCTCCCCGTCTACGGCGACGGCCTGAACGTCCGCGATTGGCTCTACGTCCGGGACCACTGCGAGGCGCTCCTCGCCGTCCTGGAGCGCGGGCGGCCGGGGGCGGTCTACAACGTGGGGGGGCAGAACGAGTGCCCGAACCTGGAGATCGTACGGACGGTCCTGCGGGAGCTCGGCCGCTCGGAGTCCCTGATCCGCTTCGTGCCCGACCGTCCCGGCCACGACCGCCGCTACGCGATCGATCCCGCGCGGATCCGGGCCGAGCTCGGCTGGCGCCCGCGGTTCCCATTCGCGGCCGCCCTGTCTCTGACGATCCGGTGGTACCAGACGCATCCCCAATGGTTGCAGCGGGTTAGGAGTGGG
The DNA here is from genome assembly GCA_040754415.1 of Planctomycetota bacterium. Taxonomy (GTDB): domain Bacteria; phylum Planctomycetota; class UBA1135; order UBA1135; genus JBFMCU01. The sequence continues at coordinate 22,796 of JBFMCU010000084.1, forward strand.
GAGTACCGTGAGTACTACCAGCGCCAGTACGGTTCGACCGCCCCCGTTCAACCTTTTCCCGAGGGGGGTCGATAGCGAAGGCGTCCCGTCCCCGGGCGGGTCGCGTCCCAGCCGGAGGAAGTCCCCCCGCCGATGTCTCCCGTCCGCCGAACCCTGAGCCTCCTTCTCGCCCTGTGGGTGGCCGCGGCTCCCGCCCTGCTCGCCGGCTGCAGCTCGCTGTCCACCGACAAGCGGATCCTGCAGCACGCGATCAAGAGCGGGCTCGGCAAGCGCTACCACGGGAACGCCCAGGAGGAGAACTACGTCTCGATCGGCGACGCCGTCACCTACGTGGACACGTACAACCCCGAGGTCAAAGGGACGGGGATCGTGGACATCGACGGCACGATCCTCCTGCCCGAGGCGGGGGCGGTGAGCGTGGCGGGGCTGACCCGCAGCGAGGTCGAGACCAAGCTGACGCAGAAGCTCTCCCCGTACTACGTGGAGACCGACGTTCGGGTGATGATCCAGACCGGGCCGAACAAGATCTACTACGTGCTGGGCGAGGTGTCCGCCCCCGGCCCCAAGCCCTTCCGGGGCGACCTGAACATCCTCGACGCCGTCCTGCTCGCCAATCCGCGCGAGCACAGCTCGAACCTCTCGCGGGTCCGTCTCATCCGGGCCGATCCGGTGAACCCCCTGATCATGCGTTCCGACCTCTCCGCGATCTGGGAGTACGGAGACCCGACGACCAACTACACGATCCAGGAGTACGACATCATCTACGTCCCCCCGACCGTCCTGCAGTCCCTCGCGGACTTCGTGTCGGGCATCATCGTCCCCTTCACCTCCGTCGTGCGCTCGGTGTTCCAGATGCTGTTCTTCATCGAGTACGGCGACCGGGCGTTCCTCGGGCGCAACCGCTACTTCTAGCCCCGCCGATGGGCGTCGCGCACCAGACCCAAGGCCAGATCCAGGAGTTCCTGACCGTCCTGTATCGGCGGCGCTGGCAGATCTTCCTGCCCGCGCTCTTCGTGCTGGCCCTGGGATCGGTGTACGCGGTGATCGTGCCCAAGCGCTTCGTGCTGACCACCGAGGTGGAGGTGCGGGAAGGGCCGCGGGTGGGGCTGGAGGAGGCCGTGGGGCCGCGCAGCTACACCGCGATCCGCGAGATCTCCAACGTGGCCGCACACCTGAAGCAGTACCTGCGCGTCCGGCGGATCATCGAGCAGGAGGGCGCGCTCTGGGACGAGTACGTGAAGCTCGAGGAGCGCGAGAAGGTCGACTACATCGACCGTGTCCTGGCGCGGGTGACGGTCAGCCAGCGGCAGAAGGCGGGGCAGGAGGGCTCGGAGTTCGTCGTCGTGACCTACGAGGACGTGGACGCCCACCGCGGGGAGGCGTTCCTGCGGGACCTGGTCGACGACTGGATCGCCATGGTGATCGACCGCGACGCGGAGATGCTCGAGGCGGAGATCGAGGACCTCCAGGACCAGGTCGACTCCGCCCGGACCCAGCACGTCGAGAGCAGCCGCCAGTACACCGCGCTCGCCAAGGCGATGGGGATCGACCCGAACGAGCCGCTCTACGATCCGCGCACGCGGGGCCGCGATCCGCTGATCGACCGCCGCGACGGGCTCATGACGCGCTCGACGAACCTGGCGGCGAGCATCGAGGCCGCCCAGGCGGCCTTCGACCAGGCCGAGAGCGACCTGGAGGCCACGCCGGCGACGATCCCCGAACCGGTGCTGCTGGCGGGGCAGGACTACCAGCAGCAGATCGCCGCGGCGGAGCAGCAGATCCTGAACCTGCGGCAGACCCAGGCGCGGCTCAAACCCGCGCACTCCCAGTTCAAGCGGATCGAGGAGGAGATCGCGGGGCTCCAGGAGGGGATCCGGACGCTGAAGGCCCTGACCAAGGAGGCGGACATCCGGGCCGTCGATCAGCCGAACCCGGCGCTCCCCGCCCGGCAGGACGCGGTGCGGGAGGCGCGGACGGCGCTCGCCACCCTGATCCGCGAGAGGGAGTCCGTCGACCTCCAAGTCCAGGCCCTCGACATCGAGGTGGAGAACCGGATCGGGCAGATCGCCGAGCTCCAGCTCCTGCAGGAGGACCGCCAGCGCAAGGCCGTGCTGCGGGACCAGAAGGAGCGGGAGCTCGCGCACAAGCAAGGCCTGCTCACCTCCCTCGACAACACGTACCGCTTCGCCGAGGACCGCCCCTACCAGGTCGTGCGGCCCGCGGTCGCCTCCGACGAGCCCGAGAAGCCGAACCCCTGGCTCATCGTGGTCTTCTCCCTCGTGGGCGGCCTGGCCCTCGGCATGTCGATCTCGCTCGGCGCCGAGTACGCCCGCAACTCCTACCGCGCCGTCAGCGACGTGGCGGCGGTCATGGCGGTGCCGGTCCTCGGGTCGATCAACACGATCGTGACGACCGCCGAGGCCCGCCGGACCCAGGCCCGCCGGGCCTTCGTGGGGCTGTCCACCGCCATGCTGCTCGGCGGGCTGGCGTGGTTCACGTGGATCTGGGCCTACTCGCCCGAGAGGCTGCCGACGGAGATCCGCCAGGCGATCGACGATCTCCGGAGGCTCTTGATGTAGGGCGGGGCCGGCCCCCGGCCCGCCCGCGCGCCGCCCCCCATGCGCGACATCATCCTCTCCCTGATCCTCACCAGCCTGATGCCGGCGTGCTTCCGGCGGCCATTCGTGGGGTTGGTCGTGTTCTCGTGGCTCGCCTACATGCGGGTGCAGGACCTCACGTGGGGATTCGCGAAGCACACCCGCTGGTCGTACTACGTCGCGATCTTGACCTTCGCCGGGTACCTGCTCTCGAAGGAGCGCCGGCGCTTCTTCCTGCCCGAGCCGCGCTGCTGGCTCCTGATCGCGATGACCGGCCTCGTCGGGCTGGGAGTGCTCCTCGCCCGGCCGCCGCACGACGAGGCGTACACCCGCTACGTCGAGTACGTGAAGATCATCGCCATCGCCCTCTTCACGACGGCGATCGTCTTCAACCGCGAGCGGCTGCGGGTGATGGTCTGGCTGATCGCCCTGTCCCTGGGCTTCTACGGGGTGAAGTTCGGGATCTGGGGGATCAAGTCGGGCGGGACCTCGATCATCCTGCAGGGCCCGGGCGGCATGCTCGCCGACAACAACGACATGGCGCTCGCCCTGGCGATGGCGACGCCGATGCTCTTCATCCTCGGCTGGACGGAGCGCCTGCCCCTCCTGCGCCGGGCCTTCTTCGTGATCCTGCCCCTCACCGTGATGTCGGTGGGGCTCACCCAGTCGCGGGGGGGATTCCTGGCCGTGAGCATGGGCATCGGCGTCCTCGTGTGGCGCTCGCGCAACCGGCTGATGGGGCTCGGGGTCGGGGTCCTGGTCGCCGTCCTGGCCTTCGCGCTGATGCCGGCGAGCTACAAGGAGCGCCTGGCGACGATCGGGGAGTACGAGACGGAGGGGTCGGCGCGGGGGAGGATCCGGGCGTGGGGGATCGCCACCCGCATGGCCCTCGCCAATCCCGTCCTCGGCGTCGGGCTCACGAAGTTCCGCCAGCACTTCGTCGAGCACGCCCCCGACGCGATGCCGTGGGAAAAGGCGGGCAAAGGAGTCATCGTCGCCCACAGCTCCTATTTCCAGATCTGGGCGGAGTGCGGATCCCTCGTCCTCGCCCTGTACCTCGGGATGATCTTCAGTTGCTTCTGGACCATCTGGCGCATCCGCAAGGAGGCGCGCACGCGCTACTTCTCGAGTTGGATCTTGAACTACGCGACGATGTTCGAGGCGACGCTCGCGACGTTCTGCGTGGGCGCGACCTTCTTGAACCGCGGGCACTTCGACCTGCTCTACCACTGGGTCGCCCTGATCGTGGTCTTCGCGCAACTGGCGCGGCAGGAGATGCGGGACGTCACCCTGTACCCGGTGCGCGCCGGCGTGCGGGGCGAGATCCGCCACGTGCCGCGGCGCGGATTCGCCGCCCGCCCGGGCCGCCGCGGCTTCGGGGAGGCGGCTCAGCCCCACGGGGTCTGATCGTCGCCATGTGCGGCATCACGGGGTACGGGCTCTCCGATCCGCAGCGCCGCGCGGAGGAGGCGCCGCTCCGGGCCATGATGGACACCCTGGTCCACCGCGGGCCGGACGACGCGGGCGTCCATCTCGCGGGCCCGATCGCGCTCGGATTCCGCCGCCTCTCCGTCATCGATCTCGCCGGCGGCCACCAGCCCCTCTTCAACGAGGCGGGCGACGTCGCGGTGGTCATGAACGGCGAGATCTACAACTTCCGGGAGCTGCGCGCGGGGCTCACGGCCCGGGGGCACACGTTTCGCTGCGGCTCGGACGCCGAGGTGCTCGTCCACCTCTACGAGGAGCGGGGCGCCGGCCTCGTCGACGATCTGGTGGGGATGTTCGCCTTCGCGATCCTCGACGAGCGCGCCGGCCGCCACGAGCTCCTGCTCGCCCGCGACCGCCTCGGGATCAAGCCGCTCTACTACGCGGAGACGGCGGAGGGGATCGCCTTCGGGAGCGAGCCGAAGGCGGTGCTCGCCCGGGGCTGGACGCGCCGCCGCCTGCGCCCGGAGGCCCTGCTGGACTACCTCGTGCAGGGCTACGCGGGCGGCGAGCACGCGGCGTGGGAAGGAATGCGGCGGCTCCCGCCGGGGAGCGTGCTCGCGTGGCGGCCGGGGGAGCGGGCCGCCGTGCGCCGCTACTGGGACCTGCCCACCGGCGGCCTGCGCGGGCCCGCGGCGCTGAGCGAGGTCCGGGAATGGATCGACCGGGCGGTGGCGGACCGGCTGATCGCCGACGTGCCGCTCGGGGCCTTCCTCTCGGGCGGGGTGGACAGCACGGCGGTCGTGACGAGCATGGCGCGGGCGAGCGCGACGCCGCCGGTCGTCTGCACGGTCGGCTTCCGCGAGCGCTCCCACGACGAGCTGGAGATCGCCCGGCGCACGGCGGCCCGCCTTGGCCTCGTTCACCACACCGCCGTGCTCGAGGCGGATCCCGCGGCCGCGATCGAGATCCTGCCGTGGTTCTTCGACGAGCCGCACGCCGACCCATCCACCCTGCCGACGTGGCTCGTCTCGCGCATGGCGCGCGAGCACGTGACGGTCGCGCTGTCGGGGGACGGCGGCGACGAGATCTTCGCCGGCTATCGCCGGTACGTCCACGACGCGGCGGAGCACCGCGTGCGGCGGGCGATCGGCCCGCCGGGGCGCGCGCTCGCCCGCGCCGCGGGGGCGATCTGGCCGCGCCTCGAATGGGCGCCGCGCTTCGTGCGCGGGCGCACGTTCCTGCGCAACGTGGGCGATGATCCGGCGCGGGCCTACTGGCGGAGCGTCACCCACCGCGACCGGTCCGAGGCGGTGGCGCTCCTGCCCCCGGACCTCGCCGCGCGCCTGGCGGAGCACGACCCCTTCGCGACCTTCGCGGCCCACTACCGCCGGCCCGCCGGCGCGGACTCGCTCTACCGGGCGCAGTACGCGGACTTCCACACCTACCTGCCGGACCAGATCCTCGCCAAGGTGGACCGCGCGTCCATGGCGGTGGCGCTCGAGGTGCGCGTGCCGCTGCTCGATCACCGCCTGGTCGGCCGCTTCGCGAACCTGCCCGCGAAGGAGAAGGTGCGCGGCGGGCGGGGCAAGCTCGCCCTCCGGGCGGCCCTCGCCGAGCGCGTGCCCGCGGAGATCCTCCGCGGCCCGAAGCGCGGCTTCGACACCCCGCTCGATCGCTGGATCCGGGGGCCGCTGCGCGCGGCGGTGGCCGAGGCGATCGAGACCCTGCCCGCGGACTGGCTGCGCCGCGACGCCCTGCGCGCGGCCCTCGCCGCGCACGACGGCGGGCGCCGGCGGCAGGGCCGGCTGCTCTGGAGCGTCCTCGTGCTGGAGCACTGGCGGCGGCGGCACGGCGTCGAGGGGCTCGCGGGATGAGGATCGCGGTCCTGACCTCGCTCTATCCCGGCCCGTCGCGGCCCCACGAGGGTCTGTTCGCGGAGCGGCGCTGGCGGGGGATGGCGGCGCGCGGCCACGCGGTCCTCGTCGTCCAGCCGCTGCCGCGGACACCCGGGCGGCTCGCGCGGGGGCGCTGGGCGGAGATCCGCGACCTCCCGCCGGAGGAGGAGCGGGGCGGCGTCCTGATCCGGCGCCCGCGCTACTGGCACGTGCCGCGCTGGGCGCTGGCGAACGCGCGGCGCTTCGTGCGGGCGGGGCTCTCCCCGCTCCTGGCGGAGGGGCGGCCCGACGTCGCCGTCGCCGACTACGCCTGGCCGGCGGCGGCCGCCGCCGCGGCCCTCGCCGCGCGCGGGGTTCCCTTCGTCGTGAACGGACGGGGCTCGGACGTCCTCGAGGTCGCGGAGCGCCCGCGCCTCGCTCCGGCGCTCGCCGCCGCCCTGCGGGCGGCCGGGCACTGGTGCGCGGTGTCGTGGGACCTCGTGGCGGCGATGGATCGGCTGGCCGGGCGGGAGGGGGGCGGCCGGCTCGTGGCGAACGGCGTCGACCTCGACCTCTTCGCACCCGGGGATCGGCGCGCCGCGCGGACGGCCCTCGGTCTGGAGGAGGCGGGCTCCCTCGTGCTCGTCGTCGGGCACCTGATCGAGCGGAAGGACCCGTTCCTCGCGCTGGCGGCCTTCGCGCGCGGAGCCCCGCCGGACGCCCGCCTCGTCTTCGTGGGCCGCGGGCCGCTGCGGGGGGCGCTGGAGCGGGCGATCGCCGCCGCCGGCCTCGCCGGTCGCGCGCGCGTGGCGGGGGAAGTGGCGCCGGCGGTGCTCTGCACCTGGTACGCCGCCGCGGACGCCCTCCTGCTCACGAGCTCGCGCGAAGGCCGGCCCAACGTCGTGCTCGAGTCCCTCGCCTGCGGGCGGCCGATCGTGGCCACGGCGGCCGGGGGCACGGCGGAGTGCCTGGGCGACCTCGCCGCGGGGCTCCTCGTGCGCTCGCGCGAGCCGGCGGACGTGGCGGCGCGGCTGGCGCGCGTCCTCGCGGCGCCGCCCGCTCCCGACCGCCTGCGCCAGGCCGTGGCGCATCTGTCGTGGGAGAAGAGCCTCGACGCGCTCGAGCGCTGTCTGGAGGATGCGCGGGCCGCGGCACGATGAGGATCCTCTACCACCACCGCACGCAGGCCGAGGACGGCCAAGCGGTGCACGTGCGCGCTCTGCTGCGCGCGTTCGCGGCGCTGGGCCACGAGGTCCTGGAGGTCGGCCTCGTCCGGCACGGGAGCGCGGCCCCCGCGGCGCGGGGCACATCGTGGCGCCTCGTGGCCCGCCTGCCCCGCTTCCTGCGCGAGCTCGCCGAGTACGGCTACAACGGGATTGGCCGGCGGCGCGTGGTGGGGGCGGCGGCGCGGTTCGATCCCGCCTTCCTCTACGAGCGCTACGCCTTCGGCAACGTCTCCGGCGTGCTCGCGGCGCGGCGCCTCGGGCGGCCCCTCATGCTCGAGGTGAACTCCCCGCTCGCGCTCGAGCTCTCCCGCACCCGCGGGCTGTCCTTCCCGGGCGTGGCCCAGCGCGTGGAGCGCTTCGTGTGGCAGGGGGCCGACCGCGTGTGCGCCGTGTCCGGCGTGCTCCGCGACCTCCTCGTCGCGGAGGGCGTCGAGCCGGGGCGGGTGGCGGTGATCCGGAACGGGGTGGACCTCGAGCGCTATGCCTACCCCGACCGCCCGGCGGCGCGCGCCGCCGCCCGCGCGGAGCTCGGCCTCGCGCCGGCCGGGGAGGGAGAGCTCGTCGTCGGATTCGTGGGCTACTACCGCCCCTGGCACCGCCTCGACCTCGCGATCGCCGCCCTCGCGGCGCCCGAGCTCGCCGGCGTGCGGCTGGTCCTCGTCGGCGAGGGGCCGGCGCGGGAGGAGCTCGCGGCCGCCGCCGCGGCGCGCGGGCTCGGCCCCCGCGTCACCTTCGCCGGCGCTCGGCCCCACGCCCGGATCCCCGCCCTGCTGCCGGCCTTCGACGTGGCCCTCCTGCCGGCGATCAACGCCTACGCCTCTCCCCTGAAGCTCCAGGAGTACATGGCCGCCGGCCTGCCGGCGATCGCCCCCGATCAGCCGAACCTGCGCGAGATCGTGCGGCCGGGGGAGAACGGGATCCTCGTTCCGCCGGGCGATGGCGACGCCCTCGCCGCCGCGATCCTCGCCCTGGCGGGCGACGCGGGACGGCGCGTGCGCCTCGGCGCGGCCGCGCGCCGGACGATCGAGGAGGAGGGCTGCACGTGGCTCGGCAACGCGCGGCGGGTCGTGGAGATCATGGAGGAGCTCGTCCGGTGAGCCGCATCACCCACGCGCTCTCCTTCGACGTCGAGGAGTACTTCCAGGTCGCGAACCTGCGCGAGCGGTTCCCGGAGGAGAGCTGGGGAGAGGTGCCCTCGCGCCTCGACGTGGGGATGGATCGCGCCTTCGACTGCCTCGCCCGCCACGGCGCGCGGGCCACGTTCTTCTTCCTCGGCTGGGTAGCGGAGCGCCGGCCCGACCTCGTGCGCCGGGCGGTGGCGGCGGGGCACGAGGTGGCGAGCCATGGCTTTTGCCACCGCTTCCTCGGCGAGCTCGGCCCGGCGGGGCTCGCGGAGGATCTCGCGCGCACCGAGGCGGCGCTGGCCGCCGCCGGCGCGCCGCGGCCGATCGGATTCCGCGCCTCGACCTTCACCCTGACCCGGGAGACGTGGTGGGCCTTCGAGGTGCTGGCGCGGCGCGGCTACCGCTACGACTCCTCGGTCCATCCCGTCCGCCACCCGCTCTACGGCGTGCCCGACTTCCCGCCCGGGATCTCGGTCGTCGAGAGCGCCGCGGGGGCGATCGTCGAGTTCCCGGTCGCCACCTGGCGGCTCCTGGGCGCGAACGTGCCGGTGGGGGGCGGAGGGTACTTCCGGCTCCTGCCCGGGGCCTGGACGCGGGCCGCCATCCGCGCGCTCGAGCGCCGGGGCCGGCCCGCGGCGCTCTACCTCCACCCCTGGGAGCTCGATCCCGGCCAGCCCCGGATCGAGGTCCCGCTGCGGCGGCGCTTGCGCCACTATGTGGGCCTGCGGCGCACGCTCCCCCGGCTGGAGCGGCTGCTCGCCCGCTTTCGCTTCGCCCCCCTGCGGGAGGTCCTGGAGGCGGGGGGGCACCTCTCGCCGCCTCGCGAATGATCCGGGCTCCTATCCAGCAGGGATCGGAGCCGGCGCTTGCGCGGCGAGCGAACCCCTGCGACCTTTCTACCCGGCAGGGGGGCGCCTCCCGGCGCCCAGCCCTTCCAGGTAGTCATGGACACCCGGACCGGGGAGAGCGAGGGCGCGGTGCGCGGGGACGGCTGCGAGATCCCCGCCGCGGGCGCCTACCGGCGGGCCGCGCGGCCGGAGTTCGTGGAGGGCGCTTACCGGGTGCGGTTCGCCGGCGACCAGGCCGACCTCGAGGCCGTGCAGCGGCTGCGGTACGAGGTCTTCAACCTCGAGCTGAACGAGGGGCTCGCCGAATCGCACCGCCTCGGCCTGGATCGCGACCGCTACGACGTCGCCTGCGACCACTTGATGGTGATCCACGCGGCGACCGAGCGGCTGATCGGCACGTACCGCATGCAGACCCACGAGCGGGCCCACCGCCAGCTCGGGTTCTACACCGACCAGGAGTTCGCGCTCGAGGAGCTGCCGCGCGAGGTGCTGCGCCGTTCCATCGAGCTCGGCCGGGCGTGCCTGGAGCGCCGCCACCGCCATGGCCACGCCCTGTTCGCCCTGTGGCGGGGGCTCGCCGCGTACGCGGCGTGGACCGGCGAGCGCTACCTCCTGGGCTGTTGCTCCCTCACCTCGCAGGACCCCCGGGACGGCTGGCGCATGATGCGGCGGCTCGGCGCGGCGGGCCGCCTGCACCCCACGATCCTCGTCCACCCGCGCCCCGCGGTCGCCCTGCCGGCCGCCCCCGCCGACGACGGCGCCCCCGTCCATCTGCCCCGCCTCTTCGCCTCGTACCTCCGCTACGGCGCCCACGCCTGCGGGCCGCCGGCCATCGACCGCGACTTCGGCACGATCGACTTCCTCGTGCTCCTCGACCTGAAGCGGCTCGATCCGCGCCTGCGGGCGCTCTTCTTCACCGGGCTGCCCCCCGGCCGGGGATGAGAGGGCTCCGGGCGACCCGGCGGCTCGCGGGACTCCTCCTCCTGAGCGGCGCGCTCGAGATCCTGTTCCTCGCCGGCCTCCTGCCCGCCCGCGCCCTCGGCCGCGGGGAGCGATGGCGCTCCGGTTGCTTCCGGGCCTGGGGGCGCGGGTCGCTCGCCCTCCTCGGCGTGCGCGTGGAGGTGGAGGGGAGCCCGCCCCGGCCCCCGTTCTTCCTGGTGACCAACCACCTTTCCTACCTGGACATCGCGCTGCTGGCCCGGGAGACGGGGGCGACCTTCGTCGCCCGCGAGGAGGTGGCGCGCTGGCCCGTCGTCGGATGGCTCGCCCGATCCGTCGGCTCCCTCTTCCTGGACCGGGGCGAGCGCCGGGACGTGATCCGGATCGGGGCGGAGATCGAGGCGCTCCTCGCCGCGGGGCGCGGGGTCGTGCTCTTCGCCGAGGGCACCAGCACCTCCGGCGCGGGCGTGGCCCCCTTCCGCCCCGCGCTTCTCGAGCCGGCCGCGCGCGCCGGCCAGCCCGTGCACTTCGCGACCCTGCGCTATCGGGTCCCGCCCGGCGAGGCCCCCGTCCGCACCGCGGTCGCCTGGTGGGGCGACATGACCTTCGCCCCCCATCTCTTACGGCTCGCCACCCTCCGCGGGGTCGAGGCGCAGATCGCCTTCGGCCGCGAGCCGATCCGCGATTCCGATCGCAAGTCCCTGGCCGAGCGCCTGCAGCGGGAGGTGGCGAGCCGCTTCCTCCCCCTCGAGGCGTGAGGAGCGCTCGCCGCCGGAGACGCCGCGATGAGCTGGATCCCCCTGCGCACCGCCGACGGATCGTGGACCCTGCGCCACGGGGGGCACGGAGAAGCGTGCCACTCGCGCTCGGGCGCCTGGCTCGAGGCGCGCGAGCGCTATGCGCGGGCCTGCCGGCTGCCGGAGCGCTCCGCGGCGGAGGGAGCGCTGCGGCTCCTCGACGTCGGCACGGGGCTCGGGCTGAACATCGCCGCCGGCCTGGAGGCGCTCGCCCCGGCGGGGATCGCCCTCCAGGTCGTCACCCTCGAGCGTGAACGGGAGGTCGTGGAGGCGGGGATCGCCCTCTACGGCCGCCTCGAGGCGAGAGTGGGGCCCTGGACGCCGTTCGTGGACCAGGTCCACCGCGCCCTCCGCATCGCGCTCTCTCTCTCCTCCGCCCAGGCGGGCGGGCACGGGGTGCCGCTCGGGGCCCAGGGCAGCCTGCGCCTCCTCGTGGGGGACGCCCGGGCGGAGATCGCTCGCCTGGCGGGAGAGGCGCCCTTCGCCGCCGTCTTCCTGGATCCCTTCTCGCCTCCCCGGGAGCCGGAGCTCTGGGAGGAGTCGTTCCTCGCCGCCCTGGCGCGGCGGATGGGGAGCGGGAGCTGGCTCTCGACCTACTCCGCCGCCTTCGCCGTGCGATTGGGCCTCGCCCGCGCCGGGCTCCGCGTCGGGCAAGGTCCGGCGGTGGGGGCGAAGGCCGAGGGGACCCTGGCGAGCCCGGACCGCGATCCGCCGCCCCTACCGCCGGCCGTGACCCGCCGCCTGCTCCGGGAGCTCGGCTGAGGGCCCCCGCCTTCGCCCGATCGCCGCGGGGGGCGGGGAATTTGGCCTTTCGGCTGGAGGAAGGCGCCCTTCCCATCCACTAGAATGCCCGGGGCCGCCGGCAGGGGGGCGCCGGAACGTCCCGCCGCCCCCGGAAAGCCCTCCGTCCTGCGCCGTCTCGCCGCGCGGGGAGGAGCGGTCCGTCTCGCCGGCGCCCCCGAGTCATGTCCACCCTCGCATTCGTAGGCCACTGGGAGATCCTGGCCATCCTGGCCGTGGTCCTGCTCATCTTCGGCGCCCGGAAGCTCCCCGAGCTCGCCCGGGCCATGGGCAGCAGCATCACCCAGTTCAAGAAGGGCCTGAAGGACTCCCCCAACCTCCTCGACGAGGGGAAAGGCCCCTCCGAGGCCGACCGGGACGACAAGGGCCAGAAGTGATCCGCACCTCGGGCCGCACCGCGGGCCAGACACCGGCCGATGGGACGGCGGGACGCCCGCGCACTCCGGGCGAGCCGCGGAGGGAGGGCGGCCGGGAGGGGAGAGGTCCCGCCGATCTCCTCGCCGGCGTCGTCCTGTGCGGGGGGGCGAGCCGGCGCATGGGGCGGGACAAGGCCGGCCTCGACCTGGGCGACCGCACCCTGCTGGAGCGGACGGTGGCGATCGTGGCGGGGCGGGCGCCCCGCGTGCTCCTTGCCTGCGGACCCGCGGCGCGCTACCGGGAGCTCGGGCCCGAGCTCGTCCTCGACCGCTCTCCGGACGCCGGGCCGCTCGCCGGTCTGGAGGCCGCCTTGGCGCGCCTCGCGGAGGGGGAGGGGCGGGAAGGCTGGCTCCTCGTCCTCGCCTGCGACATGCCCCGGGCCCGGGGCGAGGTCTTCGACCTCCTGCTCGAGCGCGCCCGCGCCCGCCGGGCCGACGCGTGCCTGCTGGCGACCGGCGCGGGGCTCGAGCCCCTCTACGCGGTGTACCACACCCGCTGCCTTCCCGCGGTGCGCGCGGCGCTGGCGGCGGGGGAGCGGCGGATGGTCTCCTTCCACGCCGGGTTCGGCCCGCTCGCGGTGGCGACGCTCGCGGCGGCGGAGCTCCCTCCCGCGCTCGGCGGCGAGGGCTGCGCGCGCAACCTGAACACCCCGCGGGAGCTGGCGGAGGAGAGGGGGGAGCGGCCGTGAGGGGGGCAGCGATAACGAGGGGGGAGGATCCGTGAAGGGATCGAGCCCCGGCCTGACCGAGATCTTCGCTCCGGTGGCGGAGGGGATGGAGCGCATGCGCGCGATCCTCGATCGCCAGATCCAGGAGCGCTCGGCGGCGGTCCGGGACATGACCGATCACGTCGACCGCTTCCACGGCAAGCAACTGCGGGCGGGGCTCGTCCTCTTGGCGGGCGAGGCGACCGGGAACACGACCGACGAGCACGCGGCGGTGGCCGCCATCGTGGAGCTGATCCACCTCGCCACCCTCGTCCACGACGACATCCTGGACGGCGCGGAGGTGCGCCGGCGGGTGGCGTGCGTCAACCAGCGCTGGGACAACCAGATCGCGGTCTTGCTCGGGGATTTCCTGTACGTGCGCGCCTTCGCCCTCTCCACCGAGCTCTCCTCCCGCCTGTGCAGCCGGATCCTGGCCGAGACGACGCGGCGGATCTGCGTGGGGGAGATCGAGCAGTCGACCCGCCGCTACGACTTCGAGATGTCCCAGGCCGACTACGAGGAGGTCAGCGGGGCGAAGACGGCCTCGCTGTACGCGGCGGCCTGCGAGCTGGGAGCGCGGTATCCGGGCGGCAACCAGGAGATCGGAGGCGCCATGGCCAGGCTGGGCTGGAACCTGGGTCTCGCCTTCCAGATCGTCGACGACTGCCTCGACCTCGTCGGCAGCCAGGAGGTCGTGGGGAAGTCGGTGGGGAACGACGTGGAGGACGGGAAGGTGACGCTGCCCGTGCTCCACGTGTACGCCGCCGCGGGCGAGGTCCAGCGGGCGACGATCCGCGATGTCTACACCCTGCCGGGTCTGGGCGGACGTACGGCGCTCCTGCGCGCGCGGTGCGACCTCTCGCCCGGGCTGGAGTATGCCCGGGAGCGGGCCCGGGAGCTGGTGGCGGCCGCGATGCGGACGGTCGCCGCGCTGCCGGTCTCCCCGGCCAAGAGGAGTCTGGAGCGCCTCGGCGAGTTCGTCCTCGGGCGCGACTGGTAGAGGGAATCCGGCCCATGACGAACCGCCCCATCCGGCGCGCCGCCGGCGCGCTCCTCCTGATCTTCCCCGCTCTAGAGGGGTGCGCGCCGCCCGATCGCGTGGAGGTCGCGCACGCGCGCGAGCTCCAGGCCGGCGGGGATCCGGTCCGACTCGGCGCGAGCGCCGAGTCGCGCTTCGGCGGCGGGGGTCCCCACGGGGCGGGGACGGCCGCCGAGGCTCCCGCCGCCGCGCCGCCGGCGATCGCCTGGGACCTCCCCGCGGGCTGGGAGGAACTCCCGGCGAGCGGGATGCGCGCCGCGAACCTGCGCCCGGCCGGGAATCCCGACGCCGAGTGCACGGTGATCCTGCTCGGGGGGAGCGGGGGGAGCGAGCTCGACAACGTGAACCGCTGGCGCGGGCAGATGGGGCTCGCGGCGGTGAGCGCGGCGGAGCTCGGCGCGCTCCCCACGATCCCCGTGCTCGGCCGGCCGGCCCGGCGCGTCGAGCTCCGCGGCGACTACACCGGCATGGGGGGGGAGCCGCGCGCGGGCTGGGGGCTCCTGGGCGCCCTCCAGAGCGCGCCGGGGAGCACCGTGTTCGTGAAGATGACCGGACCCGAGGGTCTCGTGGCGGCCGAGGCCGCCGCCTTCGATGCCTTCTGCGCGTCCCTGCGGCTGGTGGACGCCCCGGTGGCGGGGGCGGGCGGCCCGGCGGGCGAAGGGGGCGCCCTGCGCTACGCCCTGCCCGAGGGGTGGCGCGACGCGGGTCCCCAGGGCATGCGGGAGGTGAACCTCGTCGCCGGCGAGACGAGCCAGTGCTACGTGATCCGCCTGGCAGGGGATGGCGGAGGCCTGATCCAGAACCTGAACCGCTGGCGCGGGGAGTTCGGCCTGCCGCCCCTCGATGCCGCCGCGGTTGCCGCGCTCCCCACGGTCGCGATGCTCGGCGAGCCGTGCCCGCTCCTGGAGGCGGCGGGCGAGTACCAGGGCATGGGCGGAGACACCGGCGCGGGGAAGGCGCTCCTCGCCACCCTGCGGATCCGCCCCGCCGAGAGCCTCTTCGTGAAGATGGTCGGCCCGGCCGCGGAGGTGGCGGCAGAGCGCGCGGGATTCCTGGCCTTCGTGGCCTCCCTCGAGGAGAGCGGCGGATGAACGGGACGAATCGCTCCCCCGGCGCGCGGGTCCTGGATGTCCTCGGCTCCTTCGGGCTCTGCTGCGTTCTGCTCCTCTGCCTCTTCGTCCTCACCGTGCTCGGGACGCTCTACCAGGTGGACCACGGGCTCTATGCGGCCAAGGCGCGCTTCTTCTCGTCGTGGTTCCTCTGGTGGCAGCCCACGGAACGCGTCTCGCTGCCCGTGTTCCCCGGCGGCATCACGTGCATGCTCGTGCTCGCCGCGAACATGCTCGTCGGCGGGCTCTATCGCGTGCGGTTCGACTCCCGGCGGGCCGGGGTGGTGATCGTGCACCTCGGGATCGCCTTCCTGCTCATCGCGGGCCTAGTGAAGATGCTCTCCGCCGTGGAGGGGCACCTGACCCTCTACGAGGGCGAGCAGGCCGACTACTTCCAGAGCTAC
Source organism: Planctomycetota bacterium (assembly GCA_040754415.1). Taxonomy (GTDB): domain Bacteria; phylum Planctomycetota; class UBA1135; order UBA1135; genus JBFMCU01. The sequence continues at coordinate 38,105 of JBFMCU010000084.1, forward strand.
CACGACTGGGAGGTGGCGGTCTGGGAGGTCGGCGGCGCCCAGCCGGGGCGCGAGCACGTGATCGACGATCCCCTCCTGCGGGATCTCGAGGGCGGCCGGTCGCGGACCTTCGTCCTGCCCGGGCTTCCCTTCGAGCTCGTCCTCTCGGATTTCGTCCCGAACTCGCGCGTGCTGCCGAAGGGGCCGCGCTGGACGGCGGTCGGCCCCGTGGTGGATGGATTCGCCCTGCAGAAGCTCTCCCTCGAGAAGGAAGCCGAGCAGAACATCGCTGGGCTGCACGTCGCCGTGCGGGACGGCGGCGCGGTCCAGCGGGGGATCCTGTGGGGCCTCGACACCGGCACCGGCCCCGACACGTGGACCTTCCGGGCGGGGGACCGCGACTGGGCGGTCCGGCTGGGTCACGCGCGCTATCCGATGCCTTTCTCCATCCGGCTGGACGACTTCGAGAAGGAGGACCACCCCGGGATCTCGATGGCCAAGGCCTTCCGCAGCCGGGTGACGAAGCTCCAGGCCGGCACGACCTACGCGTCCTCCGCGCCGGACGGGCGGGCCGAGCCCGTCCTGATCCAGATGAACGAGCCCCTGCGCGACGGGGGCCTCGTGCTCTTCCAGTCCTCGTGGGGACCGGGGAACGCCGGTCCGCGCGATCGCCTGTTCTCCGTATTCAGCGTCGTGCGCAACCCCTCCGACCGCTGGCCGGAGCTCAGCCTGTGGGTGATCACCGCCGGGCTGCTCCTGGCTTTCGGTCGCAAGCTCTTCGTCACCGTACGCGCCCAGATCGAGCTCCGCGGGGCCGCGGAGCGGACCGCCGCGTGAGGTGAACCGGACGCCCCGGACGCCGATGATCCCCCGCCGACCTCTCCTCCTCGCCGCCCTGTTCGCCGCATTCTCCGGCCTCGCGCCCGCCCCCGGGGCGGTCCCGGAGGATGGCGGTGCCCCCTGGGACGACGCGATCCGCGACTCGTTCGCCACCCTGCCCGTGCAGGACCGCGGGCGGGTGAAGCCCGTGGACTCGCTCGCCGGGCTGAAACTCCTCACCTACAACGGCAAGCGCACCCTGAAGCTCGCCGCGGGCGGCCGGATCGACCGTGTCTCGTGGATCCTCGAGTGCCTGTTCTATCCGGAGGAGGCCCGCCGCTGGCCCTGCTTCCGCGTGCAGAGCGACGCCGTGCTGACGGCGATCGACCTCGAGGCGAAGGGCAAGCGGGCCTGGTACAGCTACGCGGAGCTCGCGCCGGCGCGGGACCGGCTCTTCGAGCAGGCCGCGCGGCACGCCGGCGTCGAGGCGGCGGACCTCCGGCCGACGGAGAGCCAGCTCCTGAAGCTCGCCGGCGACCTGCGGGACTTCGAGGAGCTCACGCTCACCTGCGCGGGGCTGCGCCAGTCCTTCTCGGCCGGGGGGTCGGCGCGCGTGGCCGAGGTTCTGGCCGAGGGCTCGCCGACCCCGCTCGCGAGTCTCCTCGAGCGGGCCGCCGAGCTGCGAATGCTGAACGAGGAGCTCGGAGGCGAGGAGGGTCCCGATCACGCCGCGCTCCAGGCGCTCCTCGGCGAGATCGACCACGCGATCGGCGCCGGCCAGGGCGGTCTCGCCCTCCTGCCCCCGGCGGCGGGGGCCGCGGACGGGGAGCGATGGTGGACGGTCTCCGACCTCGTCCTGGCGGCCTTCGACGGCCATTTCGACCTCGGGCGGCACCTGCCCCTCCTGCGCTCGCTCGAGCGGATGGCGCGCGCCCCCGGCGATCGCGCGGCATTCCAAGCGGAGCTCGCCGCCTTCCACACGGGGGTCGTGGATCTCGCGGCGGAGCGCGGCGAGTACGGCCGGATCCCGCTCGAGGTGCGGCTGAACCGCTTCCGGCCCTTCACGAACGCCCTCGTCCTCTTCCTCCTGGGCTTCGTGCTCACCGCGCTGGGCTGGCTGCTGCCCGGCGTGCGGGCCCTGCGATGGGGCGTGTGGGGGACGACCGGGCTCGCGACGCTGCTGGTGGCGGCCGGGATCACGATGCGCTGCATCATCCGCCAGCGCCCGCCGGTCGTGTCCCTCTACGACACGATCCTGTTCATCACCGGCTGCATGGTGCTCGTGTCGTTGATCCTCGAGCGGCTGACGCGGCAGAACCTGGCGCTCTCCCTCGCCACGATCCTCGGGGCGGCGGGCATGTTCCTCGCCGGCCGCTACGAGCTGAAGGAGGTCGCCTCGGCGGGGGACACGATGGCCTCCGTGGTGGCGGTCCTCGACACGAACTACTACCTGGCGATCCACGTCACGACGATCGCCATGGGCTATGCGGGAGGGCTCCTCGCCGGCGCCATCGCCCACGTGTGGATCCTCGGGAAGCTCCTCGGCTGGCGGCGGGCGGACGAGGCCTTCTACCGCAGCGTCGCCCGGATGACGTACGGCGTCGTCTGCTTCAGCCTGCTCTTCTCGATCTTCGGCACGATCATGGGCGGGATCTGGGCCAACGACTCGTGGGGCCGGTTCTGGGGCTGGGATCCCAAGGAGAACGGCGCGCTCCTGATCTGCCTGTGGGAGCTCCTGATCATCCACGCCCGGCTGGGCGGCTACATCCGCGATCGCGGCCTGGCGGTCTCCGCCGTGCTCGGGGGCGTCGTCGTCTCCGCGTCCTGGTGGGGGGTGAACCTGCTCAGCGTGGGGCTCCACAGCTACGGCTTCACGAGCGGAGTCGCGCTGACCCTCTTCGTCCTGTGGGGGATCGAGGCGGTCGTCGTCGCGCTCGCGGGGGTGGAGGCCCTGCTCCACCCGCGGGCCGCCGGGGAGACGGCGGCGTGACGCCGGCCCGCATCCTCGACGGAAAGGCGACCGCGGCGGCCGTGCGCGCCGAGGTGGCGGCGCGCGTCGAGCGGCTGCGGGCCCGGGGGGTCGCCCCGGGGCTCGCGGTCGTGCTCGTGGGCGACGATCCCGCGAGCCAGATCTACGTCCGCAACAAGGACCGGGCGGCGGCCCAGGCCGGCTTCGCGGCGCGGACGCTCCACCTGCCGGCGGCGGTCCCCGCCGCGGACCTCCTCGACCTCGTGCGCGCCCTGAACGCCGACGCGGCGGTGCACGGGATCCTCGTGCAGCTCCCCCTCCCGGCGGGGCTCGACGCGGACGCGGTCGTGCGGGCGATCGACCCGGCGAAGGACGTGGACGGGCTGCACCCCGAGAACGTCGCCCTCCTGTGGCGGGGCGGCGCGGGCCTCGTGCCGTGCACGCCGTCCGGCTGCCTCGCGCTCCTCGACCGCCACGGCATCGAGCTCCGGGGAGCCCGGGCGGTCGTGATCGGGCGCTCCATGCTCGTGGGGAAGCCGCTCGCGGCCCTCCTGCTCGCCCGGCACGCCACGGTGACCCTCTGCCACTCCCGGACCCGCGATCTCGCCGCCGTCGCCCGGGAGGGGGAGGTCCTGGTCGCTGCGGTGGGGCGGGCGGAGCTCGTCCGGGGCGCCTGGATCCGCCCCGGCGCGGCGGTCCTCGACGTCGGGATCAACCGCCTCGCCGGCGGCCGCCTCGTGGGCGACGTCGCCTTCGCGGAGGCGGTGGAGGTGGCGGGGGCCCTGACTCCAGTTCCGGGCGGGGTCGGGCCGATGACGATCGCCATGCTGCTCGAGAACACCGCGCGGGCCGCTGCCGCCCGGGCGGGCATCGGCTGGGAGGAGCTCGGGTAGGATCGGGGCCGGACCTGGCCGCCCCTCGTCCCCCCGCCCCCTCCGCGGCCCGCACGCACCCGATCCCCATGCCGGTGAACTGGCGAGACCCCGAGGCGCTCGGCCCGTCGCCCCTCGGCGGCGGCCTGCAGCTCGCGATGCCGTCCTGGACGCGGGCCGTGCGGGCGATCGTCCTGGCGAATGGGATCGTCTTCGCGGCGCTGTTCGTGACCTTTCTCGCCCTGCCGGCGGGCACGGATCGGGAGACGATCGCGGCGATCGATGGCCTCCTCGGCCTCCAGGCGGCGCGGTGGGTGGCCTGGTTCCCCTTCCTCCCCGTCTGGCAGCTCGGGACCTGGGCGTTCGTCCACAGCGTCTACGGGATCTGGCACATCCTGGGGAACATGCTCTTCCTCTTCTTCCTCGGGACGATGCTCGAGGAGCTGATCGGGACCCGCCGCTTCCTCGCCGCCTACTTCAGCGCGATCCTGGTGTCGGGGCTGGCGACGCTCGCGACCGGGTTCTTCCTGCACCCGGAGATCCCTACCGTCGGCGCCTCGGGGGCGGTGCTGTGCGTGGTGGTGGCGATGGCCGCCCTCCGGCCGCACGTCCGGGTGATCTTCATCCTCTTCCCGATCACCCTGCGGACCCTGGCCATCCTCTACGTGGCCCTCGACCTGTTCGGCCTGCTCCTGTCGCTCAAGGGGGCCGGCACGAACGTCGCCCACTTCGCCCACCTGTCCGGGGCGGCCTGGGGCTTCCTGCTCGCGCGCCAGGGGTGGATCTGGCGGGATCCGGTCCAGGTGGTCGGCGAGTGGCGCGCGGGCCGGGAGGCGGAGCGAGCGCGCGACGACGAGGCGCGCCTCGACGAGCTCCTGGCCAAGATCAACCGCGGCGGGATCGGCTCGCTGAGCGCGGGCGAGCGGGCCTTCCTGAAGCGCGTCAGCAAGCGGCGCTGATGCCGCGCGTTGACGGGGGACGGTGCCGCGCGGGAGCGGAGCGGGGGTTCGGTGGCTCCCGGCGGGCCGGCTGGGTACACTCGGGCCCCGAACCGCCGGAATCGGCCCTCCGGGCCAGGAGATCCCCCATGCAGGCTTCCGTCCTCGCCGCGATCGCCCTCGGATTCCTCGCCGGCCCCCCCGGCGCCGTCCCGGCCGGCCGGGGGAGCGCCGGCCCGGCCCCGTCCGCTCTGCCGCAGGGGGAGCAGGACTTCCGGGCGAAGTTCAAGGAGCTGATGAAGATCAATGCGACCGACGAGATGGTCAGCATGGTCCAGAAACGCCAGCGGGACGCGGTGTTCGTCATCATCAGCACCTGCGAGGGGATCGCGACGACCCCCACGGACGAGCTCGAGGAGCTGATCGACGCCCTCCGGAAGACCTGGAAGAAGGCCTACGACACGAGGTTCGTGGACATCCAATACGAGTACTTCTCCCTCCTCGACGCGCCGTTCCGCAAGACCCGGCTGCAGCTCGTCCAGCGCTACCGGCTGAAGTACAAGGAGTACGACGAGACCTGCCAGAAGAAGGACACGGTCGCGCTGACGGGGATCGGCATCGAGTTCAAGGGGTACGCGGAGGGCTTCGAAGCGATCGGCGACTGGTACATGGCCTCCGAGTGCTGGTTGGTTCACGCGGTCTGCTTCGACGAGACCCTCCGGGGCAAGAAGGAGGCGGACTTCGCGAAGGCGTGCGCGGGGTACGGGCGGATGGTCGCCGATCGCGAGGCGATCGAGCTGAAGGACGGCCTCTACCAGGAGACGAAGGCCCGGTTCGAGACCCTCGAAGCGGCCGGGTTCGGCGATCCGGCGAAATCGAAGGTCGCCCCGACCGTGGCCGAGGCGGCGGGATCGGCGGCGATCGCCGTGCCCACGAGCTTCGAGCTGGTGGGGGACATCGCCGCCTACGTGCGGCCGACGTACGCCAGCGACGAGGTCCACCCCGTCTGGTTCTTCATCTGGCTCGGCAAGGTCGGAGAGTCGGCGGCGAAGAGCACGATCACGTCCATGGGCGATCTCTCCCCGGACGTCCTGCGCCTCTCGGCGACCGATGCGAAGATCGACACGGACAAGAACGGCACCGGCGACATCGAGCTCCCCACGCGCGGGAAGATGGCGCCCGTGGTCTTCACGGTCGGGACCGGCGAGGAGGAGCGCCAGGTCGCCTTCCTGGCCACCGTCGGCCAGCAGAAGGACACGTACCAGGGCTTCGAGATGGACCTCGGCCCCCGCGACGAGGGCATGATGATCTACATCTCGCCCGCCGGCAGCGTGAAGGGCGTCGTGGGCGGCACGGAGATCCGGGTCTTCGACGACAACCTCGACGGCGTCTACGGCAGCCTGCCCCTCTCGTGGGGGCACACGGGAACGTCCTTCGAGAGCTACCAGGTGGATTGCGACGCCGTCTCCGTGGCCGGCGAGACGCGGGCCCGGCCGTGGAGCGAGTACCTGGAGATCGCCGGGGCGTGGTACAAGCTCGAGTCGACCCTCGGCGGGAAGCTGATCAACGCCACGCCGGTCCAGGTCTCGACCGGCACGCTCAAGGTCAAGGTGAACGGCCCCCTGAAGCCGGACTGGTTGATCGTGCGCGGCGAGAACGACTTCGTGCGCTGCTACTACGACGTCATGGCCGGCGAGGGCAAGGGAGTCCAGGTGCCGCGGGGCACCTACGCCCTCGTCGCGGGACGGGTCAGCAAGGGCAAGCGGGATCAACTGATGAAGGCCCTGATCGTCCCGCCCAAGACCCCGCCGACGTACACCGTGGCGGAGGGGGAGACCACCACGATCGAGGTCGGCGCCCCCTATGGCTTCGACTTCACGTACGAGCAGACCCCGGAGCTGATCAAGATCCCCGGCCGGAGCGTCGTCGTGACCGGATGCGGCGGCGAGACCTACCAGCGGCTCTGGAACTGCGTCGTGCAGCCGGAGGTGAACGCGCGGAAGGCGGGCACCGGGCGCGGAGGCAAGCTGGACAAGCTGACCTCGGCCGGGAGCCAGCAGGAGGTGGACCGGGGCTGGGAGTGGGCCTGGTACCCCTTCGACGCCGAGATCGAGAAGAACCAGGTGGGCGAGACGGTTGAGTTGCAGCTCTTCGAGAAGAAGAACAAGCTGTTCGGCAAGATCGAATCCCGCTGGAAGTAGTCCCTCCCCCCGCGGACCCGCCCGTGCTCGACCTGAAGTTCATCCGCAGCCATCCCGACCTCGTCAAGGATGGAGCGCGGAAGAAGCGCATCGCCTGCGACGTGGACCGGCTCCTGGAGCTCGACGGGGAGCGGCGGCGCCTGGCCCAGGACGTCGACCTCCTGCGGGCGCGCCAGAAGGGCGCCGGCCGGGCGATGGCCGCGGCGAGCCCGGACGCGCGGCCGGCCCTCCTGGAGGAGCAGCGGGCGCTCAAGGCGGAGCTCAAGGGCCGCGAGGAGCGCGTCGCCACCCTCGACGCGGAGATCGCGGCCCTCCACCTGCGCGTGCCCAACGTCCCCGCGCCGGAGGTCCCCGACGGCCGGGACGACACGGAGAACGTCGAGGTGAAGCGGGTGGGGGAGCCGCGCCGCTTCGATTTCCCCCCGCGCGACCACCTCGACCTCGGGACGGCCCAGGGGTGGCTGGACATCGAGGCCGGCGCCCGCCTGGCGGGCAGCCGCAACTACGTCTTGAAGGGCGACCTCGCGCTGCTCGAGGGGGCGCTCATGGCGCTCGCCCTCGACCACATGCTCGCCAAGGGATTCGTGCCTCTCTCGGTGCCCATGCTGGTGCGGGCGGAGCCCCTGATCGGCACCGGCTACTTCCCGGGGGGCGAGGAGCAGACGTACCGCACCGACGATCGCGACGAGCTCTATCTCGCGGGGACCTCCGAGGTGCCGGTGACCGCGCTGCACGCCGGGGAGATCCTCTCCATCGCCGAGCTCCCGAAGCTCTACGTCGCGCGCACCACCTGCTACCGCCGCGAGGCCGGCACGTACGGCAAGGACACGCGGGGGATCTACCGCGTCCACCAGTTCCAGAAGGTGGAGCAGGTGGTGATCGACATCGCCGACGAAGCGCGGAGCATCGCGCACCACCACGCGATCCTGCGCAATGCGGAAGAGATCGTGCTCGCCCTCGAGCTTCCCTACCGCGTGGTCAACGTCTGCGGCGGGGACCTCGGCGTCCCGCACGTGCAGAAGTTCGACATCGAGACGTGGATGCCGTCCCGGGACGGCTACGGCGAGACCCACAGCGCGTCGCGGTTCTACGACTACCAGGCCCGGCGGCTCGGGCTGCGGTACCGGGACGAAGCGGGCAAGGTGCACGTGTGCCACACCCTGAACAACACGGTGGCCGCGAGCACCCGTCTCCTGATCTCGATCCTCGAGAACCACCAGCGGGCGGACGGGACGGTGCACGTGCCACCGGCGCTGCGGCCGTACCTCGGCGGGCGCGCGGCGATCGGGACGGTGCTGGGGGCCGGCTGAGAGGCTGAGGAAGAACCGATGAACCAGCCTCTCAGATGTCTTCTGGCGCATCGCCTGACGGCGCTGCCGCCCGTTCGCGAGCAGTTCTTGCTCGCTCTCTGACCGGCGCGGCGGCGGTCACTGCCCGCCGCCGCCGCCACCACCGCCACCGGAGCCCCCGCCGCCGCGGTTGTCGTCGAAGATCGAGCCTCCGCCGCCGCCGCCGAAGGGGAGTCCGGCGCCGTCGCCGCCGGTCGTGGTCGTGCCGCCCGCGCCCGTTCCCGTCGCCCCGGCGGCGGGGCCGCCCGCCGTCGTGGGCGCGACGGGGGGCTGGATGTCCGGGATCGTGGGGACGGGCCGGACGCTCTGGGCGAGCAGCAGGGAGGGCGGGAAGTGGTAGACGCGCCGGTAGGTCATCGTGCGGGGGTCCTGGACGAGCTGCTCGCCGACGAGCCGGGACCGGAGCTCGATCGTCAGCTCGACCTCGAGGCGCAGCGGAAGGCCGACCTTCTCGTCGTCCTCCTCGTCCACGCCCCAGGCGTCAAGGGGCTCCGCCTCGGGGCCATCCTCGGCGAAGACCTTGATGTCGAAGCCCTTCACCCGATCGTGCAGGAGGGAGAAGCTGCCGCCCTCGAAGGGCTCCTCGTCCACGCCGAAGTCCTCGCGGCGGTAGATCTGGAGGAACTCGTCCGAGCCGGGGGTCGGGCGGAGGCGATAGCCGGCCTCGTTGATGTCGGCGCGGCGGAAATCCTCGCCGGCGTGCTCGCGGTAGGGGATCAGGCCGTCGACGGTGGTCACGAAGTCCAGGGTGTCGGCGTCGTAACCGTCCTGCACGCGGTCCTCGACCCGCAGGAAGCTCCGCTCGTCGCGGTTGTAGATCGCGATCGCCCGCAGATCGCGCTCCAGGCGGTCGAGGATCGCGGGGCCGGCGAGGAGCCGCTCCTGGATGTTGTGGATCAGGTCGCGGCTGCGGCGGGTGGCGGTCAGGATCTGGGTGATCGTGATCATGATGCCCGCCATGATGAGCAGGGTCAGCATGACCTCGACGAGGGTGAAGCCGGCGCGGCGGTGGTTCTTCATTGCAGCGGTCCGCCGGTCTCGGCGGCCTCGTCCTCGCTCTCCCCGTAGACGAGCTCCCAGGGGATCCAGCGCTCCAAGGTCAAGAGCACGCGGGTCTCGGACTCCGTGACGAGCAGCACGCGGAGGCCGACCTTCTCGAAGGGCTCCTCGGCCTCGAGGGCATCCTCGTCGCCTTCTTCCCGGGCCCGCTCCCGCTCCTGCTCCCGGCGATAGGCGAGGGAGTCCCGCTCGGGATCGGCCTGGGCGCCGGCGGGCTCGTCGTCGGCGAGCTCGGTGCGGAACGAGGTCTCCTCGCCGAAGACCGCCTCCCAGGCGTAGGTTTCGTAGCCCTCGTCGGCGTAGGTGCCCTCGAGGTAATCCGTGCCGCCGGCGAGGTCCTCCCAGTAGAGTCCGGCCTCGATCCGCCCGAAGGTCAGGACGGCCATCTCCCGTGCCACCTTCTCCTGGTAGGTTTCGAGCGCGGAGCGCTTGGCGGCGTTCAGCCCCTGGAGCACGTAGAGCAGGCACATCCCCACGATGAGCAGGGTGACGGCCACCTCGGCGAGGGTGAAGCCGGCGCGGGGCGCGGGATCAGGGCGGCGGGCCATGGGGTCAGTCGAAATCGCGCTCCTCGACGATCTCGCGGGGGAGGACGCCCTCGGTGACGCGGATCTCGCCGGTCAGGGGCAGGACGTCGATCGTGTAGGTGAGGAGCACGCCGTTCAGGTCGTGCGTGAGGACGATCCGGTGGCCGGAGCTCGCCCCGAGCGGGTCGAAGCGCACGAAGACCTGGCCGTCGTGGAAGTCCCGGTCGTCGACGTCGACCTCCAGGAGGTCGATCTTGCTCTCGCCGAGCGCGGTGCGGTGGATCCAGCGCCGCTCCTCCTCGTCGGAGATCGCGACGCCGGTGCCGTCGAGGCGGTAGGGCGTGCGGACCGCGTACCAGTCCTCGTCCAGGTTGTAGTGGATCTGGAACTCGCGGCTGAAGGCGATCGCCTTGGAGCGGGTGTCGGCGAGGTGCTCGGAGAGGTTGCGGATCGCGGTGAAGAACTGCTGGCGGGGGAGGACGGCCTGCCACGATAGGCTGACCACGGTGGCCATCAGGCCGAGGATGACCAAGACCACCATCAGCTCCACGATGGAGAAACCGGCGGCCCCGGTCGAGGCCGACCGCGCCAGCCCAGGGGTTCTCACGGTGCGGCTCGCCTACTCCTCGTTGCGAATGGTGAAGTTGTCGATGTCCGCGTCGTTGCCCTCGCCCCCCGGTTGGCCGTCCGCGCCGTAGGAGAACACCCGGGGCTCGGTGTTGCCGCGCGTGGGCTGTTCGTAGCCGTACTCGTTCCCCCACGGGTCCTTGGGGATCCGGTCTCCCTTGATGAGCTTCTGCCCATCTTCGTCGGGCTGCACGAGCACCTCGAGGGAATCCGGGAAGGTGCCGCTGTTCAGCATCGCCCACTGCTCCACGGCCTCCGAGAGGGTGACGATGTCCGCGCGGGCCTTGGTGCCCTTGGCGATGAAGATGTTGGGCAGCACGTTCCGGACCACGACCGTGGCGAGGAGGCCGATGATCACGAGGACGACCATGAGCTCGGCGAGGGAGAAGCCCGTGCGGCGCGAGGTGCGATGAGTCTGGATGTGCATGGCGGTGATTGGGGAGGTGGGAAGGGCCGGCTCACAGAGCGAGCAAGGATTGCTCGCGAACGGGCGGCAGCGCCGTCAGGCGATGCGCCAGAAGGCATCTGAGAGGCTGTACCATCGATTCCTGCTCAGCCTCTCAGGCGATCTGCCCCACCTGGAGGATGGGGAGGACGATGGCGTACACGATGAACCCGACGACGACGGCCAGCGTGACGATCATCAGGGGCTCGAGGACCGTCGTCACCCGCTCGGTGACGACCTCGATCTCCTCGTCGTAGGCGTCGGCGATCCGGTCGAGCATGTTCTCGAGCGCGCCGGACTGCTCGCCCACGGCCACCATGTAGCCGACGACGGGGGGGAAGACTCCGGTCTGCTTGAGGGGCGTCGCGATGTCGGTCCCCTCGAGAATGCGCACCCGGACGTGCTCGGTCGCGTCGGCGAGCACGCGGTTGCCGACGACCTTGCGGGTGATCTCGAGGCTCCGCACCGCCGGGACCCCGCTCGAGAGGAGGGTGGCGAGAGTACGGGCGAAGCGGGTCACCGCCGATTTGCGCAGGAGCTCGCCGAGGATCGGGAGCTTCAGCAGGTTGCGGTCGACGACGAGCCGCCCGCCGCTCGTCTTGTAGATGCGCCCGCAGATGTACGAGACGGCGGCGATCCCCAGGAACATGACCCACCAGAAGCGCTGGAAGACCGTGCTCACGGTGATCAGGATCCGGGTGGGCACGGGCATGGTCTGCCCGGTGTCCGAGAGCATGGAGGTGATCTTGGGGACGACGACCGTCATCAGGATGCCCACGACGACCACCCCGATGAACACCATGAGGATCGGGTAGGTCATCGCCGTGAGCACCTTGCGCTGCAGGGCCCGCTGGCTCTGCAGGAAGTCGGCGAGGCGGGAGAGCACGGTGTCGACCTGTCCCGTCGCCTCGCCGGCCTTCACCATGTTCACGTAGAGCTCGCTGAAGAGCGCCGGGTAGTCGGCCAGCGCGTCGCCGAGCGAGGTGCCCTGGGTGATGCGCTCGCGGATCTCCCGGAACATGGTCTCGATGCGCCGCGTCTCCGCCTGGTCGACGACCGCGCTCAGGGTCTCGGCCATGGGGATGCCCGCCGCGAGCAAGGTGCCCATCTGCCGCGTGATCCCGGCCACGACCTCGAGGTCGCGGCCCCGGGGGCCGGGGCCGCTCGTGCGCAGGCGTTGGACCCGCTCGAGGAAGGAGACCCGCTCCCGGCCGCCCGGGGTGAAGATCTTCTTCTTGCGGGCGCTCCGGCTGCCGAGCTGGCGCAGGTCGCTGACGAGGATGTTCTGGCGGCGCAGCATCACCCGCGCCGCGCGCGGGGTGTCGGCGTCGATCACTCCCGACTTCGTCGAGCCGCCGGCGCCGTAGGCCTTGTATTGGTAGATCGGCATGGCGGCGGCGGGGGGGCGAAAAAGCTCAACCCATGTCGAGCTGGGTGACGCGCAGCACCTCGTCGGGCGTCGTGAGGCGCTGGCGGATCTTGTCCTGGCCGTCCATCCGGAGGGTGATCATCCCCCGCTCGATGGCCGAGCGCTTCATCTCGGTGGCCGTGGCGCCGGCCATGATCTGGGTGCGCAGCGTCTCGTTCACGGGCAGGAACTCGTAGATCGCGGTCCGCCCGGCGTAACCCGAGTGGAAGCACTCGTCGCAGCCGCTGCCGACGGCGACCTTGCCGTCCAGCTCCTCGGGGGTGAGGTCCACGCGCTTCAGCTTCGCCCGCCATTCGTCGGTGATCGGCACGAGGGTCCGGCAGGCGGGGCAGACGGTGCGCACGAGGCGCTGGGCGATCACCAGGATGAGGGAGCTCGCGACGAGGTACGGCTCGACGCCCTGGTCGACCATCCGGGTGATCGTGCTCGGCGCGTCGTTCGTGTGCACGGTCGAGAACACGAGGTGACCGGTCAAGGCGGCGCGGATCGCCACCTCGGCGGTCTCGAGGTCGCGGATCTCGCCGACCATCATCACGTCGGGATCCTGGCGCAGGAAGGAGCGCAGGCCCCGCGCGAAGTCGAGGCCCTTCTTCGTGTTCACCTGGACCTGGCTCACCCCGGTGAGCGAGTACTCGACGGGATCCTCGATCGTCAGCACGTTCTTCTGCGTGGTGTCGATCTCGCCCATCGCGCCGTAGAGCGTGGTGGTCTTCCCGGAGCCGGTGGGGCCGGTCACCAGGATGATGCCGTGGCTCCAGGTGATGTAGTCGCGCAGGATGGCGAGGTTGCCGGGTGAGAGGCCGATCTCGTCCATCGTGAAGATCTTGGCGGTCTTGTCGAGGAGCCGCATGACGATGCGCTCCCCGTTCGACGTGGGGACGGAGCTGATCCGCACGTCCACCTCGCCGTCGCCGATCTTGATCGTGGCCCGGCCGTCCTGGGGCAGGCGGCGCTCGGCGATGTCCATCTTGCCCATGACCTTCACGCGGCTGATGATCGCCTCGTGGGCCTTGTAGGGAACGGCGTCCATGTCGTAGAGGATGCCGTCGATCCGGAAGCGCACCTGGGTCCGGTCGGGGTAGGGGTGGAAGTGGACGTCCGAGGCGCGGAGCTTGAGGGCCTGGAAGAGGATCGTGTTGACGAGCTTGATGATCGGCGCCTTGTTCGAGACGTCGAGGACGTCCTCGGCCTCGTCGATCTCGCTCGCCAGACCGGCGATGTCCCCGTCCTCGGCGACGTCGGCGAGGGCCTCGTCGACGCCGTCCGCCTTGTGGCGGTAGGCGCGGGCGATCAGGGTCGTGATCTCGTTGCGGGGGGCGAGGACGGGCTCGATCTCCTTGCCGGTGAGGGCGGAGAGATCGTCCATCGGCTGCGGATCCAGCGGGCTGCACGTGGCGACGCGCAGGAGGCCCGCCCCGTCGTCGGAGAGGGCGATCAGGTTGTAGTTGCGCGTGAACTGGACGGGGATCGCGTTCACGAACTCGCCGGGCACGCGGACGCCGTCCAGCCGGGGCAGGAACTCATAACCCAGGTGGTGGGCATAGGCCGCGAGGAGCTTCTCCTCGGCCAAGTACTCCTTCTTGAGGATCACGCGGTCGAGGGACTCGCCGCTGGAACCGGCGATCCGCCGGCACTCCTCGAGGCGCTCGCGGGAGAGGCCCGCGCTGATCAGGAGCTCCGCGATGCTCGCCATGACGCTCAGGGGTCCTTATCGGCGGTTCCGTCCCCCGATTCCAGGTCGTCCGTCCCCGCCTCGTCCTCCGCCTCCCGCGCCTGCCGCAGGAGCTCGGCGCGGCGCTGGGGATCGAGGCCGATCTGCGCCGGGTCGTCGACCTCCCCGCGCGGGGGACCGTTGTAGCCGGGGATCTGGAAGGACTCGTCGAGCCGCCGGGGATCGACGTCGAAGTCGGGATCGATCACCCGCACCCGGTCCTTGCCGATCGCCCGGGCCGCATCCTGCTTCCACGCATAGGAGATCTCGGCCAGGTCGGCGAAGTCCCGGTCGCGCAGGATGTGGGGGGTGACGAAGAAGTAGAGGGTCGTGCGCGTGTTCGTCCGGGAGTGGCGGCCGAAGAGCTGACCCACGAGCGGCAGATCCATGAGGAACGGGACGCCGCGCGTCGTCTCGGTCAGGTTGTCGGTGATGATGCCGCCGAACACCATCGTGTCCCCGTCGGGCACGTTCACGGTGGTGACGATCTCCCGCGTGATGCGGGGGGAGGGGATCGTGCGGTTCGTCGACGCCTGGGCCGTGCCGACGAAGGTCTGGACGGTGAGGGAGACGTCGAGGCGCAGGTAGTTCGAGGCGCTGATCGAGGGCGAGATCTGGAGGGTGATGCCCGCCGACTCCCAGTCGCGGAAGTTCTCCTGGGTCTGCCCGCCCACGTTGTTCGCGGTGATCGTCGTCGTCGGCTGCTCGTCCAGGGTCGTCACGCGCGCGCCGCCGTTGTTGTTCACGAGCACGGAAGGCACGTTCAGGACGTTGGCCCCGTCGGTGCGTTGGGCGGCGGCGATCAGGAAGGGGAGGTTCACGTCGTCCCCGCTCAGGATGCCGCCGACCATCCCTTCGCTCGGCAGGCCGGGCACGCGGATGTAGTTGCCGTCCTCGTCCTGGGAGATCGTGGAGAGCCCGAAGCCGCTGAACCCGAAGCCGCCGTCCCCGGTGACGTCGGCGAAGGCGAGCTCGACCCCGATGTCGCGGAAGTCCTTGCCGGTCAGCTCGATGAGGGCGGTCTCGATCAAGACCTGGTCCTGGCGGCGATCGAGCTGGCGCAGGAGGTCCAGCACCTCCTCGTAGCGCGTCTTGTTCGCGGCGATCAAGAGCGCGTTCGCGTCGGGATCGGCGACGACGACGACCTCGTTGCTGCCGCTGGCGCTCGTGCCGCCGCCCCCCGTCGTGCCCGGCCGGGCGCGCCCGCCGGTGCCGCCCTCCGCCGTGTCGAGGCTCTCGGCCCCGGAGAGGAACTCGTCCAGGGTGTCGGCCAGGTCCTCGGCCTTCATGTGCTGCAGGTCGTAGATGTGGAAGTTGCGCTCGGGCTCGAGCACCTCCACATCCAGCCGCGCGACGAGGTCCTTGATGCGGGGCATCTCGTCGGGGAGCGCCATGAGGAGGAGGGAGTTGGTGCGCGCGTCGACGAGGACCTGGGGCTCGAGCTCCCCGGCGCCGAGGGCCACCGGCGGCTGAGGCTGTCCCTCGCCGCGGGGCCGGCTCTGGGAGGGCACCGCGCTCTGCTGGGCCTCGATGAGCTGGGTGATGAGATCGGCCACGTCCGCGGCGGCGGCGTACTCGAGGGGCACCACGTCGAAGACGGCCTGGACCGGCGCCTCGGGAGCGCCGAGCGAGTCGACGAGGGTCAGGAGCTTGACCAGGGACGCCACCTGGCTCCCGAAGCCGGTGAGGATCACCGCGTGGTCGCCCACCGCGGTCATCCCCTGCGTGTTCTGGTCCGGCATCATCGCCCGCATCGTCGTGGCGAGCTGGCGGACCTCGGTGTTGGGCAGGTAGAGGGAGGTCGTGATCAGGGTCGCCGGCGCGTCCTCGTAGTCCTCGATCTCGTCGGGGTCGATGTAGCGGGCCCGCTGCATGGGCTTGGCGCCGGGGCTCGCCTTGTTGGCCGCCGAGAGACCCTGGATCAGGATGAGCCGGATGCGCTGGGGGCCGATCTCGATGCAGATGAACTCGTTGATGAACATCTGAATCTGGAAGAAGGCGTAGAAATCCTGCTTGGCGATCCGCTTGGTGCCGAGCATCACCACGGGCGCCTTCTTCAGCTCCTCGGCCGTGTCCTTCGTGTACGTGAAGTTGTAGTGCGTCGCCTCCTGGCAGAGCTTGACGAAGTCCTCGAGGGTGAGGGCTTGGCTCGGATCCTCCGAGAAGTTGAGCACGTAGAAGTCCCCCTCCTCCTGGATCGGCGGGACCTCGCCCGCCTGCTCCTCCTCCTGGAGGAGGGCGGCGCGGGCCGCAGCGGGGGCGGGAAGCGCGGCCGCCGCGAGAACGGAGGGGAGAAGGAGGCGGGCGAAGGAGGCCTTCATGGGCGGTCGGCGGGGTCGGCTGGGCGGTGTATCCCGTTGCTGGGAACGGGCTTAGGTCCGGCGATCGAACGCGCAGGCGCGAACTCTAGGCGGGGGGGTGGGTGGAGTCAAACCACGGATGCGCGCGACGGACGCTCCGGGCGGCCGATTCTTCCCGCGCCGGGGGCGGCGGCCCCGTTCCGGCCGGTTCTCCCTGGCGCAGCGCTCGCCGGCAGGGCAGCATCCCCGGGACTTTCCCCCCCCGGGGCGGCCGCCACGATGCGCTTGCAGGAGCTCTTCTCCCCCGCGGACATCCTCGTCGCCTTCGCGGCGCGGGACAAGTGGGACGCCCTCGACCGGATGCTCGCGCGGCTGGGCCGGCGGGGCCGCGTACCCGCCGCGCTCCTCCCGGAGGTCCACGAGGCGGTGCTGGCCCGGGAGCGCTCCATGTCGACGGGGATGGAGCGGGGGATCGCGATCCCCCATGCCGCGGTGGAGGGCCTGGACGCCCTCGTCGCCTCCCTGGCGATCACCCCGCGCGAGCGCGGCCTGAACTTCGAGAGCATCGACGGCTCGCCGACCCACCTCGTCGTGCTCCTCCTGATCCCCCGCAGTCAGAAGCTGCTCCACATCCGCACCCTGGCCGACGTCGCCCGGGTCCTGGGCGACGACGAGGTGCGGGAGGCGCTGGTCGCCGCCCGTACGTCCGAGGCCGCCTGGGAGGTCCTCGGCCGCCAGCCGCCGGAGTAGGCCGAGGGCACGCCTACGCCCACTCGCCGGCGCGGGCCGCGAGGGCGGCGAGGAGGCGGGCGGCGCAGGCGCGGTACACCTCCAGGGGGCCGCCCAAGGGGTCGGGGATGTCCTCTCCGGCCGGATCGAGGAGGACGACCGTGCGGGCCCGGCCGGGGGAGAGCAGGCCTTTCACCGCCTCCACGTGGGCGCGGGTCATGCAGTAGACGAGGTCGAGCTCGCGCAAGAGCTCGGGGTGGGCGGGGTGCGAGAGGTGCCCCGCGAGGTCGAGCCCGCGTTCCGCCATCGCCGCGACCGCGGAGGGGGAGGCGGGGAGGCTGTGGCCGGCGAGGACGCCCATCGAGCGCACCGCGAAGCCGAAGGCGGCGAGATCGGCGGCGGTGGCGCCGGCCGGCCGCGCCGCCCCGCGGATCCCGAGGCGCTCCTCGAGGAGGCGCCCGGCCATCGCGGCGGCCATCGGGCTGCGGCAGGTGTTGCCGGTGCAGGCGAATCCGATGGCGAGCCCGGCCGTCCGGCGGAGGTCGGAGGCCGGGAGGAGCCCTTCCCGCAGGAGATCGAAATGCCCCGGGCCGACGCGCAGCACACCGGAGGCCTCGCCGAGGCGGGACGGACCGCCGTCCACGACGAGCGCCAGGCGGGCGCCGAACTCCCGCGCCACTTCCGCCGCCGTGCGCCGGGGAGGTTCGCCGTGGCGGTTGGCGCTCGACATCGCGACCGGGAAGTCGAGGTCCGCGAGCAATCCGATCGTGGCCCGGTGGGCCGGCAGCCGGAGCCCGGTCCAGCCGTCCCGGGCCGCCCGCTCCAGGCCGGAGGGCACCCCATAGAGGACCAGGGTGAGGGGACCCGGCCAGTAGCGCTCCGCGAGCCGCCGGGCGAGGGGGCGCAGGGCGGAGAATCCGTCGACGGCGGCCCGGGAGGCGACGTGCCAGGTGAGGGGCGCGTCGGCGGGGCGGCCCTTGAGCGCCCGGAGGAGGGCGACCGCCGCACCGTCGTCGGCGCGGGCCGCCAGGCCGTACACCGTCTCCGTCGGCATGGCGACGATGCCGCCCCCGCGCAGGATCTCCTCCACCCGCTTGCCCAGGGCCCGCGGCGGCTCCTCGTCCGCCGCGGGCACGATCTCCACGCCGCCGGCCCGCTCGCTCATGCGGCGTCCCAGGCTAGTGTCCCGCGCCGGGGATTCGTAAACGAATTCCTTGCGCAGGACACTAGCCTATCCGCCCGCGAGAGGCCCGCCCGCCGATGGAAGAGCGCTCGACCCGCGACCCCGAGGGCCCCGACCGCGCGGCGTTCCTGCGCCGCCTGGCCGACGGCCTCGCCCACGAGATCAAGAATCCGCTGTCCACGATGTCGATCAACCTGGCCCTGCTCCAGGAGGAATGGGAGCGGGCGGGGGCGGTGCGCAACCCTTCCGCTCCCGAGCCGACTCCCCGGGAGGCCCGCTCGCTGAAGCGGATCAAGACCATGCAGCGGGAGGTGGCGCGGCTGGAGCACATCCTCCAGGAGTTCCTGCACTACGCGCGCGGCGGCGAGGTGAATCGCAAGCCGGAGGACATCTCGCGCATCGTGGGCGAGCTCCTGGACTTCGTGGAGCCCGAGAACGATCGGGCCGGGATCCGCACCCACGTGGACCTCGTGGCCGGGCTGCCCCTCGTCCTCGTCGACGAGACCCGCATCAAGCAGGCCGTCCTGAACCTGCTCGTGAACGCCCGGCAGGCGATGCCGAACGGCGGGGAGCTCATCGTGCGGGTGCGGCGCGCGGGGAACGAGGTCGAGCTCTCGATCACCGACACCGGGATCGGCATGAGCCCCGAAGCCCTCGAGCGCTGCTTCGAGGAGTACTGGTCGGACAAGAAGGGCGGCACGGGGCTCGGCCTGGCCACCGCCAAGCGCATCGTCCGCGAGCACGGCGGCTCGATCCGGGTCCTCTCCGAGAAGGGGCAGGGCACGTCCTTCGCCATCTACCTGCCGCTCGCCGTGGAGCTCACGGGCCGGGCTCCCGGCGGCACCGACGACGCCGGCTCCGGCGAGGAGGGCTACCGATGAGAAGCGGGGCGGACGAGGCGGGCGGGATTCCCGCCCGGGTCCTGATCATCGACGACGACGAGGCCCATGCCGAGGCTCTGGCCGACGGCCTGGAGAGCGAGGGCGTCGCCTGCCGCATCGCGGGATCGGGGCGAGAAGGGATCGACCGCATGTCGGAGGCGACCTACGACGCGATCCTCACCGACCTCGTGATGCACGACGTGGACGGCCTGGAGGTGCTGCGGGAGGCGAACCGCCTCCAACCCGAGGCGGTCGTGCTGCTCGTGACCGGCCACGGCTCGGTGGAGACGGCGGTGGACGCCATGCGGCTGGGCGCCTCGGACTACCTGACGAAGCCGGTGCGGATCCAGGAGCTGCGCGCGCGGCTGGCCCGGGCGGTGGAGACCGGGCGGCTGCGCCGGGCGAACCTGGAGCTGCACCGCCAGCTCGACAAGCGCTACGGCTTCGAGGGGATCATCGGCCACTCGCCGGCCATGCAGCGCGTCTTCGACGTCCTGCGCCAGGTGAGCCCGACCCACGCCACGGTGCTGATCCTCGGCGAGAGCGGCACGGGCAAGGAGCTCGTGGCCCGCGCCATCCACACGAACAGCCCGCGCAAGGGGAAGCCCCTCGTGGCGGTGAACTGTGCGGCACTCTCCCAGGGTTTGATCGAGTCGGAGCTCTTCGGCCACATGAAGGGAGCCTTCACCGGGGCGGTCGGCGCGAAGGAGGGCCTGATCGTGTATGCCGACGGCGGCACGCTCTTCCTCGACGAGGTGGGAGACATGCCGCTCGAGACCCAGGCCAAGCTCCTGCGCGTGCTCGAGAGCCGGGAGGTCCAGCCGGTGGGGGGAACGACGGCGACCAAGGTCGACATCCGTCTCGTGGCCGCGACGAACCAGGACCTGCGGGCGAAGGTCGGGGAGGGGAGATTCCGGGAGGATCTGCTCTTCCGCCTCCAGGTGGTCTCGCTCCCCTTGCCGCCGCTGCGGGAGCGGGCGGGCGACGTGCCGCTCCTGATCGAGCACTTCCTCGGCGAGTTCGCCGCCGAGCACGGCCGCGCGGTGCGGGGGATCACGCCCGAGGCCCGGGCCCTGCTCGTGCGCTACGACTGGCCGGGCAACGTGCGCGAGCTCCGCAACGCGATCGAGAACATGGTGCTGCTCGCGCGCGGCGACGTGATCGAGGAGGCGGACGTCCCCGAGCACGTCCGCGCCGCCGCTGGCCAGGCCCGCGCGCCGGGCGGCCACCTCGACCTCGCCGGCCGGTCGCTCGAGGAGGTGGAGCGGGCGCTCATCGAGGCGAACCTGGACCTCGTCGAGGGGAACCGCCAGAAGGCCGCCAAGATCCTCGGCATCGGCGAGCGGACCCTCTACCGCAAGATCAAGGAATACGGGCTCCATTGACGGCGCCCGCGGGCTCTGCTGTCAGGCTGGCAGGGCTGCGGGATGGGCTGCCATCGCGGCAGCATCCGGGGGGACCAGGGCCGTTTCCGGGGGTCCGGGAGGCCGGGGGGAGCTGGCACGGTCTTTGTTCGACCCCTCGTTCCCCGGCCCGGGAAGGAGCGCCATGAAGAAGAAGAAGACGAAGATCATCGGCATCGACCTCGGCACCACGAACTCCGTCGTCTCCGTGATGGAGGGGGGAGAGGTCCAGGTGATCGCGAACCTGGAGGGCGGCCGCACGACCCCCTCCGTCGTCGCCTTCCAGACGGGGGGGAACCGGCTCGTCGGCGCCCCGGCCCGCCGCCAGGCGGTGACGAACCCGCTCCGCACGATCTTCTCGATCAAGCGGTTCATGGGCCGCCGCCACCACGAGGTGACCGTGGAGGAGAAGGGGGTGCCGTACAAGCTCGTCGGGGGCGCCCAGGAGCTCGTCAAGGTCGATGTCGACGGGAAGCAGTTCACGCCGCCGGAGATCAGCGCGATGGTGCTCGGCTACCTCAAGGAGGCGGCGGAGAACTACCTCGGCGAGAAGGTGGAGAAGGCGGTCATCACGGTGCCCGCCTACTTCAACGACTCCCAGCGCCAGGCGACCAAGGACGCGGGGACAATCGCCGGGCTGGACGTGGTGCGGATCATCAACGAGCCGACCGCCTCGGCCCTCGCCTTCGGGTTGGACAAGAAGAAGGGCGGCAAGATCGCGGTCTACGATTTCGGAGGCGGGACCTTCGACATCTCGATCCTGGACATCGGCGATGGCGTCTTCGAAGTCCTCTCGACGAACGGCGACACCCACCTCGGCGGGGACGACTTCGACGAGGCCCTGATCGGCCACGTGGCCGGAGTGTTCAAGAAAGACACCGGGATCGACATCCGCGCCGACGCGATGGCCCTGCAGCGCCTGAAGGAGGCCTGCGAAAAGGCGAAGTGCGAGCTCTCGAGCTCCGCCCAGACGGACATCAACCTCCCGTTCATCACCGCGGACGCTTCCGGCCCGAAGCACCTGCAGATGACGATCACCCGGGCCCGCCTGGAGCAGATCATCGATCCGCTCGTGCAGCGCTCCCGGAAGCCGTGCGAGAAGGCCCTGGAGGATGCGGGCCTGCCGCCGAAGGACATCGACGAGGTGATCCTCGTGGGCGGCTCGACGCGGGTTCCGGCCGTCCAGAACCTCGTGAAGGAGGTCTTCGGGCGCGAGCCGAACCGCAGCGTCAACCCCGACGAGGTCGTGTCGATCGGCGCGGCCATCCAGGGGGCGATCCTCGCCGGCGAGGTCTCCGAGATCGTGCTCCTCGACGTGACGCCCCTCTCGCTCGGGATCGAGACCCTGGGCGGCGTCTTCACGAAGCTGATCGAGCGCAACACGACGATCCCCACCACGAAGTCCCAGATCTTCTCGACCGCCTCCGACGGCCAGCCCTCCGTCGAGGTGCACGTCCTCCAGGGCGAGCGTCAGTTCGCCCGCGACAACCGCACCCTCGGCCGGTTCCACCTCGACGGCATCCCCCCGGCCCCGCGGGGCATGCCCCAGATCGAGGTGAGCTTCGACATCGACGCGAACGGGATCCTGCACGTGAAGGCGGTGGACAAGGGGACGGGCAAGGAGCAGACGATCCGCATCGAGTCCTCGTCGGGGATCAGCGAGGCGGAGATCGAGAAGATGCGGCGCGAGGCCGAGGCCCATGCCGAGGACGACAAGGCGCGCCGGGAGCTCGTCGACCTCAAGAACCACGCCGACCACCTGATCTACGAGACCGAGAAGCAGTTGAAGGAACACGGCGACAAGCTCGCCGCCGCCGACCGCCAGAAGATCGACAGCGCCAAGGAAGCCTTGAAGAAGGCCGCGGAAGGCGACGACCCGAAGGCGATCGCGAGCGCGCTGGAGAGCTTCCAGACCGCGGCGCAGAGACTCGGCGAGGTCCTCTACACGCAGGCCGCCGAGAAGGAGGCCGGGAAGAAGAAGGCCGCGGCGGACAGCGGCCCCCGGCCCGAGCCCGGGGCGAGCGGACGTTCCGACGACGAGCCGGTGGACGCGGACTTCGAGGTGAAGCGCTGACCGTCCGGGAGCGGGGGGTCGGGCGGGTCCAGGACCGGCGGCCATCCCGCCCGAACCGCCGGACCGGCCGCGCCGCCCGGACCGGCCGAAGACGGACGCCGGGGCGGCGTCCGCTTCGGTTTCTGGTGCTCGGAGGCAGAAACGACACGCTTGCTGTTTCTGCCTCCGAGCACCAGGTGACCCGGCGGGCCGCGCCGGCTACCTTGCCGTGCCCATGATCGCCGTCGAGTCCCTGACGCGGCGCTTCGGTCCCGTCACCGCCGTGGACGCGGTCTCCTTCCGCCTGGAGCGGGGCGAGGTCGTGGGCTTCCTCGGCCCGAACGGGGCCGGGAAGACGACCACGATGCGCATCCTGACCGGATACCTCCCGGCGAGCGCCGGCCGGGCGGAGATCGCCGGTTTCGACGTGTTCCGCCGCTCGCTCGAGGTGCGCCGCCGGATCGGGTACCTGCCCGAATCCGTGCCGCTCTACCGCGAGCACCGCGTCGTGGAGATGCTGGACTTCCAGGGGCGGCTCCACGGCCTGCCGCGGCCGGATCGCCGCCGGCGGCTCGGCGAGGTCCTCGCGCGGGTGGGGATGGCGGAGCATTGCCGCACGGTGATCGGGACCCTGTCCAAGGGCCAGCGCCAGCGCGTCGGGCTCGCCGTGGCCCTCCTCCCCGACCCGGAGGTCCTGATCCTCGACGAGCCCACGAGCGGGCTCGATCCCTTGCAGCGGATCGAGGTGCGCTCGCTCCTGCGCGAGCTGGCGCGGGAGCGCACGGTGCTCCTGTCCTCCCACATCCTCCCCGAGGTCGAGGCCGTGTGCCCGCGCGTGATCATCCTGCATCGCGGGCGGATCGCGGCGGACGGGACCCAGGACGAGCTCGTGCGCCAGCTCGGTTCCGAGTCGCGCGTGAGCGTGGAGATCGAGCTCGAGAGCGGCGGGGAGGCGGTCGCCGCGGCCCGCGGCGCCCTGGCGGCGCTGCCGGGCGCCGGGGCGGCCCGCGACCAGGGCGGGGCCGGGGGATGGTGGCGTTTCGAGGTCCCCGGCCCGCCGGCGCTGCGGGAGGAAGTGGGGGCCCTCGCCAGGACGCGGGGCTGGCGCCTGCGCGAGCTCTCCCATCGCGCGCCGGCGCTGGAGGAGCTCTTCGCGCGGATCGCCCTCGAGCTGGACGCGGCCGAGGGCACGCCGGCCCGCAGAGCGGCGGAGACGGGAGGGTGAGCGGCGTGGCGACGATCTGGCGCCGGGAGCTCGCCGGCCTCTTCCTCTCCCCCCTGGCATGGATCCTCTTCTGTCTCACGCTCTTCTACAACGCCTTCTTCTTCCTGAACTACCTCCAGTACGTGACCGGCGGCGACGTGAACGCCTCCCTCGCGCTCGTCTGCGGCGGCGCCTGGCCGTTCTGGTACCTGCTGATGGTCCTCGCGCCGCTCCTGACCATGCGCATGATCAGCGAGGAGGCGCGGAGCGGCCTGCTCGAGTTCCTCCTGACCGCCCCGGTGGGGGACGCGGCGGTCGTCGTGGGCAAGGCGCTCGCCGCCACGACCGTCCTCGCCCTCGTGTGGGCCTGCGGGCCCTTCTACGCCCTGTGCGTCCATCTGGCGGGCACGACCCCCGACTGGGGCATCGTCCTCACGACCTGGCTCGGCTCGGTGCTGGTCTCCGCGCTCTTCTGCGCGGTGGGGCTGGTCGCGAGCGCCGCCTCGGCCACGCCGCTCGTGGCCGCCTTCCTCGCCTTCCTGGCCGATGTGACCCTGCTCGTCAGCCCGCTCCTCGGCCGGACCGCGGGAGGCGCGCTGCGCCGGCCGCTGCGGGCGATCAGCGAGCGCGTCGACGTGGTGGCACACTTCCAGGACTCGTTCCTGACCGGCGCGCTCGACAGCGCGCACATCGTCTTCTTCGTCGCGTGGACGGCCGCGCTCCTGTTCGTGGCGGTGCGGCTCGTGGAGTCGCGGAGGTGGCGATGAAGGGGCGAGGCGTGGGCCGGTGGACGCGGATCGGCGTCGGGCTCCAGGTCGCCCTGGCGATCGTCCTGGCGCTCGGGGCGGCCGCCCTCGCCGTGGATCTCGCCGGCTGGCGGTACGTGCGCTTCGACCTCTCGGCGGGGGGGCGGAACACGGTGGATCCGGCGTTGCTCGGGTTGATCCACGCCCTGCCGGAGCCGGCCCGCGTCGACGTCTTCTTCCGGCCGCTGGAGCCGCCCTACGACGGGATCAGCCGCCGGGCCCAGGGGGCGGTCCTGGAGATGCTCCACGTCGTCCACAACGCCGAGCGGGCCCGTCTCGCGGTCGAGGTGCACGACCTCCGCGACCTCGAGACGACCCGGGCGCGGCGGGCGGAGCTCGGCGTGGAGGAGATGAACGCCGTGGTCGTGAGCTGCGCCGGGCGCCGGACGACCCTCCGGCTGTTCCGCGACCTGGTCCGCATCGACTGGGGCAACCCGACGCGCCCGCAGCTCTCCTATCTCTACCGGGAGGGGATCGTCGACGCGATGAGCCCCGCCTGGGACCCCTCGACGCCGCGCCCGCCGGCGCGGGACCTCGCCCGCTTCCGCGGGGAGGAGGCGCTCGCCGAGGCGCTCGCCAAGGTCTCCGCGGGCACCTCGCCCCGGATCTGCTTCGCGCGCGGGCACGGCGAGCCGAGCCTGGAGCGCGCCTCGCCGGCCGAGGCCTACGACCTCGGGAAGCTCCGGAGCGCGCTGGTCGCCGACGGCTTCGAGGTAGTGGAGTGGGACGGGACGGGCGGGGCCGGCGTTCCCGCGGACTGCGAGGTCCTCGCCCTCGTCGGCGCCCACCAGCCCTTCACGGCGGCGGAGGTCGCCGCGGTCCGCGCGTACCTCGACGGCGGCGGCCGAGCGATCGCCGCCCCCTCGTTCGAGGACTTCGAGGCGGAGGCCGGGGACGCGCTGGGGGGCGCCGCGGCGGAAATAGGAGCCCCGGAGGGGATCGCCGGCTTGCTCCGCACCTACGGCATGCTGCCGCAGCCGGGCATCGTCTGCGTGCCCGTGACGGACCGCTTCGGGCGAGAGCTGGACGGCCTTTCCGAGTGCGCGTCGCTCGCGATCGCGGAGGCGGGGTTGAACCGCAGCCACGCGATCACGATCCCGCTCCGCCAGCACGGCCGGCGCGTGCAGTTCTCCTACACGCATTCCCTGGGCCGGGGGGGGCTCGCCGGGGGCGGCGCGCTGGAGGATCTCGTCAGCTCGCCCCCCGAGGCCTGGCGCGACCTCGGCGCCGCGGCCGGCGGCGACCCGGGGCGCTGGGTCTACGAGCGCGAGCGGGAGGAGCGCGGGCGGTGGAGCCTCGCCATGGTGGCCTATCTGCACCGCGCGGGGGCCGGCGCCGCCGGGGAGGGCCGGCTCCTGGGCTTGGCCTCCGCGAGCTTCCTCGGCAACGCGCTCTTCCCCGTGAACCAGGACTTCCTCCTGAACGCGTTCAACTGGCTCGCGGAGCGCGAGCACCGGGTCCAGGTGCGCCCGCGGGAGATCCCGGCGGCGCGCCTCGACGTCGCGCGCGGCCGGACCCTCGCCGTCTTGACCTACGTCGCGTGGCTCGGCCTGCCGGGGGCGTTCGTCGCGGGAGGCCTCCTCGTCGCCTGGCGGCGGAGGCGGTGAGCGGATGAAGCGCGGCACGATCCTGCTCCTCGCCGTCGTGGTCGGAACGCTCCTCTGGCTCCGGGGGGTGCGGAAGGAGGAGGCGGCGGACTTCGCGGCGGCGACGCCCGAGGTTCTGGCCGTTCCGGACCTCTTGCCCGAGCGCGCGCGGGTCCTCTCGATCGACCACCTCCAGCGCGGCGTCCAGGTGCGCCTGGAGCGCGACACGGCCGGGATCTGGCACCTGACCGCGCCCCTGGCCTACCCCGCCGACGGGGCCCTCGTTCGCACGCTCCTCGAGCAGATCGCCGCGGCGCGGGGAGCGCCCGTGCCGGAGCCGGATCTCGCCGCCCTCGCCCTCGCCGAGCCCCTGGTCGTGATCGAGGTCGGAGAGGTGCGGGAGGAGGGCGAGCGGACGTGGCGCGTCGAGCTCGGCGGACTGGACCTCGACGAGCGGCTGGTGCACGCCCGGGTGCCGGGCCACCCGCGATCCCCTGCCGGCCGCGGGGCCGCCGTGCTGCGGATCTCCCGCAGCCTCTTCACGACGGTCGACCGGGCTCCCGACGACTATCGCGACCCGCGGGTCTCTTCGCTCCCGGCGGGGAGCGTGACCGCCCTCGTGCGCCGGGGCGCGCTGGCGAGCCCGGGGGGCGGCGCCGCCGACCTCGGTCTGGAGGCCCGGCGCACCGGCGAGGTCTGGCGGCGGACGGATCCGCCGGCGGTGCGCCTCGACGCCCGCGTGATGGGATCGGTGGTGCACGCCGCGGCGGGGCTGCGGGCGTGGCGCTACGTGGACGATTCGCCGGCCTCGCTCTCCCCCTACGGGCTGGACGAGCCCGCCTTCACGATCGCGCTCACCGGGGACCGGGGGCGGACCGAGACGCTCCGCTTCGCCGCCCGCGCGGCCGCGGCCGGGCCCGGCCCCGTGCCGGGCCCGCCGGCCGCGGAGGTGGCGCGGTGGTACGCGATGCGGGAGGGATTCCCCCACGTGTGGGAGGTGCGCGGGGCGGATCTCCAACTCCTCGTCTCGCCGCCCGATCTCCTCGTGGACAGCCGCATCCTCCACGCGCTCCGCGAGGACGTGCGCCGGGTCGAGCTCGCGTCGCCGGGGCGCGTGCTGCGGTTGGAGCGGGAGGGAGAAGGCTGGCAGGTGGCCGAAGCGCGGGACGGCGGGCCGGAGGCCCGCTTCCCGGCCGACTCGGGCGCGGTCGAGGACGTCCTCGCGACCCTGGAGCAGGCCGAGCTCGGCGATGTCCCCGCGGATGCCGCGCTCGCGGTGGAGAGCGGGACGTCGATCACGATCGCGTGCGAGGGCGGCGAGGTCTTCGGCGGCGCCGTCGGCGCGGCATGGCAGGATCCGGCGACGGGGCGGGCCGGCCGGGCCTGGCGGCGGCACGGCGACGCGATGATCCAGCTCGTGGAGGAGAAAGTGGCGGCGCTCTGCTCGCTCCCGATCGACCGGCTGCGCAGCCTCGTGCTCCTCGACGTGAGCGAGTTCCTCGTGGATCGGGTGCGCGTCCAACACGCGGGGGCGATCCATCTCTACGTGCGGCGGGAGAAGGAGTGGCTCGAGGGGACCTCGCAGATGACGCTCCCGCTCGACGTGCAGATCCTCATCGGCGATCTGTGCCGCATCGAGGCGGTGGAGTGGCTGGCCCCGGAGCGGGCGGCGGATCGGCGCGAGGAGATTGCCGTGGAGCTCCAGGGCCGATTCCCCGCGGGCACGCGGACGCTGGTCCTGGCCCGCGACGCCAGGGGAGCGGCGCTCTGCATCCTCGAGAGCGGGGAGGCGGCGCGCATCGCACCGGAGCTCTCGGCACGGCTGCTCGCTCTCTTTGGACGAGAGGAGGAATAGGTCTCGCCGCCGGGGCGAATCCCCGGCGGACCCTTGCGCGCCGCGCCGGTCGTGATAGGCTTCTCGTCCCTGGACGGCTTGCGCCGCTCGCTCTCCCCGGTGCACCGTTCGCGACTCGCACCATGATCTCCCCCCTTCCCGATTCCGCTGCCACCGGGCTGCTGCCGCCCGCCGCACCCTCCCGCCGGGAGGAAGAGCTTTCCGACCGCGCTCTTCCGCGCCCGCCGCGCGACGCCGACCTGCCGCCCGCCGATCCTGCCCGGCGGCCCGCCCATCCCCGGAACGCCGGCTCCGACGGCGCGACCGAGCCCGCGGGCGAGGAAGGGAAGGCGATTCGGCCCTGGCGGATGCCCCGGGTCTGGTAGGGGCGCCGCGCGGGCCCGTTGGCCGGGCCGACAGAGCCCGTACACGGATCCCCCCTCTTTCCGGACCGTCGTTTCAAGAACGCGCTCCGGCGGGACCGAGGTACGCGGGGTCGCGGGGGACACCCCCCCGGCGGGGAAGGGGATCGCGTTCGGGATCCCCCCTCTGACTTGGAAACGGCGCACGCCCCGCGGTCCATCCAGCCGCACGGGAAGGGGGCGATGCTCAACCGGGAGTCAGCAACAGGGGCATGCAGCGCAGGACGGGAGCGTTGGGCTCCCCGGCGGGGACGATCGCGGGTTCCCCTCGGGGCGCGGGACAGGAGAGACCAATCGGGCGGATCGGGGTGCTTGCGTTCCTGGCCCTCGTCCTGGGCTGGGTTCTTCCCGGCTGCAGCGGAGGCGGAACGGAGGCGAGCGGCGGGGCGGGCGAGGAGGATCCGCCCGTGGCCGGTTTCTCGGGCACGCCGACGAGCGGCGCCGCCCCCCTCAGCGTCGCCTTCGCGGACGAGTCGACGGGGGTCATCACGAGCTGGAGCTGGGAATTCGGGGGCAGCGGGAGCTCCACGGCCCAGAACCCGGTGCACACCTTCGCCGCCGCGGGCATCTACGACGTGAGCTTGACGGTGAGCGGACCGGGAGGCTTCGACACGCTGGTGCGCTCGGGATACATCACGGTGAACGACTCCGGGGGGATCACGGCCGAGTTCTCGGGCACTCCCACCGCCGGGTCCGCGCCGCTCAGCGTGCAATTCACCGATGAGTCCGTCGGAGACGTGACGAGTTGGGATTGGGACTTCGGGGACTCCGGCGGTGCGACCGCGCCGGACCCGAGCCACACGTACACCGAGCCTGGCTCCTACACCGTCAGCCTGACGGTCAGCGGGCCGGGGGGCTCGAGCACGCGCGTGCGTCTGGGATACATCACGGTGGACGATGGGGGGGGGACCGGTTTCGACGACTACGCGATGCAGTTCGGGATGAACCCGTCGGACCACAACTGGACGAGCCGGGAGATCGTGTTCGCCGACGTGATGGCGCGGGGGATGGAGTTCGAGATCATCAGGAACGACGGGATGACCTCGGAGGTCGCGCCCCTGATCCCTCTCGGCGAGGATCCTCCGCTCCTGGGCGAGGGCTGGCCGGACTTCGCGGCCCTGGGGGCGGGCGAGAAGGCGGGCTCGCGGCTGATGAACGACATGGAGGGGAGCATTCCCGACGGGCGGACGGTGCCCTACGTCCTGACGTGGGAGGGCACGGGCTCGTGCAGCCTGCGAGGCCAGGTGGTGGCGGGCGAGCAGGGCCGGAGCGCACAGCGGGCGGAGGTCTTCGTGGATCCCACCGCGGCGGGGGGCAACGGGCTCCTGGTGATGTACATCGACTCCTCGTCGCCGGCGGATCCGGTGCGCAACGTGCACGTGTGGCTGCCGGGGATGGAGGCGGCGAAGCCGCTGTTCTGGGCGCCCTACCTGGCGAAGGTGGAGGCGATGAACCACGGCAACGGCCCCTACTCCTGGCGGGTCTTGAACTGGAACCGCGTGAACATGTACGGGCGCCTGGACGGGAACCTCTTGTTCACGTTCGACCTGGCGGGGCGGATCCGGCCGTCAAGCCCGAGCCAGGGGACGCGGCGGGGGATGTGTCCGGAGTTCGTGGTGGCATTCGCGAACGCGACGCGGACGAACCTGCACTTCCCGGTGCCGCACCGCACGGACGACATGTCGGAGGCGGACTACGTGGTGTTCTTGACGGACACGCTGGCGCGGATCCGGGACGGATCGGCGGCGGTGCCGGGGATCAACGGGGGCCAGCCGTTCGCGGGGCTGGATCCGAACCTGACGCTGACCCTGGAGGTCTCGAACGAGATCTGGAACAACGGCTTTCCCGTGTACGGATGGATGCAGCGCGAGGCGGCGCGCAAGGGGTTCAGCTTCCACGCCCAGATCGCGAGCCAGGTCGAGCTCGTCTTCGGCGTGGCGGACACGGTCTTCAGCGGGGTCGACGCGCCGCGGCTGCGCAAGTTCATCGGAGCGTTCGTCGCGGACCCGTCGTTCGTCGTCCAGATCGCCTCGTTCCTGCCCCCGGGATTCGAGGTGAACGCGATCGGACCGGCCGCCTACTTCAGCCCGCGCAACTCGGTGATCGACGACTGGATGGAGGGCGCGGACCCCGATACGGGGGAATGCCCGAACTGTCCGACGGTGGAGGAGGTGATCGCCGCCTCCCGCGACCGCATCCCAGACCTGCGGGCGCTCGTGCAGGTGCACCGCAACATCGCCGACAACTACACGAATCCCGACAGCAGTCACCCGCGGCTGGAGCTGTACGAGGGAGGCCAGGGCATCGTCGCGGGCTTCCAGCCCTGGGTGGACGCGGCGAACGCGGCCCAGGTCCACCCCCTGATGTACGACGCCTACGTCCTCGACATGATCCCGATGCTCGTCGAGGAGGGCGTCGACGTGATGAACTGGCTCGCCTTCATGACCGACCAGGACCCGATCGGCGGCGGGGGCTACGGTCCCTTCGGGATCTGGAACGACATGAACCAGACGATCACGCTGCCGGTCCCCGACGTCTACGTGGACGAGGGAGCGCCGAAGGCGGCGGCGATCTACAAGGGTCCTCCGCTCCTCCAGTGACCGGAGGAGAACGGCGCGGGGCGGGCGCCCGACGGGGGGCCCGCCCCGCGCCCCTTGGGGGGGCGGCGGCGGGGTGGGGGGGGCGTGGCGGGTGGATTGCCGGCCCGGCGGGCGAGATGCCAGACTGGCGGGGCGAGAGCCCGCCGCCGCGGCGCTCCCCGCGCACCCCGAAGTCCCTTCGCCGTTATGCCCGTTCCTGGACTCTGGAGGGGCCCCGCCTGCCGCCGGGCACCTCTCTCGCTCGCGTTCGCGACCCTGGTCGCGTTCGGCTCGTGCGCGGGGTACGGCGCCGGATCCCCGGGCGCTGCCACCGGCGACGGCGCCGCGGGGGGGGCGGTTGAGCCCCTCGCGGTCCCGCCGAATGCACCGGACGAGGGCCGCCCGGACTCCGGTCGCGGCGCCGACCGCGCCGCGGACGCCGCCTATTTCGCGGACTGCGCCATCCAGTTCGGGATGAACCCCGCTGACCAGAACTGGACGAGCCGCGAGATCGTCTTCGCCGATGCGATGGCGCGGGGGATGGAGTTCGGGCGGGTCGTACGCGGCCAGATCACGTTCGACAGTGCGCCGGTGATCCCCCCGGGAGAGGATCCGCCGCTGCTGGGCGAAGGCTGGCCGGACTTCCGGGCCCTGGCCCCGGGGGAGAAGGCGGGGTCGCGGCTCATGAACGACATGGAAGGGAGCATGCCCGACGGGCGAAAGAGCCCCTACGTCGTGACGTGGGACGGCACCGGCGCGTGCGGCCTCCGCGGTCAGGGCGTGCTGCGCCACCAGAACCGGACCGCGCAGCGGGTCGAAGTCCTCGTCGATCCGGCCGCGGCCGGCGGCAACGGCCAGCTCGTGTTGTACATCGACGAATCCTCCCCGGCCGACCCGGTGCGCAACGTGCACGTCTGGCTTCCCGGCATGGAGGAGGAGAAGCCGCTCTTCTGGCCCGCGTACCTGGAGAAGGTGGAGCTCCTGAACGGCGGCCACGGCCCCTATTCGTGGCGGGCCATGAACTGGAACCGCGTGAACATGTACGGCCGCGCGGGGGGGAACCTGCTCTTCGCGTTCGACCTCGCGGGGTCGATCCGGCCCGGAAGCCCCAGCCAGGGAACGCGCCGCGGGATGTGCCCGGAGTTCGTGGTCGCGTTCTGCAATGCGACGCACACGAATCTCCACTTCCCGGTGCCGCACCGCACCGACGACATGTCCGAGGCGGATTACGCCGCCTTCCTGACCGACACGCTGACGCGCATTCGCGACGGATCGCCGGGGGTGCCGGGGTTGAACGGCGGGCGGCCCTTTGCGGGGTTGGACCCGCACCTGACCCTGACCCTGGAGCTCTCGAACGAGATCTGGAACAGCGGCTTCCCGCAGCACTGGTGGATGCAGCGGCAGGCGAAGGCGAAGGGGATCAGCCTCCATGCCCAGATCGCGAGCCAGATCGAGCTCGTCTTCGGGGTGGCGGACGCCGTGTTCCGCGGCGAGGACGCGGGGCGGCTGCGCCGGTTCGTCGGCGCGTTCATCGCCGATCCCACGTTCGCCGGCCAGATCTTGCGGTCTCTGCCGAAGGGGTTCGAGGTGGATTCGATCGGGCCCGCCACGTACTTCAGCCCGCGACACACGGTGATCCGCGGCTGGATGCAAGGCGCGAGCCGCGAGACCGGCGAGTGCCCGAACTGTCCGACGGTCGAGGAGGTGATCGCCGCTTCCCGCGATCGCATCGCCGATCTGCGCCGCCTCCTGCGCGCGCATCGCGAGCTGGCGGATCGCTACACGAATCCCGATGGCTCCCATCCCGCCCTCGAGATCTACGAGGGCGGCCAGGGCATCGTCGCCGGCTTCCAGCCCTGGGTCGGGCCGGCGAACCTCGCGCAGCGCCACCCGCGCATGTACGACGCCTACGTCCACGACCTCGTCCCCATGCTGATCGAGGAGGGGGTGGCCGTCGTGAACTGGTTCTGCTTCATGACCGATCAGAACCCCATCGGCGGGGGCGGCATCGGCCCCTTCGGGATCTGGAACGACATGAACCAGACGATCACCCTGCCCGTGCCGGAGGAGTACCGGGACGAAGGGGCGCCCAAGGCGGCCGCGCTCTGCCAGGGGCCGCCGCGGCGCCGCTGAGAGGCTGAGCAGGAATCGATGAACCAGCCTCTTAGGTGCCTTCTGGCGCATCGCCTGACGGCGCTGCCGCCCGTTCGCGAGCAATTCTTGCGCGCTCTCTGAGCGCGCGGGACCGCCGGCCGCCCCGCAGTTCCCGGCCGCCAGGAGCGTGCGGTTCGTGGCGGGTCGTCCGTGCGCTCGCGCTCGGCCATCCGAGCCTGGCGCGGGAGCGCGCCCGTCGATCTGCCGCGTTTCGCGCCACTTCCCGCCCGCGTTGTGGACAACGCTCGCCAACCGCGGAAAAACCGGCCCGAAGTCGTAGAGCGCGGGCGGATCCCCCGCTACACAACCCCTACGTCACTGCTCGCCGCCCCTCGAGACCTCGGACCTCGGAACGCGCCGGATGAGCCCCATTGCCCCGCACCCGCTCTCTGTTCGCCCTTCGCCGCTCCCGGGATCCGTCCCGCTCCTCTTTCTCCTGCTCCTGATCGGCGCGGCCGGTTCCTGCGCACCGGGCGGCGGTTCCGGGCCGGACGGGGGGGACGACGGGCCGCTGCCGGGCTCCTTCGACGGCGGCGGCGCCGCCCAGGATGGGGGGGATACGGGCCAGGGCGGCGACGGCGGGGGGGACGGGGGCGGCGGTGGGGACGGAGGAGGGGACGGCGGTGATGGCGGTGACGGCGGGACCGGTTTCGACGACTACGCGATGCAGTTCGGGATGAACCCGTCGGACCACAACTGGACGAGCCGGGAGATCGTGTTCGCCGACGTGATGGCGCGGGGGATGGAGTTCGAGATCATCAGGAACGACGGGATGACCTCGGAGGTCGCGCCCCTGATCCCTCTCGGCGAGGATCCTCCGCTCCTGGGCGAGGGCTGGCCGGACTTCGCGGCCCTGGGGGCGGGCGAGAAGGCGGGCTCGCGGCTGATGAACGACATGGAGGGGAGCATTCCCGACGGGCGGACGGTGCCCTACGTCCTGACGTGGGAGGGCACGGGCTCGTGCAGCCTGCGAGGCCAGGTGGTGGCGGGCGAGCAGGGCCGGAGCGCACAGCGGGCGGAGGTCTTCGTGGATCCCACCGCGGCGGGGGGCAACGGGCTCCTGGTGATGTACATCGACTCCTCGTCGCCGGCGGATCCGGTGCGCAACGTGCACGTGTGGCTGCCGGGGATGGAGGCGGCGAAGCCGCTGTTCTGGGCGCCCTACCTGGCGAAGGTGGAGGCGATGAACCACGGCAACGGCCCCTACTCCTGGCGGGTCTTGAACTGGAACCGCGTGAACATGTACGGGCGCCTGGACGGGAACCTCTTGTTCACGTTCGACCTGGCGGGGCGGATCCGGCCGTCAAGCCCGAGCCAGGGGACGCGGCGGGGGATGTGTCCGGAGTTCGTGGTGGCATTCGCGAACGCGACGCGGACGAACCTGCACTTCCCGGTGCCGCACCGCACGGACGACATGTCGGAGGCGGACTACGTGGTGTTCTTGACGGACACGCTGGCGCGGATCCGGGACGGATCGGCGGCGGTGCCGGGGATCAACGGGGGCCAGCCGTTCGCGGGGCTGGATCCGAACCTGACGCTGACCCTGGAGGTCTCGAACGAGATCTGGAACAACGGCTTTCCCGTGTACGGATGGATGCAGCGCGAGGCGGCGCGCAAGGGGATCAGCTTCCACGCCCAGATCGCGAGCCAGGTCGAGCTCGTCTTCGGCGTGGCGGACACGGTCTTCAGCGGGGTCGACGCGCCGCGGCTGCGCAAGTACCTGGGCGCGTTCATCGGGGACCCCGCCTTCGCCAGCCAGATCCTCCCTTTCCTCCCGCCGGGATTCGAGGTGAACGCAATCGGACCGGCGGCCTACTTCAGCCCCCGCAACTCGGTGATCGACGACTGGATGGAGGGCGCGGACCCCGATACGGGGGAATGCCCGAACTGTCCGACGGTGGAGGAGGTGATCGCCGCCTCCCGCGACCGCATCCCGGACCTGCGCGTCCGCGTGCGGGCCCACCGCGCGCTCGCCGACAGCTACACGAACGCCGACGGCAGTCACCCGCGGCTCGAGCTGTACGAGGCCGGCCAGGGCATCGTCGCGGGCTTCCAGCCTTGGGTGGACGCCGCCAACGCGGCCCAGATCCACCCCCTGATGTACGAGGCCTACGTCCTCGATCTGATCCCGATGCTGGTCGGGGAGGGCGTGGACACGGTCCAGTGGTTCGCGTGGATGACGGACCAGGACCCGATCGGCGGCGGGGGCTACGGCCCCTTCGGGATCTGGAACGACATGGACCAGACGATCACCCTGCCGGTGCCCGACGTCTACCTCGACGAGGGCGCCCCCAAGGCCGCCGCCATCTACAAGGGTCCGCCGCTCCGGTAGCCCGGGGCGAAGGCCCCGGCGGGGCTTGCGGTCTTCGCCTGCCGTCCCTAACTTGCCCCGAACGAGCGGTGCGGGGGGCGCCGGGAGGCATGGGATGAGCGAGACGGAAGGGAGCGCGGAGCGGGATCCCACCCGGGGCGGCGAGCGCCGGGCGCGGCGGCGGGCGGCCGAGGGAGGGGCCGCCGAGCGGATCGTCCGCGCTCTGCGCGAGGATCCGGCGCTCTCCGGGCGGATCGCGGCCTGGGAGCGCCGCCCCGCCCGCCCGGGGCGCACCGTCCCGTGGCCGGCGGCGCTCCACCCCGACCTCGTGCGCCTCCTCGCCCTCCAGGGCACCCCGGCCCCCTGGGAGCACCAGGCCCGGGCGATCGAGCTCGCGCTCGCCGGCCGGGACGTGCTCGTGACCACGCCCACCGCCTCCGGCAAGACCCTCGCCTACACCGCCCCCGTGCTCCAGCGGCTGCTGGAGAGCGACGGGGCGGCGCGCTCGCTCTGGATGTTCCCGACGAAGGCCCTCTCCCAGGACCAATCGCGCTCGCTCAACGCGTTGATCGCCGCGCTGGGCCGCGACTGGCACTCGTTCACCTACGACGGCGACACGCCGCCCTCCGTGCGCCGCACCCTGCGCGATCGCGGCCACGTCGTGCTCTCGAACCCCTGGATGCTCCACCAGGGGATCCTCCCGAACCACGGCAAGTGGGCCGAGCTCTTCCGCGACCTCCGGTACGTGGTCATCGACGAGGTGCACACGCTCTCCGGCGTCTTCGGCTCGAGCGTCGCGAACGTGCTGCGCCGGCTGGTCCGCATCGCCCGCCACTACGGGAGCGATCCGCGCTTCCTGCTCTCCTCGGCGACGCTGCGGGATCCCGCCGCCCACGGCGAGCGCTTGATCGGCCGCGCGGTCGAGGTCGTGGACGAGGACGCCTCGCCGGCGGGCGAGAAGATCCTCGGCGTCTACGAGCCGCCCCTCGTGGATCGGGTGGCCGGGCTGCGGGCCAACGCCCTCGAGGAGGTGCGCCGCCTGGCGCCGGTCCTCTGCGGTCCGAACCACCAGACGATCGTGTTCTGCAACCGCCGCACGGCCGTGGAGGTGCTCACCCGCTACCTGAAGGAGGCGGCGGAGACCCTGGGGCTCGCGCCGGCGGAGATCCGCGGCTACCGCGGCGGCTACCTGCCCCTCCTGCGCCGGGAGATCGAGACCGGCCTGAAGGACGGCAGCGTCAAGGTGGTCGTGTCGACGAACGCCCTCGAGCTCGGCATCGACATCGGGCGGCTGGACGTCGCGGTGCTCGTCGGCTACCCGGGGAGCCAGGCCTCGTTCTGGCAGCGGGCCGGGCGCGTCGGCCGGCGGGGCGGGGCGTCCCTCACCGTGCTCGTGGCGCGCTCCGATCCCGTCGACCAGTACCTGGCCGCCCATCCCGACTACCTCTTCGGCGCCGCGCGGGAGAGGATCGAGCTCGACCCCGACAACCTCGTGATCCTCTCCGAGCAGATCAAGTGCGCGGCCTTCGAGCTGCCCTTCCGCACCGGCGCCGCGGGCGAGGTCCGCGACTTCGGCCCCTCGCCCCACGTCGCCGGCATCCTCGACTACCTCGCGACCGAATCGGAGCTCCTCGTGCGGCGGCGCGAGGGGACGGAGGACGCCTGGTACTGGGCCGCCGACGCCTACCCGGCCCAGGACGTCTCGCTCGCCGGCCACCAGCCGGACAACGTGCTCGTCTTCGACGCGGAGTCCGGGAAGGCGATCGGGGAGATCGACCGCGAGCACTCGATCACGACCGTGCACGACGGCGCGATCTACCAGGTCGAGGGCGAGACGTGGAAGGTGGAACGCTTCGACTACGAGAATCGCCGCGCCTACGCTCGCGCGGTTCCCAGCGACTACTTCACCGAGGCCGAGACCGACACCGAGGTGCGCGTGCTGCGCCTCGAGGAGCGAATGGGGCGCGCCGCGGACGTGGAGGAGGGCTGGTCGGTCTGGCGCGGCGAGGTGC
This sequence comes from Planctomycetota bacterium, assembly GCA_040754415.1. Taxonomy (GTDB): domain Bacteria; phylum Planctomycetota; class UBA1135; order UBA1135; genus JBFMCU01. The sequence continues at coordinate 75,487 of JBFMCU010000084.1, forward strand.
ACGTCACGACGGTGGCGGCCCTCTACAAGAAGATCCGCTTCTACACGCGGGAGAACGTGGGCGCCGAGGACATCCATCTCCCGCCGGAGGAGCTGGACACGGAGACCTTCGTCCTCACCCTCGCCGATTCGACGGCCGCCACCCTCGGGCTCACGCTGGGCAACCGGGCGGCGGCCTGGCGGGGGGTGGGCCGCCTCCTGCGGCGGGTGGCGCCCCTCTTCGTGCGCTGCCAGCCGGGCGATCTCGGGCTCTCCACGGAGATCCGCTCCCGGCACTTCCGCCACCCGGCGATCTTCCTCTACGACCGCGTCCCGGGGAGCGTGGGCCTGGGGAGCGCGCTCTTCCGCGAGCACGGCGAGCTCGTGCGCGCCGCGCTCGACGTCGTCGGCCACTGCGCCTGCGCCCAGGGCTGCCCGGCCTGCGTGGGGACGGTCGAGGAGGTGGGCGCGCTCGGCAAGGAGACGGCGCGCGCAGTGCTGGCCCATCTCGCGGCGAGCGAGCCCCTGCGGCCGGCTCCGGCGCTCGTCGCCGCGCCGGCCGGCGAGTGATCGCCGTGGCCGATCCCGCCGACGATTCCCTCGCCGCTCGGCTCCGGCGATTGCGGGGCGAGGGGGAGGCAGCGGTTCCGGCGCGGGAGGCCGCGGCGCGGCCCGCCCCGCCCGCCCGGCGGGTGCGACGCCTCGCCGCCCGGACTCCCTCCGCCGCGACGCCCGTCACGCCGGGCGAGGCGGCGCTCGGGCTCCCGGACGGCCTCCGCGCGGGCGAAGGACCCGCGGGCGGCTGGATGGCCCGCGAGCGCGCGTTCCCCGCCGCGCACCGCCACGGCGACTGGGCCCTGGCGGAGGTGGACGCGGCGAGCCGGGAGGCGATCGCCCTCGCCGCACGGGATCCGTCCCTCGCCACGCTCGATCTCCTCCGGGCGATCTATCTCGACATCGAGACGACGGGGCTCTCCGGCGGCGCGGGCACCGTCCCCTTCCTCGTGGCCCTGGGCACGTTCGCCGGCGATGGGAGCTTCGCGGTGTGGCAGGGTTTCCTGCGGGGTCCCGAGGAGGAGCGGGCGATGCTCGCCGAGGCGGCGCGCCGGCTCCGGGCCGCGGAGGGGATCGTGAGCTTCTTCGGCAAGTCCTTCGACCGCCATCGCCTCGAGGACAAGATGGCGATCCACGGGATCGCGGCGCCCTTCGCGGGGAAGCCGCACCTCGACCTCTACCACCCGCTCCGGCGCCTGTACGGCGGAGCGTTCCCGGACGGCCGCCTCGCCACCCTGGAGCGCGAGCTCTGCGGCCTGGAACGCCAGGGCGATCTTGCCGGCCGGTTCGCCCCGGAAGCGTGGTTCGACTTCCTCGCCGGCCGCGGGCATCGGCTGGAGCAGGTCTTCCAGCACAACCTGGACGACGTTCTCTCGCTCGTGGTGCTCGCCGCCCACCTGGGGCGGAGCCTCGTCGAGCGCCGGGAGGACGGGCGGCTCCTCGCCGGGCCGGGCCGGGAGCGGGCGCGGGGCCTCTCCCGGCTCCTCGGCGCCCCGGCGACCCGCGCCGCCGCGCTCGCCTGGAGCGAGCGAGCCCTGGCCCGGGACCCCAGCGGGGACCGCTCCTGGCGGCTCTTCCACGCCGATCTTCTGCGCGGCAGCGGCCGGTGGCCGGACGCCCTGGAGCTCTATGCCATCCTGGCCGGCGAGGCCGAGGACGAGGTCGCCGCCCGCGCGGCCCTGGAGCTCGCCAAGCTCCACGAGCATCGCCGGGGCGATCCCTCCCAAGCGCGCGCCGCCGTGCAGGCGGCGCGGCGCATCGCGGAGCGCGCGGCGACCGGCGCGGCCCGGTCCCGCCTCCTCGCCGATTGCGCGCGCCGGGAGGCGCGGCTGGGGGCAGAACGCCGCTAGAGATACGGTGCCCCCCTTGCGGAGCAGGGACGGGCGGAGGATCCTGGGGGACCGAACTTCCGGGGCGCTCCGAGCGTTCCACGCACGTTGAGATTCCCACCCGAACGCGGGGGACAGGATCATGAGAGTACCGCTCGTCTTGGTCGCTTGCGTCGCCGGCATGCTCTCCACCGCGGTCCACGCTGCGGATCGCGCCGGGACGGTGCGCGTGCGGATCGACGCGGCGCCGTACCGGATCGAGGAGACGGCCCGCGGCCAGGAGATCCGGATGGAGGGTTTCGGCTGCGTGCCGGTGCCGGGCGTGCCCGCCCTGCCCGCGCGCATCTTCGCGGTCGCCGTGCCGCCGGGCGCGACGGTGACCGGCGTGAGCTTCGTCGCCGAGGAGGCGATCGCGCTCGACGGGTCGTACGCGATTCCGCCGGTCCCCCTGCCGGTTCCCGTCTCCCAGATGGGCGGGGGGAGTTCCGCGGCCCGACCCCTCGACGCGCGCGCCTACGAGGCGGCGCGCCGGGCGGCCTACGAGGGAGACGCCTTCTGGCCGGCCGAACCCGGCGAGGCGGTCCGCACGGCGCGCTACCGCAAGTACGAGCTCGTCGACGTCCGGATCCTGCCCTTCGCGTGGCATCCGCGGACCGGCGAGCTCCTGCTGCATCCCTCCGTGACGGTGAACGTGCGCTACACGCTTCCCGAGGAACCGCCGCCGCCGGTGGTGGACCACCTGCGCCGCCCCGAGGAGCTCGCGCGCCGGATCGTCGCCAACTACGACGAAGCCCAGGCCTGGTACGGCGGATCGGCCCGGGCCGGCCGCGGTCTCTACGACTTCGTGATCGTCACGATGGACTCGCTCGTGGGCGCCGTCCAACCGATCGTGGATCGCGAGACGGTGAAGGGCCGCCACGTGAACGTGGTCACCACCTCCTGGATCTACGCCAACTACGGGGGCTACGACGCCGCGGAGCAGGTGCGGAACTTCCTCCGGGAGAAGTACCCTTCGAGCGAATGGGGGATCGAGGACGCCCTTCTCGTCGGCCATCACGCCCACGTGCCCATGCGGCGCTGCACGACGAGCCTCGAGCAGCCGCGGACCGATTTCTACTTCGCGGAGCTCTCCCTTCCCGACGATCAATCGTGGGACGCCGACGGGGACCGCCTCTGGGGCGAGGAGGGCGAGCCCATCGACTTCTACAGCGAGATCAACACGGGACGCATCCCCTGGAGCGATCCGACCATCGTTCAGGACATCGGCGCCAAATCGGTGGCCTACGAGCAGGACAACGACCCGGCCTTCAAGCGCCATGGCCTCCTTCTCGGCTCGTTCATCACGCCCGAGACGGACACCGCGGTCATGATGGAGCTCAAGAGCGATCCGGCGTGGAATCCGTGGATGGCGGACTGGAGCACGACGAAGCTCTACGAGCAGAACGCGGACTACTGGTCCGCCTACACCTGCGATCGGCCCCTGAACCACGCGAACGTGATGACGGAGTGGCCAGGGGGCAAGTACTCGTTCGTGAACTGGGGCGGACACGGCTCCCCCTCGTCGTGCCATATCTACGGCCAGGGCGCGCCGGCCTTCATCACCTCGTCCGACGCCGCGAGCCTCGACCACGATCACCGCTCGATCATCTTCGCCTTCGCGTGCAGCAACTCGGACACGGACTACACGAACATCGGCCAGGTGATGCTGCGGCACGCGGCGGTGGGCTTCGTGGGCGCCACGAAGTTCGCCTACGGCGTCGTGGGCTGGGGCCACCCCAACGGCGGCTGCGGCCAGTCGATGGACTACTACTTCTCGACCGCGGTCACCTCGAGCGGGAACACCCCGGGCGAGGCGCTCCAGTCGGCCCTGCGGACCATGTACACGCACGGGCTCTGGTTCGCTTCCCTCTACTACGAGACGTTCATCTGGAGCTCCTTGTGGGGCCATCCGGGCCTGACGATGTTCGACCCGCGGGCGGACTTCGCGGGGGGGCCGCGGACCGGCGAGATGCCGCTCGCGGTGAGCTTCGCCGACGCCTCGGTGGGCACCGGCCTCCTCGCCTGGAGCTGGGACTTCGGCGACGGGGGGACGGCATCGGAACAGCACCCCACCCACGTGTACGACTTCCCCGGCACCTACACGGTGTCCCTGACGGTCCTCGGGAGCTACGGAGCGGACACCGCGACCAAGGTCGACTACGTCGTCGTGTCGGGCACCGGTGCCCGCTCCCGCAACGGCAGCGGGGTGAATCCCGCCGTCTTCACGAGCACGAGCCTGCCCTATCTGGGAACAACGTGGACCTCGGAGATCGACGGGGGTGCGGTCGGGGCGAGCGGCCTCACGTTCGTCGTGGGCTACTCCGGGCCGCTGGCCGGGCTCCTGACCGCCTTCGGCGAGCTCTTGATCGACGTCTCCACGGCCTGGGTGGTCACCCACATCGCTCCGGGCGCCAGCGGGATCAGCCACCACGCCATCCCGATCCCGAGCGACCCGGCGTTCGCGGGGTTCGCGGTCTATACCCAGGGCTTCCTCAACCGGGTGGCGGGAGGCTCCGGCCAGCTCACGAACGCGATCGATCTAGTGCTCGGGACCTGATCGGCCGCCCGCTCGGCATAGCGCGAGGGCGATCGCCGCGGGCAGCGCGATCTTCTCCTCCTCGAAGACGCGGTGGGCGAGGGTCTCCGCGGTGTCGTCCGGCAAGACCTCGATCGTGCGCTGGAGGAGGATCGGGCCGTGGTCGTACTGGTTGTCGACGTAGTGGACGGTGCAGCCGGTGGTCCGCTGGCCGCTCTCGAGAACGGCGCGGTGGACCCGATCGCCGTACATGCCCTTCCCGCCGAAGGCGGGCAGGAGGGCGGGGTGGATGTTGATCACCCGCCCGAGCCACCGCTCCGGCACCCGCAGGAGGCGCAGGAAGCCGGCGAGCACGACGAGGACGACGCCGCTCTCCTCGACCGCCGCGAAGACGCGGGCCCCGAACCCCTCCCCGCCGAGCTCCTTCGTCCAGGGCACGACCAGGGTGGGGAGGCCCAGCCGCTCGGCCCGGGCGAGGGCGCCGATCCCCGGGCGGTCGGAGAGTACGAGGGCGATCTCCGCCGCGAGGGAGCCGTCGGCGATCCGGGCCGCGAGGTTCTCGAGGGACCGGCCCCCGCCCGAGACGAGGACGGCGAGGCGCGGCGCGCTCATGGCGCCTCCCGCCTCCGGGCCGCGACGGCGCCGCACACGTCCTCCTCCAGGGCCGAGAGGAGGTCCTCCATGGCCGGCTGGAGGCGGCCGGCGGCCTCCACGAGCCCCGGGATGTCCGGCTCGCCCTCGCCCGCGTCGGTGATGGCCACGATGGAGAGGACCGCGAGCCCGGCATGGGCGGCAGCGAGGAGGGGCCAGCCGAGGGCCTGCACCGCGACGTCGGCGCCGAGGATCGCGAGCATCCGTCGCTCGGCGGGGGTCTCCAGCGCCGGCCCCGCCGTGCACGCGGCGACGACCTCGGCTGCCGCGTGCCCCCGCGCGGCGGCCCGGCCGAGGGCGGCGCGGCGCAGGCCGAGGTGGTGGAGCCGCGTCTGGTCGGGGAAGAGCGGCCCGAGCGCGCTCGCCCCGAGGCCGAGGAGCGGGGTCCGGCCGCTCAGGTTGAGATGGTCCCGCACGAGCCCGAAGCCGCCGATGGGAGCGCGCGCGGCGACCTCGCCCGGAAGCGCGCTGCCGGCGGAGGCGTGCACGCAGAGCGCGGCTCCGCTCGCCGCCGCCAGCCACGCGGGGAGCCCGCGCACCCAGGCCTCCCGGGGCTCGTGCTCGAGCGGATCGCCGGCGGCGTCCTCGAGGAGCCAGGCCCCGGCGCCGCCGAGCTCGCCGGCGTGGAGGACGCGCGTGTCCCAGGGGGCCGGGACGCCCGCGAGCTCGGCGAGGGGAAGCTCGACCGCCGCCCGCAGCCGGTCGGGGAGCTCGCCCAGCCCGGTCGCCAGGAGGTAGAGGACGTCCGGCGCGGGCACCTCGCACGCCTCCAGCTCCGCGCGCAGGGCGCGGATCCGATCGTCGAGACTGGCCCCCGGGGAGCGCATGGCGGCGGGATCAGCCCCCCCCCGCGGGGGCGGGACCCCCCGGCGGCGGGCCCTCCCAGTCGGTGCCGTCGGAGAGCAAGCTGACGAGGAGATCGTCCCGATGGTCGCGGAAGAGCAGCTCGAGGGCGCCCACGAGCCGGTTCCAGGCCTCTTCCTGGCTCGCCAGCAGGGCCTCGGCCACGAGCCCCGCCGCCTCCCGGGCGCGGGCGAGGTCCGCCAGCCGGGGGGCGAGGGTCGCGCGGTCCGCGGCGGGGACCTCCGCGCTCCAGGCGAGGACGCGGTCGAAGGCCGCGGTGATCGCCGCGGCCTCGGCGGGTTGGAAGATGGACGAGTCGCCCGGTGCGAGGACCTGGTCCGCGAGCTGCGCGGCCTCGACGGCGGCGCCCATGTGGAGCAGGACCAGGATCCCCGCGTGCTCGGCCGGCGTGTACGCGCGGGCCAGGCGGCCCTTGAAGAGCTTCTCGATCGACTCCGCCCGGCCGCCGAAGGCCGACCAGGGCACGAGCTCCGGGGGATCGCCGCCCTGGAGGAGAACCCCCTCGGCGCTCGCCCCGATGGCCTCGCGGTTGGCGGCGCGGCCGGTGCGCGGGTCGCTGATCGTGCGGCGCCGCCATCCGCCGGCGGCGAACTCCGCGGCCAGGGACTCGAAGGCCGCCGCGGCGAGCTCGAGGTCGGCGGCGAGCGCCTCCGCCCGCCGGCGCGCGGCGGGGGTCCCGAGCGTGGCGGCGAGCGCGCGGAGCCGGTCGCGGGCCGCGGCGAGCTCGAGGCCGGCGAGCTCCGCACGCAAGGGGCCC